>CAZSXP010000001.1:0-166429 GCA_964610395.1 uncultured Gammaproteobacteria bacterium
TTAAGCTTTTTGAGAAAGGCTTGGCTTATAAAAAGAAATCTCCTGTAAATTGGTGCCCTAAAGATGAGACTGTTCTTGCAAACGAACAGGTGATTGACGGAAAGTGCGATAGGTGTGATACGGCTGTTATTAAAAAAGATTTGGATCAATGGTTCTTTAAGATTACTGACTATGCTGATAGATTAATAGATGGTTTGGATGGGATTGATTGGCTTCCTGAAGTTAAAATTCAGCAAAAAAATTGGATAGGCAGAAAGAAAACTAAAAAAGGAGTAACTTATCATATTCATGATTGGTTAATATCAAGGCAGCGTTATTGGGGTTGCCCAATTCCAATGATTTATTGCAAACACTGCGCAATATTGCAAGGTGAGACCTTGCAATCTGGGTGGTCGCCGGTGCCTGAAAAAGAGTTGCCTGTACTTCTTCCAACGGATGTTGATTTTCTGCCTCATGGAGAATCACCAATTGCACGATCTACTACTTTCCAGAAAGATGTAGTTTGTTCTAGTTGTGGAAAACCTGCTAAAAGGGAAGTTGATACCATGGATACATATGTTGATTCATCTTGGTACTTTTTAAGATTTTGTGATCCAAAAAATACAAAAGCATTTGCAGATAAAGATAAAATTATTCCAGTTGATGACTATGTTGGTGGTGGTCATATAGTTCAACATTTATTATTTGCCAGATTTTTTTGGAAAGTGTTGTTTGACGCAGGATATATAGATAAAAAAGTTGGGGATGAGCCGTTCTTGAAGCTTCGAGCCCCTGGGTGGATATTGGGACCTGATTCCAGAAAGATGAGTAAGAGATGGGGTAATATTGTCACGCCTGACGATATTTTTCCTAAGTTTGGTGCAGATACATTGAGAGTATATGAAATGTTTATGGGACCGTTTGATATAGTAAAACCTTGGAGTATTACAGGAGTGGAGGGGGCATATAGATTCTTGGGTCGCATTTGGAGACTTTTTTTGAATTCTGCACACGATTCGGCACTTTCGAATTCTTTGGTTTTGTCTAAAATGCATCAGACAATTAAAAAAGTAGGGGAGGATATTGAAAATTATAAATTCAATACTGCAATTTCCAGTATTATGGAATTTGTTAATACGATTTCTGACGCCCATGTCAGTTCCTCACTCCTTCGGGTTGCTTCGCAGACCAGTCGTTCGGCTGCTGACAATAGGCTCGAAATCATGACTGTGTTGTGTAAATTGCTTGCACCGTTTGCTCCGCATATGATGGAAGAGGTTTGGCACGAAGTATTGGGTAACAAAGAATCAATCCATTTATCAAAATGGCCTGAATATGATCCCAAATATTTAATTCAAAATGAAGTTACAATAGCAATTCAGGTTAATGGTAAACTAAGAGGGCAATTAATAATTAAGAATGAAGAGTTAATAAATAAAAACAAAATAATACAACTTGCAAAGGAAGATAAAAAGGTGGCAAAATGGTTAAAGAGTGGAACAGTTGAAAAAGAAATTTTTATTCCTAACAAACTCATCAATTTTGTTATATAGCCTCATAGGGCTCATTCTAGTCGGTTTTGGAGTCTTAGCATACAAAATAGACCTGTTTTCCTCGGGAGATAAAGTTGAAGTCCTGACATCGACTACAGAAGTCCAAGATGGTGATAAAGAGATAGTTGTGGAAATTGTTGGAGCTGTTGAAAAGGCAGGAGTTTATAAAATGCATTTGGGGGATAGAATTGATGACCTTTTGATAATTTCTGGTGGACTTTCAGAAAACGCTGACAGGGATTGGGTAATAAAAAATATTAATAGAGCAAGTAAGTTAACGGACGGACAAAAGTTATATATTTACCAGATAGGAGAGGTAAAAGGTGTCTCAACTGATACCGAAGCAAATCCATCAGGTTTTATAAATATTAATACAGCAAGTCTTAAAGAACTTATAGATTTACCTGAAATAGGCCAAGAACGTGGGAAAAACATCATTGAACAAAGACCTTACTCAAACACTCAAGAATTAGTTTCTAAGGGAGCAATTAGTCAAAAAGTTTTTGATAAAATCAAAAATGAAATTACAGTATATTAGTTTGTTTGTAATTATTTTATTAATTTTTTTACGGTTTTATTCAACTAGACCAGTGTATAAAAATGGGGATTTTGTAAAAATAACATCCAAAGTTTATAACGAACCAATAGTTTACGACAGGGAACAGTATTTAAAACTTCAGGGACTAAAAATTTACTTACCAAAATATCCAGAAATTAGTTACGGTGATACTGTTGTCGTAATTGGTCAAGTTAGTCAGGACAAACTTGTTAGTCCAGAGTTAGTTGAGATACAAGATAGAGGACATATGATATATGATTTAAGACAAAAACTTATCTTGTTTTACAAGACTTCACTTCCTGAGCCTTTCAGCAGTTTGACTGCTGGAATTGTAATAGGCTCAAAAAATATGCCAGAAAGCTTTTGGGAAAAGCTAAAAGCTACAGGAACTGCCCATGTTGTAGTTGCTTCAGGCACAAATGTAACCATGACAGCAAGTTTTTTAATTGGTTTACTTACCGTTTTTCTTAAAAGAAAGGTCGCAATTTGGATTACATTGGTTGGTATTTTGGGTTATGTAGTGATTTCTGGCTTTGACGCGCCGATTATCAGGGCAGGAATTATGGGCAGTATATTATTATTTAGTCAAGAAATAGGCAGAGTCGCAAATACATGGAGGATTTTAATTTATTCAGGGGCAATTATGCTTCTAATTAAACCAATTTGGATTACTGATCTGGGTTTTATTCTCTCATTTGTAGCAACTATTTCCCTCATGCTATTGCAGAAAAAAATAGATAATAGGCTTAAAATTATTCCCGCAATCTTTCGTGAAGGATTATCCACCTCGCTTGCAGCTCAGGTTGGAGTCGCGCCTATTATTTTTGTTACTTTTGGGCAGTTTAATATACTTTCCCCGATAATTAATGCCTTAATACTTTGGACCATTCCCTATATCATGGTAATAGGGGCGTTAGGAGGAATAGTAGGTCTAATTGTACCAGTATTAGGTAGATTGATACTGTTTATTTTATTTCCATTTTTACTATGGTTTACAAAAATTTTAGAAATATTCTCGTATTAGTACTAATTACAGTTTGGCTGGCTGTATTTAATATTGATAATAAATTGCACATAATTGCTTGTGATGTTGGTCAGGGGGATGCAATATTAATACAAAAAAATACTACACAGATTTTAATAGATGGAGGGCCAGATAAAAGTGTCTTGGATTGCCTTGGAAGACACGTGCCGTTTTTTGATAAAACTATCGAACTTGTTATTTTGACCCATCCTCAAGAGGATCACTATGGAGGCTTAATTGATGTCTTTAAAAACTATGAAATAGGTTTGTTTGGCGAGTATAACCGAGAGTCTAGCAATCTATCATATCAAGTGCTAAGAAACATACCCACCAACCCCATTACTTTAACAAAAGGTACTAAACTTAGGCTTGGTATGATATATTTAGATATACTTCACCCATTGGCTGATACTAATAACAAGAATGCTAATGATGATGGTATAGTAACTCTTCTAAAATATAAAGAATTCAAGGCTATTTTTACTGCAGATGTGGAAAATAAGGTCAGTGATGAGCTTTCAGAATTGACAGAAATACAAAACCTTAACTATCTCAAAGTGAATCATCATGGTTCAAAAAATGGATTGAGTCAAAAGTTACTTGATGCAACTGATCCAGACGTGGCTGTTATTAGTGTTGGCAAGAAAAATAGCTATGGACACCCACATATTGAAATACTACAAATGCTAAATACTATCAAATTCGTCAAAATTTTAAGGACAGATCAAATAGGTGATGTAGATGTTGTAACAGATGGCATTAAATTTTGGTACAATGAATAAATGATAAATTACAAAGTAGAAATCAGAAAAATATTAGCAAGAGTTACTGGTGTTAAAAATCCAGAAGTGGAATTTTCTGCAAGTGAACAGTTTGGAGATTATAGTTCAAATGTAGTGTTAAAAAATAAAGATCTTGATATAGATAAAATTATCAAAAAACTAAACGAAGAAAATTCTGACTTTATTGCAGAAAAAAAAGGAAAATTCATCAATTTTTGGCTAAAAAAAGATATATTAGTTAATAATTTGATATCTAAAGACATAGATATTAAAAAAAATAATGGAGTTGTAATAATTGATTATTCATCACCAAATATCGCCAAACCTTTTGGCATAGGTCACCTTCGTTCAACTGTCATAGGTCAAGCAATTTATAATTTATATAAATATTTGGGATTTGAAGTGATTGGAGATAATCATTTAGGAGATTGGGGAACACAGTTTGGCAAACTTCTATATATGATAGACAAAACTAAGACAAAGGATTATTCAATTGAAAACTTGGAAAAATTATATGTTAATTTCCACACAGAAGCTGAAAAAGATGAAATACTGGAAGAAGAAGCAAGAATTTGGTTTAAGAAGTTAGAGGATGGGGACACAGAAGCTAGAACTATTTGGAAGCAGTGTGTAAATGTATCCTTAAACGAATTTAGTAAAATATATGCCCTTTTGGGCGTAAAAATAGATAATAGTTTTGGGGAAAGTTTCTATCTCGAGGAAATGAAAGAGATGCTTCTTGACCCCAAAATAATCAAATATCTTGAAACAGGCGAAAACAATTCTAAAATAATTAATATTCCCGATATTAAAACACCTCTAATGTTTCTAAAGTCAGATGGCGCAACTACTTATGCTACTCGTGATATGGCAACACTTGCTTTTAGACAAAAAAAATATAAGCCCGATTTAATTATTTACGAGGTTGGAGCAGAACAACAACTTTATTTTAAACAATTATTTGCAGCTGCTAGACTTTTAAAAATTATTGATCCAAAAACAGAGCTTGTTCATACTGCACATGGGCTTTACCTTGCGCCTGATGGTAAGAAATTTTCAACCAGAAAGGGAAAAACAATTAAACTTATTGAAGTTTTAGAGGAAGCAATTGAAAGAGCGATGGAACTTGGTAAAAAATCAAGTGGATCAGCCTACGCCAAGGCTACGGCCGACGCTGTAGGCATTGGGGCAATAAAATACTTTGATTTGATGCATTCTGTGCAAAGTAACGTTGTTTTTGATTGGGAAAAGATAATGAATATGGAGGGAAATAGTGGGCCATATTTACAATATACTATCGCTCGAACTAATTCAGTAGTTTCTAAAGGTCTGACCCTCAAAGCTGAGCGCGTCCGTAAGGGTCAGACCTTACCAGAGCTAACAGAACAGGAACTTTCAGTTCTTCGTAAATTATCCCAATTTCAGGAGGTAATTATGACTGCAGCAAAAAGTTACTCACCCAATATTTTATGCAATTATTTGTATGAACTGGCAAGTAAATTTAATACCTTTTACAATGCTCATAAAATAATTAGTGGAGAGAATCAAGAATTTAGATTACAACTTACAAAATCAACAGGAGAGGTGTTAAAAACTGGACTTAATTTACTTGGAATTGACGCTCCTGAAAAGATGTAAATTATTAGGTTTTCCTGCTAATTGTTCTTCTAGTTTTCTTTCAATGTAACTTACACTAATTCCTTTGATCATTTCATCAAGTTCTGTGTCTTCACTTAAATTTATACCTTGTTTTTCTGCAATTCTTTTTAATATTGAGAGTGATTTTGATATTTCTTTTTCTGCAATTTTATTAACCTGCATATCAAGTTCTTCTCTAATTTTTCCAACTTGGGATTGTCTTTGTTGGGATACAAGAACAATAATAGTTAAAATAATGGCTTCAAGAGATACACCTGTTGTTAAAAAGAAAAATGGAAATGGATCAAAAACGACAATTCCTGAAATATAACCTAAATTTGCAATAATCCAAAATACAAAAAGAAAAACATTGAAAGCTAAAAACCAGACACTGCCAAAAAAAGTGGTAAATCTATCTGCAACCTTAATTATATAAGGTCTTTTCTTCATTTCTTTGGCTTCAAAACTTTGCACAATAGTTGACATATTTATATGGTAGAATAATTAGATGCAATATGCAAAGAGTGTTTTATCAAATGGCCTCAGAGTAATTACAATCCCAATGCCTAGTTTAGAATCTGTTACAGTATCAATATGGGCAAAGACGGGATCAAGAAATGAAAATTCCAAAAATAATGGGATTAGCCACTTTTTAGAACATATGTTTTTTAAGGGAACAACAAATAGGCCTACTGCCAAGCAAATTGCAGAGGAAATAGACTCAATAGGTGGGATCCAAAACGCAGGGACTTCAAAAGAATATACAGAATACTATATAAAATGCAGGGCAGATAAAATTGAAACAGCTTTTGATTTATTATCTGATATGGCTATGAACTCACTACTTGACGAATCAGAAATTGAGAGGGAAAAGGGGACTATTATTGAAGAAATTAGAATGTATGAAGATACTCCAATGATCTCGATTGGTGAAGTTTTTGAGAGCCTTATTTATTCAGGACATACATTGGGAATGGACATTGCAGGCACAGAAAAGACGGTGGGAGGGATGAAGAGAGGGGATTTTATTGATTATCAAAAGAATTTTTACAACCCAGAAAATATGATTTTAACAGTTGCAGGAGGAGTAACCCAAGAAGATAGTTTTTCGCTTGCGAAAAAATACTTCTCGGGAATGTCAAATCTACAAATCCGCAAATCTACAAATGACCAATACAAAGCAACACAAACAGCGCCAAAAATTAAGTTACATAATAAAAAGAAAGAGCAGACGCATGTAATACTAGGTTTTTTGGCAGATGGGAAAAATTACAAAGGTAAATATGCCCAAACCATCCTTTCTGCAATTTTAGGTGGGGGAATGAGTTCACGTATGTTTACTGAAGTCAGGGAAAGAAGAGGACTTGCATATGCAATTCGTACCTCAATGGATAGATATACAGATATTGGATACATGGGAACATATGCAGGACTTGATACTAAAAGAGCCGAAGAGGCTGTAAAAGTAATGCTAGAAGAGCATTACAAAATTCTTAATTCTAAATTCTTAATTTCCAACGCGGAACTCTTGAAAGCTAAAGAGTTCTTAAAGGGTCATTTGGCGCTGGCCTTGGAGGACACAAGTGATGTTTCAAGCTTCTTTGGAGATCAAGAATTATTTTCCCAAAAAGTACTAACCCCTGAAGAAGTGTTTAAAAAGATTGATAAAGTGACCATGGATGAAGTTAATTTTGAAGCCAAAAGACTTTTTGTGCCAGAAAGATTAAATTTAGCAATAATAGGGCCGTATGAAAGTGATAGTAAGTTTGTTAAAATAATAAAATGATGGAAAAAACAGTAGTACTAATTAAACCAGATGGACTTCAAAGAGGTTTGGTTGGGGAAATTATGCATAGATTTGAAAGAAAGGGTCTAAAACTTATTGGAATTAAGATGATTAGACTAACGGATGATATTTTAGAAAATTGGTATTTTCATCACAAAGACAAAGCATTTTTTAAGGACTTAAAGGATTTTATGGAATGGACACCTGTTGTGGCCATGGTTTGGGAAGGGCTTGATGCAATAGCAGCTGTTCGTAAGGTTGTGGGTATTACAAAAGCCAGAGAGGTTGAGGCAGGGTCAATTAGGGGGGATTTTGGAATGAGTGGATCACAAAATATTATACATGCTTCGGACTCTGCAGAGTCTGCAGAAAAAGAATTGGGACTGGTATTTAATATCGATGAAATTTTTGATTACGATAGCTCTATGGATCTACTTATATACTCCAAAGAAGAAGTAAAATAAATTTTTTGTCGGAATGGGCAGAATTGAACTGCCTGTCTCTTCGTCCCGAACGAAGCGTGATACCGATTCACTACATTCCGAGCAAAGCGAGGAATGCCAAGCTTAGCCGTAGGCGGGCTTACAGTCCGCTTGTGTCCTCATCATGAGTCGAACATGAATTTGAGGTTTAGGAAACCCCTGTTCTGTCCATTGAACTATGAGGACGTATTTGTATTTTACTATCTTTACAACTTATTAACCATTTTATATATTTTTTGCTTTTGTAAGATTTTAATTTTTGTTCTCTTTTCCTAGCTTCCATTATGGTTTTATATTCCTCTTTATAAACAAGTTCATACGTTTCTAAAACTCTCGTCGTTCTCGTATGGCCCAGTTTATGTTGTTTTATCCTACGTTTTAAATCAATCGTTGAACCAATATAATAACGATCTGTTTGTTGATTTGTCAAAATATAAAGATATGCCATATTCTTGTTCTACCAGCGAAGCTGGCAAGCTTGCTTATCCATTGACCCCGATTAAATCGGGGTTGAGCTATAGCGGCGTATTTGAATTATATCATTTAATACTAAGTGAATATAAATTGGGGATAATGGAGTTAGAACCTAAGTTGGTTAAAATTAATAATTTGCTTGCATTAACAAACGGATATGCATGTGGGGCAATGTAATCGCCTGAAAAGACTGTTTGTCTATTAGTTCCATCGTAATCCATAATTATAATTTTTCCTTCATCAGGAACTATTAAATGTCTTGAAGTTGGTAACCAATAAAGAGATCTGCCAGTGTCGCTAACCAAAAAGTTTCTATCTTCTTTGATATCGTAAATATAGGTGTTACCCACTTTGATATCCCTTTCTTCCTTCTGTGTTGAGCTTCCTGGTAGTTCTTCAATTAACCCTTTTTTAATATTTGCTTCACTGCTTGCAGTGTACATAACCATTGTTTCATCAGGCGAAAATGTAAAGTCACTAACATCTTTTTCTAGAATTGTAGCCATCTCAAGAGGTAACAATCTAAATTCAGATTCATCTTTTCTATTTTTTTCTAACTTCCAATTATTTAAAATAGTTGTCTTTTGAGCTATAACATTTACAAAATTATCTTGTGACGTAAACTCATTTGTATTTAAGATATAGACCCCCTTTTTTGTCGTGAGCATAATCTCTCTACTGTTTGGAGAGAAGCTGTAACTTGATCCTATTAGTTCACCATCTGCAATTTTTTTAGGATCATTTGGAAAACCGATAGGCAGAGAACTAACAGTCATTATAAAGAGGCCTTCACTATTAGTATATGCAATCTTGCTAAAATCTGACGAGACTACGGGATTTTCTGCTCCGTCGAAGGTAACTGGGGAAAAAGATGGTGCAACTTTGAATAGTTGAGCTGTAATTTGGGTTACTTCCTCTTTTTTAATGGTTAATCTTTTCTTCCATGAGATATATCCATTTTTCTTTATCTCGACATCATATGTATTAGGGGAGAGTTTTAAATTGGTATTGGTTGCACCTTTTAAATCACCATCAATAAAAATAGAAGCCCCATCAGAATCAGATTTTGCAACTAAAATACCATTTTCTAAAAAGGTAAAAGTATCTGTATCAAAACGATATCCTCTAGCAATTAATGATACAAAATAACCAATTACACCCACGACAATCATAGTAGACAAAAGTATAAAAACACGTAGTTTAGCCATTGGTGTAATTATACTATATAATTAGCATTATGCTAAATCGAAAGAACATTGCAATTGACTTGGGAACAGCCAATACACTTGTTTGGGTTGCAGGAGGGGGAATCATTGCCAACGAACCTACTGTTGTGGCTACTTCTGTAGAAGATAATAAAATTGTAGCCGTAGGGGAAGAAGCTAAGAAAATGTTAGGTCGAACTCCTGAGGCATTAAATGCCAATAGGCCAATGAGAGATGGAGTAATTGCTGACTACTCCGCCACTGAGGCTATGCTTAAATATTTCATTGGTAAAGTTATAGGCAAATTTACTTTATTCAAGCCAAATGTCATGGTTTGTGTGCCTGCAGGCTGTACCCAAGTTGAACGCCGAGCAGCACTTGATGCCACACTTTCTGCAGGAGCAGCTCATGCCTATTTAATTGATGAACCATTGGCTGCAGCAATTGGCGCAGGCATTCCTGTTTCAGCTCCTTCAGGGCATATGATAGTTGATAGCGGTGGAGGCTCAACTGAGGCTGCAGTTATATCCCTAGGTGGTGTTGTTGTCCATAAATCAGTCAGAATTGCAGGCACAAAAATAGATGAAGCAATCATTTTGCATATGAAGAAAAAACATAATTTAGTCATTGGAGATACAACTGCAGAGGACATAAAAATAAAAATAGGTTCAGCAATTAAACTTGCTAAGGAAGAAAAACTTGAAATATCAGGACGTGACTTAGTTTTTGGCCTTCCAAGAACCACAGCTGTTACCTCTAGTGAAATTACAGAAGCTATAAGACCAACCTTAATTGCAATGATTGGGGCAGTTAAAGCAGTTCTTGAGGATACTCCACCTGAACTGGCTGCAGATATTATAGACAAGGGGATAATAATGAGTGGAGGAACATCATCTCTTCGTAATTTAAATAAGTTGATGACTGAGGAAACTGGAGTTCCTGCCCATGTTGCTGACGATCCACTTTTATGTGTTGTGCGGGGAACCGGACTTGTTTTAGAAAATATAGAACTATGGAAAAGGTCTGTTACAACTAAAGGATAAAAACCTATAGCAAAAATTGTTGAAAATAAATCAATTGTTAATAGACTGAGGATAAGTATAAAAAAGTGAAGCTAATATTTGAAGTAAAAATTTGTGCAAAATTGTTATTAAGGCGAAAATATAGTATATAGCATATGGTATATAGTATATAGGGAAGAACAAAGCAAAAAAATACATGTAAAAAACAAGAGTGCGGAGAAAAAAAATGATATTTTGACTATGAAAAGTAAGAAAAGATGATAAAAAATAGATAAAAATGGCAAGAAATTATCCAAAAGTAGACCGAAAATATGGTTATATCCTAGGAATTAAGATATCTATCACTTCCAAGGAAGAAGTGCTAAATCTTATTAATTTGAGGCTAGAAAACAAAGAAAAGTTTTATATAGTAACTCCAAATCCTGAAAATTTACTACTAGCTACTAAAGATTGGTTACTGGCAAAAGCTATACGAAGGTCTGATTTGTCAATTCCTGATGGAATTGGATTAAAATTTGCATATAAATTTTTGCATAATGAAGATATTGAGATAATTAAAGGCAGGGAGTTGTTTTTAGAAGTAATTAAAATTGCAAATGATCGTAAATTACGAGTATATCTCTTTGGAGGTGAGCATGGTGAACAAATTAAGACAAAGGAAGTGTTAGAAAAACAATATTCAAATGTAATATTTAAAACAAATTTTGAATTTCCTCAATATAACAAAAATTGTAAGCCTATCACGTATGAAGATAGAAATTTACACAAGAAGATAATTGGAGGTATAAAGCTCTTTGAGCCTGATTTAATCATTGTAGCTTTAAATACTCCAAAACAGGAAAAGTGGATTTATAGAAATTTTTTTAGGCTTAATGCAACAGGTGCTTTTGCTTTAGGTGGAACTTTTAATTATGTAGCAGGAAATATGAAATTGCCTCCTAAATGGATGGAAAAATTAGGACTTGAATGGGTCTGTAGATTAATTCAGGAGCCAAAGAGGTGGAGGAGGATAATTAATGCTGTGATAATCTTTCCTTGGAGCGTGTTTGTGTGGAAGTTACGAAAATAATCTCGCAAATAATTTTTTAGCCCTGTATATTTTACCTTCTACTGCACGAGGAGAAATTTGGAGGATTATAGAAATCTCTTTATATGATAAATCCCTGTAGTATTTATACCAAAGTAATTTTCTTTTTTCCAAGGGCAATAAATCTAATACTTCATTAACTTTACCCCTTAATTCATTAAGCATAAACTGTTCTTCAGGCAACATTGCAAGGTGAGACCTTGCAATGGGGTCAAGTTGTTCGATTTGTGACCATTTTTTAAGTGTTGGAACGAAAAAGTGTGACCTGTAGTTTATTTGACCTTTATAATAATCTGCAATTTTATTTAATGCAATTCTACAAAGCCATGTAAAAAAGGATGATTTATGTTTAAAAGTCTTATATCCTTTCCAAGCGGCTGTAAAAGTTTCTGTTACTATTTGATCTGCCATTTCTGGGTTACTACCAATTCTTTTAAACACAAAACGAGTAAGAGGGGAAAAGAATTGTTTATATAATAAATTAAAGTTCATAATTTGCTTTTAATAAAAATATAGTATCTTTAATTAAATTCTTTTTAATCCAATCTTTGGTTTTATTATCAACTAAATCCCCAATACCTGAGAGGATATCAGATGGTGGATTTTTCTCTAGTAGTGCAAGACATCTTTTGAGATATGGAACAGTTTTTTTGTTGGTCCTGAATTCTAGAAGTTCATTATTTAAATTCCATTCTTCCTTCAACATAAACCAGATATCGTAAATATCACGATTAGCCAAACTTTTTCTATCCAAGAGCGCTGTTAATTTATTAGCAAACATATCCTCACTTTTCATAATCAGTGAAGGAATTCCCAAAAAACTTTTGACTTCATATTTATTTTTAGAAACTCTTTTTGAAATTTCTACTTTAAGTTGACTTAACCCTTTTTTGTAACTTAACAGCCAAAATAAATTGTAATGTTTATCTTTGCTTTGTCTTAAGTCACCATACTTTTCGACAATTTTTGTAACCTTACTCAGTACAATATCTTTTTTTGATTCATCAAGTAGGTCAAAATCCAAATCGACACTAAAACGAGGGAGATTATAAAAAAAATACAATGCTGTTCCACCTTTGAAGCCAAGTACTGAGGCTATTTCAATATCAGAATAAATATCCTTTAAAATGTTAGTCATTATTGTGCGGTGTGAAGAAATCACTAACATAATTATTAAACCTCCTTTCCATTGCTTTATTATTATATATTTTTACTAAGTTTTTAGCGACCTTCCAGTTAACTTGTTCCAGATTATCAAAGTGATAGTTTTTAGACATATATACTCTGTCCAGAAACGCACGCTCTTTTGAAGCCATAGAATATCCATTAATGTTTTCTATTCCTCTTGGGTTATTTAGTATTTCATCCTTCATTTTTCTAAAACTAATAGTGTAATCACAAAGTTTGACATCTCTTGTTTGATAACTAATTACAAATATTGTTTTATCGTAATTTTGAAATGTTATGCCTTTTCTTTGGAGTACAGTTTCAAGGCTAATGTAAGACGGTGTAAAAATTTTATTTGCTGCTTCTAAAATTTCGTAACCATTATTTTTTGCATACAAACCTCTTTTTAGACTTTTCAAAACTCCTTTTTTAACGAAGTAATTAATTCTTGATTTTAATTTATTTAAATTAGTTTCATTAAGTATCAATGATATCTCTTGAGTTGTAAAAACAGTATTTTTTGACGAATATAAGCTGTAGGTAAGACTTTTCATTACTTCCAGTTTACAAAATGATTTATTATTTGTCAATAGATGTAAGATTTGGTACAAATATATACCAATGGTACAATCAGTCTTAATATGAAGGATTTAGTTTTAGTTAAACTAGGTGGAAGTGTCATAACTGACAAGAGTAAACCGTTTACGGCTAGAATTGAAATTATACAAAAACTAGCAAAAAAGATTAAAAAGTTTAAAAACAAAAATACTGATTTAATAATTGGGCATGGTTCAGGATCATTTGCTCATGTTCCTGCAGCAAAATATCAAACTCAAAAAGGAATGATTAACAAGAATAGTCTTTGGGGTTTATCGCTAACAGCAGACGCTGCAATTCAAATAAATAGAATAGTGGTTTCGGAATTTTTGAAGCTAAAAATTCCTGTTATATCCTTTGCTCCTTTAAGTTTTATTTACGAAACTAAGATTATTACAGAGCATATAAAAAATGCATTAGATATTGGTATAACACCAGTAATTTACGGTGACGTGGTGATGAATAAAAAGCAAGGATTTAAAATATATTCAGGAGAGAAAACCTTGGATATATTAGCAGTTAAATTAAGTAAATTGTATAAAAAAATAAAAATAATTTATTACACAGATACAAATGGAGTTTATGACGATAAAAACAAAACAATTCCAATTGTTACCCCAAGGAATATTAAAGACATTAAAAAATACTTAACGGGAAGTAACAAAACAGATGTTACGGGGGGAATGATGCATAAAGTGGAAGAAAGCCTAAAGTTGGTCAAAAATCTTGATGCTGAAGTTTACATTATGAATGGTTTAAGTAGGGGAAAAGTAACTAAAGTTTGTAAAGGTTAGTCAATTTCTGGATCTTGCTCTTCACCTTTCAAAATTTTCTCTCTCTGTTCTTCTGTTAAAAATGGATTAATAGATACATCTATGTGAACAGAACGTGTTTCTGTTCCAATCGAAAATAACACTACCTCTTCACCCTATTTGGGTTTTCGAGAATCTGTCAAGTTTATATTTAATGATCCGTCGCCTGCACCCATGAATGTCATGTCTTGTATTATACATCATTTGTCAATATTGTCTATTCAGAATAAAATCAATTAATTCTATAAGTTTTGTTCTTGCTGGTTCATTGGACAAAAACTGCAAATCTTTATCAAAAACTGTCTTAGCAATATTTTTTTCTTTTTCTGCCAACTTTTTGGTGTATTCAACACCTTTTTCTGTAGCTAAAGTGGATTTTCCCTCTTTTTTATCTTGTTCTAAATCTAATATATCATCAACAAGTTGGAAACATCTACCTAAATGTAATCCAAATTCAGTAATTTTATCAAGCTGACTTCCTGTAGCCTCAGCTAAAATTGCTCCAAGCCTCATTGGTCCTGCGATGGAGTAGTATGCAGATTTACTATCTGCCATAAAGAAATATTTTTCATCTGTAATTTCTGATTTATTATTCGTCCAAATTTGTTCAACCGCCTGACCAAGCGTTGTTCTAAGCATAATTTTATAAAATTCATCTGAGATTTTTTTATTATCACAATCAATTATCACTTTCCACATAATATTTTCTAAGGTATCACTAGCGTTTATCGCAAGCTCTAGTCCATTGATTTTGTGAAGTGTTGGTTTACCTCGTCTTTCATCTGAATTATCTTCAATATCATCAGATATAAGTATCCATTCCTCAGAAAGCTGCATAGCAGCAGCAACTTTAACAGCAGACTTTTCATCCAGACCTAGAGCTTCTGCTGTCAGTAAAACAAGTGTAGGTCTCAAATACTTACCTTTTCTTTCTGGATAATCTCTATTTATTTCCCAATATTTAGAAACTTCTGTTTTAAATTTTATTGGTATTTGAAACTGTTTTGGATACTTAAGATCTTTTAAATAACTATCAATAATTGGCCAAACAAGCTGTTTTGTTTCCTCAAGTGTTTTTTGTATCATTAATGTATTATAATATATCGCGATGTCTAAAGTATTAATACTTCCCAAAAATACTGTAATTCCAAACCATATAGCTATGATTTTGGATGGCAACCGGAGATGGGCTAGGGCTAGAGGGTTAAAGCCTTGGGAAGGTCATTATCATGGCTATTTGGCAATTGAAGCACTTGCGAAAGCAGTTAGGAATTTAGGGGTGCACACCTTCACTGTTTGGGCATGGTCAACAGAAAATTGGGATAGACCACAGGAAGAAATAGATGCAATTATGAATTTATTCAGAAAAGCACTTAAAGAAAAAGAAAATGAATTTCATAAAGATAAGGTAGCCCTTGTGCATCTCGGTCGCAAAGATAGATTGCCAGAAGATATTCAAAAAATGTTAATTAAGATTGAGGCTGAAACTGCAAAATACTCAAAAAATCATATTTATAATTTAGCTGTTGATTACGGTGGTCGAAGTGAGATTGTTAGGGCAACTCAAAAAGCAATTGACTCAGGTATAAAATCAAAAGATTTAAACGAAAAAACATTTGAAAAATTCTTAGATACATATGGTCAACCATATCCAAATCCAGATTTATTTATTAGGACTTCAGGTGAACAAAGAACCTCGGGTTTAATGCCATGGCAGATGGTTTATGCAGAATATTATTTCGAAAATACTCACCTTCCTGATTTCACACCAGAGAAATTAAAAGAGGCAATTTTAGATTATTCAAGGAGAAGAAGAAGGTTTGGGGGGAATGACGCGATGGAACATTTTACATTTGATCCACATTTAGTTGCTAATCTTGAACTTAAATGGTGGCGTTTAAGCAAACTGCCGTATGGTGTAAGCCTTATGGAATATACTGTAAGGCACATGAGAGAACAATATAATTTATCTAAGGAACTTGCAAAAAATGCTGCAGGCTATATGCTTCAGGCTATAAGATATCAAGATATAAATAAATTAGACAAGGCAAAAAATTCTCTGAAGAAATTTTACAAGCTTATAAAAAGTGAGTTAAAACTTGCATTTGAACCTGAAATAGTTGCGTCCTTAGAAGTTGAAATGAGAAAACAAAAAGGGGAGAACGAAAAGTTGGAAAAAGAACATTTAGCAGAAGTTTATAGAATATCTCTTTTTCAAGCTGCCAAAGCTGCTCATTTAAGAGTCTTGGCAAATGTTGCTAGAAATCGTGGGGATTGGACAAAAGCAGAAGATTATTTGGAGAAGTATTATTCAGCTTTAAAGGAAAGAGTGGCTTGATACAAATCTAAAAGATTTTGGTTATTGGGGAAGTATTTAAGCGTATCTTTTATAAATTCTTCTGCTACATCAAACTCTTTTTGTTTAATTAATATTTTTGCATAATTTTCATAGGCTAAGTAATAGTTTCCATTATCAATTGACTGAATTTTGAAAATGGTAACTAGCTTCATTAAATTTACCTATTCTATATAGTTCTACACCTAGATTATTTTCTAAGTTAAAATCATTTTTTACAATTTTGGCATCGTGAGAATATAGTGTTAAACCATTTTTCCAATCAAAAGACCTAATAAAAGTAACAATTGAAAAGATTAATATTAAAAGAACTGCAATATAATAAGTTATTTTTTTAAATTTAAGATGACCAAGTATGCCCAGTAGTCCAAACATAGGTAAATAAAACCATCTACCAGATATGGTAACGTCAAGTGGAAATATTTGCATGTGCATAGCCAAAGACAATATAAATAAAGTTAAAAAGAAATAATAACTTTTGCTTTTTTGAAAAGTAAAGAAGATTAAGATAGTTAAAAATAAGATACAAAGAATTAGAGGCAACCAAAAGTCAGACAAGCTAAAAGAAGTTACGATCCAATGTTGGTTGGGGACAAGATTAGTTGGAAATATCAAATTAGAAAAATAATACCAAGCCATTTTAGGAATAGAAAGTATTCTATCAAATAAATTTAATTTAGAAATTGCAGACATTTGGTCTGAAGAAAAGCCAATTTTTGCAATATAAAATCGCATTACGCTATAGATTGATATACTAAAAATGGATGGGAGCCAACTGTCATAAAAAAAGAGTAATAATTACGAAAATGATTCCAGTTTCTTTGGAAAGAAGAGAACATAAAAGTAGTAACGTAATTAATAATTTACCACAAAGTGGCAAGCTTTGCTTATTCTTTTTATATATTGTAAGTAAAAGTGCTAAGCTTCCAAAAAAGAAAAATAAAACATCTTGAAAATTGGCTGCATAAAAAATAACTTCAGAATAAAGAGGATGAATTAAAAATAGAAGCGAGAGAATAAAAGATTTATTTTTATCAAAAAAATACGAAAATATTAAATATATTATTATTGCGCTTAAAATATGGACTGTTAATGAAAATAAATGAAAAAAGAAGGCTGTTGAACCAAAAAGAGAGTAGAGAATAGAGAAACTTAAAGTCATTAGTGGTTTATAATAACTTCCAAGTAGATTTCCTGTTCCACCTGAATTAAATGCTCCACCTGAGAAAAAAACAGGAAAGTTTGAGATAGAGTGGATTAAAGTATTATTAACTATCTGTTCCTCATCGTCCCAAACAAAGCCATTTCCAAGTGAAGGTAAAAAAATAAAAAATCCAATTAAAGAAATTATTAAGATGATATTTAGCTTGCTTTTCATTAAGACTAATTATAATCTTTTTGTTAAACATCTTCTTGACAGAGCTGTTACTGATTGTTATATTGTGATTAATTAACATATGGATCAATCTAACAAGAAAGCAGTCAAACTAGAAAATATGCCAGACCTTCTCACTGTGCGTGAAGTATCAGAATTATTAAGAGTTTCGCCATTAACAATTAAAAGATGGGGCAAGCGTGGAAAATTGCCTGCAATTAGAATAAATTCAAGAGGGGATAGACGTTACAAAAAAGAAGCAATCCTCTGGCTCCTAGGTATGCAGGCAAAAGATTAAGTTTTTTGGTATACTATACACATACTTTCTTAAAACTCTATGGATATTTTCTTTGTTAGACATGCTATCGAAAACTCTATTGCTTCAGGTGTGCCTGAAAATACGATAGTACTACTATTATTACTGCCAATTGTGGCTACAGTTATAGCAGGTATTCGTCAAATCGTAGGAATTCGTGGTTTTGGTATATTTTTACCTGCCGCACTTTCAATTACATTTGTGGCTATTGGTCCAATTTTAGGAATACTTTTATTTTTGGCTATAGTTGCAATATCTACAGTAGTAAGGTTTGTAACAAGGAAACTTAAATTAAAACTTCAATATTTACCAAGAATGGCACTTATATTATGGTTTGTGTCACTTGGGGTTTTGGGGATTATTTTTACAACAAACATAAATGTTTCTATTTTTCCAGTTCTTATCTTAACTTTATTGGTTGAAGACTTCACAAAAATTCAACTTGGAAAATCAGTTAAGACTGCAATCGGTATAACTTATCAGACTTTAATACTAGCTCTTGTTTCATATCTACTCTTAACTTATGTACCTTTTCAAAAAATGGTATTAAATAATCCTGAAATAAGTTTACTGGGAACTCTAGTAATAGATATTATTTTGGGTAAATATTTAGGGCTTAGGTTTACAGAATATTATAGATTTAGAAAACTCATAAATAGCAAATGAAAAGCTCGTCAATTTTAGGACTTAACGCTAGGAGAGTTTTGTTTACTGGAAAATATAATAGCCGTGCTGCTAAGAAAATTGCTGATTCAAAACTTCAAACTGATAGGGTCTTAAGATATGCAAATGTTCCTCATCCAACTATATTTAAAAAATTTAGAACGCCAGCTGCTGTTTTTGATTTTAAATGGTCTGATCTACCTGATGCTTTTGCACTCAAGCCTTCTCGTGGACTTGGTGGCGAAGGAATTATAGTTGTCAAAAAAAGAATTTCTGATGATGTATGGTTAACAAGCTCAAAGAAAAGAATAACCGCTGAAGATTTAAAATTACATACACTAGATATTCTTGAAGGAGCTTTTTCAATGGGCAACGAACCAGACAGTGCTTTTATCCAAGAATATGTAGGAAGACACTCAAGCTTCAGAAAATATGCATTTCGTGGAACACCTGATGTTCGCGTAATTGTTTTTAATAAAATTCCAATAATGGCGATGCTTAGACTTCCGACAAAAGAAAGTGGGGGAAGAGCCAATTTACATCAAGGAGCACTTGGACTTGGTATTGATATTGCAACAGGAATTACAACAAAAGCTATTCAAAATAATAAAGAAATAATCCTAAAACCCGACACAAATAGGAAGTTACGAGGAATTAAAATACCTTTTTGGAACAAGATATTAGAGACTGCAGTAACAGGACAAATAGCTTCAGGACTGGTTTATGCAGGAGTTGATATTGTATTGCATCCTGAAAAAGGACCACAAATAATTGAGCTAAATGCACAACCAGGGCTTTCAATTCAGCTTGCAAATATGGAAGGATTAAAGAAAAGGTTAGAAAGGGTTGATGATATTAATGTAATAGATGCTATACATGGAGTTAAAATTGCAAAAGCATTATTTGCCAGTAAATTTGTTCATCGTGTTAAAAATACTGAAGACGCCAAAACAATTCAAGCAATTGAAGAGATAAAAGTAATAGATGTTGAGGGAAGATCTAAAAGAGTACTTGCAAAGATAGATACTGGTGCATGGAGTTCTACAATTGACATTAATTTGGCCAAAAAAATGGGCTTACTTCGTAAAAATAAAATAATTATGACCAGAAGAAAGCTTTCCTCTCTTGGAGAGGAGCAACGGCCAGTCATTTCTTTGTCTTTTTGGCTTGCTGGGCGTAAAATTGTAACAAGAGCAACAGTTAGTGACAGAAAATTATTAAGATACGATGTTTTAATAGGTAGAATAGATTTACAAGGTTTTTTAATAAGTCCAACGATTGAAAAAGAAAATTTAGTCAAAGCAAAATGGTAATTTTAATACTTACATCCGGAAATGTAGCTAAACTTGACGGTTTCAAAGATAAAGGCGTAACTTTGGGAAGTTTTGATGATATAAACTATAGTTCTGATTCTTTTGACTTATATTATAAATCTGATATCTTAAATCAGTTTTCAGTTATCTACTTCCGGATGGTTGGAAAAAGTTTAGAAATTGCAACATTAGTTTCTAATTACGCGGCTAAAAATAATATTAAAATAATTGATGAAGTGTATTCGAATAGTTTACTAATGCCCGTATCTTTGGGTAAGTCATTAGAATTAAAAAAGCTTAGTGAAGCAGGGATTAAAATTCCACGAACTCAGTTCGGTAGTTTTGATGGTATGGAATTTCCATATATTGTAAAATCAACAACAGGTCAAAAAGCTAGGGAAGTTTGGCTTGTTAATAGCAAGGAAGAATTAGAAAGCCTTAAATCTAAAAAATTTGAGAAAAATAAATTCTACTTTACACAGGAGCTAATTCCTAATGCAAGAAGAATTAGAGTTTTAGTAGTAGGTGACAAAGCCGTCGGCGCAATCGTAAGACAGACCAAATGGAACAAAGATGAAACAAAAGAAACATTAATGCCAGTTCCAGAAGATGTGGCCAATTTGGCCGTGTCTGCGACTAAAGTGGTAGGATTAAACATCTCGGGAGTTGATATTTTGATTAATAACAAGACAAATGAGATGTTTGTTATTGAAGTAAACGCTGCACCTAGTTGGAAATTAATTAATAAATATTGTGGAGTAATTGTTGAAGATGAAATCATTAAATATTTACAAACAAAAATTTAAGAAATTTGGAGTAAGCCCAGAGGCCTTGCAATGGAAAAGCAAAGGTGCGGCACACCAAAGATTTCGCCAGTTTTGGGCGGAAATTAATTTTGACAATAAAAATGTTTTGGATGTTGGCTGTGGATTTGGAGAATTAGGTAATTTCTTAACCAAAAGGTATGAAAATGTATCATATAAAGGCATCGATATCATGCCAGAATTTATAGAGAATGGAAAGAAAATTTACCCTAGCTTAAACCTTGAAATAGGTGATTATTTTAACCATCCAAAAGGCGAAATCTACGATACCATAATTTGTTCAGGTGCGTTAAATAGTAATTTTGAATCAGAAAAAGAAAATAGACTTTTTAGAAAAAATGCTATAGAAACAATGTTTCTTCATACGACTAATGTATTAGCGTTTAACATGTCAGGTGGCCATCCTGCAAAGAAAAACCCGCCTGACGGCAAGATAAGCAGTAATATTTGGTATTCTGATAGCTTAGAAATTTTAGAATATTGTATGACCTTAACTCGTCGTGTGATCCTACGCCAAAATTACCACCCATCCGATTTTACAATATTTATGTACAGAACAAAATCAAAATAAATATGGAAATTACATTAAATCCAAACCACTCAATAAAAATTGATGAAATCGCACTTGAACTTTTGTTTGATAAGCTTGGTGCAAAACGAGAAATATCTGCTAACGCTGAAAAATCTCTTGGCTCCTATTCAAACAAAGCAAGCAAGCTTGGTATGGAAGCTGTTTGGGGCAAAAATAGATATAAGGATTTTACTGTTTTTTGTGCTGAATTTATAGAAAAATTCGAATGGACTTTTACCTTGGGATGAATTTAAAGATCATACACAAGTTCGAATTGAAAATGGAAAATTATGGCAAGAGGGTAGAAAAGACGAGAGATTAAGAATAGATACACCAATATCTGACTATAAAGATAAATTGATAGGTTCAATACCGCCAGGTTTTATTACACATTTTTGGGTTTGGCTAGAAGAATCCAAAAAATAAAGGTGAACTATTGCAAGGTCAGTTAATTGCAGGGTCAGACCCTGCAATAGTGTCGTCAGATAGGTCTAATTCTTCGTTAATATATTTAAACTTTTCAACAAATTCTTTATATGATTTTACGTTATTATGTTTCATGAATGTGCTTTCGTTAAAGTAATCTAATATAACATTTTTATTTACCCAAGAGGTATTATTTAAACCTAAATATGTAGAGTACGAAGAATAACCCTCAACTAAGTTTTTGGTGTATTTCAATGGATTTTTATGAATATAGCGCGACACATCTAATAGGTAATCTTTATTTATTACATTCGTAGCTTTGTATCTACCTTGGAATAGGGGGCCAGACCGCTTGTATTTTTTATTAAAATACATTGAATACCTTGTAAATAAAGATTTCGTAAATTCTTTAATAGAGTTCTTATCTTTTTGCTTGATTAATAAATGAACATGGTTTGGCATCAAACAAAAGGCAATTAAATCAATTTCACCAAAATAATTTTTCCTAGGATGAAATTGCAGGGTCAGACCCTGCAATTTAGCTTCAGATTTAAAAAACTCGTTATTCGATAAGTATTCTTTTAAGTAGGAGAGGAAGACTTTATAGTCTTGTTCAACCAAAAAGATTTTCCTTTTTTCAACCCCGCGATTATAAACATGATAAATAGAGTTATCCATGTAATATTTGACAGAACCCTTAGCTGGCATGATTTAAGTATACATTGCAGGGTCTGACCCTGCAATATCATACCTGAATAATATGATATACAATCGTGACGATTATAGGGTATAATATAGGTGTATGAAAAAGATTCTTGTTTTGGTAGACTCAAAAAGTTCTAGTAAAAAAAAGTTAGTCAGATACTTAAATGCTAACTCTAAAAATAAATACAAAGCCTTTCTATATTCCTTTACTGATTTATATTTTGATATTAAGCCAGGCAAAGTAAAAATCAAAGTGAAAAGCACTGATTTATCAAAATTTGATTTAGTATTTGTACGACGTGCTGGAAAATATGTCCGTTTTATGGGCGCAATTTCAAAGTACTTAGATTATAAAAAAGTTAAATTTATAGATCCCGCATTTCGTGAAATAGGTATGAGTATGGATAAGGCCTCAAGTACTCTAAGACTGGCGATAAAAAGAGTACCTGTACCTCACACCATTTTTTGTTTTAAAGAAAATATTATTTTTAATAAAAAAAAGATAATACAAACCTTGGGCTTGCCAATTATTGCAAAAGCAATATTATCACAAAGAAACCAAAATATTTATATATTAAAAAATGAGGATGATTTTGCGATACTGGTAAAAAAATCAAACAAAGAATTTATATTTCAAAAGTTTATAGACATCGAGAAAGAATACAGATTTCTCATTATGGGTGAAAAAGTTATGGTTTTAGAGCAAAAATTCAAAAGAAACTACCAGAATATTAAAGTTGAATATCAAGACCTTACGGGTCCATCAGTTTTTCTTGAATTAGATTGTGCAACACAAAATGCAAATAAAATTGCTTTAAAAGCGGTAAGCGTCTTGGGGCTAGACATTGCGGGAGTAGACCTCGCTATTGAAAAAGGTAAAAATTATATAATCGAAGTTAACAAAGGTCCTGGAATTGAACCCAATTCCAGGACCTCACCTGAACTTAAAGCTTTTTCTGATTATTTAAAATCAATTACTTAAGTTCCACTGTTGCACCAGCTGCCTTTAATTTTTCTGCAGCGGACTTTACATCCTCAGGTTTTGCATCTTTTAATACTTCAAAAGGAACATTATCAGTTGCATCTTTTGCTTCTTTAAGTCCTAATTGTTGATTAATTTCGCGAAGTGCTTTAATAACTGCAATTTTTGTTGCGCCTGAATTTGTCATTACTACAGTTTGATTTCCACCAGATTCTTCTGCTGGAGCATCGCCGGCTGCGGCTACTGCTGGAGCTGCTGCTACTGCTGTTGGCATTGCACTAACTCCAAGTTTTTCAGAAAGGGTAGTTACCAATTCTGATAAATCTAAAACTGTTAATTTACTAATTTCTTCTACTAACTCATCTATTTTTTTATTAGCCACGTGTACTCACCTCCTTTAGTACGAACAATAACTTTTGCATATTTCCATTTAGAGTACCAACCAATTGATACATTGGGGATATTAAGGAACCAATAACTTGTGAATATAAAACATCTTTTGAAGGTAAGGCCGAAATTTTAATTAAAGAGTCTTTATCTTGAAATTTACCTTCAACTATTCCTATTTTAAAATTTGGAACCTGATTTTCCTTTGCAAATTTTCCAATAACCTGAATAGGAGCGATTGCATCAGCAGTAGTTAAAATGAGAGCTGTCTGACCAGATAATACTTCATCGGTTAAAATCGCATCATTAATTCCAGCCTCTTTGCCAGCCAACTTAATTAGAGTATTTTTAACAACTGTCATATCAGAGCCAATAGCTTTAAGCTCTAATTTTAATTTTTGTTGAAGAGAAACAGAAAGACCAGCAAAATTAACAAATACAATAGACTTTGAAGCCTTAAGCTTGGGGATTAAACTTACTACTAAATCTTTTTTGTTTTGTTTGTTCATAGGTTATTTTATCATGACTTTAACACTAGGTGACATGGTAGATTTTATAAAAGCTCTTGTTATTGTTTTTGAACCACCTAGTGACAAAATAATAGCTTCTGCATTTTTGACTAATTCTTCATTTTTTTGAGAAACTTTACCAAAAGAAGTATGAATTAATGGTGTTTCTCTTTCAGTTTTAATTGTGACCATATTGCCTTTGAATTTGTCCGCATCTTTTAAAGATTTTATAACAGTTCCGTTTTTTGGATTTGGCATTAATCCTTTTGGACCCAAAAGTCTTGCAAAGACTACTAATTTTGGCATCATTTCAGCTGTTGCTAAAAGTAAATCAAAATCTATTTTTCCTGCCTTTAGTTTCTCAACAGTTTTGTCATCTGCTATTTCTACTTTCTTTTGTTTTCCTGCTGAAAAGGGAAGTGTCACTTGAGCTGTTATTCCTACTTTTTTCATAACTAAATGCATTTCAAAAGTACCATCAAATTTTATAGAAGAAATATCCTTTACAAGTTTAATTGCATCTTCTAAAGAATATAAAGTAGCTTTTGTTATTTTTGCTTTTGATTCAATATATTTCTTTCCTCGAACTCTTTCTTTACTTTTTGACTTTTCTTCAGTTAATTCTGGGCTAGATATTTCTTCTTTCTTAATTATTATTTCTTCATTTTTGTTTAGTAATGCTATTTTTTTAGCTTTTTTCTCAGCATACAACTCGGCAGAAG
The DNA here is from genome assembly GCA_964610395.1 of uncultured Gammaproteobacteria bacterium. Taxonomy (GTDB): domain Bacteria; phylum Patescibacteriota; class Microgenomatia; order UBA8517; family UBA8517; genus JAUYMM01. The sequence continues at coordinate 25,317 of CAZSXP010000001.1, forward strand.
TTTTAGTTACTACTGGTTCGTTTGTTAATATTGCTGTTTTTGTTTTACCCATTTATTTTTATTCCCATGCTTCTTGCTGTTCCTTCTACAATCTTGACAGCCATACCAAGGTCTTTAGTATTTAAATCATCCATTTTATCTTTAGCAATTTCTTCAGCTTGTGCTTGTGTTAGGGTAGCATGAACTGCACGGCCAGCTGTACCTGATCCTTTTTCTAAATTTAATATTTTTTTAATCATTGCTGATACTGGAGCTTTCTTAATTATGAAATCAAAACTTCTATCTTCATAAATTGTGATAACTGCAGGAACAACTTCACCTTTCATATCTTTGGTTTTGTCATTGTAAGCTTTAACAAATTCCATGATAGCTACACCATGTTGTCCTAATGCTGTGCCAACTGGAGGCGCTGGAGTTGCTTCGCCACCTTTTAAGTTAATTTTAACTAATGTTTTAATTTTCTTCGCCATATTCGATTATTAATCTCCCACAAATTTAATCGTGGTAGATGTATTTTACTTTAAATCTTTTGTATTTGCAAGAAATCAAGTTCAACTGGGGTTTCTCTTCCAAAAATACTAACTAATACTTTCACTTTACCTTTTTCTTCATCAATTTCATGAATAGTACCAAGAAAATCTGTAAATGGTCCATCTGTAATTTTGACTGCTTCTCCACTGACAAATTTTGTTTTATAACGTGGAGCTGGGGAACTTACAAATTTTTGTATGTTTTTAACCTCAAGTTCTGAAAGAGGTGTTGGTTTATTTCCTGCACCTACAAAGCCCGTAATACCCGCTGTTGTTCTGACAGCAAGCCAAGTAGGGTCGTCCAAAATCATTTTGACAAGCATATATCCTGGGAATATCTTTTCTTTGATTTGTGATTTTTTACCACCACGAATTACTATTTTATCTTGAGTAGGAACTAACATTTCAAAGACACTGTTTTTCATATCCATTGTTTCAACCCTTTGTCTTAAAGTTTCCATGACTCTGACCTCATGACCTGAAGAAGTATGAACTACAAACCATTTGGCTTTTGGATTTTCTTCTGAATTAATAATAATATGACCAGGAATCTTTTTCTTCCCAGTTCCTTTTTCGTCAATTTGTAAATCTTGTGTTTTATCCATTTATTTTTGCAAAAAATATTCTAGTAATTTTGTAAGTGAAAAGTCAACACTACCTACAAAAGCTGCTACAATTATTGAAATAATTATAACTAAACTTAGGTAGTTTACCACGACATCACGTTTTGGCCAAGTGACTTTTTCAAGTTCGAGTTTAACCTCTGATAGAAAATTTGGAATGGTCTTCATTTTTCAATAATTTCTTTTCTTTTCAAGCATTCTGTTGAATTCAATCTTATATCTTTTTTCCTTTTTTCTCTCAGAAGGTTTCTTAAACCTTTCTCTATCACGAAGTTCCAGCAAAAGGCCAGACATAACTGTCTTCTTGCGAAATCTTGCCAGTAGTGAATCGTCCGATTCTCCTTGTTTTTTTGTTACTATGAACATAGTTAAGATCGCCTCCCTTCATTATCATTACTTGTTATTCTATCATATTAATCTAAATGTTTGTAGGTGGGAGAATGCGGGGGATGTTATTGTTTTTATTTTTCTTTATTGCAAAGTAGATTGATAAAATAATAATTAAAACAAAAGCTAAAAATATATAAATTGCATATTTTGCAAAAAACATATTTTCAACACCTGTAGTTGGTGTATTTGTAACAATTGGAATAATTTCATTTGTTGCAACTGGTATTATAGTTGGTGTTATTGATGGAGTCGCTGATATTGTTGGTTCTGGAGTTATAGTAGCCAGTTTTATTGGAGTAGTAGTGATTGTTGGTGTTGATGTTGATGTTGGTGTCGTCGTTGAACAAATACAGTCAACACTTGAAGAACATAATGGATTTCTACAATAACCTTCAAAACAGAAAAAATTGGCTTGACAATTATAATTACTTCCACAAGTTCCTCCACAAAAGTTAGGTTCACCTTGAGCTCTTTTGTTGACATTAAAATTTACGTTTATGGCTGACCAGACAAAAAGAGGAAGCACAATTACAAAAGCAATAAATAACCCAGTTATACCCAATTTTTTAGGGGACATATACCATATTAGAAATATGGTATTATATTGTCAATGGCTAACAGAAAAGCGTTAATTACAGGAATAACAGGACAAGATGGTAGTTATTTGGCCGAGCTTCTTCTTAAAAAAGGTTATATCGTAGCAGGAATAGTTAGAAAAACTTCACATGAGGACTATGCAAATATAGGTCATATCCAAGAGGATTTGAAATTGTTTCAAGGAGATTTGCTTGATCCTGTATCTTTAAGGGAAATTATTCAAAAGGTTGAGCCTGATGAAGTATATAATTTAGCATCACAAAGTCATCCATCAGAGAGTTTTAAACAACCAATCCATACAGCAGAAATTACAGGAATTGGTGCACATAGAGTGTTAGACGCCACACTTGATGTAAATCCAAAGACAAAATTCTATCAAGCAAGTAGCTCTGAAATGTTTGGCTGGGTAAGAGAAATTCCACAAGCTGAAAACACACCATTTAATCCTGCAAATCCATATGCAGCAGCAAAATTATATGCTTTTTGCATGACTAAAATATATAGAGAAAGTTATAACATGTTTGCAACAAATGGAATTTTATTTAATCACGAATCTCCAAGGAGACACTTAGGTTTTGTAACCCAAAAAGTAACCTATGCTGCAGCTTGCGCAAAACTTACTATCAAAAATTCTGCTCATTTAAATGAAGAAGGGGAACAAATTGTAAAAAATGGAAAAGTAGCCTTAGGAAATTTGGAAGCCAAAAGAGATTGGGGATTTGCAGGGGATTATGTAGAGGGAATGTGGAAAATTATGCAAGCTAAAAAGGCCGATGATTTTGTATTAGCAACAGGGGAGACACATACTATTAAAGAATTGTGTGAAGAAGCATTTAAATATGTTGGGTTAAATTGGGAAGATTATGTAGTAATAGATAAAAGATTTATCAGACCAACAGAAACAGGGCCTTTAATTGGAAACGCCTCGAAGGCGAAAAAAATATTGGGTTGGGAACCTAAAACAAAATTCAAAGAGTTGGTTGCAATAATGGTTGACTCTCATCTTGCAAGGTTAAAATAATAGGGTAGTACTGGTTGAGAATGTGATGTTGTTTTTTTAGAATTTTTGAAAAAATGCGCATTTGCATTAATCTCGATTCCTAATATCACACTCTCAACCCATTTGGTCAATCCACAAACGCCTTTGGTGTTGCCTTTAAAACTGGTTTAGGAAGCCGCTGGTCAATGCGAACATATTCTTCTTCCTTCAGTCTTTTTAGTTCTGCAAGCCAGTCCCTAATGCCTTCTTCTTCACACTTGGTCTTCAAATCCGCAGTCGTCATTCCTGTACATGACTGCTTCAAAAAATTCAGAATTCTAGATTCAGACATTTTATACTCTCCTTGTTCAAGAACTAGACCCACCGAATTATGGGATAAGGAAGTATATCAAAATAATTGTAAAATTGCCATTAATCAAATTCCAATGATTTTCCTGTTAATTCTTTTCCATCAAGTTCTTGCCATTTATTTTCTAAATTTATTTTGACAAATTTTTTATATTTATCTTCTGTCGTTTTGTATCTTGTCCAAACTTTCTTTGATGCATCAAGAAAAGATTCTGCCTCCAACTTGCTTTCATCATGGTCTTTAATTGAGTAAGTAAATCCACTAAACTCATTTGTATCTCTTTTTCCAAAAGTAAAAGAAACAACAACTTTTATTTCATCGAATATCTCATTTTTTGAACGAACCGGAGTATAGACAAATTCAGAATAATCTGAAGTTCTTTCGTGGGGCAGGTTTAATCTTTCTGTAACCACCACTGATATATTATAACATATGACAGGAGTAGAAGATTTTTTGGATTTTTTTGATCCTTTTTCTTCTGACTCCTGCCATTGTTAAAAACTAGTTACCACACTAGGGAGAACAGACAAAGCAGTAAAAATTTGTTTGCCCTCAAAAAAAAAGAGATTTGATTTGAATTTATGAAAGTCCAGGGTTTTTTCTTCGAAATATATCAAGTGCTATTAGATATTCTTCAACACCCTTGAGTTCCTTTTCGATTTTTTCCTCAAGTTCTTTGAGGGTCAATGCTTTGGCAAGTTTATTCTTACCACATTTTAGGTAAAAAAATACCTTGCCCCTGACGACATGACAACAATTTTCTTCAGTAGACATTTTATTCTCCTTATGTGTTTGATATTTCAAATCTCAATTTCCTGTGTGGTAATGTGCAAGGCCATATTATACTATAGGTGTTGAATAATTGCAAGGCTGAAGGGAATCGAACCCCTACTAAAAGATTTGGAGTCTTTTGGTCTACCATTAACCTACAGCCTTATACTCCTAGCGAATGTATTATACGTTAAAAACTGAATATATGAAAATTACTTTAATTTACTTGTTTCTTTGTGTGAAGTAACCTTTTTACACTTTTGACACCATTTTTTAAGTTCAAGTTTTCCTTTACCTTTTGTATCCATATTAACCTTATTCCTATCTGTCACATAATTTTGTGCTTTACAGGTAGGACAAATCATTCCAACTAATTCTCTTGCTCCCTTTTTTGCCATGAAAGTATATTAACACATTTTTAAATTTTAATGAATACGAAAACTTGGGAGCCTGAAGAGAGAATCGAACTTTCGTCGCGTCATTACCAATGACGTGCTTTGCCACTAAGCTATTCAGGCGTATAATAAATTATTGCTACTAATGTGCCAAGTCTAGGATTCGAACCTAGGAAGCCTTGCGGCAACTGCTCTACAGGCAGTCGTATTTGTCCACTTTACTAACTTGGCGCTTAATTACTATTGTAATATTTTACAAACTCATTAAACCTTTGTCTATGTTTTGCATTTGCCGGATTTATTTTTTTCATAAATCTCAATACATATTTTTTCTTTGTCAAGTAAATTTTAAATTCACAAATTTTAGATGGAAAATATTTTAAAACATCTAATGAATATTTCAAACCTCTTAACAGAGGCAATGATCTATTTGTGAAGGCTAATTGTACACCAAAACGTAATCTATAAACAGACCCATCAGTATCAAAGAATCCTTTCAGGAAACCTTCCATTAAAAATTGTTTTTTGAAAATCCAATCAGCCACTCTAACTTGATCTTTAACCTTATTAAATACTAGTCCATTTGATTGCAACCACTGAACAATTTTTACTGACCCAAAATAAATCACATAATAACCCTTTGGTCTAATATGTATTTTTGGTTTAATTCCAAAAAGTTTTGTTATTAAACTAGAAACATATTTGACATAACTTAATTCTTTGTCTCCTAGTGTGATAGTAACTTGGGTGGGAGTAAGACATCCATCACCAAGCATTATTCCAAAGAATTCTGCAAGGCTACGCGTATGAATACATGGAATTGTTGCTGGACTTACGCAATTTACTCCTTTTTTACGAGAACGATCAGGTATAATTTTAAGCCTTAACAGGCGATCGTAAACAGTAGTTTCAGCTAAATGCAAAATCTTTCCAATTTCACCAATTGTTTTATTTTGAATTACGTACAATTCATTCAGCTCCTGAAATTTAAATTCTTCAACTTTTTTTGACCATTTAGCAGGCATTAATTAAATATAATACGAAGTATAACCGAAGTCAATATCAAAAAAGACTGTATTTTTGAGCCTCCTGACCGAAATCGAACGGTCGTCGACGGTTTACAAAACCGTTGCTCTACCATTGAGCTAAGGAGGCGTAAGAGCAATTATACCAGAAAAATGTCCCTATCTGATGAGAAGACTCAAAATAAAATTTGAAGCAGGAGTTACTATTTGAGAAACAATTGATGAACCACCAAATAATGGAAAAATCATCAGTAAAAGTAAGATTGTTCCATATTTATGTAAAAATAAATCAAATTTAAGAGCTTCTTGGTTAGGTAATATACCTGTTAGTATTTTACCTCCATCCAGAGGATGTATTGGAATAAGATTAAATACAGCAAGCATAACATTAACTCTTATAAGAGCATAAAAAAAGATACTTAATAATGAAGGGAGTCTAATAAACCCTACAATTATTGCTAATATTATTGCCAAAATTATATTGACTGCAGGTCCAGCAAGTGAAATTATTGCAGAATCTTTCCTCGGATTTTTAAGGTTGTATGGGTCAAATTCAACAGGTTTTGCCCAACCTAGAATTGGTGCACCGGCTAGAGCTAAGAGTAATGGAATAAGTACAGTTCCATATAAATCAATGCTAGCTAGGGGATTAAGTGTTATTCTACCCATTAGCCTTGCGGTGGGATCACCAAGTTTATCTGCCATCCATGCATGGGCAGCTTCGTGAATTGTTATTACGATGATGAAAGCTAGGATCCAAATTATTATCATTGAGAATTAAGTTATTTACTAGTATAATGCATCATTAGCCTTATGTCATTTACTTGTCAAAATTGCTTAAAGAAAACTACGTTTGGATCAAGCCAAACTCATGGACGTGGTATTGCTGGAAAAAGATGGAAAAAAAGAGCACAAGAAACAAAAAGAACTTTTGCTCCAAATATTCAAAAATGGCACGGAATGAAACTTTGCACTTCTTGTATCAAGAAGTTAAAAACTGCGAAGTGACAAATTGCTTGTAAGAAATAGGTTTTTTCCCCTCAAGTTGTACAGTAACAGGTTCATTCTTAAATTCTAATATTTTAAGTCTCTTGCCATTAACTAGGGTCCAAATTCCTGGCCATGGTATGTATGCTCTATGTTTTCTCTCTATAATTATTGAATCATCTTTAATAAGGTCAACAAATCCATCTTGTTTGATAATTATTTTAGTATAAGTTGCTTTACTTTCATCTTGTGGTTTTAACTTAATTTTACCTTCTATATAAGCAGGGATCATCTCAATTAAAACTTCTGCAGATTTTTCAAATAATCTTTTTCTTAAAGTTTCATTGGTGTCATTTTCTAAAATATCTTCCTTAAATTGAGTCAAAATTGGTCCATGATCCATCTTTTCATCCATTTTAATAATCGATATTGCAGGGTCTGACCCTGCAATTATAGTTGCTTGAATTGGGGAAGCGCCTCTAAATTCAGGTAGTAGCGACGGGTGAATATTAAGAATGCCAAATTTAAAATTATTAATTACTACTTTAGGAATTATCATTCCAAAAGAAGCACAAACACCCATATCTGCCTCGGGTAAATCTACATAATCAAAGTTTCTTGGAATGTGCTTTTTGAATGCCCATGAGTCAACTGCAGAATAAGTTATTATTTTATCTCTACCTACAGGTTTAGGAGATTGGGTAACAACAGCTACAATTTCGTGATATTTATGCAATTTATCCAAAATTGGAATTACATAGTCAGGTGTACCAAAAAAGATTATTTTCATAATGATGACTGTATTATACATGATTTTAAATACAAAAAAGAACATCTGTTTTGTTATACTTGTAATGAATGAAACAATTTATTTTAAAAATGTCAATTTATAGATTTCTTGATGCAGTTAAGTTTATTGGTGTAATTTTTGTTTTGCTGTTTGCACATAATGGTATGGATCCATTTCAAATCTCAATACTTATAAGTATTTGGTCTGCAACACAATTATTTTTAGAAGTTCCACTTGGAACTGTTGCTGACAAATATCCCAGAAGAAATTTATTGATAATTGCATTATTAATTCATGCGATAGGGTTTGTATTTTGGTTAAAAGGAGACTTTTTATTTTATGTAATTGGATTTATCCTTTGGGGAACAAAGAATGCTTTAACAAGTGGAACACTAGAAGCCTTTGTATATGATGAATTAAAATCGTTTGGAAAAGAATCGTCTTATGAAGAGGTGAATGGAAAACTAGAAAGTGCATTTTGGGTAGGTATTACAGTATCGGCAGTATTAGGAGGTTTAATAGCTACAGTTAGTTATAATTTAGTTTTAATTTTAAGTATTATCACAACACTTTTAGCTGTATTTGCATTACTAACAATTAAGTCAGTAAGACCAGTTCAAACTACTGGTGAAACAAAATATCTTGTTGTTTTAAAAGAAGCAATTTTAGAAATTAAAAACAACAATACACTAATCGGAATTATTGTTTTCTTTTGTTTAATCTTTGCAACTTATGGAGCCGCTGATGAATACTGGGCATTAATATATCAAGCCTTAGAACTTCCACTTTCTGTAATAGGTATGTTTGTGGCATTAGGTTATGGATCATTTGTTGTTGCTGGTTGGACACTCAAGTTTTTTAATAATGGTTATATAAAAGGTAGGGAACATTTATTATTAGTTTTAAGTGCAATTATTTTTATTATTGCAGGTTTATTAAAATCATATATTTCAATTCCACTTATATTTTTAGGAATGTATATATTTAAAGTTGCTCACTTGAAATTTGACGCAATATTTCAATATGCAATCAAATCAGATCAAAGAGCCACAATATCATCACTTAAAAGTTTAATCTACGAAATTGTATATATGGGCTTTGTACTTTTCTTTGGATTCACTTCAGAAAAATTAGGAATGATATCAGTTGTATATTTGCTGGGTATTCTGCTTATTGGCTGGTTGTTTATCTTCGAAAGAAGACTAAATAGAATAAATTACTAAAAAAGTTATTTTTATATTTCCACTTCTTCCCACTCATCTTTTTCATCAAGTTTGTAGAGCTTCTTTTTTTGTTCAAGTAGTCTATCAATAAATAGAAATCCATTTAAATGATCAATTTCATGCAAAATTATTTGTGCGTTAAAATCTTTAAATTCTTCAGCAATTTCTTTGCCATTTTCATCGAGGTATTTGACTTTTACATAATCTTCTCTTTTTAATGGACCATAATAATGCGGGAGAGATAAGCATCCTTCAAGAATTTCATTCTTGCCACGCGAAGCCTTGGCGGGTTGGGGTTTATCTTTTATCTCAATAATTTCCGGATTTATAATTATTCTTTTTAGATTTTTGAAGTTTATAGCAAAAACTCTCAGATTTACTCCAATTTGAGGTGCTGCAAGACCAACTCCTTCAGGATCTTTTTGAACAGCAAGCGTGTCTTTTAAATCCTGGACTAATCTCAATATTTTTTTGTCAACTTTTAGTACAGGTTTACTAACTTCTCTTAACTTTTTTTCTCCAGACTGAATTATTTTTTGAACCATAACATGTATTATATCATTTTTGAGGCTGGTTTAGTTGATTCAATATATTAATTGCATCTTGGTAATTTGACTTTAGTTCAATAGATTTTTGTAAATTTTTAATTCCTTCACTATTCTTACCCATTTTAAATTGCAAAATTCCTAATTGATAATAAAGTTTTGGGTCATTGGGGGATAACTTAATGCCATTTTTAATAACATTTTCGGCGAGTTTCAGATTATTAGGATCTGTATCTGCATTTTTAACTAAATTATTAATTAATATCTTTCTAATATTTTGATTGAAAGGCGATAAGTTTAGGGCCTTAGTTGCCATTTCGACATTTGTATCAATTAGTGCTTTCTTAGAAATATAAATAGCTTCATTTGGAGAAATATTTAAAGCTTGATCAAATTTTGAATAATTGTAATAAACATCAGCTTTCCAGTATTTTGCTATGCAAAATAGTACATAGTACATAGTACAAAGTACAAAGAAAATTGCAACTTTTTCATAAAACTTAAGTCTCGTTTTGTCTATATGAATTTTATAATCAATACTTTCTACTAAAGCAAATGCAGGAAATAAAAAGAACAGAAGAGAGACGGGTACAACAGAAAAACCAAAAAAATTAGTAACTAAAATAGCAATATATCCTGCTAAATAATCAAATCTTTTTGATTCAATAAAAATTATTATTGAATAAGTTATTAAAAATAAATATGATGCAAATCCTAATATTCCTGTGTTTGCTAGATAATTTAAAAATTCATTGTGTGCTTTGTTGTAAATAAAATCCCATTCTGAAGTTAAATTATGTTCTACTGGTTTAAACATCGGATATGAGAAAGCAAAAGTTTCAGGTCCAGTTCCCAAGATTGGATAATGTTTAAATACCTCTAATGCTCCAAGCCAAACATATTTTCTAATTGTTCCTGATTCAGTTCCACCAGTTTCAAGGGCGGGGCCAGATACAGTGACGGGTGAACGGTCAACTTTGAACGGTGATTGAATGACTAAAAATAAACATCCAAAAACAGAAAACAAGATTAAAAATTCTTTTACACGCTTTTTAAACATGAATGCCCAGAAAATTATTGCTTCAATCCCAAAAGCCAATAACCCCGATCTTGACTTAGTAAATAATAAAGTTACGAAAAAAAGAACAGACAGAAAATAATATTTGTAGGATTTTGCCCATGTCAATGGAATTAAGGCAACTAATAGTGCTGCAAGCCAGTTAGGTTGTCCTAGTGTAGAAAAAACTCTTGTTTGAACATCTTGTACCCAGCAAGATTCTTTGAAACCAAAATTCATCATTCCACAAGTTGCAAATATTCCAAATTTCTCACCGATTGCAAGGATGCTTGCAATTGCAGTAGAAAGTAATATGTAGTATGTAGTATGCAAGGCTTGCTTTTTGTTGAGGTTACTTACAAAGGTCCAGTAAAGAAGTGCATAACAGACTTGAGTTATTAATCCACCATTAAATCTTGAATAATAGCCAAACCATGAAGTTCTAGGGTCTATTGAGAAAAGAGCACTGATTAGATAAATAGATAAATAGATGACTAAGGGGACATCTAGTTTGGTGGGGCGAAAGATGAACTTTCTTTGTTTGATTGACTCAATTAGCCATCCTGATACAATCAAACTTGTAAAGAGATAAAGAATTATAACTTTATTGAATTCAAAGAGCTCTGATGTGGTTTTAAAAAAGGTAAGTGGTAAGATTAAAAATAATATGTTAAAAAGTACTGGAATCATGATGATATTTAAAAGTATACCAAATCCGATTAATTTAATCCTAGGTTTTTTTTCAATTGACTTGGGGATTGATCTTGGAACTGCAAATACCTTAGTTTTTATTAAAGGTAAAGGTGTTGCAATTAGAGAACCCTCTGCTGTTGCAAGAAATAAAAAGACAAAAGAGATTTTGGCAATTGGGCTTCCAGCTAAAAAAATGATTGGAAGAGCACCATCTACGATTGAAGTTATAAGACCGCTTAAAGATGGAGTTATCGCTGATTTTGATGCTGCTTCTTCAATACTAACTCATTATATTAAAAAAGTTCATGAAACTGGTGGAAATATGCCACGTATCCCAAGACCACATGTAATTGTTGGTATTCCATCAGGTGTTACTGAAGTGGAAAGAAGAGCTGTGGCTGATGCTGCAGTTGATGCGGGGGCAAGGAGAGTAGATTTAATTGAAGAACCAATGGCAGCTGCAATTGGTGCTGGACTTGATGTTTCCTCGCCTGAAGGTAATTTTGTAGTAGATATTGGTGGAGGAACTTCAGAAATTGCTGTAATTTCATTGGGTGGAATTGTAATAGGTAGGTCATTACGTATTGCTGGAGATGAAATGGATGAAGCCATAATAAATTATGTAAAGTTAAAATATTCACTTCTTCTCGGTCAGTCATCTGCAGAAGCTGTAAAAATTGCTATTGGATCAGCAGGTGATTTTGAGAAAGGTAAATCATATGTAATAAGAGGAAGAGATCTTGAAAATGGACTTCCTAGATCTATTAAATTAACTGATGGAGAAATAAGAGAGGCATTAGGACCAATAATACATGAAATTATTACAGGTATTTCTGATACTTTAGAAGAAACTCCACCAGAACTTATTTCAGATATTATGAAAAAAGGAATTTATTTAGCAGGTGGTGGAGCAATGATTCATGGAATAGATAAAGCAGTAGCAGATGCTACCAAAATGCCTGTTTTTATAGCAGAAGATCCATTAACTTGTGTAGTTAGAGGTTGTGGAAAATTACTTGATGATTTAGCTCTTTTAAACAAAATTAGGGTATGCAAACTTTAGCGACATTTAATCGACAGCAATCATGGCTTTCTTGGTTTTTAAGGGGAGTTTTACTCTTAGGTTTTTTTGTTTTAATAGGAAGGCTTATAGATCTTCAACTAATCAAAGGGGAGTATTACAGAAAATTATCAGAAGGAAACAGAATAGAAAGAATTAAAATTAAAGCCCCTAGAGGAAAAATATTAGCTCGTGGTGGTGAAGTTTTAAGTGGGTCTAATTTTTCTCATCTAATTGGTTATTTAGCTGAGACTAATGCCAGTGAAGTTGGGAAAATTGACCCAAAATGTATTGAAAAAGGTGCTTATAAACTAGGACAAATTGTAGGTCGTGGGGGACTTTCTGAATATTATAATTGTCATTTGACAGGTGTTGATGGGGAAGAATTGATAGAAGTTGATAGTTTGGGTAGAAAATTAAGAGTGATTGGCACTAAAGTGCCCATCGCAGGACGCGATGTAAAAACAAATATTAATTTTGATTTACAAAATACTATTGCAACAGAGATGTCTGGAAAAAGTGGATCGGTTATTGCAACAGACAAAAATGGGGAAGTATTAGCTCTTTTTTCATCACCATCTTTTGATACAGACGATATCCCTAAAAGTTTAAATGATCCAGAACTTCCATTATTTAATAGAAGTATTGGAGGTTTATATCATCCGGGGTCAATATTTAAACCTTTAGTTGCGATAGCTGCACTAGAAGAAAAAAAGATTGATAAAGATTATAGATTTGTAGACACCGGAGTTGTAACTGTTGAAAGTATCTATGGTAACTATTCATATAGCAACTGGTATTTTACCCAATATGGTGGGGCAGAGGGTGAAATTGATTTAACAAAAGCACTTGCTAGATCAACAGATACATTCTTCTATAAAATTGGTGAATTTGTTGGTATTGATAATCTTGTAGATTGGATGAAAAATTTTGGTTTAACTAAATTAACAGATATTGATATTCCTGGAGAAATTATTTCTCTTACCCCATCTCCTGATTGGAAAGAAAAAGTAAAAGGAGAAAGATGGTTTTTGGGTAATACATATCATTTTTCAATAGGACAGGGAGACCTTGCCCTAACCCCTGTTGGAATTCATAGAGCAAATCTTGTTATTTCAAATGGTGGTAAATTTTGTGACCTTAAAATTGTGGGAGAAACAAATTGTCAAAAAACAAAAATTAAAGAGGAAAATATTAATTTAGTAAAGGAAGGTATGAAAAAAGTATGTGAGGTGGGTGGAACAGGGTTTACATTTTTTGACTTTAGTGAGAAACATAATGGTATTGAAGTAGGATGTAAGACAGGAACAGCAGAAACAAATGAAGATAACAAAACTCATGCATGGTTTACTTCCTTCGCGCCACTTGAAAATCCTGAAATAATGCTAACTGTAATGGTTGAAAAATCTGGAGAGGGAAGTAAAGTTGCAGGTCCAATTGCAAGAAATATAATGGATGAATATTTTAAGGTCCGACCTTGATAGATAAACATGAATTTGTATATATTAGGAAAATTAACAGAAGCTGACAAAAGAGCTGTGGCAGTTGTTGGGTCAAGAGAAATGACTACAAGAGGAAAAGAGTTAACTCAAAAATTTGTAAAAGAATTAGTTAAAAATAAAATATCTATTATTTCAGGACTTGCAAGAGGAATAGATACTATTGCACATCAAACTGCATTAGACTCTGGAGGTCGGACAATTGCAGTAATTGGATCTGGAATTGATATAATTTATCCACCCGAAAACAAAGAATTAGCAGAAATGATATCAAAAAATGGAGCTCTTGTCTCAGGTTTTCCAAATGGAACAAAACCAATAGGAGCTAATTTTCTTGCTAGAAATCAATTAATAGTTAAATTGTCCCTTGCTGTTTTGGTGGTTGAAGGAAAAAGAAGGTCTGGTACAATCTCCACCGCTAACCATGCTGCAAATGAGATAGTTGAAGTTTTTGCAATACCAGGGTCTGAAGCCACTGATTATTTAATAGAAAATGGAGCGAGTATTGCTAATTCACCACAAGATATACTAGAGTATTTAGATAACAAATGAAATTAATTATTGTTGAGTCACCGACAAAAGCCAAGACACTTTCTAAATTTTTAGGAAGTGGTTATGATGTGGATTCAACAAGAGGGCATATTAAAGATTTACCTAAAAGTAAATTAAGTATAGATATAGAAAATAATTTTAAGCCAGATTATTTACCGCTTGAAAAGAAAAAAGATGTAATTAAAGAATTACAAAAAAAAGCTAAAAACGCTGATGAAATTTACATTGCAACAGATCCAGATAGAGAAGGAGAAGCAATTGCTTCACATGTTGCTGAAATATTATCCAAATCAAAATTGTTTAGAATTTCATTTCATGAGATAACAAAAAAGGCAGTAGAGGAAGCTATTAATCATCCTTCAGTAGTTAATCAAAACTTAGTTGATGCACAAATTGCAAGGAGAGTACTTGATCGTTTGGTAGGGTACAAACTCTCACCTCTTCTTTGGAAAAAAGTAAGAAGAGGACTTTCTGCAGGACGTGTTCAGTCTGTTGCAGTTCGATTGATTGTTGAACGCGAAATGCAAATTAAAGCCTTTAAAGCTGAAGAGTTTTGGGAAATATGGGTACAAGTAAATCAGTCAGTAAACAGCTTTAAAATACAACTTATCAAACAAGTGATCACAAACAAAGAACAGGCGGACAAGATAGTTGCAGATTTAGAGGCTGCAACTTACAAAGTAAGTGATCTCAAGAAAAGAGAAGTTAGAAAAAATCCATACCCACCATTTACAACTTCTACATTGACTCAAGCAGCAGCAAGAATGTTTGGTTGGTCCGCTAAGCGGACGATGAGTGCTGCACAAGGTCTTTATGAACAAGGTCTAATTACTTATCATCGTACCGATTCTCTTAATTTATCAGTTGATGCAGTGGCAATCGCAAGAAAATATATTGAGAAAGAGTATGGAAAAGAATATTTACCCAGTATGCCTCTGGTCTACAAAACAAAGTCAAAATCAGCTCAAGAAGCGCATGAAGCAATACGTCCTACAGACGTCTCAATACATGGGGAAGACAAATTATATGATTTAATTAGAAGAAGATTTTTAGCTTGTCAGATGTCGCAAGCAGTATATGCAGAAACTACAATTGATGTTTCTACTGATAAATATTTGCTAAGAGCCTCAGGCCAAATAATGCAATTTGACGGCTGGAGGAAGTTATTTAACATAGACAAAGAAATAGTTTTATTGCCAGAAGTAGTAAAAGACGAGGAACTCAAAAAAGAAAAAGTTTGGGCAGATCAAAAGTTTACTTTAGCCCCAGCAAGATATAATGAAGCATCTCTAATTAAAACTTTAGAAAAATTAGGAATTGGTAGACCTTCAACATATGCACCAATTATTTCAACAATACAATTAAGAAGTTACGTAGAGAAGAAAGAAAAAAACTTTTTTCCAACCTCGATTGGTTTTGCAGTAACTGAATTTTTAGTAAAGAATTTTGCCAATGAACTTGAATATAGTTTTACCGCAGAAATGGAAGAAGATTTAGATAGAATTGCAGATGGCAAAATAAAATGGCAAGAGGAAATGAAAAAATTCTGGACACCATTTTCGAAGAAGTTAGAAAGTGTCGAAAAAAATTCAGAACGTGTAAAAATTGAAACTGAAAAATTAGGTAAACATTGTCCAGATTGTAAGGATGGTGAATTAGTAATTAGAACAGGAAGATTTGGAAAATTTATAAGTTGCTCACTATTTCCGGAGTGTAAACATACAGAAAAATATTTAGATAAAGTGGGAATAAAGTGTCCTCTCTGCAAAGATGGAGATGTTATAGTCAAAAAAGCAAAGAGGGGAAATTTCTTTGGATGTAGCCGTTATCCAGATTGTAAATTTGCCAGTTGGAAATTACCAAAGAAAGAGAAAGTATAGTGTTTAAATATCAATAATGATATTATTTATTCATGTATATTGTCGAGCTTTATACATCTCCAAATGGAAAAGAGATTGTAAAAGATTCATATTTCAAATTTCCTGAAAAACAAAGAGCAAAGATATCAAAAGCTCTCTCAAACCTAAAAGAGTTTGGGATCAGTAGAGAAATACCAAATCTAAGAAAATTAAGCGGAACAAAATTGTGGGAATATAGAATTCTTGGCAAGGATAATATAAGAATTATTTGTGCAGTAATAATAAATGGAAAGATAGTAATTCTTCATATGTTTGTTAAGAGAAGTCGGAAGACGCCAATAAAAGAATTAAAAACAGCGATAGAACGATATAAAATCATACTTGACAAGTGATACCTTATTAGATATCATACTTTTATGGTTAAAAAACTCTATATGATTAAAAACACAAATTTTGATGAATTACTACAAGAAGAATTAAAAAACCCTAAATTCAAAAAGGAATGGGATAGGCTTGAACCTGCATATCAAGCCCAAAGAGCTTTGATCAAATCCAGGATTGATGCAAAAATGTCACAAAGGCAACTAGCTAAAAAAGCAAGGACAACTCAAGCGGTAATTTCAAGAATTGAAAATATGACAGTTAGTCCCTCAATTGGATTACTTCAAAAAATTGCAGAAGCTTTTGGGAAAAGATTAGAAATTAGATTTAGTTAATTATTAGATATTGGCCTTGACAAAAAGGAGGAAAAGTAGTGTAATAGCAAATTATGTCAGCAGATAGAATAATTTGTGCGATCGACCCGACAAAAGAATGTGACTGTGCTTCAAAACCTTTTGCCATAGATATGTATAAACATGTTATAGAAGCACTTCAGGAAAAATATGAAATGAGTGAAGCAGATGCAATCGCAGAATATCAAAAGGGTGATAAATATACACGTGCGTTAGCTGTACCAGATGAAGTTACTAAGAATTGCAAATTTTCACCGATGGCAAAGATTTTAGTCGAAAAAGAGTGATTATTTTTTGTAATTCACAATTTCTGAAGAAATAAATTCAAGTTTAATTTTTGCTTTTTTAAACATTGCTTCACTTTCCTGCCCTGCATGATATTTTTTTTCAGCAACTACTTTTAGAATTCCAGAATTAATTAAAAGCATTGCACAAGTTCTACAGGGAGTCATGCTTACATAGACAGTTGCACCATCAAGAGAAACACCACGCCTTGCAGCTTGGCAAATTGCATTTTGTTCTGCATGCACTGTTCTGACACAATGATCTGTTATCGTTCCGTCTTCATGAATTGTTTTTTTCATTTGGTGACCGACTTCATCACAATGTGGAAAACCAATAGGTGAGCCAGCATAACCTGTTACTAGAATTTGTTTTTGCTTCACAAAAACACAAGAAGCATGACCTCTATCACACGTTCCTCTTTTAGAAACAGTTCTCATTATTTCCAAAAAGTATTCATCCCATGATGGACGAGTATCTTTAAATTTTTTCAATTTGTTCATATAAATTTTCTAAACTTCCATCATTATTAATCAAAAAATCTGCCATTTCAATACACTTAAGTAAGTTTTGTGCGTTTGGATCGGTGTCTTGCATTTCTCGTTCTTCTTGTCTTTGGAATTCTTTGAAAGACACACTGTCTTTTTCAGATTGTCTTAATTTTATTCTTTCATATCTTATTTTTTGATTTGCTGTTACTGCAAATAGTTTTCCATTATGAGACTTAATAAATTCTGCTTCTTTTGGATTTCTAATACTTTCGATAATTGCATCATGATTTTTCGATTCAGCAATTGCAAAAAGTTTTTGAGTAATATAATTAGGTCCAAATTTTTCTCTAATTTCATTTGCAATGTCTTGCATGTTTGTTCTATCTATTTCTCTATTTTGTTTTTGGAGTTCTTCTTTTAAATAACCACTTACTGAATAATGGTAAAAACTCTTTTTATTAACTAAATAATCTACTATAGTACCTTTGCCAGCTCCTAACGTTCCTGTAATTCCAATAATTACCATTTAATAATTTATACTATATAATTACTAAAATGAAAGTGGGAAATTTTGATGAATATCAAAAGTTTTGTAAAAAAACTGCAGTTTATCCTGTAATCGGAGAGAAATTTGTATATCCATTGATTGGTTTACAAGGTGAAGTTGGTGAAGTTTCAGAAAAGATTAAAAAGTTGTTTCGTGACGACAAAGGAAAATTAACTGATGAAAAAAGACTGGAAATAGGAAAAGAACAGACTTAATTTAAAATTTTCTGACGTTGTTTCTATGAATATTGAAAAATTATCTTCAAGAAAAGAAAGAAATGTCCTTCATGGCAGTGGTGACAATAGGTAATGTACTTGACAAATGTAATGTAAAGTAATAAAGTAATGAATATGACTTATACATTAGCAGTTACATCACAGGGACAAGTAAGTATTCCTGCAAAGGTTAGAAAACTTTGGGGATTATTAAATAGAGGCCAAATTACCTTTACACTTCAGGGTAAAAAAGCAATTGTTGAACCTGCAAGAGATATTCTTGATTATGTAGGATCACTAAATAAATATGCATATATAACTAAAGGCATGACTTCTGAGCAGGTGATGAAATTAGAAAAAAAGGCAATTGAGGATGGTTGGGTTGAACATTATTTAAAAAAGGAAAAAAGATCTGGAAATAAGTTATTAATAATTTAAAAATGATTAAATGCTTGGCCGATACTAATATTTTTATTCGCATATTTATTCAAGATAATCCAAAACAAACATTAGAGGCACAAAAATACTTAGATCAAGCAAAAAAGGGCAAGATTAAGTTGAAAATAATTTCTGAAATAATACCTGAAATTGAGTATGTTTTACGAAAGGTTTATAAGGTTAGTAAAGACAAAATTGTAGACAACCTTTTATTAATAATGGAGGCTAGTTATTTAGATATTGAAAATCGATCAGAGTGGACAAAATCATTAAATTTATATTTAAAAAACAATATTGATCTAATTGACTCTTTTTTATACATATCTAAATTAAAATACGATATGAAAATATTAACTTTTGATAAAGACTTTAAAAAGATTAAATTCTCATCAAAATAATTTCCCTCATTGTAAATACTGTCAAAAATTGATAAAAGTTTCTTGTGGATCAAGAACGAAGAGAATTAAAAAAAGAACAAGTAGAATTTATATTGCAAGAATATTCAAAGCTTGGAGAAAAATTTAAATCTTCACCCAAAATTTCTTTAAAGCTCATATCTCAAACTCCAACAGGTGAATTAATAGGAGCAGAATCAGTTGCATCTTCAACCGCAATTCAATGTTATTCGCCAGGTGTTGCTTTTATGAAAAATAGAGATGATCAAAAATCACTTGAAATTGCAGAAAGTACATTGGATGCCGGACATCATACAACAAGATTACACGTTAATTACACATTTCAAATAGTTGGAGTTACAAGATCTATAACCCATGATATATTCCATGCAACCCCTTTTTATAATTCTGAACAACAAAGCCAAAGATATGTCGAAGCAAAAGATGGAAACTATTTGACACCAAAAGATTTGACCCCAGAACAGTGTTATTTTTTTGAAGGTGCGTGTGATTTTGCAAATAAGGCCTATTTTAAGATGCAAGAGCTTCTAAGACCCGCTGTTGAAAAAAGAGTCAGAGACATGAATCCCGTAGGAGGTTGGAAGGTTAAAACAACAAAAGACAGACTTGAAAGTAAAGCTCAAAAAATAACACAAGAAATAGCAAGGTATGTTTTACCAATTGGTCAGCATACCAACTATTTTCATACGATTAGTGAACTTCAATTATTAAGATTGTTTAGAGCGAGTAAAATGCCAAATTTTACCAATGAAGCAAAATTTGTAATAGCAGAAATGGTAAACAATGTTAAGAAATTTGATCCGTCTATTTTAAACGAGTTAGACAAACCAATTAGCAATTTTGATGAAGCAGATATGATAGCTGATGATAATGAAAAATTTGATGAATTTTTAGGCGGAAAGTTATCTAGACTTATATCAAGACCTGAAACTGATTTGTTTAAGCAAAAACTTGTTTATGACGCAAAGATAATGGCAGATGGATATGATGTGGGAATGTTTGATCCAATGACATCAAAATTAAGACAGACATTATTGAAGTTTGCTTCGAAATTGTCGCATGCAGGAGATTCACAGAGGCAAAGACACAGAAGAACTGCTTCCAATGTTTTTGACATAAGTCAGGCATATAATGGCAAACATGATTTTATGTTCCCGCTTGTGATTAGAGAAAATGTTGAGACAAAATTAATTTATGAAAAGATCCTGAACCAAATGTTTGATAATGTTGACAAAGCATTGGAAATTGGTATTCCAAGAGAATACGCGACACTGCTTATTCCAAACGCGATTAATATACGAGTTATTGAAGGAGGAGATCTTTTTGACTGGATTCATAGATGGAAACAAAGACTTTGTTATCTAGCTCAAGAAGAAATATTTTTTGTATCTCTTGATCAAGTAAAAGATTTAGAGAAAGTAATGCCAGAAATAAAACCAATGTTAATGGCACCTTGTGGTATTAGAAAAGCAGTTGGCATTTCTCCAAGATGCCCTGAAGGTAGCCGTTGGTGTGGTCAACCTGTATATAATTGGCAATTAGACGAATATGAAAAACACAGATTAATATAATTTCCCTCCTTGAAGTTTTTTCTCCTATGGGGTATTTTGGGCTTACTATGCAAATTGTTTCTGGTGGATTTTTAATAAATCTTGAGGGAGGGGAAGGTTCTGGAAAATCTTCTCATATTCCTTATTTAGTGAATTATTTACGAGAAAAGGGATTCAGAGTTTTTCCAACACGAGAGCCTGGTGGAACCTCGATTGGTGAACAAATTCGAGAAGTAATTCATTCACTAAAAAATGTAGAAATACATCCACGAACAGAAACACTTTTATTTCAAGCGGCAAGAGCTCAGATAGTTGAGCAGGTAATAAAACCGAGGTTAGAAGATGGGGAAATAGTAATCTGCGATCGTTTTTTTGATTCGACGATTGCATATCAAGGATTTGGATACAATCAAGATATAACTCGTATCAATTGGCTTGTTGATTACGCGACGACGGGTGTAACCCCAGATTTGACGATTCTTTTAGATGTTGATGTAGAGGTTGGTAGAAGTCGTAAAAAACAAAGTGAAGAGTGGAACAGGATGGATGCACAAGACATAGAGTTTCATAATAGAGTACGGTCGGGATACTTAAAAATGGCGAGTGTTGATGCACGTTGGATAGTTGTAAATGCGAATAATGGAATTGAGGAAGTACAAGCAGATTTAATAAAAGAAACGACAAAAAGATTGTCGCTCATTGGTTTAATTGAAAGTGAACGAAAAGGTATTGAAAGATAATATATAATACAAATACAAATTATGAACAAGATTGTGGAGTGTGTTCCGAATTTTAGTGAAGGGAAAGATAAGCTGGTTATAAATCAGATATATAAATCGGCCAAGTCAGTTAAATCAGTAAAGGTTTTTGAATTGGAATACAACAAAGACCATAACCGTATGCTTTTTGCTATTGTTGGTGAACCTGAAGCTGTTTTATCATCTGTGTTTTCTGCAATTAAAAAAGCTACAGAGCTTATTAATATGAATAAGCATATTGGTGAACATCCAAGGATTGGTGCAACTGACGTCGTTCCATTTGTTCCTGTTTCGGGAATTACAATGGAGGAATGTGTTGTTCTTTCAAATAAGTTAGCTAAAAAAGTTGCAGAAGAACTTAAAATTCCTGTATTTATGTATGAAGCTTCTGCAAAAAGAAAAGAAAATAAAAACCTTGCAGATTTAAGAAAGGGTGAATATGAAGGACTAAAAATTAAAATGAATAAACCTGATTATGGTCCTGATAAAATTCACCCGACCGCGGGAGCAATTGTAATAGGAGCAAGAAAATATCTAGTTGCATATAATGTAAATTTGGATACAAAGGATATTAATATTGCAAAACAAATTGCCAAAAAAATAAGAGAAAAAGACGGAGGATTAAAGGCTGTGAAGGCGTTAGCCTTCATGGTAGATGGGTATGCACAAGTATCGATGAATTTAGTTGATTTTGAAATTACTAATTTTGATGATGTTTATAAAGCGATTGAAAAAGAAGCAGAAATATTAGGAGAAGTAACCGGCAGAGCCGTAAATATTAAAAATAGCGAAATTTATGGTATGATTCCGATTGCAAGTTTAGTCAAAGCAATTAAGACAACATTTAAAGCAAATAATTTTAAATCAGAACAGATACTTTAGATATGGTTAACAAAACACTTAAACAATTTCAATTAGAATTGGGTAGTAAAAATCCAACTCCCGGTGGTGGAGTTGTAGCAGCTTTGGCTGGGTCTTTTGCCGGCTCGCTTATTGAAATGGTTTGTAATTTAACAATTGATAAAAAAGGTTATGAAAAGGTACAAAAAGATATTATAAAAATTCATAAAGAGACAATTGAATTAAAGAAGAAACTAGTTAGTTTAGCAGAGGAAGATAAAAAGGCATATGACAAAGTAATTAAAGCATATAAGACAAAAGATAAAGCAGTTATTAAAAAATCATTAAAATATGCAATTGAAGTTCCAATGGAGGTTAGAAGATTATCACAAATAGTAGAGAAATTGGGTTTTAGAATTAGTAAAATAGGCAATAAAAATGCACATTCTGATGCTAAAACAGCAATTTATCTAGCTCACGCTGCAAGTAAATCAGCACTAGAAAATATAAAGATCAATAAGGTAGCTCTTGTTAAACTTCAATCTATAAATTAAAATACGTTCATGGCAATTAAAATATCACTAGAAGATTTACTTGAGTCAGGTGCACATTTTGGGCATCAGGTTAAACGTTGGAATCCAAAAGTAAAAGAATTTGTTTACGGAGAACAAGACGGAGTTCATATTTTCGACCTTGTAAAAACCAAAGAAAGCTTAGAAACAGCCTTAACCGAAATTACTAAAACAATTAAAGAAGGTAAATCAATATTACTTTTAGCTACTAAAAAACAAGCAAAAGATAAAGCACTTGAAATCTTGCAAGAGACCGGAATTTCAGTTGTAACTGATAGATGGTTGGGTGGAACTATCACTAATTTTAACCAAATTAAAAAATCAATAGATTTATTAGCTGATATGAAAGTTAAATTAGAATCAGGATATTATGCAAAACATACAAAGAAAGAAAGACTTCTTTTAGAAAGAGAAAAAGATAGATTAGAGAGATTCTTTGGCGGAATAGCAAATCTTAAAAAAACTCCTGATTTATTAATTGTGGTTGATATTAAAAAAGAAATAACAGCTATCAAAGAAGCAAACAGAAAGAACGTACCAATTATTGGGTTAGTTGATACGAACGCAGATCCAAACATGGTGGATTTTCCAATTCCAATGAATGACGATGCTACAAAAGCATTAGAATTAGTTCTAGAGTATATAAAGCAGGCTATTATTGAAGGACAAGGCAAGAAAAAAAATGTCAAAAGTTAATACAGATTTGATCAAAAAAGTAAGAGAAGAAACTGGAGCTGGAGTTATGCGTGTTAAACAGGTGCTAGAACAAGTTAAGGGCAATGAGTCAAAAGCATTAGAAATTCTAAAGAAAGAAGGATTAGAAAAAGTGGCTAAAAGGGAAGATAGGGCAACTGGACAAGGAAAGGTGTTTTCATATGTACATCATAATGAAAAGATAGTGAGTGTAGCCGAATTATTTTCAGAAACAGATTTTGTTGCCAAAAACGAATTATTTGAAAATTTAGGTAAAAACATCGCACTCCAAGTTGCTTCAATGGGAACCGAGGTGGTTGAGGAACAAGATTTCATTAAAGATCCTAGCAAAAAAATAAAAGATCTAGTCAAAGAGGTTATTGCAAAAACTGGTGAAAATATTAAACTGGGTAGAGTAGTTCGAATAGAACTCGGCAAAAATGGATGAAACTCCAATAGTTACAAAAATGCAGAAGGTTGTAGATACTATTGTCTCTGACATTTCTGGAATTAGAACTGGAAGAGCAACCCCATCTTTAGTTGAAAATATTTCTGTGCCGGCATATGGTGGGACACAGACATTACGAGTTTTAGAAGTAGCTTCAATTACTGCAACAGATACACAAACTTTGGTTATTTCTCCTTGGGATAAATCAATAATTGGAGATATCAGAAAAGGAATATTGGAAGCAAATATGGGGATGAATCCATCAATTGATGGAGAAGTAATTAGGATTTCATTTCCACCCTTAACAACAGAAGATAGGGAAAAATATGTAAAATTACTATCTGGCAAACTTGAAAATGGAAAAATAATGGTAAGGTCGGTTAGGGCTGATGAAATGCATGATATTAAGAAAAATTTTGAAGACAAAAAAATTACTGAAGATGAAAAGTCTGATTTTGAGTCTAAAATTCAAGAATTAACAGATTTATATATTGGAAAAATAGAAACACTTGGAGAAACTAAAAAGAAAGAGCTCCTGACAATATGATTTGGTCTATTTTAATTTTTCTTGCAGTTCTTTCTATTCTTATTATAGTTCATGAATTAGGGCATTTTGTTGTTGCTAAGAAAAATGGTATTTGGGTTGAAGAATTTGGTTTTGGTCTACCACCTCGGCTTTTTGGAAAAAAAGTAGGGGGTACAATTTATTCAATTAACGCACTTCCATTTGGCGGATTTGTTAGGCTTCACGGAGAAATGACTGAGGATGGGGTAACAAAACCAAACAAGGCGTTCGTAAACAAATCACTTTGGGTAAAAACTGCAGTAATAACTGCAGGTGTTATTATGAATTTTTTGCTTGCAATTGTTTTATTTGGAATTGTGTATTCATTTACTGGAATTCCAAAAGAGTTAAAAGAGGTAAAAATTTTAGATGTTGCTACTAATTCGCCAGCTCAGATTGCCCAAATTTTAGTTGGTGATATTGTTAAAAAAGTTGATGGACAAGAAGTAAAAACTGTATCTGAATTTATTTCAAAAATAGAAGATAAAAAAGGTAAAAAAGTAAAACTTGAACTTCAAGACAGAACTGTAACTATTATTCCTCGAGCTAATCCACCAGCGAATGAAGGTCCATTGGGTGTTGCAATAACTGATATAGAAACTTATTTTGCGCCAATATGGCAAAGACCTTTTTACGGAGTATATTATGGGACAAAAGAGGCTATTTATTGGGGTAAAAATGTTATTGACGGTTTTATAAATATATTTACAGAATTATCACATGGAAATGCTCCAAAAGATGTTTCAGGTCCAGTTGGAGTTTTTGCAATTACAACAGAAGTAGCTAAAACTGGGATTCTTTCTCTTTTAAATCTTGTTGGAATTATTTCAGTTAATCTTGCTATTTTAAATATTATTCCATTTCCTGCCCTTGATGGAGGAAGGTTGTTATTTATAATTATTGAGGCAATTTTTGGTAAAAAAATAGCACCTAAGTTTGAGGCGATAGTCCACGCTGTAGGAATGGCAATATTATTACTTGCTATTTTAGCAATTACAATTAAAGATATTAGAGGTTTAATTTCAGCAGGTTCAATTTCAGGCTTCCTTGACAATATGACTAAGTGATACAATAACTTCATATGAAATTATCTGAAAGCTTTGTAAATACTTTAAGAGAAGCACCAAAAGACGCAGAAACTATAAATCACAAATTGTTGGTTCGGGCTGGTTATGTTAGACAACTTATGGCAGGGGTTTATACATATTTGCCGTTTGGGCAAATAGTTTTAAATAAAATAAGCCAAATTGTTAGGGAAGAAATGAATGCAATTGGTGGAAAGGAAGTTTTAATGCCTCTAATGCACCCTGCTGAGAATTGGAAAAAAACAGATGGCTGGGACAAAATTGATGTTCTATTCAAAGTAAAATCTAGAACAGACAAAGATTACGCTCTAGCTCAAAGCCATGAAGAAGTTGTAACTCCGCTAGCTAAAGAATTTCTAAGGACATATAAAGATTTACCACTATCAATTTATCATATTCAATGGAAATTTAGAGATGAATTAAGGAGTAAAGCTGGGATATTACGAGGTAAAGAGTTTTTGATGAAAGATTTATACAGTTGGCATTTAACACAGGAAGATTTTGAGAAGTTTTATGAAATTGCAAAGAAAGCTTATCTTAAGGCATTTGGAAGAATGGGATTAACTGCAAAAGTTACAGAAGCTTCTGGTGGTGGATTCTCAGAAAAGATATCATATGAATTTGAAGTATTAACAGATGCAGGTGAAGCAAACATTTTGTATTGTGAATCTTGTGATTATTGTGTAAATATAGATGATATTGATAAATATAAAGAAGGAGAAAACTGTCCAAGTTGTAAGCAAAGCTTGGCCGGCAAGGCCGGTAAAAAATCAAAACTAAAGTCTACATTGGCTTCAGAGGTTGGGAATGTTTTTGATTTGGGACAAAAATATACCAAAGCATTTGATTTTAAAGTTACAAACGAAAAAAATGAGCAAGTCTATCCAATTATGGGTTGTTACGGAATTGGGATTTCAAGGACGATGGGTGTAATTGTTGAAAAATTCCATGATGAAAAGGGGATAATCTGGCCTAAAGAAGTTAGCCCATTTGATGTACATTTAGTTGGTTTAAATGGCAAGGGGGAAGATGTGTATAAAAAATTATTAGAAAATAAAATTGATGTTTTGTTTGATGATAGAGATCTGGGAGCAGGACAAAAATTTGCAGATTCTGATTTAATTGGTATTCCGGTAAGACTTGTTGTATCAGACAAAACAGGGGACAAAATCGAGTTTAAAGAAAGAACTTCAAAAGAATCAAAACTTTTAAATTTTGAAGATATAATTAATAAAATATGAAAGATTGTGTTTTTTGTAAAATTATAAAAGAAGAAACTAAAAATATATTTCTATATCAAGATTTAGACTTTGTAGTTTTTAATAGTAATGCACTTGCCGCAGAACATCATCTTTTAATTGTTCCTAAGAATCATATCAACAGTTTTATGGAATTGAGTAATGAAATTTTAGGTATGACAAAAGTAGCACAAAAAATGGTTAAAGATTTGAATTTATCTGATGGCTATAAAATGATTTTTAATGGGGGAAAATATCAGGAAGTTCCACATGTTCATTGGCATTTGTTAGCAGAAAAATTAGAAGAAATATGATTACACCAAATTTAATGAAAATGATTGGAGATGCTATGAAGGCACATAATACTATTCGTGTCTCAACACTTCGTATGCTTTCTTCAGAATTAAAAAATGAAAAAATTAACTTACAACATGAATTAACAGACGAAGAAGAATTAAAAGTCGTAAGACGTGAAGCAAAAAAAAGAAAAGAAGCAATTGAAATGTATGCAAAAGCAAATGCTCAAGATAGAGTAGAAAATGAGAAAGCAGAACTTACTATTCTCCAAAAGTTTTTACCAGCAGAAGTGACGGAGGAAGAGGTAGAAAAATTAGTCAATGAGTCAATAAGAGAGTTGGGAGCTAAAGACTTATCTAGCATGGGGAAAGTAATTGCTGATGTAAAAACAAAGAACTCTGGCGTCGATGGTA
Organism: uncultured Gammaproteobacteria bacterium; assembly: GCA_964610395.1. Taxonomy (GTDB): domain Bacteria; phylum Patescibacteriota; class Microgenomatia; order UBA8517; family UBA8517; genus JAUYMM01. The sequence continues at coordinate 52,844 of CAZSXP010000001.1, forward strand.
GTCTTGTTGCAAAACTTGTCAGAGAAAAGCTCAATGGTTAAAATTAATGTTACAAAACAATCTAATTATCCTGTTAGTGGGGTTAAGGTAAGAAAATATCTTCAAAAATTTTTTAATGAACATGGTATAGTGTCAAGTGCAGAATGTCATGTTTCTCTTGTGGGAGAAGAGAAGATGCTTTCACTTGCTAAACGATATTACAAGGATAACAAACTGCACAATGTTTTTTCATTTGTAGAATCAGAAGTAGGAAATTTTAAGAATGTAAGTAATATCATGCAACTTGGTGAAATCGTAGTTTGTTTCCCCGTTGCCTTAAAAGAAGCTAAACAAGAAGGAAAATTAATTGAAGAAAAAGTGTTAGAACTTGTAGGGCATAGTGCCTTGCATCTATTAGGTATTCATCACAAAGAATGACAACTCTGTATCTAAAATATCGTCCACAAACAATTGATGAAATCGATATAACTTCAGTTCGCGCCTCACTTACTAATATTTTAAAATCAGGAAATATTCCTCATGCATTTCTTTTTGCTGGTCCAAAAGGAACTGGAAAAACATCACTAGCTCGAATTTTAGCAAAAGCCATTAATTGCGAGTGCAAAGATTGCAAGGTCCGACCTTGCAATAAATGCGAACAGTGTAAATCGATTACAAGTGGAAATAATATAGATGTAATTGAAATGGACGCGGCAAGCAATAGAGGAATTGATGATGTTAGAGCTCTTCGCGATATTGTAAAACTAGCTCCAGCAAATTCCAAAGCTAAAATATATATTATTGATGAAGCCCACATGTTAACAACAGAAGCCTCTAACGCCCTATTAAAGACCTTGGAGGAGCCACCAGCCCATGTCTACTTCATATTGGCAACAACTAACCCTGAAAAATTAATCGATACCATAAAAAGTAGAACAACAGTTGTGCAATTTACTAAAGCTACAGACCAAGAGATAAAGAGATCTCTTGAAAGAATAATTAAGAAAGAAAAATTTGTAATTAAAACTGAAGAAATAGATAAAATTATAAAAATTTCAAAAGGGTCTTTCCGTGATGCAGTAAAGATTTTGGAGCAATATATTAGTGACAAAAGTTTTTTAAATAAAGAATTAGAAATTGATATTTATGATCTTATTCTTTGTTTAACCAAAAAAGATCTTAACAAATCGCTTGAAATAATTAAAAAAGCAAATAATATCGAAAATTTAACCGATCAGATCGTAGATAATTTGCATGAGAAATTAATTAAAGAAGAAGCTTATGAATTAATACCATTAATAGAACTTATTTTGGCTTCAAAAGAAATGGCTAAATATAGTCCAATTGAAGAATTACCTCTAGAGATTGCCATAATAAAATGGTGTAATCTTTAAGTAATGGATGAAACTACTTGGAACAAAATTCTTGATAAGGTGATGCCTCAAAGTATTTCAATTGCAGGTTTGTTAAGATCGGTAATACCTTTAGAGTTTGATGGAAATAAATTAAAACTTGGTGTTTGTTATAAATTTCATAAAGATAAATTAGAAGAAGCCAAAACTCAAAAAATGTTAGACGATGTTACATTAAATATCTTAGGTAAAAATATTAAAATTGAGTACCAGTTGACGGAAGTCAAAAATGAAAATATAATGAACGTAGCAGAGGAGATGTTTAGCTAATAGATTAAAAAAATGTTTGACAAATTTAAACAAATAGGTGAGTTAAATAAAATGAGGCAACAGGCTTCTGCTCTTCAAAAAGAGTTAGAAAAAATAACGGAGACCGTAGAAAAAAATGGTTGGTCTGTTTCTGTTACAGGGGATCAAAAAATTAGATACATTAAAAAAGACGGTGAAGATATGAAGTTTTTAGTTGACCTTATTAATGATGCTATGAAAAAAGTTCAAAAAGAAGCTGCAAAAAAAATGATGGAAATGGGTGGAGGTCTATCAGGTCTTCTTAGTGGAATGGGTAAATAATACTTTCATGCGAATTGCCAAAGCAATTTCTTCTTTAACAGAATCTTTTGAAAAACTTCCTGGAATTGGTCCAAAATCTGCACAGCGATTGACTTATTATCTTCTTCATGTTCCACAGCGAGAACTTGATGAGTTTGCTGAAAATCTAACACGCCTTAAAAAAGATACTGTTCTTTGTTCTGTTTGCAAAAATGTGGCTGAGACAGATCCTTGTTCAATTTGCTCTGATCCTAACCGTGATAAGAAAACTTGTTTAATTGTTGAAAATCCACTTGATCTAATTGCATTTGAAAGAAGTGGAAAATATAAAGGGCTTTATCATGTATTACATGGTGCAATTAACCCCTTGGAAAATATTGGACCTGATGAAATCTTTATAACAGATCTTTTAAAAAGACTTGATGAGATTTCCGAAATTATTATTGCCACAAATCCAACAATGGAAGGGGAGGCAACAGCTATGTACCTGGTAAAACAATTAAGAAATAAGAAAGAAGAATTAAAAATAACAAGACTAGGAATGGGGATACCAACTGGGGCTGATTTGGAGTATGCAGATGATGTAACATTAACTCAAGCCTTAGAAGGACGAAGAGAATTATAATGTAATTGAATCTCATGAATCATATCAAAAAAACAATTAAAGCAATTGGAGAAGAACCATTAGAGATATTGAAATCCGCTGTAAAACAAATTAGCATATCAGAAAACATTCCAAACGCAGAACAACCTAAAGATGAAGAACAACCTAAGTTAGATCAAACTGCAATGGCCCAGCAAGATGGCAGACATTTACAGGCGCTAGAATCAGAATTAAAAGATATTAGAAGGCAAAAAATATTTGAAAGTTTAATGCAAAGGATCCAAAATGGGGAAGACATCCCATTAGAGGAATTTACAGAACTTTCATATGAACAAAGAGACGTTTTAAAAGCTCAAATTGAGGCTGTTCGTAACAGTAAATTATCATCCTCTATTGACCAACTTGAAACTCCTGGTGCAAAACGTGGCCGTAAAATGGGTGGGGGACAAAAAGGTGCTGCTAAAAGGGAAGAAACTCGTGTCGAAAAACCTGTACCACCAAGTGGTTGATATGTTAAAATTAAAATATGGATTTATATTTATACAACTCACTCACACGACAAAAAGAGTTGTTTACACTAATTGACCCCAAAGAGATTAAATTTTATACCTGTGGAATGACAGTATATGACTATGCCCATATAGGCCATGGCAGAAAATATGTCATGGATGATATTTTGAAACGGGTACTTACATACAATGGTTTTAAAGTTAATCATGTTCAAAATGTAACTGATGTTGGTCATTTAGTATCTGATGCTGATGATGGGGAAGATAAACTTGAAAAGGGAGCTAAAAAACAGGGTAAAACAGTTTGGGAAGTAGCTGAATTTTTTACTAATAATTTTTACGATTCAATGGACAAATTAAATATAATAAGACCCAATATAATTTGTAAAGCAACAGAACATATCAAAGAGCAAATTGAATTAATTGATAAACTATTCAAAAAAGGTTATGCCTATGATACAGAAGAAGCCGTTTACTTCGACGTGTCGAAGTTTACCAATTATGGAAAAATGTTTGGTCAAAAGTTAGAAGATAAGAAAGTTGCTGTAAGGAAAGAAGTTAAAACAGATGAAAATAAAAGAAATAATGCAGACTTTTCACTATGGTTTAAAAGAGTTCATGATTTTAAAGATCATGTAATGCATTGGGAAAGTCCTTGGGGTGATGGATTTCCTGGTTGGCATATAGAATGTTCTGCTATGAGTATGAAGTATTTAGGAGAGCAAATTGATATTCATACTGGTGGAGAAGACCATTTATCAATTCATCATCCTAATGAAATTGCGCAAAGTGAAGGTGCAACAGGAAAAAGTCCCTTTAGTAGGTTTTGGATGCATTGCTCATTTTTAATGGTAGATGGAACTAAAATGAGTAAGTCTCTTGGTAATTTTTACACAATTGGCGATATTTTAGACAAAGGAATAGACCCAATTGCACTACGATATTTATATTTAGGGGCTCATTACAAAAAACCAATGAATTTTACTTGGGCTTCGCTTGAGTCAGCAGTTAAGGGGCTGAAACGATTACGATCAACAGTGAACAGTGTACGGTCAACAGATAGGACAGTTTTGTCTCAAGAAAAGAATGAAAAAGTAGAAGAGTATAGAAATAAATTTAACTTAGCAATTAATGACGATCTAAATACTAGTAAAGCAATGGCTGTTTTATTTGAGGTATTAAAATCTAATATTCCGTCTAGTGATAAATATGATTTGGCAATATTATTTGATGAAGTGTTAGGTCTTGGACTTAAATAAATGAAAATAATAGTTTATATAAATTTTATTTTGACACTTACTTTAATAGGTGTAGTAGTATGGCTTTTTGCATATCAAAAACCCGAAAAAGTTATCAACCAAACAATACAAGGTGAAAATAAAATTGAGTATATAGATAAATGTGGAGAAGACTGTAAAAAACAGATAGAAGAAATAGTTTTGAAAAATACAAAGCCAATAGAAACAGTTAAGACAGTGTCACAAACTGCATATATTCCAATTGCAGGTCCTTTATCATCAACCTCAAAAGATTGGTATGATTTAGCAGGGACTGAATTTTATTTAAATTTTAATACTGATTATGGAAAATCAGCATATGCCAATTGGGACGCATCTCTAAAAATTAAAGATGGAAATGGAACAGTATACGCAAGAATTTATGATGTAACAAACAAAATTGCGGTAAATGGCAGTGAGATTTTAGTATCTAATAAAGGTGATTTGACCCAAGTTATTTCGGGTGGATTAAGTTTTTGGGCAGGAAATAACTTATATAGAGTTCAGTTAAAATCATTAAACGGATTTGAAGTAACTTTTGGTAGTGGAAGAATAAAAATAATATATTAATTTAACTTTATTCTTTGGATATTAAAACTTTCAGGTTTTTTTGCAATCACTCCAACATAGTCAATTAAAGGATAACTTTTCCTTATTTCTTGCCAAAACTTTTCGGAAAGGTTGGTTGTATACCCACCATATCCTGCCTTTTCACTGCTAGAACATAACTTTTGTTCCCATTCACGAATGATAGTCATTATTTTGGCTCCTTCTTCATTAAATTTATCTTGAAGACCATCTTGGTCTAGACTGTACTGCATATGAAGTTTGGTGAATTCATCAAAAGCTTTCTTTTCGTTTGTTATCATTCGCTCGAAGTATTCTCTGTATTTAGTCATGTGTTGTTAATTTAGTATATTTAACCTATTGATTTCAAGGGTTGATTTATGTCATGATTAAATGTATGAAAGATGCTGACATTAAAGTTATAGGTATTGCGAATAACAAACCCAAAGGCAAAACAAATTGGAAAGTGATGGGTGCAATAATTGGAATTGTTGTTTTAGCTCTTGGTGTAATTGCTGGAATAGTTTTAGTTCGCCAACAGCAAAATATTAGCGAGAAAGCTTCCTGTACAGCTGCCTGTCCAGACAGTAGGGGAAATTTAGTAAATTGTTACCAAACAGCTGATACAGATGGTGAAGAAAGTCAATGTAATTCTGCTGGTAGGGTTGAGGTCTGTGGATCTACTGCTTCAAATGCAAGACAATATTGCTGTCCTTCTGTTGGAGCAGCTTGGACAACAAACCTTACACTATGTAGTGTTGCAGCCACTCCAACTGCCACTCCAACTGCCACCTCAACAGCTACGGCTACTGCGACAGCTACATCGACGTCAACTGCAACTTCAACTGCAACTTCAAAAGCAACAAACACATCAAAAGCTACTGCGACAGCCACTTCCACAAGTACTTCTAAATCGACTGCAACACCTACTTCTTCACCAACTACAGCTCCAATTCCTGTAACAGGTGTTTCTTGGCCAACAATTGTTGGTGGAGGATTTGGAATAATTATGGTTTTAATGTCGCTTGGATTAGCACTTTAGTTTTATGCAAGCATTTAATCTGTTATTTCAAGCATTACTAGGTAGTGTAATTGCACTTTTTGGTGGAGTAGTCTTTTTATTTAATCGCAGGTTTTCTGCAATTCTTGAGAGATATTCAGTCCCTTTTGCTGCAGGAGTTCTAGTTACAGTTTCACTTTTGGGTTTAATCCCTGAAGCAACACATGAAATTGGTGGAAAATCATATTGGATAGTTCTTATTTCTTTTTTAGGAGTTTATATCTTTGAACATTTATTTTTTGACATACACCATCATGGTGACGATGATGGACATACACACGATGTCAAAAATTCATCAATCGCATTTGTTATTTTTGGAGATACTATTCACAATTTTATTGATGGTGTTGCAATTGGAGCTAGTTTTATGATTAATCCAAATTTAGGTTTAATTACTGCCTTTTCTACTTTTCTGCACGAAGTTCCTCATGAAATTGGTGATTTTGGAATTTTGCTAAAAGCGGGATGGAAGAAAAGAAAAATTTTGTATGTCAATATAATTTCATCTCTAATGACTGTAGTCGGAGCTTTTGTCGTCTACTTTTTTAATCAAAGTAATGGTCTAAATGGTATTTTAATGGCAATTTCGGCCGGTATATTTTTATACCTTGGAGCAAGTGACTTTTTACCAAAAATAGAAACAGATGAAAAAAATAAATTTAAATCTCTTTTACCACTTATTTTAGGATCGGCAATTATAATGGCTACACTTCTATTAGTTCCGCATAATTGATATAATCAAAAATTCATGTTGCAAATAATTGATCTTGCTTTTGGCTATGGTGACAAGCCTCTTTATAGGGGAGTGAATTTTCGTGTCAACAAAGGTCAAAAGGTCGGCCTAGTTGGTCCCAATGGATCTGGAAAATCAACACTGCTATCAATCATTCGAGGTGAGGAACAAAGCTTTACAGGAAAAGTAAAACTTACAGGGAGTATTAGTTTAGTCCCACAAGAAATAAAACATGATGCAATTATGGAAAAATGCGAAAATGTAAGAAGTTATGTAGACCCTAATAATTTATATCAAGATTTTGAGATAATGAAAATGTTTAGCGGTTTAGAATTAAGTATTTCACTTAATCATAATCCAAAAACATTATCAGGTGGACAAAAAACAAAGTTAGCATTAGCTCGTGCACTTTTTGAAAATCCTGATATATTGCTTCTTGATGAACCAACCAACTTCATGGATAAAGCTGGTAAAGCTTGGGTGATGAGATTTCTAGCTAATTATAAAGGAGCAGTAATTGTAATTTCCCATGATTTAGAACTTATGGATAATGCAATTGACAAAATTTTGTCAGTTACTCCCTATAACTTTTCAATTGAAGAATATAAAGGAACATACTCAGAGTACGAAAAACTTAAAAATGACAAAGAAAGAGATTTGAAAAAAGAGTTAGAGATTAAATCCAGACACTTAAAAAGAACTGAAGAAAGATATAATAATTCTAGAGCTGTTGCTACAAAGTCAATTCTCCGTAGAAAAGTAGAAAGGGAAAGAGAAAATCTTCCAGAAGTTCCACCAGAACTTAGAAAGATTTCAATAAGACTTCCAGAGCCAAAAAGAATTGGCGAAGTTCCAATGAAAACTACTTCACTAAAGAAAAATTATGGTGATCTAGAAGTTTTAAATGACGTTAATTTTACAATTTTAAGAGGAGAGAGGATTGCTTTAATAGGTGCAAATGGAACAGGTAAATCAACATTTATTAAAATTTTAATGAAACGAATAGAACCTGATAGTGGAGAAGTCATGAGAAATGATGAATTGTCTGTAGGATATTATTCACAAGAATTTGAAACCTTTGATTTTAATAAGTCTGTAATTGACACCTTTTGTGAAGCAACAAAAATGAATGAAGGTTATGCAAGAGGATTTTTAGGGAGATATATGTTTGCAGGAGATAAAGTTTTTCAAAGAGTAGGGAGTTTATCAGGTGGGGAAAAGACTAGGCTTTCGATTGCTTGCCTAACAGGAAAAGATAATAATCTTTTAATTCTTGATGAACCAACAACTTATCTTGACGTAATGTCCCAGCGAATAATTTTAGAGTCTTTAAAAGAATATAAAGGAACAATGATTATTGTTTCTCATGCTCCTGAATTTATGAAAGAATTAAAACCAACCAAAGCCTATCTTTTTCCAGAACAAAAAATGCTCTATTGGGATGATGAATTATTAGATAAGATTGAAGAAGTGTGATATCATAATTCATGGGTTCACAAGACTTTCTTAATTATTCAGTAGCATCAGGATTTTTAATATTAGTTGGATTTTTATCGTATGTCGCTTTTAATTTATCCAAAACATTAAAGGAAACAACTTCAATTTTAACAAAAGTAGATGATGTCGCAAAAGACGTTGACGATCTAAAAAACGGTATCAAAAGTGGAATATTAACTTTAATAAGTATGTTTATAAAGAAAGGTGGTGATAAGAATGTCAAATAAAAACAATGTAAAAGTAGCAGAAGCAGGAATAATTGGCGCTGTTATTGGTGCAGCAGTTGGTGCTGGTGCAGTAGCATTATCAAACCCAAAGAACAGAAAGTTTATAAAGAACAAATTTAATGAACTTAAAGATAAAGTAGAGGATTTAACTTCTCAAGGTCAGGATAAAGTAGAAGAGGTTAAAAAAGAATTAAAAGCAAAGCTTTAAATTTTAATACAAAAAGATAGTTTTAGCACTAACAACGCTAAAACTTTTTTGTTTTTATATATGTTAAAATACTTCAAATGGGGTTAAAAATTGGGATAGTAGGTTTGCCAAATGTGGGGAAGTCGACATTGTTTAACGCGCTGTTGCGTAAGCAACAGGCATATGTTGCCAATTTCCCATTTGCAACCATAGAACCAAATATTGGCATTGTTCCAGTTCCAGACGAAAGATTAAATAAATTAAGTCCTTTGTATAATAATGCTCCAATTGTTAATGCAACTGTTGAATTTGTTGATATTGCAGGGTTAATTGAAGGGGCAAGTAAAGGAGAGGGTTTGGGAAATAAATTTCTAAATCATATAAGGCAAACTGATGCAATTTGTCATGTAATCCGAGCTTTTAGTGATCCAGAGATAATCAAACAAGGAGTTACTTCTCCAAAAGACGATTTTGAAATTATTAAAACAGAATTAGATATTGCTGATATGGAACATCCTGATGCAGAGCTTTTTTCAAAAAAACCTATTTTAATTGCTGTAAATATTGATGAGAAAGATGTAGTAAGTAGTAAGCAGTATGAAGAAAGGTATGCGAAAGAACTAGGATTAGAACAAGATCAAGTTGTTGCTATTTGTGCCAAAGTAGAAGCAGAACTTGCAGAATTGTCAGACGAAGAACAAAAAGAATATTTAAAAGAATTGGGTACAAATGAATCAGCATTAGACAAACTTATTCAAAAAGCTTTTAAGACGTTAGGGCTCATTACTTTTTTAACAGCAGGAGAAAAAGAAGTTAGGGCTTGGACAATTAAGGATGGAATTACAGCACAAGAGGCAAGTGGAGTAATTCACACCGATTTCATGGCAAAATTTATCAAAGCCGACGTGGTCGACTTTGTGGAGTTCATAAAGGCTGCTGGCTGGAAGTCAGCTAGAGAATTAGGAAAAGTTAGAAGTGAGGGAAGGGATTATATTGTAAAAGATGGAGATGTTATTGAATTTAAGATTGGTTCTTAGTATACTAGCCAAAGTATGAACAAATATGGACTTACAATAATTTTAGAAGGCAAGACTTCAAGTGCCAAAAAGAAAGCAATACTTGAAGATATTGAAAAATTTGTAAAAATTTTGGAAGGTAAAATGAACAAAGTTGAAGATTGGGGAGTTAAAGAATTATTTCACCAAATCAAAAAAAACAGTCAGGGAGTTTATTTACATATTCCTTTAGAACTACAAACCAAATCCATTAAACAACTAGACATCAAACTAAAAGCAATTGATAATATATTAAGATATTTACTAATCAAAGAAGAAACTAAATAAAAATGGCAAAATCATTAAACAAAGTACAATTAATTGGTAATTTAACACGTGACCCAGAATTAAAATATACTCCAACCGGTGCTGCAGTTTGTACTGTTTCACTAGCAACTAATAGAAGTTGGACAACTGATACAGGAGAGAAAAAAGATGAAGCAGACTTTCATAGACTAGTTGCTTGGAATAAACTTGCTGAAATCTGTGGTCAACTTTTAAAAAAGGGAAGAAAAGTATATGTAGAAGGAAGACTTTCAACAAGAAGTTGGCAGGATAAAGATGGACAAACAAAGTACATGACAGAGGTTGTACTTTCAGATATGATACTTCTTGATTCTAAACCAGTGGGGGAATCAATGGAATCTGAAAATCAAGAGTTTAACGTACCAGACGAATCTAAAGAACCTAAAACTGAAGAGGTAACAAGTGATGATATTCCGTTTTAAGTTAAAAACTGTTATTTATATGCCAGCTAAAAAGAAATTTAAAAAACAAATAAGGAAAGAAAGACCAATTTCTACAAAGTGTCTTTTTTGTGAGACAAAAACATTACCTTCATACAAAAGTTATGAAAACTTAGCCAAATTTTTGTCAGATAGGGGCAGAATTCTCTCAAGAGAGAGAAGTGGAATTTGTGCTAAACATCAAAGAAAAATGGCAGTTGAAATACAAAGAGCAAGGTTTTTAGCACTTCTACCTTTCTAATATGAAGTTCCCTGCCGTAAGGAAAGTAATTTTATCTTCTGTAGTAATAGGTTTAATTTTTGTTTCTGGCTATACCTTAGGAACTAATGGTTTTAAATTAGAAACAGCTTCATTTCCAAAAGTAAAAATATCAAGAGAAATTCCAGATGACAAAAGAGATATTGATTTTGCTCTTTTTTGGAGAGTTTGGGATACTCTAAATAGTTCATATTATGACAAATCAAAGATAAGTCCTCAAAAAATGGTATATGGAGCAATTTCTGGGATGGTTGCTTCTCTTAGTGACCCTTACACCGCTTTTCTTCCACCTGAAGAAAATAAAGTGGTTGAAGAAGATCTTTCTGGTTCATTTGAAGGAGTTGGAATTCAAATTGGATTTAAGGGTAAAAACTTAGCTGTAGTTGCACCATTACCCGGATCTCCTGCTGAAAGAGAAGGGGTAAAGGCTGGAGATTTTATAGTTGGAATTAGTGATCCTATTAAAGGAGTTGATATAGGAACATTTGGAATTACACTTTCAGACGCTGTGAAACTAATTAGAGGAAAGGCTGGAACTAAAGTTACACTTTTGCTTATTCGTGATGAAAAAGATGAACCAATAAAGGTAGAAATTACAAGAGAAAATTTAGATGTGCCCTCAGTAATTATGTCTTTTGTTGAAAATGAAACAATAGCTCATATTAAATTACTTAAATTTGGTGCAGACACAGATTCTGAATGGGCTAAGGCTGTTTCTGAGGTTACAGCGAAAAGCGGACAGCTGACAGGCATAATATTGGATTTACGTAACAATCCAGGTGGTTATTTACAAGGTGCTGTTGATATTGCAGCTGAATTTGTAAAAAAAGATTCAATCATAGTAATTGAGGACCGAGGGCAAACAAAGAATAATTTTGCAACAAATAGGATCGGAAAATTTCAAAATATGAAAGTTGTAATTTTGATTAATGGTGGAAGTGCATCAGCCTCTGAAATATTAGCAGGAGCACTATCAGAAATTAAAGGTTATAGATTAGTAGGGGAAAAGACATTTGGAAAAGGAACAATACAAGAACCATTGCAACTTGAAAAAGGATCATCTTTGCATATTACAATTGCAAAATGGTTAACACCAAAAGGAACATGGGTAAATGAAAAAGGAATCGACCCTGATGTTGTTGTTTCTGACAAAGATGATACAACTGAAGACGAACAACTTCTTGAAGCTATTAAAGAATTAAAAAACTAACATGTATGGTACAGAGATTTTTTTATTTTTATTTTCTCTGTACCACACATTTGTGATTGTTTGACTAAAATAGCCCTGCAAAAAAATCAGGGCCATAAGCCAAAAACCACCATAATATAAAAGCTAACACAAACATTAACAACATAAAACTTACCCAAGACAATATTTCCTTCTTCATGTTAATGCTCCTTTTTATAGGTCTAATTAAAGGCCTATAATTAAATAAATTTGGACATGCAATTATTCCAATTTATATCCTATAATAATACTTTATATTATTGTTTTTGTCAAATCTATTACCTTTTCTAAATTTCCACCAAGAATTACTTCTAAATTTCCCCATGACTTTTTAAGTCTGTGATCAGTTATTCTGTCTTGTGGGTAATTATAAGTACGTATTTTTTCGCTTCTTTTACCACTTCCAATAACAGATCGATATCCTGCAACGGTTTTTAATTTTTCCTCTTCTTGTTTTTCAAATAGTTTTGTTCGAAGTAGTGCAAGAGCTATTATTCTATTTTGTTCCTGAAACCTCTCTTCTCTTGCTTGAACCACAATTCCTGATGGTACATGCCGTAGTCTGACAGCTGTAGACACTTTGTTTACATTTTGTCCACCATGTCCACCAGCAGTTGTAAACTGCCACTCAAGGTCCTGTGGGTTAATATGAACTTCGTTCTCGGCAACTTCTGGGAGTACTACTACTGTTGCAGTAGATGTGTGGATTCGGCCTCTTTTTTCTGTTGCGGGTACCCGCTGAACTCTATGTACTCCTGATTCGTTTTTTAGTTCGTCAAAAACATCTTGGCCTGTTATTTTTAGAGTTAAATCATCAATTTGTGATTGTTTCCAGTTTTTCTTTGTAGCAAATCTAGAATACATACGAAGAAGGTCTTGTCCCCAGAGTTTGGCTTCGTCGCCTCCTGTAGCTCCACGAATTTCTATATATGCAATTTGGTTAAGCATTTCTTAGTGCGGATAAAGTATCTGGTCTATCCATCTCTTCTTTAATTCTTTTTTCTTGTTTTATTTTTCTTTTTTCAGATTTTGAAATAACCTTTTTTGAAGCGTGTGACAATTTTTGTTTAAAGCTTTCAACTCTTCCTGCAGCATCTAAATATTTCATTTGACCTGTATAAAACGGATGACAGACAGAACAAACTTCAACGTTAATCTCAGGAGTTGTTGCACCAACTGTGAATGTGTTACCACAAGCACAACTTACTTTTGCCGTCTTAAACCATTTTGGGTGAAGCGGTATACCGCTGTTATTTATTGTTGCCTTCATAGTTATGTATTATATCTTTTTTTCTTGATCTCGGCAATGGCTACTCCAATTGCAATTATGACTGCTCCAATTATAAACATGGGTGTGATTTTTTCTCCAAGCCATAAAACAGCGATGGGTAATGAAAAAATTGGATATAAATAAGAAAATAAACTAGCCTCACCTATCTCAATTGATTTTTGTGCTTTCGTATTTAAGTAAAAGGCGAGTGTTCCAGAAATAATGGCCATGTATAAGACACCAATGTGATATGAAATTGGTGTCGAAATAAGAATTAATAATGAAGAATTAAGAGTTGAAGAAAATAAAACATAAGCACCAAAACAGATAAAGCCTATTATGAAAGATATATTGGTCATGGTCATTGGATTAACATCTTTTTTAAGTAAATTTTTAGCTAAAAGAGTTGTAATAACGGTCGAAATTACGTAACCTAAAACCAAAAGATTACCAGAAAAATTTAAGGGACCAGTTATTGTTAATGCAGTTCCAAAGATTGCAATTCCCATTCCAATTTTTTCCCTTTTAGTAACATGTTCATGCAAGAAGTAAACTCCTACAGTTGAAATAATTAAAGGGCTTGCAAGTGTAATTAATCCAGTTTCTAAAACTGTTGTATTTTCCATACCGAAAAATAAAAGTCCTAAAGATACCACGGAATTTAAAAAACCATATAAAAGTAAAGTTAAAAATACTCCTATATTTTTAGGAATATGCATACCGTAAGTTGCAAAAATAATCACTGCAATTATTGTAGAAATCCCAAATCTATACGTAAGGAATATAGTAGGGGAAAATCCTGCTAATGTGTATTTAATTACAGGCGACGCCACTCCCCAAATAACACCAACCACAATAAGCATTAAATAGGCGCGAATTCTTGGTGTCATATAAGCTCAATGATACGATCGATTCCAAAAGAAAAACCAACTGCAGGAATTTGACGTCCAGCAAACATGCCAATTAAATTATCATATCTTCCGCCACCACCAACTGACAAGTCTTGCGGCATTCCATTTAATTTCATTTCAAAAACGGTCGAAGTATAATAATCAAGGCCTCTTGCTAAAGTTGGATCAAAAAAGAAATCAACATCTTTTTTTAACTTATAATCGCTTTCTAAAATTTTAAATATTTCCAATAATCTTGGAGTGGGTGTAGATTTAGCAATAAAGTCTAAAAGACTTTGCGGCATATTTTCTTTGCCAATTTTATACATTTTGTCTATTAATCTTATTTCATCAATTGAAAGATCTTTAAAATTTTCTCTGTCATTTATAGCAAGGCGTGCCTTGTTGAAGTTCATTGCACGCATACCTTCAATACTTGCTGCAATTACTTTTGCGTCGTCGTTTACACTTTCACTTCCAACAATGTCACAATCAAATTGTGTGAATTCTCTCGATCTTCCTTTTTGAGGCTTTTCTCCTCTAAAGACTTGGCCGATTTGGTATCTTGCAAATGTTGGATTTAATAATCCTAAGTTGTTAGAAACAAATCTTGCCAAGGGAACGGTTAAATCATAACGAAGAGCAAGTTTTCTTCCACCTCTATCTTCAAAGGTGTAAATTAACTTTTCATCTTCACCATATTTACCAAGTAAAGTTTCTGCAAATTCAATTGTTGGAGTTTCAAGAGGAGTAAAGTCAAATTTTTCAAGAACAACAGCAATCTTATTAACAAACATCCGGCGTTTTGAAGCCACATCTGGCATCATATCTTGAAAACCTTTAGGTGTTACTGGCCCTTTTTGCATATATAATTATAATATCATATATTGAATCTCATTCTACAGGAGTTAAGATACTTCGTAAAGAAAAGACACCATTTTCATTTGTTCCAACTATATATATTTCTTGTCCAACTTCTAATTCTTTAATATTTGGACCCTTCCATTTCTTTGGTAATTTAATTTCGTTGATATAACTTTTTGATAATTTAACAATTTCAATTTTTTCTATCTTTACATTGTTTTCAACTAAAGGGTTTGCAATTAATATTCTTTTAGCAAGTAATACTTTGTTTCCATTAACAAATCCCATTGCTACAATGTAGTCACCAATTGCAATATCTGTAGATTTAACTTCAGCATTCTTTTTCAAGGTGTTAATATAACTTGTTTCCTCTGCAGTTGACATTTGTGCAATGTCACCTTTAGCTGTTTTTATTTGAATTGTATTAGAAGAAATATCTGTAACTGTACCAACATATGATGTTGTTTTTAATTTTTCATCTGTTTTAATGTATTTTCCAAATTCAGTTGAATATACAAGTATTATTTTTTCGACTGCATTGTTAACTGGATCATTTATACTAACTTCAGAAATTCCAGCAGGTAAATTTACTTCCATTTCAAATGATCCATCATCATTTGATTTGCCAAAAAAGTCTTCATCGGAAGTGGAGATAATAAGATCGGTGCGTGGTTTTGTTAATCCAGCAATTTTAACTTGTAGACTAGATATAATATCATAGTCATATAGATTACTAATTGTTAATGAAACTTGATTTTTAGGGGGTGTATCTTTTTTAATATCAATAACCTCAGCGTTTTTTTGAATTGCTTTAGTAACTCTCCAAGCTCCAAAAGCAACAATAAGACCAATTGATATACCTGCAATTATTGCAAAGATTATTTCTTTTCTCATGCAGTGGCTATTAAACCTCAAAAACTACCATCTTGTCAAGTAAGACTTAAATAGTTAGAATGACAATACTATGGAAATAGTATATAAAGATAATCAATTTAAAATCAAAGGTAAGACAGGAATTCTTTATTCCAAAGCAAATGGAGTATTGATAGAGTCACCAGATGGCAATACTTCAAAGGAATTAAAAGGAGCTGGGGAATATGAAGTAAGTGGAATCTCAGTTATTGGTGTAAAAACTGAAGAGGGGACAATCTTCGTCTATGAAGTTGATGGATTTAGAATTTGTAATTTAGATGGTATAACAAAAAAATTAATAGATAGTAAGTTGTCTCAGATTGGAGATGTTGATATCTTATTAGTTCCTGTTACTTCTGAATCAATTGAAATGACCCAACAGCTTGAGAGCTATTACATTATTCCCCTCGGATACAAAAATGAAGAAGAACTTGATAAATTCTTAAAAGAAAGTGGATTAGTTGTTGAAAGATTAAGTAAGTTTAGTATCAAAAAAGAAGAACTAATAGAGGACTCAACTGCCCAAATAATAGTACTAAATACTTAAAATGGCAGATACAAATCAGGTTAGAGTACCACCACATTCGGTAGAAGCAGAGGAAAGTGTCCTTGGAGCTCTTTTGTTGGATAAAGATGCAGTAATAGCAGTTGCTGAATTTTTATCTCCAGAGGATTTCTATGATGAACGCCACAAAGAAATTTATGAAGCAATATTATCTCTTTATGAAGAAAGAACTCCAGTTGATGTATTAACCGTCGCTACGCGCCTAAAAAAAACAAAAGCGTTAAAAAGAGTAGGTGGTGCGTCATACCTCACAGATATTGCAAATAAAGTCCCAACAGCAGCCCATGTTGAGCATTATGGGAAAATAGTTAAAGATCAATCAGTTAAAAGATCTTTAATGAAAGCTGCAACAAGATTAGTTGAATTTTCACTTGACGAAGGAATGTCATCAGCTGATTTATTAGATAAAGCTGAGTCAGAGGTTTTTTCACTTTCACAAAAGAATGTCAAAAAAGAATTTACTTCAGTTAGGGATACCTTAGCAGAAAGTTTTGACAGGCTTGATGAACTTCATAAACAAGGAGAGGGTCTAAGAGGAATTGCCACAGGTTTTATTGATCTTGACAGTGCTACCGCAGGATTACAAAAGAGTAATTTAATAATACTTGCAGGAAGACCTGGTACAGGTAAATCAGCACTTGCAATGAATATTGCTCAATATGCTTCGGTTAAAAACAAAAAGAATGTTGGATATTTCTCACTTGAGATGAGTAAGGAGGAATTAGTTGATAGACTTCTTGTTGATGTTGCTGACATAGACGCATGGAGACTTAAAACTGGAAAACTTGATGAAAATGATTTTACAAAACTTAGCAAGGCGATGGGGATCTTGGCAGAAGCTTCGCTTTATATTGATGACACACCTGCACTATCAATTTTAGAAATGAGAACAAAAGCAAGAAGACTTCAAATTGAACATGGATTAGATTTATTAGTTGTTGATTATTTACAACTAGCAAGAAGTAGAAACCTAGAAAATAGAGTACAAGAAGTGGGAGAAATATCACAAGGCCTTAAAAATCTTGCTAGAGAACTGAAAGTTCCAGTTTTAGCACTTTCTCAGTTGTCAAGAGGTGTAGAGTCAAGAACTATCAAGAGACCTCAACTTTCTGACCTTCGTGAATCTGGGAGCATCGAACAGGATAGTGACGTTGTTATGTTTATTTGGCGCGAAGAAGATGATAATGTGGAAAATGTAATGCTTGATATTGCAAAACATAGAAATGGACCACTTGCCTCTGTTCCATTATTCTTCAAAGGGGATAGAATTAAATTCTTCTCAAGAGACTCAAAACACAAAAAATAATTTTTGTGCCGGAGAGAAGATTCGGACTTCCATGACTTTTTAGGTCACACGATTTTGAGTCGTGCGTGTATACCATTCCACCACTCCGGCAATTCTAGTATTATACTATTTTTTAAGTTACAATAGCCACAGTATGGCAAATGTTAATGCAACAGAATTAAGAAGTGGGACATCCTTTTTGTATGAAGGTAAACCATTTAAAGTTACAAAATATCAACTAATTAAAATGGGTAGGGGTGGTGCAACTGTACGTGTAAATTGTGTAAATCTTGAGACGTTTGCCAATGTCGAACATGCTTTTTCAAGTAATCTTTCTTTTGATTTAATTACTTTAAACAAAAAGAAATTTCAGTATCTATACAAAGATGCTAAAGTTGCCTATTTTATGAATACTGATACTTATGAACAAATTGAAGTTCCACTAGCAATTTTAGGAAGCGATGTAAATTATATTAAAGAGGGAGGGGAATGCGATATCTTGTTTTGGGGAGAACGTGCCATGTCTGTTGATTTGCCTCCGAAGATAACATTAAAAGTAGTTGAATGTGACCCTGGTGTTAAAGGAAATACTGCTAGTAACTATTTAAAATCTGCCACAATGGAAAATGGACTAACTGTTAAAGTTCCACTTTTTATTAAAGTAGGAGAAATGATAAGAGTAGATACAAGATCAGGTGATTATGTAGAGCGCGCCAAGAATGACTAATATTTGTGTTAAAAGTCCCCAATAAATGTTTGCATCGGATTGAATTGATTTTTGAAAACTAATCCATTTTTTGACAAATTCATTTTTCCACCCAAGCAAAAAATATGGACCCTCAACAATATCGGGTAAAATAGATGCAAAGGAAGCCAGAAGTATGTTTATATTGCCTTTTGATACAAAAGCAGTTAATACTGCTGCACAGGCTAGGTCTAATCCGATAATTAATAAAGTTTTGTTTGTTAAATATCCATATTTTTTTGTTTCAGTATTTAGATGGGGATTCCAATGAGGGGTCATGTCAAGAACAAAATGACTAGCAAAAGCTAGTGGAATTGAGATAAGAGGATTGGGGACTGCAACGGCAATTGCAATACCTAAGGCTACGTGTGGAGTTTCTAACATTAGATTATGATATTATATAGCTTATGCTAATTGCAAATCTACTGGGCATTTTTGTATTCCTCTTTTCTTTATGGAAGAGATTAAAAGATGATTATCATTATGAAAAAGTATTTAATTTAGCTGTATTTATTTTAATTGGATTATCACTTGGTTTTTTTACTAGTTTAAAAATTTTTAATAGTTATTGGTTTTGGTTAGAAATAATAGGTATTGCCTTAGGTTTTGCAATTGCTATAAAAAGTCAAAAAATTAAATTTATCGAATCATTTGAAGGATTAGTCATTGGTCTTTTACCTTGGTTGGGATTTTATCATTTAGCAAATGCTATTTTAACTCATAATTTAATTTCATTTTTATATTTTTGGTTGACTGCAGTTTCTGTCTTTTTATTTTTCTTTTTGGATGCACAATACAAAAAATTTACATGGTATAAGTCAGGTAGAGTAGGGTTTTCAGGTATAGTAACACTTGCTATCTTTTTTGTGTTAAGAGCAGGGCTTTTTTATGCAAATATATTTGAAGTAGTTTTATCGTTAACTACATCTTTACTGCTTATTATATTGCTGTATAATCTATCAAGAAATAATGACTAAAATTTTATTCCCAAAAGACCTTCTTAAACCTGTTGGAGATTTCTTAATGTCTAGCTTAAAAGCATTAAAAATTAGTAAAAAAAATATTTCCTCAGAAGATCCATTTAATGACAAATCAAGAGATTTAAAATATGCTTCTCCTGATACTGAAGCAGAGGAACAATTTGGGCATGCTAGAGTATCTGCAATCAAAGAAGAATTAAATCAAAAATCAAAACAAATTAAAAAAGCATTAGAAAGAGTTAGAATTGGTAAATATGGTATTTGTGAGGAATGTGGAAAAATGATTAATACAGATAGACTTGCAGTTTTCCCCGAAGCTACAAAATGTATTAAATGTGAGAAAAAGAGAGAGAAATGACACCTAAGATAATTTATGAAGATGATAGCATGCTTATCGTGGAAAAACCTTCTGGATGGATTACTAACGACGCCAGCACTACTACAACTCAGCCAACTATTCAAAGCTGGTTGCGTTCTAATTTAGAATTTAGAATTAATAGTTTTGAGTTTAGAAACGGCATTGTTCATAGACTTGATAAAGAGACATCGGGAATACTTCTTGTAGCAAAGACTATAAATGCATTTGAAGAGCTCCAGAGGCAATTTAAAGAACGTTTGGTCAGTAAAACATATATTGCTCTAGTACATGGTAAAACATCACACCCGGCGGGTGTGATTTCTGAGCCTGTGGGAAGATTACCTTGGAGAAGAGATAGATTTGGAGTATTGGCTGGAGGGCGTGAAGCAGTTACTAAGTATGAAGTTATTTCTTCATATAACTTAGATCTTATAACTTATAGCTTATTGAGGCTTATGCCTCAAACCGGCAGGACACATCAAATTAGAATTCATTTAAAACATATTGGTCATCCAATAGTTGCGGATGAATTTTACGCGGGTCGTAAGACTGCACGCAATGATCGTAAATGGTGTCCTAGATTATTTTTACACGCTGGAAGTATAAGTTTTATACATCCCATCTCAAAGAAAAAAGTAAGTTTTGAGGCTGAATTACCTACCGACTTAAGTACATCACTTGAACAGCTCACTCTTTTAGCCTAGTATTAATACTAGTATGGAGATTTCTTTCACACTAGGATTATTTATTTGTTTAATTTCTGCCTTAATCGGGGGATATCTAGCCAAACTTTTAAAATTACAGCCTATTATTGGTTATATAATAGCTGGAGTCACAACTGCCTCAATTTTTCCTGTTGATGGATTGGGAATTGAAAAATTGGCTGAACTTGGTGCAATTCTACTGCTTTTTTCAATTGGATTAGAATTATCTCTTTCTAAATTTGCAGGAAGTTTTAAAAAGATTTTAGTATCTGCTGTTTTGCAAATGGTGATTGTTACAGCTTTACTTTATTTTATTTTAAAACTTTTAGGATTTGATATTCTTTCTTCTCTTGTGCTATCTCTTGGTTTTTCTCTTTCATCAACTGCAGTTGTAGTTAAAACATTAATTGATAGGGGAGAGTCAGAAACTATCCATGGAAAATTAATGATTGGTTGGCTTTTGGTTCAAGACTTGGCAGTAATTCCAATAATGATAATTCTTCCTATCTTAGCAAATGGTGGAAGCGGGGCATTAGTTGGTGGTGCTGTTGCTATTATTAAGGCTACATTTTTAATTACTGTTTCAATTATGTTAGGTAAACATATAGTTCCATTTATAATTCATAAAGTTGCAAGTGTTAACTCAAGGGAGCTTTTAGTTTTAACATCAGTAGCACTTGCGGTCGGAACTGCTGTTCTTGTTTCTTTTTTTGGAATTTCAGCAACACTTGGAGCTTTTATTGCAGGTTTTGTCATCTCTGAATCTCAAGAAAATCATGCAGTTTTTGCAGAAACACGTCCTTTACGTGATCTATTTGTAGCACTTTTCTTCGTGACCTTAGGATTTTTTGTAAGTTTTACAACAATTTATCAAAATTTTGGCATTATAATATTGCTTTCAATTTTAGTTTTAGTAATTAAATTTTTAGTAATTTTAGTTATTAACTATTTTGCAAAATATAGTGGTAAAACTATGATTATTACAGCTCTTGGTTTGTCTCAAGTTGGTGAATTTGCCTTTATTATATTAGGCACTGCTAGTATTCTAAAAATTATTCCAGAGAACACTGCATCTTTGGGAATTGCAGTAAGTCTTGTAACTTTAATTGCAACTCCTTTTATATATAAATTAGCAATGCCTTTATGGAGATTTTTAAGTGTTAGGATGAAAGGGTTTTCATCACTTGAAAGAAACACACTTTCAGTGTCAAACTTAACAAATCATATAATTATTTGTGGTTTTGGTAGAGTAGGGGGTTGGGTAGGGAAAGCACTGGCTGATTATGGAATTAATTTTGTTGTTGTAGATCTTGACCCAAAAATTATTTTTGATTGTACTAACAAAGGTATCGTTGCAATACACGGTGACCCGATTGAAAAAGAAGTTTTATTAATGGCAGGTTTGACTTCAGCTAAGGCTGTTGTAATTGCAATTCCTGATAGACTTTCTCAAGAATCAGTTATAGCTCATATCCAAACTATGACTCCTGAAGTTAGAATTATCTCACGTGTTCATTTGGATGAGGATTATGAAAAATTAAAAAGCTTAAGAGTTCATAAATTAGTCCAACCTGAATTTGAAGCTGCTACATCAATAATTAGAAACATATTAGTATCAATGGGTAAAGACAAAGATGAAATAAACAAATCGATTAAAAGTTTACGATTATCCCATGCGAAGATCTAGTCAAATAAGAATTAAGAAAGAAAAATTAAAAATTAAAACAAGAACGATGTTATATTTGTTTTTAACTTTAATATTTATATTTCTAGCATTTTTGATTTTTAAAGTTTTTTCTCTAGATAAATTTATTTACGTTAGCAAAACGAGTGATAATTTAACAGAAATTGTTGTAGTTGATCCCAAAAAAGATAAAAACATAATATATAGGATACCAGCAGGAACAGTCTTAAAAAGTTCAAGAGGTTTAGGTGAATATAAAATAGAAAGTCTTTGGATACTTGCTAAAAAAGAAAATTTTGAAGGTAAATTAGTTTCTGAATCGATATCTAGTAATTATTTCATCCCTCTTTATTTATGGAAAGATGGTCTAAAAACTAACTTGAATATTTTCCAAAGAGTAAAAGTATTTTTTAATAAATATCAAAACAATAATAAAGACCTTGATCTTATGTCTTTTGATTTACCAAGCTCAACACTAATCGATTTTATTGACAATGATATCCAAGAAGCAGGTTTGTCTGTTGAACTCAATGATTTAACGGGTGATCAATATGTTATTAAATATGTGTCATCAATTCTTGGAAATTTAGGAACTAAGATATCAACCTACACTAAAGGTTATGAAGAAGACTTTGATTGTGAGATATATGGAGGCAACACAAAAGCTATAAAAGTTATAGCTAATATTTTTGATTGCAAAATAAACAAGGAAGATATAACTACATCAGATATTAAAATAAAATTAGGAGGCAAATTCGCCGATAGGTTCTAATACTTCAACTGGAAATGAGTTTATTTTTTCATGACCCTTGCCCTTTTTAGTCTCCTTAATAATTATCTTGATATTTTCTTTACTTGCAGACATTATTATTACCCTATATTCATAACCCTCTTTAGTTAATAGTCTAAGCCTTGCAGATAAATCATCAGGCAATTTACCAATATATTTCTTGTCGTGTGTGACAACTGTCACTCTGTGAGAGTGTGTTGATAGAAAGACCTCATCACCTGAATCAAGAGATGAAATAATGTTTTCAGAACATAAATTAAGTAGCTGAGTTAGTTTTGTTGTTCCCATCTCTTCAATAAAATCAGAAGCGTTTACGTTTTGACCATTAGTTATATGATTATTTAGTTTCACTTTTTGATATTTTTCAACCGCTTTTTCGGCAATTTTATTTGATGGTTCAATCTTTAATACTTTAAGGGAGGCACTTTTCGCCTTTTTTATATCTCCTGATTCAAAATAAGCGCGGGCTAAACGATTGAGTGCTTCAATATCATTTTTATCTTGAGATAATAGTATCTTGTTTATTTTTATAGCTTCACTCCAATCACATTTTAGAGCTGAATTAATGGCTGTTTGGGCTAAATTATCATACATGATATAATTGTAATATAGTATGTCAGGTCATTCACATTTTGCAACAATTAAAAGACAAAAAGGATTAAAAGACGCGGCTAAAGGCAATATTTTTGGCAAACTTTCAAAAACTATTTCTATTGCTATAAAGTCGGGGGGAAGCACCAATCCTGATATGAACTTCAAACTTCGTGTAGCAATTGATAAAGCCAGAGAATTTAACATGCCAAAGGAAAATATAGATAGAATTCTAAAATCTGCAGAAGAAAAAATGGATAGTATTGAAGAAATTACATATGAAGGATTTGGACCTTTTGGAATGACTGTGGTTGTTGAGACGGCAACGGATAATAAAAATAGAACAGCTCAAGAAATCAAAACTTTGTTTGAAAAGAATGGGGGAGCAATGGGTGGACCAAATTCAGTTTTACACAATTTTGATCATAAAGGATTTTTATTAATTGAAAAAACAGATGATCCTGATTCACAAACCTTAACAATTATTGATTTAGGAGTAGAGGATATTAAGGATAGCGAAGATGGACTTGAAGTTTATACATTACCAGACAAGCTAAAAGAAATAAGCGATAAACTCGAAAGTATTGGCTATAAGGTTCTAAAAAGAGAACTTACTATGGTACCTAAAATTTATTTAGAAATTACTGATAATGATCAAATTAAAAAATTAACTAATTTTATCGATAATTTTGAAAATCATGATGATGTGCAAAAGGTATATCATAATTTTTAAATTATATTTTTAATAATATGTCTAAAAGATTGAGGTTTATAATTTCATCACTTTTCCTTTCGGCGGGATTTATTTGGATTCAATTTATTGATGATTCAACTAAATTTTTAGCAATTGCTATTTTAGTTTTGTTAACAGGCATTTTTTCTTTTTGGTCATTTTATGAAGGTTTAGCAAAAAACATGACCCTTCTGTCGTTAATTTTACCAATGCTTTTCACTCTTGGAGTTGGTATTTTTTGGTTTTTACTACCAGTTAGTATTTATACACGTATTCCCATTGTCATTTTTTATGGTTTAGGCATATATATCCTTTCTTCAACCATGAATATTTATACAGTTTCCTCACAAAAAACAATTGCACTTTTAAGAGCAGCCCATGGTGTTGGTTTTGTTTTAACACTTTTAACTTCCTTTTTACTTTTTGATGCAATTTTGTCTATAAGACTTAATCTTTTATATTCTTCATTTTTAGTTTTTATTTCTTCATTTTTACTTTTCTGGCAAGGTATGTGGTCAATAGAGCTTGAAAAAGAATTTGATATGAAAACTTTTCAAATGGCACTTGTTTCAGGTTTGATAGTAGCTGAGCTTTCAGCGCTTATATTCTTCTGGCCAGTAACAGTCGTTGTAGGCTCACTTTTTTTAACCAGTGGGGTATACCTGCTGTTGGGCCTGGGACAGGCAAAAATTGAAGATAGATTATTTCCATCTGTGGTCAGAGAGTACTTAACAGTAGGTTTAATTGTACTTATTGGTATGTTTTTTGCTACTAGATGGGGGTAAAAGGGGAGTAGGGCCTAGAACCCCATAATTATGGGGTATGTTTTCACAGAGCAGGGAAGAGTTTTCACGAAATGATATAGTTTGATACATTGTGTGGATAACTTAATATTTTACTTTTTGGAGGAGTAGACTCTCTAACTAATAACAAGCTTACTTATATTTGGCATAAATCCTTCTTACCTAGACTATCTATTTATTAACCTAACACCCCAACTAAATGTCTGTCAAAATACTATGTCGTACAATAATACTTTTACGACGTAATATATAATGTTGAGAGTAGTGTGGTAAGCAATTAATAAATAAAAATTAAGAATTAATAAATATTTTCTACATATGCAAATAAAGTTTTTTATGTTATTTTATCTTTCTTATTTCTTAACTCTTAACTATTAATTACTTGAGCCTGCCAAGGCTTTATAGGTCCCCTGAAATTTTATTTTTATAGAAGAGTTGTGTTAGTCCGAAAATACGGGATTAAGTTTAAATGATTAACTACCCGTCTTTTGTTTTAGACAGGCCTTAGAATCGATTTGGTGAGTTCATATTCTTCTTCTATAGCAGATAAATTCTGTATATAAACTACAAATATATAAGTTTTATAATTTATTTGTATTGTTAGTTTGTTAAATAGTTTTTGATGTTTTGTTAATTATTAATTATTAACTCTTAATTTTTAATTTCCAGCAGGGGACTCCTCCCCCACTTTCCTTTTCACTCGTGAAAACTTTTGATAAATAAATTGCAGGGTCAGACCCTGCAATGTCGTCGCACAATGTTATTGACACATTCCCCAAATAAAGATAGTATTTATTTAGATGAATTCTGCCCAAACGAAAAATTCTGAAATATCAAAAAAAATAGATGATTTTTTAGATTATTTATCTGTTGAAAAAGGATGCTCCCCTCTTACAATTAGAAATTACAAACACTATCTTGGGAGATTAGATGCTTGGTTAATTAGAACGCTTAGAAAAACAAAGATAGAAGATATAAAACCTGATACTATTCACGATTTTAGAGCTTATCTTGCTAAACTTGGTTTAGGTAAGAAAACACAAGGATATCATGCAATTGCTCTACGATCGTTTTTAAAATGGTTAATTAGAAATGATTATTCTGTCATGGCGCCTGATAAAATTGAACTTCCAAAAATTCCTGATAGACAGGTTAAATTTCTAAATGGTGAACAGATAGATAGACTGTTAAATGCACCAACCATGTCTGACATTCAAGGTATCAGAGACAAAGCAATTTTAGAAGTTTTATTTTCCACAGGTCTTCGTGTGTCTGAGCTGACAAATCTTGATATTGAAAAAATTGATTTTGATAGACGAGAATTTGGAATTACAGGTAAAGGTGGAAGGGCAAGAGTAGTCTTTTTATCTTCTAGATCATCGGATTATTTAAAAAAGTATTTGAATGAAAGAAAAGACCATTTTAAACCTTTATTTATTCGTCACAAAGGAAAGATCGATCCTACTATGGAGGATAACAAAATGCGTCTCACTCCCCGATCGATCGAGCGACTTTTAAAAAAATATGTTAGAAAAGTTAAACTTCCAATTGATGCAACCCCACACACAATGAGGCATTCATATGCTACAGATTTACTTGTTGCAGGGGCTGATATAAGATCTGTTCAGGAGATGTTGGGACATAAGAATATATCAACTACTCAAATTTATACTCACGTTACTAATAAACAACTTCATGATATCCACGAAACATTTCATGGGAGGGGAAAATAGTATATAATTAACTTTCAGTGTGACAACTGAAAATAAACAATTTTTTAATCTTCCTCAAGGTAAAACCAGCGGTTTTTGTCAACCTACTAATTCATCAGTTTGGAAAGATGGGGGTACTGTTGTCAATATTAATAAAGATTGTCAACCTTGTTCAAATGGAAAATGTATGATGTTTGAAATTATTTATAATGAAAATGGAGATGAGATTGGTAAAAAATATACACCTCATGAACCAATGTGGTGATATACTTATTTCATGAAAAAAATATTTATTTGGTTATTTATAACTTTATTTTTTTTAATAGGTATGATTTTGGGAGTAGTTGGATACACGAAATTTTTTTCTAAAGAAAAAAATAATAACCAATCATCAAACACCAATTATCCCTTACCTATTTTAATAGAAGAAGAAAGAGAAACTAGCAAAGACGCTAAGACTTTTAATATTTTACTAACTGGGAATGGTGGATCTGGTCATTCTGGCGGAGGACTTATGGATGCAATAATTGTTGTCCATATTAATGTAACGGATAAAAAAGCAAACATAATTTCATTTCCTCGTGATTTTTGGTTTTCAGGACATAAAATAAATGCTGATCCATCATTAAAAGATGCATTGACAGGAGTAACAGGTCTTGCTATTTCTAACTTTATATCTATTGATTTTAACTCTTTTATCAAGATGGTTGATTTGATAGAAGGGATTACAGTTGATGTTAAAAAAGCATATACAGATAATTTTTATCCAGTTCGAGGACTTGAAAATGAACTTTGTGGAAAGTTGCCTGATGAGGTTGCCAGTTTACATGCAAAATACTCAGGTTTTGAACTTGAAAAACAATTTGACTGCCGATATGAGACCATTTCATATAATGTAGGCTTACATCAAATGAACGGTGAAGAAGCCTTAAAATATGTTAGAAGTCGTCACGGAGGTAGTGATTTTGAGAGGTCAGGACATCAATTTGAAGTTTTAAAAGCAATACTTCAAAAAGCAAATATTAAAGATATATCTAATCTATTTAATTTAGTTAATACTGATTTAGATTTGGATAAAGTAAATAAAATACTAACTGATATTGGAAATCCATTGGATTATGCCATTTCATATTTAGGTGTATCTGATCAAAATGTATTAACACAGAGTAAAAGTTCTGCAGGAGCTTATATATTAATTCCAAAAGAAGGAATAAATATTAAAGACTATATGAGAGAGTCACTGTAACAGATATTTCTGTTTCTCCTGGGGTGACATTTGCTTTTTCTAATTCCATCATTGGTCTTGGATAATCAACTCCTTGAGATTCTGTCACATTTATGATTTTTCCTAGTGTAATTCCTGCGGCTTTGGCCAGTCCTTCTGCTTTTGTCTTGGCAAGTTTAACAGCTTCCTCACGCGCTTTTTGAGTCATTTCTTCTTTTGTTTTGTCATTTACTTCAAAACTTAAATTGCCAATGACATTAGCACCGGCCGAAGTGGCTACAACTAGTGCGTCGTTGACAATGCCAAAATCTGTAATTTTTACTTCGTAATTTATTGATACTCTATACCCATTTATTCTGTATGGAGTAGTCTGATAATCATATTCAGGACTGACACTATAATTTGTTGTCTTGATATCTTTTTCATCAATTCCTAATTTTTTAAGAGAATCTGTTAAGTTTTTGGACTTGACGTTTACGTCACTTTGAGCCTGCTTAAGGCTCTGCCCTTGTGCCTCAATTCCCAAGCTAACTTTTGCTATATCTGGTACAACAGTTACTTTTCCAGTATCAGAAACAATCATGGGTTCACCTTTTGACTGAGTTAAAACAGAAATTGGAAGATTTGGTCCAAATTTAGAATAAACAAAAAGAAGTATAAAAAATATTATTATTCCTCCAATTCTTTTCATATTATAATAGTACCACTAAATTTCTTCTTCTTCATCGCCAGTTTTTTCAAGAATAGTAGCAGCTGCAATAGTATCTCCTTTGTTCGCAAACCTCATTATAATAACTCCCTGTGTTGCTCTACCTAATTGTGGAATATTTTTAACAGGAAGTTTTATCACCTGTCCTTTTTTGGAAGTTATTACTAATTGGTCTGACTTTTCGGTTACCATGGCTGCACAGGCAAGTTCTCCAGTTTTTTCTGATATTACACAAGCCTTAAGTCCTTTACC
Organism: uncultured Gammaproteobacteria bacterium; assembly: GCA_964610395.1. GTDB lineage: Bacteria > Patescibacteriota > Microgenomatia > UBA8517 > UBA8517 > JAUYMM01. Next base: position 81,805 of record CAZSXP010000001.1, read on the forward strand.
TGCCCTTTTTTGAATTGGGAACAAATCAAATCTAGTTCTTTTTCCTAGTCCATGAATTGAAATTGTTAAAATATCGCGAAAAATCTTTTTCCTTTTGTCAATTGCCTTTTCTAATTTTTCAGGAAATACTTCCATTCCAATTACACTATCTCCTTTGTCTAGTTTTACTCCAGTTACGCCAGTTGTTGCTCTACCCATTGGACGGACATTTCCCTCAGGAAATCTAATTGACATCCCTTTCTTAGTTAAAAGCATGATGTTGTCTGATCCATAGGTTAAGTGAGCAGAAATTAAAATATCATCTCCATGAAGTTTAATTGCAATTAAACCGTTTGCTCGTAAGTTTTCATAATGCTTTAATTCAGTTTTTTTAATAACTCCTGAAGATGTAGCAAGTATCAAATGTTTAGCTTTTAAAGTTTTGTCCATTGGTAAAATTGATTTAATGACTTCTCCACTTTCAAGATTTAGAAAATTGACAAGGGCCTGCCCTTTTGCTTGACGAGAAGACTCTGGTATTTCATAGACCTTTGTACCAAAAACACGACCTTTATTGGTAAAGAATAAAATTTGATCATGAGTTGAAGCAGTTACCAGATGATCAATCTCATCCTCTTCTTTGGTGGTCATTCCTATTACACCCTTACCACCTCTTCTTTGTGCTTTATAAGTATTTTTTGAAACTCTTTTAATGTAACCTGTTTTTGTGACAGTTACCAAGCAATCTTCCTTTGCAACTAAATCTTCTTCAGAAAACTCCCCTATTTTACTTTTATAAATCTTTGTTTTTCGGCTATCTCCAAATTTTGCCTTGAGTTCAGTAAGTTCAGTATTTATTATTGTCAATATCTTTCCAGGATCTTTTAAGATCGCCACGAGCTCATCAATCAATTTTTTAATCTCTTGATACTCCTTTTCAATTTTATCTCGCTCCAAAGCAGCTAATCTTCTAAGTTGCATATCAAGTATCGCTGTTGCTTGGATTTCTGACAACTTAAATCTTGCCACCAAATTTGTTTTTGCTTCTTCTTGTGTTTTACTTTCTCTGATTGTTTTAATTACAGCATCCAAATTATCAAGTGCTATCTTTAAACCTTCTAATATGTGAGATCTTCTCTTTGCTTCAGTTAATTCAAAAATTGTTCTTCTAACAACCACTTTTTGTCTGTGTTTAATATATTCAACTAAAATTTGTTTTAAATTTAGAGTATGAGGTGTTCCGTCAACAAGTGCAACAAAGTTGGCAGGGAATGTAGTTTGTAGTCTTGTGTGTTTATAGATATTATTTAAAACAGACTTTGGTTTGGCATCTTTTTTAAGATCAATAGCAACTCTCATTCCATCTTTATCTGATTCATCCCTTAGATCTGATATTCCAACTAGTTTTTTATCTTTTACAAGTTCTGCAATTTTAGCAACCATTTCTGCTTTATTTACTTGGTATGGGATTTCAGAAATTATAATCTGTGATTTTTTGCCATTATCAACTATCTCTGCAATTCCACGAACCACAATTCGCCCCCTGCCGGTGGCGTAAACTTCTTTTAATGATGCCGCGTCATAAATTGCTCCACCAGTTGGGAAATCAGGACCTGGAAGTATATCTGTTATTTCATCAATTGTGGCATCGGTCTCAAAAGAAATACTTTTTGGATCGACTTCATCTTGTGTGAATTTTTTTTCGTCGCCAGAGGCTATTAAATTTATCTTATTGATTACAAAGTCATTTTCAGTAGCATGAACCTCCTCATTTTCAATTGTTACTCTTCCTTTTTTGATCATGTCAAGAATTGCATCAACAACCTCAGTTAAATTATGTGGTGGAATTTTAGTTGCCATTCCGACAGCAATACCTTCAGAACCCATTAGAAGTAAATTAGGGAGAAGGGCGGGCATAAAAGTTGGTTCCTTGAGTGTTGCATCAAAATTATCAATATAGTCAACGGTATCTTTTTCAATATCAGCTAAAAGATATTCGGAAATTGCAGACAATTTCATTTCACTGTAACGCATGGCTGCGGCAGAATCCCCATCGACTGAGCCAAAATTTCCCTGCCCTTTAAGTAGTGGATAACGAAGTGAAAAATCTTGAACCATTCTAACGGCGGTATCGTAGACAGCAGTATCACCGTGTGGATGATATTTACCTAAAACTTCTCCTACGACTTTTGCAGATTTAGAAAATGGACCAGTATGTTTTAGTCCCATTTGGCTCATGGCATATAAAATTCTCCTGTGAACAGGCTTAAGGCCATCACGAACATCAGGAAGAGCACGGGCAACAATAACACTCATTGCATAATCAACGTATGATTTAGATAATTCTGAAGTTATTTCAATTTGTTTTATTTTGCCGATGTCCATGCCTAGTAATTCTAGCTTGTTTAATTAGTTGAAGCAAGGGGAAATCACATTTTCTTTTTTTTATTTCTATCTGGGGTTAAGTATCTTAAAACAATATCTGCAGAATTATATATTATAGTCTCAGTAGGAACGATTGGTTCTAATTTTGCCTCAGCTTCTTGTTTGAAATGTTCTGCCAATTCTTCTCTAGACCATCCGTTATTTACTTGAATTTCTGCGAGTCGACCTCTTTCTCTCCATTTTTCTCTTGACCTTTGTTCTCTTGGTGTCCAATTGTCTATCATGAACAATTTTTACAGAAAAATATCCTCTTTTGACAAGCACCAAAAATTTGTTAAACTACAAATTCCCCACTATGTACAATGAAGTAATTTTTGATCTTGAGACACAAAAGTTTTTTGATGAGATTGCAGGGTCAGACCCTGCAATGCTGGGAGTGTCTATACTTTCTATGTACGTTAGGACTCTGGATCAGAATTTTAACGAAGTTAGTGGCGAAATGATTTCTTTTTTTGAAGACAAAGTTCCTAAGGCTTGGGAGTACTTCAAAAATGCAGATAGAATAATTGGTTTTAATTCAAAAAGATTTGATGTCCCCGCTCTAAAGCCATATTTACCACAAGAACTAACCAAACTCCCCCACCTTGATATTTTAGAACATGTAAAGGAAGTTAACGGTAAAAGAGTGTCACTGAATGCAATTGTCAAAGAAACGTTGGGTGATCATAAAGCTGACGATCCAAGAAACGCAATTATTTATTGGCAAAAAAGAGATAAAGAATCTCTAAAAAAACTAAAGTTTTACTGTGAGGAAGATGTAAGGTTAACAAAAGAAGTTTATGACTACGGACTAAAAAATAAAAAACTTCACTTTAAAGATTTTTGGAATGATGCTAAAACAATTGATGTAGATTTTAGTTATCTTGAGATTAAATCAAAAATGGAGCAATCAGAAGAGCAACAATGTTTATTATTTTGATCATTGGGTTGATTGCAGGTCCTGCAGTATCTTTATAAGGATCTCCTACAGTGTCTCCTGTTACTGCTGCTTTATGAGCTTCACTTCCTTTACCTCCAAAATTACCCGTTTCGATATACTTTTTGGCATTGTCCCAAGCAGCTCCACCTGTTGTCATTGAAATACCAACAAAAAGACCTGTAATAATGGTACCAACTAGTAAACCACCCAAAGCTTGTGCACCTAATAAAAATCCAACCAAGATTGGAGAAACTACAGGTAAAAGTGCAGGAACAATCATCTCTTTAAGCGCTGATTTAGTTACAATATCAACAGCTTTACCATATTCTGGTTTTGCTTTTCTGGTCATGATTCCAGGTATTTCTTTAAATTGTCTTCTAATTTCTTCAACAATAGATTTGGCAGCTTTTCCAACAGCTTCCATGGCAAGAGCTCCAAACATATAAGGGATAGAACCACCGATAAATAATCCAATTAAAACTTTAGGGTCAGAAAGTGAAAAGTTACCAACCCCCACTCCAGATTTGCTTAGTTCGTCAACAAAACTTGCAAAAAGAACAAGTGCTGCAAGACCTGCAGAACCAATCGCATAGCCTTTTGTGACAGCTTTTGTTGTGTTACCAACTGCATCTAAGGCATCTGTAACATTTCTAACCTTGTCTGGCTGATTTGTCATCTCGGTAATTCCACCAGCGTTATCTGTGATTGGTCCAAATGCGTCAATTGCAACCACAATTCCTGTTAAAGAAAGCATTGCCATGGCGCTAAGTGCTATACCGTAAAGACCTGCTAATGAAAAAGATCCTAGTATTGCAAGAGAAATTAAAATGATAGGAGGAAAAGTAGATTTCATTGATATTGCAAGACCTGCAATTATGTTTGTTCCATGCCCTGTGGTTGAAGCTTCTGAAATATATTTAACTGGTCCAAAACTTTTAGAAGTGAAATATTCTGTGATTAATACCATTCCAATAGTAACAGCAATTCCGATCAAGGTAGAAAGATAAAGATTTAGATTTGAAAAATGACCATTTCCTGACATAAATATTTTGGTGATGTACCAAAAAGAGACAATTGAAACAACTGAAGCTGCAGCAAGACCTTTATATAAAGCTTTCATTATAGCTTTGTCTTTTCCAACTTTAACAAATAAAGTTCCAATGATTGAGGCAAAAATTGCACTAGCCCCAATTGCTAATGGAAAATAGAAAGCACTTGGATTGCCAGCAAACACTGAAGATCCCAGTAGCATTGATGCAACTGCTGTAACGACGTACGTCTCAAAAAGGTCAGCTGCCATACCTGCGTCATCGCCTACATTATCCCCTACCAAATCGGCTATAACTCCTGGGTTACGGGGATCATCTTCAGGAATTCCTGCTTCAATTTTTCCAACCATGTCTGTTCCAACATCAGCTCCTTTGGTATAAATTCCACCACCAAGCCTTGCAAAAACTGAAATTAATGAACCACCAAAACCTAGAGCAATTAAGGGAGTTAAGTTAGAAGTTTGATTTAAAAGGGTCAATAATAAATATGTTCCCGCTACAGCTAAAAGTGCAAGACCTGCAACCATGAGTCCTGTTACAGATCCACCAGAAAAAGCAGTTGTTAATGCTGGACCTATCCCCTTTTGTGCGGCTTTGGCACATCTAACATTTGTTCTAACTGCTACATTCATTCCAACAAAACCTGCAAGTGCTGATAAAAATGCTCCGATTAAAAATGATATAGCTGAAAGTGAGCCTAATGTAAACCACATTAATACAAAAATTGCTGCTGATATGAAACCAATTACAGTATATTGTCTTTTTAAATAAGCTGATGCTCCTTCTGCAATTGCGTCTGCAATCTCTACCATGTCAGGAGTTCCTTTAGGAAGCTTTAGTATTTTATAGGTTAAATAGGCAGAATATAAAACTGCAAATAAAGCAGAAACAATTGAAAAAATTAAATAATTCATAATAATTTAGATGATTATAACTTTAAACATCAAGTGTTGCAAGCTTGGCGTGAGTTTGAATAAATTTCTTCCTTGGTGGTACTTCTTGCCCCATTAACATTTCAAACATTTTCCCTGCTTCTTCGGTTGATTCAATTGTTACTTGTTTTAAAGTCCTAGTTTCAGGATCCATGGTAGTTTCCCAAAGTTGTGTAGGGTTCATTTCTCCAAGACCTTTATAACGAGAAATTAAATATTTTCTGTCTTTAACAAAATCTTTCATCATATGGTCCTTTTCTTCATCATTAAAAGCATATTTAAATTCTTTGCCAACAGTAATTTTATATAGTGGTGGGAGTGCAATGTAAAGATAGCCTCTAGTAATTATTTCTGGCATATGACGATAGAAGAAAGTTAAAAGAAGAGTTTTAATATGTTCCCCATCAACGTCAGCATCGGTCATGATAATAACCCTGTGGTATCTTACTTTGTCATAATTTAAACTTTCTCCAATTCCAGCACCCAAGGCAATTATTAAGTCCTTAATTTCTTCAAATTTAACAATCTTATCTAGATGTGCTCTTTCTGTATTTAAAATTTTCCCCCCAAGAGGCAATATTGCTTGATGCCTTCTATCACGTCCCATTTTGGCGCTTCCACCTGCGCTGTCGCCCTCTACTATATATAGTTCAGATATTGAAGCATCTTTACTTTGACAATCTGCTAGTTTACCTGGAAGAGATGCACCGTCGAGCGCACCTTTCCTTAGTACTGCATCTTTTGCAGCACGTGCTGCAAGTCTTGCTTTTGCAGCAAGGGTAACTTTGTCAATTATTTTTTTAACGTCAGTCGGATGTTCTTCAAAATATTGATCAAGTCCTTCTTTAACACAAACAGAAACAAATCCAGAAACCTCTGGATTATTTAATTTTGCCTTTGTTTGAGATTCAAATTGTAGTGTTTCTGAAGGCATTTTGACATAAACTACTGCAGTTAGACCTTCTTTTAAATCATCTCCTGTTAGAATCATTTCATCTTTTCCGTTTTGATTCTTTTTAACATAATCTGTAATAGCTCTTGTTAGCGCTGTCCTAAAACCTGTAACATGAGTTCCACCGTCAGTTGTATAAATTCCATTAACAAATCCCTTAACATTTTCATTAAATCCATCAGTATACTGAATAGCTACTTCTGCATTAATATCTCCATTATCTTTTGAAATATAAATAACATTTGAAAGAACATTTTTACCTCTATTTGAATGGGCAACTAAAGATTTTATTCCGCCTTCAAAGTAATAACTTGCTTCATCTCCATCTCTTTTATCATTTAGATTAAATGCTAATTTTGCGACCAGATAGGCCCTGTCTCGAAGTAAATTTTTAATCTTAGCTTTTTCAAAAGTTAAATCTTTAAATATTTCACTATCTGGCATGAATGAAGTAATAGTGCCTGATTTTTGAGCATTTATATTTATATTCCAGTCTTTAATTTGTGACTCTGATGCTTCTGATACTTTTTTAAGTGGAACTCCCCTTTTGTATTCTTGATAGAAAACTTTTTTGTCGCGAACTACGCAAACTCTAAAATAAGAAGATAATGCATTAACAACTGACGCACCTACACCATGCAAACCTCCTGAAACTTTGTATGCTCCTCCTCCAAATTTACCTCCAGCATGAAGTTTTGTCATGGTCAGTTCCAAAGCAGATATACCACTTTTATGCATATCAATTGGAATTCCACGGCCATTATCTCTTACTGTGGCTGATCCATCTTCATGTATCTTTACCCAAATTTCAGTGGCTGTTCCTGCAAAACTTTCATCGACTGAATTGTCAATAATTTCTCTTAAACATTCATGAAGTCCTCTTGCGTCAGTTGACCCTATATACATTCCAGGTCTTTTTCGAACAGGTTCAAGGCCTTCTAGTACTTGAATTTGACTAGCATCGTAATTATTTGCCATGGCTTTCCATTCTAACAACTAAATTTAGTAACTGCAACGAGACGTTACCATTAGCTTTTAAATTTTTCAGAGACTGTAAATAATTCTCTTCATTTTTAAAAATATTTTTTTCGTGATCTATATGTATTAAATTTTCAATAAATTTTATTGCCTCTCCCCTATCTTTGATATTCAGCGCATCTTTGTAGTTAGAATTCTTAATTTTTAATTCTTCTTTTTTAATTCGTATTACTTGGCATCGTGAAGTAATAGTTGGTAAAACGTTATTAATGTTACTTGCAGTTAAAATATAAATTAAATTATTGCTTGGTTCCTCTAAATTTTTAAGAAAAGCATTTTGTGTTTCAGCTGTAGCTTTATCAATATCTTCAACAATAATTGCAGTTTTTTCAAAGAAACTAAACTTAACAAATTTCTTAAGTTCTCTCGCATCTTCTATTTTTTGCAAAGTAAATGGAATCTGTTTTGCCTTTTGCCTTGTGGCAAATTCTTTTGGATTTGTGTTAATTAGTAAAAAAGCGTGCATTTATCAATTTTATCACAAATGTTATCCCATAAAATTGACATTTTGCCACAAAGTGCTAAACTTCAATCCTAAAGTTTTAGTGTAATTGCACACAAAAAATTTGAAAGATCCTTGAAACTAAGTTTTTGTTTCAAGTCACCGTTGCACGTTTCAAAAATCTCTTAAGAAAGGAGAAATAAGACATGCCTGACGATGGTCCAGACAATGAAGGTAGTGGCGGTTCTGAATCAGGACAAGAAAGTGGTGGACCTGATGGCCCCGATAACAGTGAAACTGGCACAATTAGCGATTAAAGATTAATTGTCGCTTGATGCGGGTTTTACAAAATCTTAAGGAAAGGAGAAACCTAAAATGCGCAACGATCCAGGTAGTGATTGGGACGACGGTGCAGCCAGCGAGCAAGGAAATGACGGAACTGATAGCTCCGATTCCAGCAACGACGGCACCAGTTCGGGTGGCGATCAAGGTTAATTGACTGCCATCAACAACAAAGCATCCATTGGTAATTTTTTACCACTTTACCAATGGATGCAAGTTTTATTTATTTTATAAATTATTCTGTGGAGACTTCTATTTGATCCTTATTTAACTCCTTAGCTAATACCGCAATATGGGGTTTGTTGTTAAAGATTTTAATTGCGACATCTTTAATTTGAGCTGATGTGACTTTATTAATTTTTTCTATTTCTTTTTCTACAGTAACCAAATTACTTAATATGATTCTAAAATACGCATAGTGTGATGCAAGTAATACTGAGTCTTCAAGTTCGAACAGTGATGCAGATCGTATTCTCTTTTTGTGGAGATCCATTTCTTTACTTGCTACATTTTCAGTTATAAGTTTATTTTGTTCATCAATGATAACTTTGATTACTTCGTTTATATTTTTTTCATCAGTTCCACATTGTGTATAAAACAATCCCCTATTTGGACCATTCCAAGTGAATGACGATATGTCATAGACAAGTTGCCTTTCTTCTCTTGCAGCCAAGAAAAGTCTGCTTGATATACCTTTTCCTAAAATTGAGGAAAGTAAAAGGGATACATAGTAGTCGGGAGAGTTTCTTCCTGGCGAATCATATGAAATCATCAATCTTGCCTGTGTTGCATTTTCTCGTCTTAGTACTTTTAGATTTGAATCGTTATTTTTAGTAAATGTTTTAATTTCAGAATTATCACCCATTGGAATATCATCAAAATAGTTTTCTATAATTTTAAATAAATTTTCTTTGTCAATATTTCCGCAAACTGACAAAACAAAGTTGTTAGGGGTGTAATACCTTTTCCAAAACTTTTTTAATATATCTTTATTAATTACCTCAATTGATTCGTCGTCACCTAAAACCATTCTATTCATAGATTTATCTTTGTATGACAGGCCAACCAATGTTTCAAATAACTGTCGTTGGTCGTTTGTCATGGCTCTCTTATATTCTTCTAAAATTATCCTTTTTTCTTTGTCGATATTTTTTTCATCAAAAGTTGGATGAAATACTGCCTGTGATAGCAACTCTATCCCCTTTTCAAATTCAGAAGCAATTAGTTTTATTGTAAACTCAGTGAAATTTTTGCTGGTAGTCGCATTTACAGAACCGCCCGAGTCTATAACCAAAGACAAAAGATCTTTTTTTACTGGATATTTTTTTGATCCATCGAGTGCTAGGTGTTCGAAAAAATGAGCCGTGCCTGGGACATCTTCAAATACGCTTCCACAGTTACCTATTAAATTCATTGCAACTACTTGGCTATCCTTTTTTTCAACGTAAACAATCTTTAGGCCGTTTGATTTTAGTGTAAAGTCGTGTACTTTCATGATTGATGAAAGTATTATAACATGTAATAATAATCTCATGCCCAATACTGCCACTGTTACAGGAAATAATCTTTCAGATGTTTTAATTTCTATGGGTGCTTTGACTGAAGAACGTGCCAAGCAAATTAAAATGGCTGAGGTGCAATACGGCACCACTCAAGAAGAAATTATTAAAAAACAGAATTTAGTATCAAATGCCGATCTCGTCCGCGCCAAAGCAACTCTTTATAATATTCCTTATGCAGACCTCGCTACTTCCCCATCCTCTCCTGAAGCTATGTCTATTCTTTCACAAGATATTTCTTCTAAATTTAATATTTTTCCACTTGCAATAGATAAACTAGCAAAAACGATCACTCTTGCTATGGCAGACCCACTTGATTTAACTGCCATTGAATTTGTAGAAAGAAAAACAGGTCTTAGGGTTAAACCTGTGGCTGTAGAAGAAGATAAATTAAGTGATGTTATAACAACAAGATATTCAACATCACTTTCTCAAGAAGTTACTGAGGCTTTAAAAGATGTCGCACCTGAGAAAAAATCAAATATTAAAGATAATTTGAAAATTGGTTTTATTAAAGAAGAAAAAATTTCAGAAATAGTATCTCACATTTTAGAATTTGCAGTGAAATCAAGGTCAAGCGATATTCATATCGAACCAGAAGAAAGGTCCACCAGAGTTAGATATAGAATAGATGGAATTTTAGTTGAAAAATTAACTATTCCAAAAGAATTGCACGAATCATTAACCTCTAGAATAAAAATTTTGGCAGGAATGAAAATTGATGAAAAAAGAATTCCTCAAGATGGTAGATTTAATTTTAAAGCTGCAAATGAAGATACTGACCTTCGTGTTTCTTCACTTCCTACAACATGGGGTGAAAAGATTGTCATGCGTCTCCTTAAAAAAACTGGTGGTGTTCCCGACCTTCCCACACTTGGTCTTCGTGGAAAAGCTTTAAAAAATTTACAAGATGCCATACTTAGGCCTCATGGAATTATATTAATTTGTGGACCTACTGGATCAGGTAAAACTACAACTCTTTATTCTATTATTTCAAAAATAAACACCCCCAAAGTTAATATAGTTACTTTGGAAGATCCTATTGAATATAAAATGATTGGTGTTAATCAAGTCCAAATTAATCCTGCAGTAGGCCTTACTTTTGCTTCAGGACTTAAATCATTTTTGAGACAAGACCCAAATATTATATTGGTGGGAGAAATTAGAGATCAAGAAACCGCAGATCTTGCCATACAGGCATCTTTAACTGGGCATTTGGTTTTTTCTACACTTCATACTAATAATGCTGCGGGTGCACTACCTCGTATGCTTGATATGGGAGCAGAACCTTATCTTTTGACTTCTTCAATGACTGCCATTATGGCTCAAAGAGTTGCCAGAAAAATTCATGAAGATTGTAGTGAAAATTATGAACCTGATCCAAAGGTTATTGAAGAGATGAAATCTATTCTAGGTCCACTTTGGCCAAAAGATCCACTCTCAAAAATCTCAAGAGGTAAAGGTTGCCAAGCTTGTGGCAATTCAGGTTATTATGGAAGGATTGGTATTTTTGAGGTTTTACCAGTTAGTGATTCTATTGGTAAAATGATTCTTGAAAGATCTCCTGCATCAGAAATTGAAAATAAAGCAAAAGAGGAAGGTATGATAACATTAAAACAGGACGGTTATTTGAAAGTTTTGGCAGGTGAAACAACAATTGAGGAAATATTGCGTGTAGCACAAGAATGATTAATATGATAAATCCGTTATGAACGTAAAGAACTTATTAGAACAAACAATTGATTTAAAAGCATCTGATTTGCATTTAGTTGCTGGTGTTCCTCCTATGGTTAGGTTAGATGGGGATTTAAAATCAATTGCAGACAATGCTATTTTAAGCCCTGACATTATAAGTGAAGGCTTAAAACAGATATTAACAAAAGATCAATTTGAAAGATTTACTGTAAATAAAGAAATTGATTTTTCACTATCATTTAATGAAAAGGCAAGATTTAGAGTAAATGCCTATACCCAAAAAGGGTCGATGGCAGCTTCATTTAGAAGAATACCTCTAGAAATTCCAGAAATTGATGCTTTAGGACTACCTCCAATAGCCAAAAGTTTTACAGATTTAAGACAGGGATTAGTTTTAGTTACAGGACCAACAGGACATGGAAAGTCAACTACACTTGCAGCAATAATAAATGAGATAAATAAAAATAGAGCATCACATATTGTAACTATTGAAGATCCAATTGAATTTGTGTTTAAGCCTATAAAATCAATTGTTTCTCAGCGTGAGATGAAGTCTGATACCCACTCATGGCAAGTTGCTTTAAGGTCTGTTCTTCGTGAAGATCCTGATGTTGTTTTAGTTGGTGAGATGAGAGATTTTGAGACAATTTCTGCTGCAATGACAATTGCAGAAACTGGCCACTTAGTTTTTGGGACACTACACACTAATTCTGCTTCCCAAACAGTTGATAGAATTGTTGATGTATTCCCTGAAAACCAACAAAATCAAATAAGAATGCAATTATCATCAATTTTGGAGGCTGTATTTTCTCAGAGGTTAATAAAGACAAGCACTGGTGGACGCCTAGTTGCTCATGAAGTAATGCTTGGAACAACAGCTATAAAAACTGCAATTAGAGAAGGTAAATCACACCAAATTGATTCAATTATTCAGACATCTTTAGAGGCTGGCATGTCAACACTTGAACATTCTCTTGCTACTCTTGTTAAAACAAATAAGATTACTATCGAGACTGCACAACAGTGGACAGTTAGACCTGATGAATTAAATAGATTAATTAAAGGTAGTCTCTAAAGAAAATGAAACGATTCAACTACAAAGCGAAAAATAAAGCTGGAAAGCTGGTAACTGGTGAAGTTGAAGCTGTTGATGATTCTAATGCTGCTAGACTAGTTCATGGAAAAGGACTACTTGTACTATCTGTAAAACAAGTTTTTGAAAACCCAATTGTTTTTATTAAAAATTTAAAAAATAGGATTACTCCATCAGATGTTGTTACTTTTACTCGTCAGTTTGCAACAATGGTCAATGCTGGTTTACCAATTACTGAGTCACTTATTATTCTAAAATCTCAAGCAAATGGTTCAATGGGTAAAGTTGTTTCCCAAATTTTGGCAGATATTGAAGGAGGAGAATCTGTTTCAAAAGCTTTCATCAAACATCCTAATGTTTTTTCTCCAACCTACATTGCCTTAGTCAAGTCAGGTGAAGTTGGTGGGGTTTTGGATACTGTTTTAGTTCGTCTTGCTGATGATATGGAAAAGCAACAAGAATTTAAAGGAAAAGTTAAAGGGGCCATGATTTATCCCATGATAATTGTTATCGGTATGGTAATAGTTGCCTTTTTAATGATGATTTTTGTTGTTCCAAGACTTACCTCACTTTATTCAGAGTTTAACGCAGAACTTCCACTTCCAACCAGAATTTTAATGGGAATATCTGATGCTGTAATTAAATTCTGGCCTGTAACTCTTGCATTTTTTGTAGGTGGATTTTATGGCTTTAAAACGTATAGAAAAACTACTGCAGGAAAATTAAAAACAGATGAGCTTCAATTTAAAATTCCAATCATTGGCCCATTACAAAAACAGGTTTTGTTAACTGAGCTAACAAGTACGCTTTCTTTAATGTCTGGTGCTGGAGTATCAATTTTGGAAAGCTTAAACATAACATCGGAAGTTATGAGTAATGCAGTAATAAGTAATGCTCTAAAGGACGTTTCAATTCAAGTTGAAAAAGGTTTTCCTGTTTCCTATGCTTTTGCAAAACATCCTGACGCATTTCCTTTTATTCTTTCTCAAATGATTGCTGTTGGTGAAGAAACTGGAAAAATGGAAGAGGTTCTAAAAAAAGTAAGTCATGTTTTTGAAGTTGAGTCAGACCAAAAAGTTAAAACATTAACTGCAGCAATTGAACCAATTGTCATGGTTCTTTTGGGGTTAGGAGTTGGATTTTTAGTCATTGCAATTATCCTGCCTATTTACAACTTGACAAGTCAATTTTAGGTACTTGACAAGCCAATTTTAAATATACCCATAAGTCATTGACTATTTGATCATTTCTGATATAGTTCTGCTTGTATTATTCTTACGAATTTACTAAGGAGGTGATTAAATTGAAATTAATAAACAAAAATAGAGATTTGAGAGACGCAAAACCAATGATGGAAACCAAAAGTATCAAAATGGAAACATCAGATTGCGATACTGCATGTACAAGCGATTGTGCACAAAGTTGTGGATGTGAATCAGATTGTGCAGCAAGCTGTGGTTGCGAAGGGTCAAACGAATAATACAAAAAGTGAAACTAAATCTATATAGCGAAAGCGAACAAGATATAGATAAGACTTTGTTGTCTTTGTCTTTGCTTGTTAATAAAGACTACGGATTAATTAAGAAAATTAAACGTGTACGTCAGTATTATGATGAACCTAAGTTTTGGTATTATTCTGCTGATGTAAACGACTCATATTTAAAGAATGACGGTAGACACTTTCATTCAAAATCTTCAGGTGCTTCACTCTATTCGCAAAAGGAAGCCTTATTAAAGTGTTTGTGTGAATTAATGGAGAGATACTGCAATTTCTATTTTAAAAAAGAATCAATTGTTACGACTAAATCAATTGATAATATGACTAATAAATTTATTGATCCTAGATCTATGTCAGCTTTTTCCAAGACTCAACTTGAAAAAAATGAATTTAAAAAATTTAGAATTAACAATAATTCAGTTTTTAGATGGACAAATTGCATTTCACTTTTAGATAATAATGAAGAATATCTAATACCTTCACAATCTATATATCTTTCATATCCATATTTAAAAGCTGAACCATCTATTTATTCAGCAATTAGTACTGGTGTAGCAGGTGGAGCAAATCTCTCGGCTGCTATTGTTCGAGGAATTTGTGAAGTAATCGAGCGTGATGCATTCATGATTTTTTATCTTAATAAACTTACAGCCTCAAGAATTGATCTTAAGAATATTAATAATCCGGATATTAAAAATACAATGTCAATTTTAGATAGATATAAATTTGAAGTAGTTGTTCTTGATATTACAACCGATGTTAATGTCCCTACTGTTGCATCGATTATTGTAAATCGATCTGGAATCGGTAAAGCTGTATCTGTGGGGTTAAAATGTGACTTTGATATAATCAAAGCAATTACAGGTTCTATTGAAGAAGCACTCCATACTCGGTCATGGCTTAGATCAAGTTTTGAAGATGAGCCAATTAAAGTTAATCCTCAGGACTTGCAGAAAAGTTCAGATATTAAATTAAGGGGTTTTTTGTGGTACGAAGCAGAAGCAATTAAAAATATTGATTATTGGATTAAAAATGCAAAGATAAAAGACATTAATTATTCTAGTAAACCGATGAAATCTGGTGAAAAGTTAAAAAGACTAACTAAAATATTTAGCGATAAAAATTATGAACTATACTATAAAGACATAACCATAAGCGAATTTAAAAAACTTAATTACTATATCGTAAAAGTAATTATTCCAAAGATGCAACCAATTTATCTTAATGAAAAATATCCACTATTAGGAAGCGATAGACTGTATAGTGTTCCTGCTAAATTAGGATTTAAAAATAAATTAGAGGATGATTTAAATAAATACCCACATCCATTTTTATAGAACATGATAAAAATAAACAATAAAATTGAAAATTTAATTGAATCTGTTGATGAGTTATCTAATTCACGAAAATTTCATATATCTACAAATATTGATGATTTTAGAGCGTTTAAGAAAACTCCTCGAGGGTCATGGCCATTAGAATGGAAAAAAGTGTATCACAAAGCATATCCTAGGTTTGATCAATTGATTCTACCTACCCCAACAGCAATTAAAATAGATCTTGAAAAAACAATTTTGGAAAGAGAATCATTCAGAAATTTTACAAACAATAACATAAATCTTAATAAGTTTTCTGATCTTATTTATTATTCTGCTGGGATAAAAGACTCTAATAAAGGTGGTGAAAAAAGAAATTATCCATCAGGCGGAGCTAGATATCCATTAGAAGTATATCCAATAGTTTTCAATGTAGATAAAATAAAAAAGGGTATATATCATTATCATGTTAAAACTCATTCACTTGAGTGTATATTAGAAAATATTTCAAAAGAAGAAGTTATAAGTCAATTTGATCAACTTTGGATTAAAAAGTCAGCATTGTTATTTATTATTACAGCTGTATTTGACAGAACTGAAGTTAAGTATAAAGACAGAGGTTATAGACATATTTTGACAGAGTATGGACATGTAGCTCAAAATCTATATTTAATGGGGACTGGATTAGGACTTGGGGTTTGCTCGATTGGTGGATTTAATGACAAAGGAATTAACAAACTACTTGATATCGATGGTCTTGATGAATCTGTCGTGGGAGTGGTGGCAGTTGGTACAAAATGAAAATAGGATGATATACTTCTAATATGTTTATATTTTTAATTAGACACGCAGAAGGATCAGGTTCAAGAGAAAAATGGCAAACTCCAGATACTCCACTTAGTGATACAGGGGCAAAACAATCTGAAAACTTAACCACTCTGTCTCGGTTCAAAAAAGTGGATTTAATTCTATCTAGTAAATGGAAAAGAGCTTTAGAAACGGCAAAAATAGTTTCAAAATTACTTGATAAAAAACTTCTAGAAACTGACGGAATTCAAGAACGTGAGCAACATTCGGAAATTTATGGTGCTGATAGGCAAAGTGATATAAGTAAGCGCTATAACGATGAGAATATTAAAAATTACAATGATCTTGACTGGAAATTTGAAAATAAGGAAGAATCAATAAGAGAAGTTTCAGAACGTGCATTTAATTTCAAAAACAGTTTAACATCTAACTATCTAAATAAAAGTATCGTAGTTGTGTCTCATGAAATGTTTATTAGATGTTTTATTACAAATATTCTATTAGGCGAGAATTATGAAGACAAAGTTTTTAATAAAATTTATAGATCGTTACAACTTATGAATACTGGAGTGTCGCTGTTGGAGTTTAATGAAAATAGAAAAACTTGGAAAGTATGGTATATAAATGACTTCGCACATTTGGGAAGAATAAAAACGAAAATAAGCAAGTAAATTAATAATCTTTCCATAACCTTTCACTGTTTATAAATCTCAATACTTTTTTATGAGTTTCTCTGGCTCTTTCAAGGTATCTGGATTTTATGTTTTGTAGATAGTCAATTGCCCGAGTAGAAATAAACAATATATAAAATGTCATAACTGATTTTTCAGTATCAGTTAGATCATTTGAATCTAAGTAACCATTAAGAAATGCATCAAAATTTTTATTAACTCGATCTGATTTTATTAGATGATACAGATAGTAAGAAACATCGTTTAGTTGAGTCTCTTCCTTCCAATTCCCAAAATCTAATAATTTCAATCTATTATCTGTTTTTACGATAGCTTGTCCGTCGTGTATATCATTATGGTTAAAAACTGGAATAGCATTTCCACAATAATTAAGCATCGTATCTGAAAGTTTGTTAAGGATAACTTGAGTTTCACTATTTGATTGAAGTTCATTTAATGGGCTACCTAAATATTTACGTAATAATTCTGAATAATATGAAAAATCAGTTTTACCACTTGAGCTCCATCCAGTTCCTGAAACTGGTACTTTGTCGTGCATGTCTCTAGTTATTTTACCTAAGTCAATTCTTAATCTTGCATTGTTACTGGTATATAGTAATTCCCCTTCAATCTTTTCAGAAATAAGCAACTTTTCACCATCTTTATTTTTGGCTAAAGCGTAAGGCTTAGGTACAGATAGTCCTGCTCCGTATGTCATATTTAATCCCTTCCATTCTCGTTGGGTGCTACCGCTATTAGTAGAAATTTTAATTGCCACTTCAGTTCTAGATTCAGATGTTGCGTAAAGGATAGAGTTGCCAGTGAATGGTGCAATTTCTTTTTTATGAACATTTAATATGACTTGAGGCACAGAAAACTCTGTATTCCTACTTTCAATTGGAAAATATGTAATTCTTTCTGACATCTTATAAATTATGCGTATTGTACGCTTAAACAAGCTATTTTTACAAATTTTATTCTTTCTCAAATGATTGCTGTTGGTGAAGAAACTGGAAAAATGGAAGAGGTTCTAAAAAAAGTAAGTCATGTTTTTGAAGTTGAGTCAGACCAAAAAGTTAAAACATTAACTGCAGCAATTGAACCAATTGTCATGGTTCTTTTGGGGTTAGGAGTTGGATTTTTAGTAATTGCAATTATCCTGCCTATTTACAACTTGACGAGTCAATTTTAAGTACTTGACAAGGGTTTTTTAGTAGCATATTGTTATATATAGAGTATGAAATTTAATAAAGGTTTTACATTAGTTGAGTTATTAATAGTTATTGGTCTTCTTGGCGCTATCGCCTTAATAGTCATCTCAGCAATTAATCCTATCGAGCAAAGTAACCGTGCAAGAGACACTAAATATAAAGCTGATGCAGGTCAACTTATTGGAGCAATAGATAGGTACTTTGTAACTCAAGATGAATTTCCTTGGACTACTTTTGATTCAGTCACTTATCCATCGGCTGACACTGCAATTTCATTTGGTTCTGCTACTCTTGAAATGTATGGGCTATGTGGTGCCACTTGCACAGTTGATGGTTTGTTAATTGGTAATAATGAGTTAAAAACTGAATTTAGATCACGAGACTTTGTTAAAGGTACACCAACTGTTCCAAATCAAATTTGGATTGGTAAAGAACTTGGCTCTTCTGAATCAACTTATGCCTGTTTTGTTCCTCTATCTAAATCAATTAGAGATAAAGCTTGTAATGATGGAAAGGTCTATACATTATCTGGAAGTACTAGAACAGTTGTCAGTGGAGCCACTTGTTTAGGTACAGCAGCAGGCTGGTCTGCTTCTCCTTACATGTATGTATGTCTACCTGAGTAGTATATTTCTTCTTGGTTTAATAATCGGTTCATTTATTTCTGCTATAACTTATAGAATTCCTCGCGAACTTCAGTTCGTAAAAGGCAGGTCCTTTTGTGATTCATGTAAAAAAGAGTTAACTTGGTATGACAATATTCCCTTATTTTCATTTTTGTACTACAAAGGAAAATCAAGATGTTGTAATCAAAAAATATCTATTCGCTATCTTTTAATAGAATTATCTTCAGCTTTAGGTGCCGTTTTGTTGTTTGTTTTACTTCCATCTACATTTCTTATTTCTTATTTCTTATTTCTTATTTGCCTTGCTATTTTTGTCATAGATTTAGAACATCAAATTATACCCGACGAATTATCATGGTTTATATTGTTATTAGGATTAATTAATTTTAGTTTTGTGAATATATTTGCAGGGTTTTTCTTTTCTTTATTACTTTTGACCTTATATCTTATAACTGGTGGTCGTGGAATGGGTCTAGGAGACGTTAAACTGGCAATTCCCCTCGGTCTATGGCTTGGGTTAGAGAAAGGCGTTGTTTGGTTAACAACGTCTTTCATAATAGGTGGAATAGTCGCTTCCATACTGCTATTATTAAAAAGAGCTAAGTTAAAAACAAAAATTGCCTTCGGACCATTTTTAATTTTTGCTTTTTGGGTAGTGCTTTTAACAATATGAAGTTTAAAAATACAAATAAGGGATTAACTTTAACAGAGTTATTAATAGTAATTAGTATAATTGCATTTTTAGCTATTCTGATAGTTGCCTATCTTAGAAGTCAGGTTTTTAAGGGTAATGATGCAAGACGTAAAGCAGATTTAAAAAGAATAGGGATTGCAGCTGAGGAATATGAAAAAGATAAAAATTGCTATCCCCTACCTAGTTTATTAAGTTGTAATCCCGGTAAAGGGCTTCTACCCTATCTAAGTAAAATTCCTTGTGATCCTGTTACTGATGCTACTTATTTATATGATTATGAAGATTCAGTTTGTCCAAAGTGGTATAGGATATATGGAAAGTTAGAAAATGAAAAAGATCCAGACAGTATTTTAGGTATTGGTCCAAATAGTGTTTTTAATTTTGAATATTCAAGTCCAAATGCTCCAGAAATTGTTTCTAGTGGAGGTACTCTTGACAATTTTTATGGTTGTAAAAGCGGTGTTTGTGTTCCAATTACTTGGGATCCAGCCAGACCTGGACCGATTTGTGATCCTAATTTTCAAAACTCTACTTGTTATGGACAATGTGCAAATCTTGATTTTGAATGTAAATCATGGAAATAAGCGAAGCTTGTTTCCAATCATGGAAATAATGAAACCTTTTTCAAAAACAGAAACGAAAACAATTGCTATTATATTGTTAGTTCTTTTTGCGGTGATTTATTTTAATATGGCAATTTCTTTGAGAAAAGGAAGGGATTCGGTTCGTAAAAATGATATTTCAGCGATTGAAAATGCACTTGATACATATTATCAAAAATATAGAATTTACCCTGCATCAACTAAAAAAGGAGAAATAGTTGGTTGTTTTGATGGTGGTGTTGTACGCGACCCTATATCTGGTTACCCACTAAATGCTATCCCCTGCCTTTGGGGAGAATCTCATTTTGAAAATGATAATTTTATGCCACAAGATCCGTCAAACAAAAAAGGACTAAGTTATTATTATGAATCAACGGGGCAAAAATATAAATTCTACATCTCTCTTGAAGGAAAAAATGAAGCTGAGTATACACCTGCTATCGCAGCAAAAAATTTGCAATGTGGCATTAAAATATGTAATTATGGAAGAGGGAATTGAGATGCAACTACGTTATAAAATACAAAAAGCATTTACCCCGATTAAATCGGGGTTTACACTTGTTGAATTATTAGTAGTCATGTCAATTATTGGCGTTTTAGCTGCTATTGGTTTGACAAGTTTTACTACTGCCCAAATGAGAGGTAGAGATGTGCAAAGAAAATCAGATTTAAAGCAAACTGCAAATGCACTAGAGCTTTACTATGCAGATTATGGTAGTTATCCTGACAATATTACTTTTGGAACTCAATTTACGGATGGTAAAACAATTTATTTTAAAACATTACCAATTGATCCAAATAGTGACAGAACATATACATATAGAATTGTTCCAGCCTCTTCAAATCAAAAGTTTCAGCTTTTTGCTAGACTTGAGAATAGTCAAGATCAAGATTGTATAGACGCAAATTGTGCACTAAATCCTAATTTTGCAATAACTAGTGCAAACACTAACGCTAGCGAGTAAACTTTATATATGAAAAAAAATGGCTTTACATTAATTGAATTATTGGTAGTAATTTCATTGATTGGTGTCTTGGCAACTTTAGTTATTGCCAATATGAATTCTGCAAGAGAACGTGCAAGAGATGCCACACGAAAATCTGATCTTCGAAATATTCAAACCGCATTAAGACTTTATTATAATGATAATGGAGAATACCCTATTGCCTCAGTCCTACCTGAATGGGGAACTGCTTGGACTCCGTACATGAATATTCTTCCCGCAGATCCTCTTGTTAGCCAATCATACGTCTATGTATACACTGATTCTGATGACTATACCCTTAAAGCTTGTTTAGAGAACCCTAGTGATGATAAAGGAGTTGCTGACGCAACATGTACTAGTGGATATAAATATGAAGTCAAACCATAACGGATTTACATTAATTGAGATGTTAGTAGTTATTTCTTTAATCGGAATTCTTGCTACTTTGGCTTTAGTTTCATTTGGTGTTTCTCAAAAACAGGCTAGGGACTCTGCAAGAAGGTCTGATTTAAAACAATATCAAACTTCTGTTGAAAACTATGCAAATATAAATAATGGTATTTATCCAATTTATGCAACAGTTACAACAATCCCATCATCTGGTGGTTTTTGTACGGATTTAAATATTGGTACATGTCCACTTGATGTTAAAAATATTTCTCCATACCTTTACAAGTACGTAAGTGATGCTACAGGTACAAATTATGTATTTTGGGCTGGGCTTGAAGCTAAAACACCTACAGAATATTTTATAATTTGTTCAAATGGTAAATCAGGACAAAGTACAACAGCACCAAGTTCAGCAACATGCCCGATATGAAAAAAGGTTTTACATTGATTGAATTGTTAGTAGTAATTTCCATAATTGGAATTTTAATTGCTGTCTCAATTTTTGGTCTTTCAGGTGCTCGAGAAGCAGCTCGTGACGCTAGGCGTAAATCTGACTTACAACTTATCCAATCAGGTTTAGAAATATATAAAGCAGATTGTAATACATATCCTGCAAGTTTAGGCACTTCCTTGGTTGGTTCAGGAACACCCTCAACTTGTGCTGTGGCTAATACTTATATATCTTCTATACCCTTAGATCCAATCACTACAAATTTATATCGTTATGCAACAACTGCCTCAGGTTATGAAATTTGCGCTAGTTTAGAGCAAGGCACAGGGACTGTTACTTGTGGGGGGTCTTCAAACTGTGGCACTACATGTAATTATAAAGTAACAAATCCATGAGATTCAACTACGTTATGAAAAATAATTTTGAATTTATGATTTTTTTGCCTCTGCCCTAATTTTTTCTTCAATTTCACCTAACTCTTTTGCGTTGTTGTTCATGTCTCTCGAATATTTTAAAATTTCTGGTAGTATTCTAGAATATTCAACCACCGCATCGTCAGGTGAATAGTCATTAGGTAAAAAAGAACGAGACTGCCATTTTTAGGTATTTCTGTCATCGAGGTATTTTATCACTGCTTTATTGACTAGTAAATACGCCAAAAGAAGGCTGTTTGTGCTATAATCATTGTTTAATGAACAAAGAAAAAGAATTAGTGATGATTCATGGTTGGGACCCAAATTTCTATACCAACAACCTGCAGGAAAACCATCAATATAAAGGTGTTGCGTGGATAAACAGGAAAGAACTAATAAGTAAACTCAGAAGCCAATTTGATGTTAAATTTTTTGATTTAGCAGGATTCAGTGGTAAAGCTGAACCTAAAAGCAAATTTTACGACATAGAGAACTTTTCAGACGACCTGAATACTTGGTTATTAAACGAAAATATCGAGCCTCTTGCCTTAATAGGATATTCGTTTGGTGGCGCAGTCGCATTAAATTATAAATTACGTTATAAAGCCAGAACGCCAGTAGTTTTAATATCACCTGCTTTAACAAGAAAAGAGTCGACATTTTCAGCAATTGGGAACGTTTCAAAAGACTTCGTTCCAGGTGTAGTAAAAGAACAACTAAAAAGTGTTTACCAATACATCTTCAGTAAATATTATAGGCATGGATCGCCATTTATTCGACAGAGTTATGATCACATTGTTCGAAGGAATACTTCAAATGATTTAGAAAAAGTTAATTGCAAGGATATTTTATTGATATATGGGACAAAAGATTCTTCGACACCGTGGATAGAAGTAAAGGATATTGTAATAAAAATGGGAATAAACCATATATTAATAAATGGAGGTCATAATATTGGGGAGACAAATGCAGTAGACATATTTAATGCAATAACTGATTTTGTTAAATAAAAATGTCATATTCATAAGATTCTATTCGAAAAGATTAACTCCACTTTCTGTTCAGTGTCACTTTGTAAACAGAGTTGATGATCAGACATCGGCTATAGTTATGGAGTACAGTGCATATATGAAGGACCATGTTAAGTTGCTTGCAAATTTATTGCCTCCTGATTTGGCATTTTTAATAAATATTTATGAAACGCATATAAACCCAGGAATGTTTAGCGATAAAAGGGAGATCTTTGATTCAAAGATTGGTATTAATAAAAACAGTAAATGCTACTTAAATTCTGAGGTTGTACAGTCTTTAAAAATTAGTTGCCCTGAAAATTGGAGTGGTTTTAACGTTGAGAAACCAGAAGTTTTTAATCATTCCCTTCCGCCAACTACTCGAACTAGTGAGTTGTACACAGTCGGAAAGATTGTGTCAGATAACATGAACATTCCGTTTAGCTCTTTTCTTGAAGCATTTAAGACCTTCGTGCCCAAGGAGAATCGAATATTACCATGTTTAATTAATAATGAAATTATATATTTTCATGGTGAAACTTCAGGCGGAAGTAGATTGGTGAGCTGGTTCGAAACTCATAATGATAGGAAGCCATGGTTTTTTGTTGAAGAGTTAAATTTTGCTGACGAGGACCCGAATGGTTTTAGTGTATTGCTCGAAAAAGTCTTTAGTTCAGAAAAGACTTTTGTTCTAGATATACCCATAAACAGAGATCGATTGCATGTCAAGGCAAATTTCATTAAACAAGAAGATTTTTTAAGTAAACTAAGAAATGAGGCCAAAGGATATATTGTCTACCATAAGGCATTAGCTACCCGCAACAAAACATTTTCAGCTTTTAATTATCTTAAAAATTTACTTTCATAAACTATGTCATTTATGAAAGTCTTTAGTGTATAGTTAATATATGAGATTTAAAATAAAGGGTTATACCCTTGTTGAGCTTCTTGTGGGAATATCTATTGTTGCTGTGATATTTGGAGTTGGGTTTATAAGTTACAGGGAGTTTTCAAGAAGACAGTCATTAACTGGCATAACAAAACAATTAGTGGGAGATTTAAGGCTTGCTCAACAACTTGCTTTAACTGGACAAAAACCAACTGACCAAACTTGTACAACTTTAGTAGGTTATATGATTTCAAGAACAAGTTCTACTTCGTATGATTTAATTGCTGGTTGCTCAAATGCAAATCATATTATTAAAACTGTTGATATGCCAGCTAATACAACAATTAGTGCAGGAAGCGTAACTTTTAAAGTTTTAGGCCAAGGAACAAGTCTCACTTCCCCACTAACATATACTGTTACAAGTACACAGGCAGGTACATCAGGAACTGTAACAATAGGAATAGGAGGAGATATTAAGTGAACAAGGGACAAAGTATGTTTGAGGTAGTTTTGGCATTATTTATTATAACCATGATTATTGTGGCTGTAGTTATATTGTCGACCGCTTCAATATCAAATTCACTTTTTTCAAGGAATAAAACACTGGCTAATAAATATTCTCAAGAAGCAATTGAATGGTTAAGAAGTCAAAGAGAAAGTAATTCTGCAACTTTTATAACTTCTGCAAACACTCCCATTTATTGTTTGAATTCATTAGTTTTTACAAATGTTGGTTTGTGTTCTGACGCAGAAATTATAACTGGTACAATTTTTAAAAGAGAATTAACTTTTTCAAAATCAGTAATTTCTACTAAAAATATTATTAGTGCAACAATTGTAACTTCATGGAGTGATTCAAAAGGGTTACACCAAGCAAGAGCAGTTACTAATTTTAGTGATATACGTGAACAATGATATGAAAATTAAAAAATTTAAAAAAGGATTTAGTTTCAAACAAGGTTTCTCACTTGTTGAAATATTAATAGTTATAACAATATTTGCTGTTATTGGTCTTCTTTCAACTAGATCAATATCACAAACACTAAAAAGTGCTAAAAAAAGTGATTCACTAGTTCGGGTTCGAGAAAATGTTAATTATTCTTTGGCAGTAATTGAAAGACAACTCAGAAATTCTGAAAATATTACCTGTCCTAATGCCGCGCCTTCCCTTTTAACCTATATTTCTTTAGAAGGTACTACAACATCTTTTTCCTGTGTTACTCCTGGAGCATTAGGTTATATTGCTTCAGGTTCTGGAAGACTAACTTCAAATGATATCTCTGTTACTTCATGTTCGTTTACTTGCACAAAAGGTGTTAATAATCCTGCCATTGTCAAAATAAGTGTTGTTGCCCAAGATGCAACTGGAACTGCAGTTGAAAAAGGATCTGTCTCCGCCCAAACAGAAATTGTAGTTAGAAATTATTAAATTAATTTATGGAGCTACTTCACTCCATCTGGTGATTCTGAAGCCTAGTTTTTAAATATTTTCATTGCCTTTTCCATTATTCTATCTCCAATTTTTCCCCAATCAAAATACTTTTTGTAATCTTTTGGATCGATCATTCTGATCTCAATAACACTACCTGCAGGATCAGAAATAAATTCACCTATTGGTTTAACTAGACAAAACGAACGAAATGATATGTCCGCCAACTAAATTCCATCCTCCTGATCCACGAGTAACTACTAATTTATCTTTATAAAAACACACACCATAACTTTGTTGTAGCTTTTTATCCTTAATTTCATCAAAACTATCACAATCATGCCAAACAAGTTTGTATTCACTTCCTTGCCAAATCATTGAATCGTTTATTACCATGCTTAGTATTATATAATATTGATTATGAAAAGGACTGGCTCTTTTGTAGTTTTAACCAGAAATAATAAATCAGAAGTGTTTTTAGTCAAAAGATCAGACTTTCCAGTTTGGGAATGCCAGGGAGGTGGAATTGAAACAAATGAAACTCCTGAAGTAACTGCAATTCGTGAAGTATATGAAGAAACAGGATTTAAAGCGAAAATATTAAGAAAAGTTGCAGAGTATACAAACCCAAGAATAAATATAATAACTTCACATGTTTTTGAAGGAGAGTATATTTCTGGAGTATTTAAACCTGAATATAAAGGTTGTGAAGGAAAATGGTTTAATGTTAATGATTTACCATCGCAAATGACTGCCACTAGAAAAATGATGATTAAAGATTATTTAGCTAACAATGAAAAATTAATTATAAAATCTGAAATTCCAGCTGTTTCTGTTCAAAATCTTAACTTATTATTTTTGTTACCACTACAATCTCTTAAATATATTTATAGCCTCATCTTCAAATACAGGTTCTTTTAATTCATTTTTAGGAACAGGTAACCACTATTTTTAATAAACCTATAATATTTGATTTCTACTTGAAAAGTATTACAATATTATATGACTATGTCAAAATCAGAAAATATACATAAAAATACACTAAGTAAAATACTTAACCAATATAAAACTCTAGGTGTGTCTTGCATATCAAAATCTTCAAAATTGTATCTCAAATTTGCCATTGAACTAATTACAGCATTAGAAAAAGAGTTAGATAATGATCTTCTCTTGTCATTTATTTACGGCTCAGTAACTAGAGGGCAAGCAGATACAGGCAGAAGTCTTTTTGAAACAAATTGCTATGTTCAAAATAAATACATCGGAACAATTTTTGACAATGATGTCAGAAGCGACATTGATATATGTGTAGTAGTCAAAAAACCACAGAATTCTACTGATAGAATAACACAAATTACAAAGTCAATCTTTGAAAACTATCCCCAAGAAATGTTGATATCCGTACTTTTGTTTCCAGAGAAGTCTGCTATATCTGGTATCAAACAAAATAAATCGCCAAACATATATAATAGACTTTTCGGTATATCTACTCAAATTATCTTATCTAACAAAAAGAATAATTTGCAGAAATATGTCGGTGGCTTCAAGCCTAATATCCTTGATTTAGATTATGAAAGAGAACGATTAGAAATAAGAGAAATTATAACTACTCAAGTAAAAAGGAATAAATCCAAAATTTTTGTCAAAAACGAAGAACTAGTACGTCTTGCGCCAACATGGACAAAATTTCATATACCTGAATATTTTGAGAAAACGCCTTCATCTGCGTTTGGTCATGAAATTTTAAAGCTAAAAATCCCAGAAAGATATCCATTGACGATGAACAATATAAACTTTGATAATTTAAATGAATTAGATCAATACTTAAGTAAAAGTAAGGTTATAGGATTTAAATGAAAATACACCTACTTTCAAAAAAAAGATACTTGGGCTTAACATATCAAATTTTCAAGTTGAAATTTGAATCTCAACCAGATCTATTAATCCATAACGTATTCGTAGAGCCAGAGATCTTTGAATTTCGGCCAGTTAAGGCAGTAAGTATCAAGAAGCTGGGTTATAAAAAAGTTGAATCCATGGTTAATAGTGTGCACAACAAGTCTTTTCGACCAGACAATAAGTTAATGAATTATTTACCGATTGAGAAGGCTTCAAAAATACTTTATCGCAGTAAATCTGGATCTTTATGCATAAACGGTTCATTCTTTATGTTTTATGAGGATTTAAAGTCATATCCATATAACTCTACTGAATTTGGATCTAGATATGGAGATCCTGTAGGATGGTTCAGAATAAATCATATTGATTATGGCTTTTCAAATGCAAAGAGGCCATCTATTTGTATTAATGGTAATGATACAGTCGATATAAAACATGTAGCTAAATCAAAAAAAACAAAACATGCTATATCTTGTGGTCCTACATTAATTAAAAATGGCAGACTTACAAACAACAGCATCTGGAAAAATGAGGGATTTTTAGACAATGTTCCCCCTGCGACATTAACCCGTGATCTTTATGAGTATAAATCTGCTCGAACAGGTATCGCCACATATAAAAATTCAAATAACTATAGTTTGGTAGTTTCAGAATCTAAAACTAAAGGTGAAGTGACTGGATTGACTTTATCTGAGTTTGCTAAAGCTATTAAACTTATAGCAAAAGTAAACAATAAACAAATAAAAGATTGTGTTTATCTAGACGGTGGCGGATGTTCTTCTTTAAGTATTCGAACAAAAAGTGGAAAGGTTAAACTATTAAATACTCCTTCTGGAATCAGTAACCCAAAAGTCAGCGGTAGTAGACCTGGTGAAGAATGCTACGTCGGTTATGCTTTGATTCTATTTCCAAAGAAATGAAAAGAAATACACTAAAAGAAATTCAAGAAAGACTTAAAGATAAAAAGTCCATACATTTCGGTGTGCATCAGCCTGGATATCATAGATACTATGGTTATTTCAATACTATGTTGATAAGTGATGTGATGATATCTTTTGATATAGCACAGTATGTTGAAAGAGAATGGCAAAACAGACAAAGGTTTTATGTCGATAATAAATGGAAATGGTTAAGTGTTCCAGTCAACAATGGTCGAGAAATGATTTGTAAGAAGCTAATAGTAAATCCAGGAAAACTTAGTGATCATTGGGAATTTATTAAATATATCTATAGGAATACACCTTATTTTAAAAAATATGGCAAATATCTTGGTGATATTTATAATAAAAACTGGGAATACCTAAATGATTTGAATGAAGAACTTGCACTTTTAGCAAAAGATATTCTAGGAATTAAATGTCTCTATATTAGAGCAAGTGATTATCACATACCCCTACCACCAATACTTAAAAAGGGTGAATTAATTACAGACTGCATAACTAGACTAGTTAAACCAAGTCCTGAAAGGAAGCTATATTATCCAAAAACAATATATGACTCAGCATCACATTATTGGGATAAGAAATTTGATGGTTCTAAACTTACAGAGAGAGAAAAACTTGAAACGAATGGTATTGAGATGAAAATGTTCACTTACTCACAGCCGATATACAAACAATACCAGTTGAGTGAAGGACACGAATTTGTACCATATCTTTCTATTTATGATCTAATTTTTAATTACGGAGAAAATGGTTTAGAAATACTTGAAAAATACAAGGGAAAATATATATGACAAACGAGGTAATTCACGGCCAGAAAGTTGAAAGGGTAGATTTAAACGATCACATTAGTATAGCAAGGATTCGTTCTATGGAACAAGCTAATCCATATATGGATGACATATTAAGATTACTCAATGAAAATTTGATGGCTTCTCATCCGAGAGTCACTAAGGATGAACTTTTATCTAAAACAAAATTACTCTCAGATGGTAGATTGATTGATAATACTAATCAATGGGATGGATGTGTTTTTATACTTTTTGACAACGACTTGCCTGTTGGGGTTTGTATTTCTAGGGAGGAAATAGTTGTAGAAGGTGATACACTTCTAAAAACATCTCGTGGATTTGGTTTATATATAGCATTAGACGTAAACCATCAAAGCGGAATTTGGGGACCTTTTTTAACAGCTTGCTCAATTGAGTCATTGGTACAACGAGGGTGTAAAGAAGTTAGAGGTTCAACTTCTGTTCACAATAAACTTGCAGATAAGATGTTTTCAAGAGCAGTAACAGAAAGAATTGTAGATGGCGAGTGGGTGAGATATTTAATGGATTTGGAAAAGTATCAATTAATGAAGGCACGATTCTTAGAGATAGTTGACTATTCAAAGCAGTTTGAACTACTATTTAATCAACACAAAGATGAAAAAAGATAATACAAAGGTTCTCATAATAGTTGCACATCCAGATGATGCAGAAATATCTATGGGTATGAGAATATATGATTATGTACAAAGTGGATGTGAAGTTTTTGTCCACAGCTTATCAATGGGTGGTAAGAAAGATAATAATCAAAAACTTAAAAATATACGCGTGAAGGAAACACAAGAGGCCTCTAACATTTTAGGTATTCATTCATACACTTTTTCGGATTTTTCAGATACTCTTTTTGAAGAAAACAGGGTAAAGATTAGAACTGAAGTTGAAAAACTAGTTGCTAAAATACAACCTGATATTGTTTATACTCATTATCCTGAAGATTTACACGTAGATCACGAAATCACTTCCAAAGAGGTTTTGATTGGTGCAAGATCTGTTCCGTCTCTTTTTTACTTTAGATCACCTTACTCACGAAATTTAATTCCAAAAGTTTTCTTTTTTGGTGATGAAAATTTAATGGATAGAAAAATAGAATCACTTAAGTGTTTTGCGTCACAAAAGTTACTAGACGAGGATTTACTAAAAACTTTTTCTTCAGTAATTTATTTTGAATACGTTCACCCTAATGCGATAGTTGATTTGAAACTAAGTTATGGAATGTTAATTTCAGACCCATTATATGCAGAGGCTTTTATTCCTGAGAGAGAGTTTATTCTTCCGTTTGGATCAAGAAAGCTGAATAGTTTTGTAAAATCGGCTCATACATTAAAGGCAAAAATTCGCTTCCTAGCTAAAAAACGTTAATTCTGTTTAACATTGGACATGGAATTAAATTAATTTATGGAGCTACTTCTGCCCACTTGGTTCTTTTATACATTAGTTTTTGTGGGAAGAGCATTACTTGGTCAGGTGCAAATTCAAAAAGTTCTGCAGGGGTTACTGTGTCATCTGGTAAGTCTCTTTGTAATGTTATTCCCCCATATGAAGCTACAGAACCTCTGACATTAAGTTGTGATGTTCCTAATCCAGTACTAAAACCAGTATCAGCAATATACATACCTTCAATAGATGGTGAACCAGTTACAGTTCCTGCTACAGATATGTTTCCATTTACAAATACTCCAAAAAACCCTGAATTATCATTTAAGTTTATTTTACCGTTTATATTAAAGTTTCCTGTTTTAACAAATAAAATCACTTTTCTTGATCCAAAATCAATGTTGCCTGCAGTATCAATGTTTCCTGTAATTTTGTACCATTCATAGCCGTTTGCATCTAGGGTGACACCTACCCCTGTTGTTAGTTTACTAATATCATTAATAACAGTATCATCAGGAATTAAATTTTCAAAATAACTATAATTAAAAATTCGAGGTAGAGAAGTTGTTGTATTTGCACTCCAAAGTGTAGAAGATATTGTTCCAGGGGTTACAGCTATTTGATCTCTATAGACAGGTACTCCAGGAAATCCACCACTTCCAACAGTATCAAAATATAATCCTCCTGGCATTTTAGATACTATATCCCCAGTTGCAGTTACATCCCCATCTTTAACCTGCCACCATGGTCCTTGGCAGGATTGGGTGTTACAAGCTTGCCACCTTGTAGATCCACAGACACTGTAACTAAGTTGTATTCCTCCCCCACAAGTTACACTACAAGCTCCCCACGCCCCCCAATTATTATAATCCCAAGTTGCACATGTACCACCACAGCCATCGGCTTGTCCACAGGAAGGCGCTCCACAACTTGGTACACAAGGTGGTGGTGCATCTACTCTACATCTCTGTCTATTTACAAAAGAACACTCCTCTCCTCCACCTTCACATTCCTTGTAACATTTCTCTTCACCCCTTTTGTTAAAAAAACATGATTGCCAGCATACCTGTTTTGTCTCTCTACAAGTATATTCTTGATATGTCTCCATCTCACATCCTCCCTCACTTTCCCCCCCACCCTTACCCGGCGTTCCTGTCCCAACTGCACAACAACCACTGTTATTATTACAAGCATAAGAACCAGCATAACAGCCTCTTATTTGACCACTTCCACTGTCACAACACGAATGAGCCCACGACGCACAACTTCCATCAATGTTTTCATATATACAGGTTGCGTCAGGACACCAATTTGCACAGGCATTTACGCTCGTCGTGCTTGTCACTAAAAATCCAACTACCATCACCAGCCATATCCCGACCACTACTATTATTTTGCGCATCGCTCCTCCATTCCCCGTTGTAAAAACAACCAAAAATTATAAGTGTAGATTTCTCGTAAGTCTCCTTCCTTACCGCCCATTTCGGGTGTAGTAATAAATACTCGTACATAGTCACCCACTTTAGCTTTCTGGCGCCAACTATATAAATCAGTGTCTATTTCTCTTTCGATTACCCCCGCTTCACCCACATTTAATCGTGCCAGTACTTCTGGATTACAACCATCATACCAAGAATAAACTGAGTTCTCATCCACAACAAATGATTGCAATCCCTCTACTCCCCACACCCATACTCTACCAAGCGCACTTCCCGCCAGTATCCCTCCATAAATCCGCTCCGAGTCATATCCTCTAAATTCACTCCATGTCTGCTCCTGCTCCTCTTGTGATGGAAATTGGTCTATCAGTCTTTTTGCCCGCCAAAACTGCTCCAAGCCCGCAAAACGATACACATACACTCCAACAAAAACCAGTAAAACTGAAACGACTGTCAAAGATATCCAGACCCACCACTTCTGCATATCTTAATTGAAGCAAAAAACCATCCACTATGCAACATCCAAAATCATATAATTCAATTCAAACTGTTTATGAATTTATTTAACCCAAAAATACCGAACATCGTTCAACGAACTTGATTTTACTGGCACTATAATTAACACTTTGTTGTTTGTCTCATATACCAAGTATTGTGGAGTATTTGGATCATTGCGATCTACCTCTATTACTAAACCCCAAGCCAATTGATCAGGATCAAGCATCAGCCCAGAAAAACCCGATTTTTCTAGAGTAAATGGATCTGATCCAGTTGAATTTATAAATACTTGCCTCGTTTTATTAATTAAGGGAACAAAATATTCTGCAGACACATATCTTTGTGGTCTATTAATATTGCCAATCTCACTCTCTGGTATCGGCTTATAATTTGTCGGCATCAAATCGGTGGCGTTCTCTACTGCAAACCGAAGGTCAAAATTACCATTTACATATATTTCCACCCCTGTCTCAGGGTCTATTATCACCACGCCATTTTCGTTCTCAACGATTTTTAGTCCAACTAGTGGGTAGCCGTATTTTTTAAAATTCACTTTAGCTTGCAAGACTGCCTCGCTCTCCACCCCCCACTTGCCGGTTTCTTTGTCATAGGCATATATAACATTTTTGCCATCAATATCTCTATATTGCAAAACATTGTCTTGCCCAAGGTAAATATTTTTTTCTAACTCAGCATTGTTAAGAACAAGCACTTCTCCATTCTCCAAAGTAATACTCAAGCCATTTTTATCATATTTGGCATTGGTCATGTCCTTAAGATCAATCCCCGCCTGATCAAATTTTTCTTTTACTTCGGCAGGCAAGAGGGATTCTGGGGGAATTTCTGGTTTTATTAACATTGCATTAACTTTTGACCCCAATAATCTTTCTGTAGGAACTAAAACTCCTCCTGGAATAAAGTTTATATTACGAGAAGATAATTCTTCAATCGTCATGTTGGCTACTTCCGCTTCAGATAGTTCTGTATCAAAAATCAAAAGTGATTTTTCAAGATCGTTACCTGTTATAGGATCTTGGGTTATTCCAAGTCCTACATTACCCTCAGAACTTAACATTCTATTCAAAACTATATATATTACTTCTCCTTGATCTCCACCAAAAACCATAGCAGTTCTACCTTTTTCCTCAACCTCTGAAGTTGCGCTGAAAAAAGTGTAAGCTGTTGGTTGTCCGTTTATGTCATAAACTTTAATACCTGACGCAGAATATTCAATCGTGCTTGGGTCTTTGAATAAATCTTTAATTCTCTGATCATTAGTAAAAGCTTTAAATGGACCTGCAAGTTTTGTAATAATTTCTGATTGTTCGATAAATTCATAATCTCCTAAGCCATTAACTACTTCTGTTGAAGTGGGAATAGGAAGTGAGGCAGTTGATTCAGTTCCTGAAGAATTTGGGATTGGAGTTGATCCCTCTGCTTGATTTAAAATTACATCTACACCACAGGCAGTAAGAAGTCCAACACCTAATCCATAAATTAATGCTCTCCTTGCTTGTCCTACTGTAATTTGTTCTTTCATTTGATTATCAAACGATGCAAACTGTATATCTTTCATGCTCAGAGTGTAGCAAATTTGCTTCTCTCTATCAAGTCCATATACTACAGGATACTTCCCTGTTTGTCAAATTATAGGTCATATTAATGACTTTAAGATACGAAAATAAACCTAATCTGATTCTTGTGTGCTCATAACGACAATTATATTAGGAAATTAATAACTTTATGTGGAATATAAACAATTCTACCAATCTTTTTGCCCTCAAGATATTTCCCAATTCTTTCATTATCTCTCGCCAGTTTCTCAACATTTTTCTGATTTTCTTTGACAATAGCATCAAGTTTCAAAACAGCCTTTTGCTTTCCATTAATCATAACAGTAATTGTTATTTCGTCTTCGATAAATCTACTAATTTTTGGCCATAATTGTAGATGAACAGAAGAATTATTATTTATATTTTTATACCAGAGTTCTTCTGTAAGAAACGGTGCAAAAGGTGCGAGAATAATCAAAAATTTTTTAGAATCTTCTTTAGACAAATATGAATCATCTTTCTCCCAAGCATTCATAAAAATCATTAGACTTGCTACAGCAGTATTATGTTTAAGTTTTTCGATATCATCACCAACTTTTTTAATCGTTTTGTTTAAAACAGAAGATAATTCATTTGAAGTTAATTTAGAAAACTTTGATTTATTATTGAAAATTCTCCAAATACGGTTTACAAATTTTCTTGTACCTTCTATCCCCGTAGTACTCCATGGCATTGTTTGCTCATATGGACCCATAAAGCTTAAATATAATCTAAGTGCATCACAACCATACTTTTCAATCATGTCATCAGGATTAATCACGTTTCCCTTACTCTTACTCATTTTGGTTCCATCCTCAGCTAAAATAATTCCATGTTGACGACGGCTTTGGTAAGGTTCCTTTCCAGGAACCAACTTCAAATCGTTAAGAAATTTATGCCAAAATCTTGAATATAATAAATGAAGTGTGGTGTGTTCAGCTCCACCTAAATATAAATCAACAGGCATCCAATATTTAAGTTTTTCAAGATCGGCAAGAGTTTTATTGTTTGATGGATCGCAGTATCTTAGAAAGTACCAAGATGATCCCGCCCAGTTGGGCATTGTGTCTGTTTCTCTTTTGGCTAGTCCACTACACTTTGGACAGTTTGTGTTTACCCAACTATCGACTTTTGCTAGTGGAGATTCACCGGTTTCAGTGGGTTGATACTTATTCACTGCTGGTAATTTAACTGGCAATTGATTCTCGGGTACAGGAACTAATCCACAACTGGGACAATCTATAATAGGTATTGGTTCTCCCCAATAATGCTGTCTAGAGAAAATCCAATCTCTAAGATGATAATTTATTGTTTTTTTGACAACATTTTTAAAGTCAGAAACTATTTTTTCTCGAGCGTCTTTAAAGAACATGCCATTGTATCTTTCAGAATTAATTAATTTGTTATCTTTAACAACTTCCAATACAGGTAAATTAAATTTGTCGGCAAATTCTTTATCTCGATCATCATGAGCTGGAACTGCCATTATTGCCCCCGTTCCATAACTAGATAAAACAAAATCTGAAATCCAAACGGGGATTTTCTTACCGTTCACGGGGTTAAATACTACAAGATCTGTATTTATCCCTGTTTTATCCTTTATAAATTCAAGCCTGTCTCGTTCAGATTTATTTAAAGATTTAGAAATATAGTCTGAAATCTCTTTATTTTCTATGGCCAATTTTTTAGATAATTCGTGTTCGGGTGCAATAACAATAAAGGTTGTACCAAAAATGGTATCTATGCGTGTTGTAAAAATTTCCAGTTTTTCTATTCCAAAAAATGGTTTCTCAAGAGCAAACTTTACCAACACACCCTCTTTTCGACCAATCCAATTTCTTTGCGCCAATTTTACAGGTTCAGGATAATCGACAAGATCTAATTCATCAGCTAGTCTATCTGCATAAGCAGTGATTTTTAAAATCCATTGTTTTTGAGTCCTATGTTCAACAGAAGTTCCACAGCGTTCACATTTACCGTCTATTATTTCTTCATTCGCGAGAATTATTTTGTCTTTTGGGCACCAACCAACTGGAGCCTCAGATTTATATGCTAAACCTTTTTCAAAAAACTTGAGAAATATCCATTGAGTCCATTTATAGTAATTGGGATCCGTTGTGTTTATTTCTCTATCCCAGTCATAGGCCAATCCCAATCTTTTCATTTGTTCTCTAAAATGGTCAGTGTTTTTTTTAGTAACAACAACTGGTTGTGTTCCAGTTTTTATAGCATAGTTTTCTGTAGGCAATCCAAAAGCATCCCAACCCATCGGATATAAAACATTACAACCTGACATGATTTTCTTCCTAGCAAAAATATCAAGAATTGTATTGGTAAAAGCATGTCCTAAATGAAGCCCCTCTCCCGATGGGTATGGAAACTCGACCAAGGCATAAAATTTTGGTTTCCCGCCAAAGTCTTGAGCCTTATAACTTTTTTGTTTTTCCCATACTTTCAACCATTTTGATTCTGTTAAGCTGTAATTATAGTCAATTGTTTTCATAAGCAGGTTAATTTTACCATATCTGATATAATTTCAGTAAATGTATATACCCAGCCAAAAAGTATTGGAAAAATACGCAGATATACTCGTCAATTTTGCTCTTGGGGGAGGTAAAGGAATTAAAAAAGGAGAAGTTGTTTTTCTCCAAGTGCCTGAAGCTGCAAAACCACTTTTGAAGGTTTTAAGAATTGCCGTCTTTAAAGCTGGAGGGAACCCGATAACAAACTACATTCCAGACAACTTTAGTAGAGATTTTTTTGATTATGCAGACGATAAACAAATTAATTTTTTCCCTGCAAAATATTTGAAAGGTAAAATTGAAGAGATGGATCATGTAATATCAATTATCGCCGAAGCAGACAAATACGAGCTAAAAGGAGTTGATCCTAAAAAAATAATGCTAAACAGTCTTTCAACAAAACCATATATGGATTGGCGTAATGAAAAGGAGAACAAAGGAAAATTAACATGGACCCTTGCTATGTATGCAACCAATGTCATGGCAAAAGAAGTCGGAATGAGTTTGAAAGAATATTGGGAAGAGATAATTAAGGGCTGTTACCTTAAGGAAAAAAAACCAATTAACAAATGGAGACAAACTT
Source organism: uncultured Gammaproteobacteria bacterium (assembly GCA_964610395.1). GTDB lineage: Bacteria > Patescibacteriota > Microgenomatia > UBA8517 > UBA8517 > JAUYMM01. The sequence goes on from CAZSXP010000001.1 coordinate 118,921, forward strand.
TTGCTGAAATTGAAAGAATTAAAACGAAACTAAACGGTTTGGATATTCAAAAACTAAGAATTCAGGCAAGAGATACAGATTTAATCATCGGAATTGATAAAAATAGGAAATGGCTTGGAGGGGATGGTAGAAATATTCCAAGTTATGAAATTTTTATCTCTCCAGATTATTCTCAAACAGAAGGGTTTATAAGTTTTAGCGAACCTCTTTATAAATATGGGGATGTAGTTAAAAATATAAAATTAAGATTTAAAAATGGTAATGTTATTGAATCTGAGGCCTCAGAGGGAAGAGAAATACTAAAGGAAATGATTCGAACAAAAGGTGCAGATAAAGTAGGTGAATTTTCTTTAACCGACAACCGATTTTCAAAAATTACTAAATTCATGGGAGAAACACTTTTTGATGAGAACATGGGAGGAAAATATGGCAATACACATATTGCTCTTGGATCTGCTTATAAAGACTCTTATCCAGGTAATTCGACAAAAGTTAAAAAGGAAGACTGGGACAAGATGGGCTACAACGAATCCTCTGTTCATACAGATATTATTTCTACAACTAACAGAACTATAATAGCCACATTATTTAATGGACAAGACATTCTAGTTTACAAAAATGGTCAATTTACCCTTTAACATTGGGGTACTGACATTTGGCTCGAACGATGGTATGTTTATAGAACAATTGATTGGGCTTCTAAATAGAATATCCAGAGTTTACTCTCCAACAAACCCAACACTTTCTGAGTGCAGATTTCACTATTTAGCCCATTATAGGTTATAATATCGGTGATGGGTAAAGAATTTGAAATAGATCGTAAAAAGGAAAGAATTATTAAGGGCGAGCCGTGGAGTCGCCTATTCAATCCTCTGATTATGGAAGTGTTTCTAGAATATCAACAAGAAGAAGGTGGTGTTCTTTTTGGGATCACTGGTGATCTGGACAACTTAGGTGTATATGTCGCTAGAAATGGTAGACCAGCTGCTGAGAATCTTGTTGATTTATATAACCAGACAACTCGCAATTTCTTAGAAAGATGGACTGTTGAGAATAGACCAAATATAGAAACTTTGTCTTTTGTTCCTAGCGGAGAAGAAGTTTTTATTGTGGGTATTGCAAACAATGAAAGCACAGCCCAAGATTTATTCAGTCAATTCCAGGGTGGGGTCATGGAATTAATGCAGAGCCAACCCTATATTGATTTAGGAGGAACTTCGGCGAGTTTTGGTGGTAAAGTTTTTAGAGACGAACTCAATTCTAAAATGAACCACTTAGTAGAAACTGTAAGGCATAATAAATCCGACGAAGAAGTTTTTCCGCTTTACCTCGAAGTATTATCTGAAATAAGGAGAGAAACTGCTGTTGAACTAGATAAACAAAAATTTAAAGATATTTTAGATGGAAATTATCCAGTCGAAGTAAGACAATTAGTATTAACCCGCATGCTTTTATATAAAAGAACAACCAGGCAAATAGTGAAATCTTTAAATCAATTATCAGAAAGCGATGTCAAGTCTTTATTAACTTTGTTGGGCGATATTTATGGAATAGAGCCTGGCAAAGAAGATGATGTGGATGATTTATTGAACGGAATTGCTGGAGGTAAAAAATGATAAATGATAAGAAGTTAATTAATAATCTGATCCTCATTGGTGGCGGAATAATGAGGAAGGGAGAGACTGAAAAAATCGACCGGTGGATGTTGGAAAGAATTAGAAATAAGAAGAAAATAAAAAGTCCAAAAGTGCTTTTTGTCTCTTCAGCAAGCGAAGATTTAAAAGAATATGTCCAAGATTTTACCAAGAGATACCAAAGTTATGGGGCAACCGTAAAGAGTCTTTTTTTAGTCAAAGAAACTCCGTTGCAAGCAAAAGTCAAAAAGAGTTTTATAAATGCCGACTTAATATATTTTGGTGGAGGAGAGGCTAATTTACTTTTGGACACTTTTAGAAAATTCGATCTAGAATCAAGTTGTATTAAAGCCGTTGAAAATAATTCTGTGATAAGCGGGCTCAGTGCTGGCGCAATCGTTTGGGGGAAAAAGTTTTTAACTTTTGATCGCAGAGGAAACAAATTTGTCAATTTCCGAATAGAAAATGGATTAGGTTGGATTAATAAACTGATTATCCCCCATTTCGATCCATCTATGTTAAAAAACAAGAAAATATCAAATCTACTAAAATCAAACTTGAATTCTAAAATCCTAGCTATAGGTAACGGAACTGCTGCATATTGGAAAGATAAATCTACCCCTCTTTTCAAACGACAAAAAAGGTCTTTCTTGGGAATATCCCTATCAATGAAAGATTTTATTCAAAAATATGAATAAGGAGAGTTTTTGTTATAAACCAAAAGGTCTTGAAACAGGAGATAAAATCGGATTAGTAAATCCCGTAGGTGAGATGAATCAAAAATATGCAGAAACTTCTGTACCTAAAGTAATTTCTTACTTAGAAAGAAGAGGTTACCAAGTTGCTGAACAAAAAATTACCAACAGAAAAAGATTTATAGAAGGTATACAAGACCCCGACATCCTCGACGACTATCATGATCCATACTTGACTACTAGCGAGAAGGAAATTCGTTTTAATCCTCACTCTACAAAAAGAAAGAGTTTTTTGGCATTAAATAATCCTTCTTCCAGAGAAAGGGCACAGCTTTTAAACGAAGCGGTTGCAAATTGTGATGCTATATTTCCCTTAGTTGGTAATAGGTTTGGCATGGACATAATTGATCATGTCGACTATGCCTCTTTTAGAGAGCGTAGACCTATTTTTGTTACATTTAGTGCCGCCTCGGCGTTTCTTTTACACCTCCATCTTAGAACAAATACTGAAGTTTTTTACGGCCCGCATATGCATTTTCTGGCTGGCTATGAAAATGATTATACTGTTTCTTCTTTTTGGAATTTATTGAAACAGAGAGGTTCACAATATGTTTTAAGCAATATCTACTCCATTGCTGAGGAACAATCTTTACTATCCTCAGAAAAAATCCCTTTCTTTTCCTATAGAACAAACCAAACTTCATCTTTAGTCGCTGGAAAGTTAATGCCCATTTTCCTTTTTAGCTTAACGGAGATTGTAAAACAAGGACGCACCGATTTTAATCCTGAAGGAATGATTTTAATGGTAGAAGCAGATGAGAGAAACTATGATGATTGTTTTGCTGCATTAGAATTGGTGCACCGACAAACGGATCTTTCCAAACTTTCTGCCCTGGTTCTTGCTTCATTTATCGCCTTTAAATCAGAAAGCATAGCATTAAGAAATGAATTACTCAGCCCTGTTAATGTTCAAGGGTTCGTCTTAAGAGTAAGAAGACTCTTAAAGGATAATGTGCCAGTGGTTTACGGTTTTCCAATGGGACACTCTAAATATAAGTTAACAATTCCTATGGGTGTCCAAGCTGAATTAGATATTCAAACGGGAAATATAACCTTAAAAGAAAGTCCATTTTCTAATACTTGACCAAATTAAATATGTCAACAAAAGAATGGTATAAACGAACGAATGAAGGCATCAGCCCTTTTGATATCTCATATATAGAAGAGTTTGAACTTTCTCCAGAAAGAACAGAGCAAGAGTTGAAATCTATAGAGCTTGTTATTTCCGCTATGCCTCAAAAGCCTAGAACCCTTGATATAACTGGTAGTTTTGGGCGAATCGGCTCAGAGTTGGTTAGGCGAAAGTTGGTAGACTCGCTTGTAGATTTAGATTTAAACGAACAATTTCTACAGATGGCAAGAAAAAATCAAATAACAAAAGCTATTCAGGGAGACATGCGAAATTTGGGTTTCCGAGACAGAAGTTTTGATTTAGCATTAATTATGTTTACTTCATTTGGCTATTTTGAAGATAAAGATAATTTTATGGTTTTACAAGAAACGTATCGAGTTCTCGACCATGGGGGAATTTTGATATTAGACTTACCTAACTATAATAGAATTTTCAGTAACTTTTCTTGCACTCGAGAAATGCCGTTAAGAAATGAGGATACTTTAAAATATAGAAAACGAAGAGAGGGAAAATATTTAATAGAAGAAAGAAGCAGAATAAGAGGAAACGGACAAGAAGAAAATTTGCTACCAATAAAGTTAAGAATCTACCCTTCCGAAGAGATAGTGAGATTATGTCGAAAAGCTGGTTTCAATGAGGTAAAAACAGCCGATCAGGAACTGAAAGAGTTTTATCCAGATAACTCCAAGCGCCTTTGGGTTATCAGTGCCAAATAAAACTGAGCATGATAGGTTTGATAATCATCTCATCTTTCATAAATTTTCTTACCTGAGACAAATTTTAGTCAGATTCGGTTTTTTCTGTATTTTGTCCAACCTAAACATTCTTTCCTTAGACTTCTGTTAAAACTTTCTATGTAACTTTGTTTATCTGTACAACCTCTCTGGGCTTTGTTGCTTGAAGTGTCGAATATTAAAGGAAAATACAACGGTAATCCAATTTCTTGACAAGAGGTGTATAATATAAATATGGAGATAATAGAGGTGGCAGTTCCCACCAAAGTAGCCAATCTTCTCTGTACAGACGGAGGCGATTACTAAGAACTAAATTTGAATGTCTAGATAGAAGCTCACAAATGTGAGTGGTTTGTTTTTTGTCAAAAATTAATCCTATGACAAAATTGTATTTTTACAACAATAATTGGGAGTTTTTTGAAAAGAATAACAAATATTATTTTTTTGACGTAGTTACAACAAAACTTCTCGAACTTGTAATAAAGGAGAAAGAGGAAAAAGTAGCTCTTTTATTTCTTATAAGGGAAGCTTCAAAGCCATCTGAAAAAGAAAACTTAATTTTTAAGCTCCATAAGAATTTCCCAAAAATAAATATAGATTGGATAAACACTACGTTCAATAATTTATCGAAGGTAGGAGTTCTTAAGGTTGCACTCTCGACTCCACAAGAGTTCAAAGGTAGGTATGTTTTGGGTCTTGAGCGTCAATTAGAATTTCTCAATGAAGTTTTTCCAGAACAAGGCAAGTTTAAAATGCAAAAAAAACTTAAGGATGCAAAAATAACAGTTATTGGGCTGGGTATAGTAGGCCAATCAGTTCTTGTTCCTCTTCTTGCTTCAGGAATAGGCAATTTAACATGCATTGACTTTGACACAGTTGAAGAAAGAAACATAGGTAGACAAATTCTCTTTCGCAGAGGTGATAACGGAAAACCAAAAACAGAAGTAATTAAACGATTTATTGTTGAGAATTATTCGGCAGTTAAGATTAAGACAATAAATAAAAAACTAGACAATGTAAGAAGTATCAAAGCCGCCATAAATGGATCTGATATTGTCATACAATGTTGTGATTTCCCTCGATATATTATTCACAGACTTATTAACAAAGCGTGTCTTGATCTGAAAATACCCAATCTTCTTCTTGGGTCCTACAGGGCAGGACCTTTTTGTTTGCCTCACAAAACAGCTTGTTATGGTTGTCTTGAAACTTTACTTAGAGAAAATATGCCTATTTACGATGAAGTTGTTGAAAGGATTTTCAGTCAAGGAACAAGAAGATTTCCACAACTTATTATAACATCACTTCTTACTGGTGCGCTTGGAGCTAAGGAAATTATAACTTTCTTACTTGACTTACCCACCCAGACAATCGACGGGTGTCTTCATTTCAATCCTAGAACATTGGAGGTAACCAGAGAACCAATACCAAGACAAAAGAATTGTTATGCTTGTTCCTCTAATGCAAAATAATCAAAAGATTCGGCTTATCGTACAACCCAGAGAAAACAACAGAAGCTATCTGTACGATTATCATTCACACATTGAAATTAATGAAAAAGAACATCCGTTCGGGAAAGGCGGAGGAATAGACTTGGATCTTAAAATAGCAAAACTAAAAGCGACCTGTGAAGCTATCGAAAGATATGCAGGAAGTGTGATCCCAGATCAGACATATATAAAAAGTTCATACAACGAAATTAAAAGCGAGGCAATCAATCCAAAAAGACTAATCGATTTTGATTCTTTGCAATATACAGAAGCTTTTCCATTCTCTAGATTTCGGCCAAATACCAAAATTGATTGGGTAAAGGCGTTTTCGGTAACGAAAAATAGGAATGTGTTAATTCCTGCTTCTGCAATTTTTCTCGGATATAATGCAATAATACCTAAAAAATTACGGTTATTTCCAACAACATCAAACGGTCTTGCTTTGGGGACTTCTGGAAAAGATGCTTTTAGAAGAGGTTTGTATGAATTAATTGAAAGGGATGCCGCTTTGACACTTTGGTATACACAGAGAATTCCCATTCGCGTTAATCTTGATTCGTTATCTAATTCAGACTTTCATTTTATTAAAAATAAAATCATAGATGAAGGTTTGATTCTCGAAGTTTGTATTTCCACTTTCGACATTCCAATCCCTTCCACAATCGCAATAATTAGAGATATAAAAGGATATCCTGCTTTTAGTGTTGGATTGGGATGTGATAATAATTTAGAGAAGGCTGTTTTTAAAGCAACAATGGAAGCTTTAATGGTAAGAAATACACTTGAATTATTACCTAAAGATATGCGGGTAAATATTAAAATTAAAAGAAGAAGTGTAAAGAATTTTATGGATCATGCTCTGTATTATTCCACTCTGTCAAAAGAGAAAGTAATAAGAAAACTTTACTCTGGGAAAAAATTGACCATAGCTAAAATTAATTCCAAATTCGGGTTAAGTGAAAAGTATTCTGATTTAGATACCCTGATTGCTTTGTTCACCAGAAAGAACATGGAGATAATAAAATATGATTTAACCACCCCAATAATAAGTGATATGGGTTATTCGGTAGTAAAAACAATAGTTCCTGAATTGCAACAAATGGATATTAGCTACGAAGCAAGATTCCTGAGAAGTAATAGGTTAACTGGTTTAGTTTCTTCTAAAAAAATAAATCCATACCCACACCCGTTCGGGTGAACATCAATTTCAGTAGTAAGATAAATTTAATTTCCAAATCGTCCCCTAACAGCTCTACCTTCTGTCTTGGTAACAATATTTGTTTTTGTTAGATCTACTTCATCTAACAAATTTTCTGGTTTTTCAGCTTGAGAATCGAGAATAAAATTAGTGACACCAGTTGCTTCACAAGCAGATAATCCTGCAGCAACACCTAAAGCTGTTGAAACTAAAACTTTATATGCTTCTTTTCTCATATTATGTTTATCCTCTAATGTTACAGGATACTTCCCTGTTTGTCAACTATAGGCCACTATAGTCATTGTTTAGATTAAATCTCCAGTAATAATAGTTATTGGAGAAATTGAAACTATTTCGTCAATCATCTTATTTAAATCATCTGAGGATACAGATAGCATTTCTTCTCTTATTTTATCTGCATCAATAATCTCACCATACATTTTTAATCCATGAGTGACCCAATCAAGTCTATCTTGAACACTAAAAGGGGTAGCCAATTGTCTTTTATGCTCAAGCTCAACTGCATTTTTGGTAATTGTTTTAATTGAACTCAAAATTTCAGTAATTCCAGAATCCAAATTCTTATTGTTATCTTTTTTAACATCAACTCTTAAATTAAGTATGGCTATGTTATCCGTTGGTCTTGCTATACCCACCTCTGTAAAATAACCCCAACCATTTTTTCTCGAATAATTAAAAAGCTCTGTGGATATTATGTTTTTTAAGTATTTAAGTGAGAAATATTTTTTTGATCCAAATTTGTGTTTAAATAACCAGTTGAACTGATTAGTAATTATTCCATTCTTTATATTGGTATCAAACTTGTAATTATTTTCAACTTCTAATTCTGGATTTGTTTTCTCTAATAATTCAGTATCAATAATATTTTTTGGTTTATCAATCCTTGGAAAATCTAAATATTGATCTTTTAGTTTATCAATTAAATTTTTAAGTATTGAACGATCCCCTTCTGTGTATACACTTATTAAAAGATTTTTTGGTATTAAAATATTCTCTTGTATCTTTTTTAATTGGCTTATTGTAATTTTGTCTAAATCTTCTACTGATCCAGCAGTTGTTGATATGTCAGAAAATGGGTTTTTAGTATCGTAAATAGTTTTGCAGAAATTATTATCGATGTGATAATTATGATTTGTTGATCGACCTTGAATTTCTGACTTAATGATATTTCTTTCGGTTTCAATATCCTTCACAACATCATCCAAATTGTTAAGTGGTGCCTCAAGTGACTTTCTTATTCCATCTAAAACTACCCATAGTCCATAATCTACTACATTTGGATTTGCGATTCCTGAGATAGTTTCACGAGTTTCTTGTTTATTAGTTTGAGCAATTAATTTAAGTGAATTACGCTCAGCTAATAATCTTATCCTTTTATTGAAAAAATGTTCTAAAAAATGCACAGAGCCAGCAGGATTTCCATACGCACCTTCAGAAAATTCCCAATAAATTCTTGCCCAATTGATAAAATCCATACCGCACGACATACCAACAATTACTATTCCATTGTCTAGTTTATGAAGCTCAATACCATATTTTTTACAGTATTCAGTCTCTTCAATCGATCCTTTTCGAATTAACATACCATTTTTATTGTTAATCATAATTTATAGTTGATTTGTTCATACTTGATTATAGTATTAAATATTGCTTAAAGGAAGAAAATCTGGAGAATGAGTATGCTTTATGCATTAAAGAGCTGGTGTGCAGATCCCGTCCAAGCCAGTCGGCTAAGCCTTGGACATCATCACCGTCATCGGGCATATATGCTCCTTTTGAAAAATCAAAAATCCGCTTACGTGCGGTCTGTGATGACTTAAGTTTTTGGAATTTCTACCAATTTTTGATCTGTTTCAGTTTGACATTTTGTTTTTGGATTAAAACCACGCAATAGTGGAATCCAATGGTCGAAAGTGGAATACGGATATTAAAGAAAAACCTCCTTTGTGAGGATGTATATCATCATTACCACAGTTTAATAGGTCATGTTATAATTCATATATTATGAGTATAAAAAATAAAAGTAAGAATTATTTTTCCTCAGTTGATCCTAAGGTTTCTTTTTCTGATATGGAAAGTAAAATACTTAGTTACTGGGAAAAGAATTCTGTCTATAAAAAATCAATTGAAAAGACTCAAAATGGACCTCTTTTTAACTTCTATGAAGGACCTCCAACTGCTAACGGTAAGCCTGGAATTCATCATGTAGAGAGTAGGGCTTTCAAAGACGTTATTCCTCGATATAAAACAATGCAGGGCTTTAATGTTCCCAGAAAAGCTGGTTGGGATTGCCACGGACTTCCTGTTGAACTTCAGGTTGAAAAATCACTTAGTATTTCTGGAAAGCCCCAAATTGAAGAATATGGAATAAAAGAATTTAATGCATTGTGTAAGAAAAGTGTTTATGAATATGTTGATGATTGGACAAAATTAACTAAACGAATTGGATATTGGATTGACACTGAAAATCCATATGAAACCATGGATAACAACTACATTGAAAGTGAATGGTGGATACTAAAACAAATTTATGAAAAAGGTAGGCTTTATGAAGATTATAAAGTTGTCCCCTATTGTTCAAGATGTGGAACTTCACTTTCTACTCACGAATTAGCTCAAGGATATAAAGATGATGTTCTCGATCCATCTATTTATGTAAAGTTCAAATTAAAAAATGAAAAAAATACCTATTTTCTTGCATGGACTACCACGCCATGGACACTTCCTGGAAATGTTGCCTTAGCAGTTGATGCAAAACAAAATTATGTAAAAGTAAAAGTTCACGATGAGTATTTTATCTTGGCAGAAAAAAGAATGAATGATTTAAAAATTTTGGGGGAAGTTGTTAAGAAATACAAAGGAAAAGAATTAGAAAAAGTTCAATATGATCCACTTTATAATTTTGTTACTTACGACACAGAAGCACATTTTGTAGTTTTAGCTGATTTTATTTCAATGAATGAGGGAACAGGAATTATCCACACAGCTGTAATGTATGGTGAAGAAGATTTTAAATTAGGAGAAAAATATAAACTTCCTAAAAAACATGTTGTAAATGAGAAAGGCGAATTTATAAGCTCTGTTACACCTTGGGCTGGTAGATTTGTAAAAAATAATTCTCTTGAAAAAGAAATTATTGAGGAATTAGATTCTAGAGGAATGATTTTTAAATCAGAACGTATTAAACATACTTATCCATTTTGTTGGAGATGTGGCACTCCCCTTTTATATTATGCAATGACTTCTTGGTATTTAAAAACTACTGCTGTTAAAACAGACTTATTAAAAAATAACGATTCAGTTAATTGGATACCAGACCACATCAAAAAAGGAAGAATGGGTGATTGGCTTAAAAATAATCATGACTGGGCTCTTTCTAGAAGTCGTTATTGGGGAACACCACTTCCTGTTTGGAAATGTAAAGATTGTCATGAGGTAGAGGTGATTGGAAGTGTTGATGAATTATCAGAAAGATCAAAAAGAGATTTATCTAAATTAGATTTACATAGACCTTTTATCGATGAAGTAATTTTTGATTGCAAAAAATGTAGGGGGGAAATGGTTCGTGTAAGTTTTGTTCTAGATTGTTGGTTTGATAGTGGAGCAATGCCTTTGGCACAGTGGCATTACCCTTTTGAAAACAAGGACATAATGAAAGTAAGTTTTTCAGCTGATTATATTTCTGAAGCGATTGATCAAACTCGTGGTTGGTTTTATACACTCCAAGGGGTCGCGTCTCTTCTTGAATTAGGAACTGCTTATAAAAATGTAATTTGTCTAGGACATGTATTGGATGAAAAAGGAAATAAAATGAGCAAGTCTAAAGGGAACATTATTGACCCTTGGGAAATAATGGATGAAGTGGGGGCTGATGCAACTCGTTGGTATTTTTATAGTGTAATTTCCCCTGGTCCAAGTTTTAAATTTTCAGCTAATTTAGTCAAAGATGTCACAAAAAGGTTTTTATTGATTTTATGGAATTCCTATAATTACTTTACTACTTATGCAAATTTAAATGGTTGGGAACCTAACAAAAAAGAGACTAAAAATAATAATATTTTAGATAAATGGATATTAATTAGACTTCAAGATGTAGTAAATACAGTAACTGACAGTTTAGATAAATATGATTTATATAGTTCTACTCATGAAATTGAAGATTTTGTTTCCAAAGATTTTTCTCAATGGTATATAAGGAGAAGCCGAGGCAGAGTTGATAATGACTTTTTTGAGACGAGTTATCAGGTTTTAGTAACTATCTGTAAATTAATCGCTCCATTTGCTCCATTTGTTAGTGATGAGATTTATAGAAATTTAACAAGAGACGTATCAGTGCATTTGTCTTCTTGGCCAGAACTTAAAGTATTAACTAAAAAAGACAAAGAAATTTTACAGGAAATGGAAGATGTAAGAAAAATCTCAGAGAAAACTCATTCTCTTAGAAAAGAAGTTGGAATTTCTTTGCGCCAACCACTTTCATCTTTATCAACAAAATATAAATTTGCTAAAGAATTTAAAAATGTTTTAATGGATGAAACTAATGTTAAATCAATTAAATTTAGTAAAAAAGAAATAGAGCTTGATACAAAACTTACCCCTAAACTTATTGCTGAAGGACAGATGAGAGATATCGTGAGAAAAATTCAGGAAGAAAGAAAAGTACTTGGAACCAAATTAGATGAAAAAGTTAAAGTAACTTTGCCTAGTTGGCCAAAAGAATTTGAAGAGGAAATTAAAAAAAGAGCATTAGTTTCTTCATTAACAAAAGGAGAATTTAATGTGATATATTTATATTAGTATGATTTTAAAAAGAAAAAATAATTCGGGACAGGCTGTACTCATTGTACTTTTGTCTTTATCAGTAGTTTTAGTTGTAGTTTTATTTATTCTTTCAAGATCAATTACTGATATTTCACTCTCAACTAAAGAAGAAGATTCATCTCGTGCTTTTTCTGCCGCTGAAGCTGGGGTTGAAAGGGCTTTGGTTATTGGAAACAGCAGTGGATCACTTGAACTTGCCACTTTTGATGCAAATGTAGCTTCATTTGCAGAAGGTTCGTCTGTGGTGACATATCCTATTAGTCTTAAATCGGGAGAAAATGCTGTATATTGGTTTAATAGAGTTGGAGAAACTAATTATACAGGAGATAAAGCAAAGTTTTGTTGGGGAGATAAAAATACAGTCATAGATGCAGAAGCACCAGCAATTGAGGTGTCAGTTTACTATTTACAAGCTGGGATTTATAAAATAGCAAGATACGCTCTTGATCCAAATTCTAGTAGAATAGCATCAAATAAGTTTACCCTGGCTTCTTCAGGTACTTGCACTGTAGATGGAGAACAATTTCAGTTTTATTCTACCATAGATCTTCCCCCTCCTGGTACTTTACAATATGCTACGACGAAAATTTTGTATAATACAAATGTAGCTCATAAAATAGCCATAGATGTTTCAGTTTCTACTAACGCTTCAAAGACACTCCCCTCTCAAGGAGCAAAAGTTGAATCTGCTGGCTCATATGGAGATGCAAATAGAAGTATTGAAGTTTACCAATTACATCCTGAAACACCACCAATTTTTGCAAATGCAATTTATAGTTCATCTGGTATAGTTAAGTAACATAGGAAGACTGCCCATGCTTGGAATAGATATTGGAACAAAAAGTATTAAATTAATAGAACTTGCCAAAAGTGGTGAGAATTGGTCTCTTAAATCTTCTGGTGCTGTTGGATTTGTAGGAGTAGCACCTGATAAAGCACAAACTGATGATGATTTAAATAATATATCTGAAATATTAAAAAAGATTATTAAACAAACTGGGGTTTCATCCAAAGATGTTAATTTATCTCTTCCAGAAGCTTTAGTTTTTACAAGAGTAATTAAATTTCCATTGCTTTCAGATGAAGAAGTTTCCGCTGCTGTTAAATGGGAAGCTGAGCAATATATCCCAATTCCAGTAAATGAAGCTGTAATTCAATATTCAATTTTAGATAGAAATGAAACAACTTCACAAACATCAGTTTTACTTGTGGCAGCGCCTAAGGCCGTTGTTGAAAAATATGTTAAAGTAATGCGCATGGCAGGTTTAACTCCCGTCTCGGCCGAGTCAGAGCTAACAGCCATTGCTAGGTGCCTTTCTGCTGAAAGTGGAGTCTCACTTCTTTTAGATTTAGGAACATCAGCAACAGATATGGCAATAGTTAAAAATAAAAAAATTGTGTTTACAAGGTCGATTCCTGTTGCAAGTGATGCTTTTACTAGAGCTGTTTCACAATCCTTGGGTATAGATGAAAAACAAGCTGAAGAATACAAAAAAACATATGGATTGTCAAGCGATCAATTAGAAGGAAAAATTAAAACCGCTCTTTTACCTGTATTTAAAATGGTGATAGATGAAATTAAAAAAGCCATCCATTTTTACGAAGCTGAAGAAAAAGGAGAAATACCAATGTCTGTTATGGTTACAGGTGGTGCCTCTGTGATGCCCGATATAATCCCTTTTTTAACAGAAAATTTGGGTATGGAAATAGTAGTAGGAAATCCTTTTGGTAAAATTAACCTTGATCCTGAAAGTGCAAAAGTTTTAGCTTCGTACTCATCTATATATGCAACAGCTGTAGGTCTTGCCATGAGGGAGGAATGATATGGATAAACGAATTAATTTAATCCCCACTGAGATGGCAGTTCCAGCAAGAGCTGTTAAATTAGCAAAAATTATAAACAAATTTTCAATTGTTGCTACTATTCTACTGATTTTAGCATCTGTTATTTTAGGCTCATTGTTTTTCTATTATTCTTTAGAGCGTACTAAAATTAATAATAACACCCAAAACTTAATAGCTAGAATTTCTTCTCTTCAGGTCAGCGAACAAAAACTAGTTTTAGCAAAAGATAGACTAGCAAAAATTAAAGTTGTTCGTGACAGTAAATCAGTAAATAACGAAATTTTAAGATATCAAGTATTTTCTAATATTATTTCTAATGCATCAGGATCTGCAATAACAGAAGCTGTATTAACCTCAAAAGGAACTGATGCATCAATTATTCTACAGAATTCAACCACTCTCTCAGAAGTTTTATCCCCATTATCAAAACTGACAAATTACAAGAAAATTATATTGTCATCCTTAGGTTTTAATCCAAACACAGGATTTTTAGCTAATATATTGTTACAAATTGAATAATTATGAATACTAATTTAAAAAATGAAATTAATTTTTTGATAAAACCAGTTGTAATTATATTTGTTGTGGTCTTATTGATTTTATTAGTTTCTATTTTAGGATTTAATAAAGTTGCTTCAATTAGATCTGAAAATGAGTCAGCTAAAGAAAAAGAAATTGCTTATCAGACCAAAGTCTCAGTACTTGAGGAAGTGGAGACTATACTTCCTGGAGATATTACTTTTTTAGATGTTGTTCTTCCTAGTAGGGGCTCAGTACTTTATGGATTAAGTCAGATCAAAAATCAAGCAATTGTTTATAATTTGTTTTTATCAAATGTAAAGTCAGGAACATTAATTCCAGAGAGTGCGGAAGTTTCAAAAGTTACCATAAGTTTTGAGGCTGAAGGAGAAGAACAAAATATTTATAAATTTTTAGATTCGTTTTCTACCCTTTTACCTCTAATGAACATTGATAAAGTTAGCTTAAGTAAATCTGCAAGTCTAGTTAGAGCTAATGTTTCGATAAATGTTTTTTCGACAGAACTTCCTAAAAAAATTCCTGCTTTAACTGGCGTAGTTAATGAATTAACAACTCAAGAAGTGACACTTCTAAAGGAACTTGTAACATATACCCTACCTCAATTTATTGAGCCTCAAGTAAGTGAAACAACAGGACAAAAAGAAGATCCGTTTAACTGACGGGGTTAACAAGAAGTATTATCTTTTTCTTTTCTAGCGTTGCCTTAATTCTTAATATATTTCTTATAGCTTTAATTACCTTGCCTTGTTTACCTATTATCATTCCACCTTCGTCTTCAGCTGTTTTAATAGTTAATTTAACAATACTACCATCATCTTCTTCAATGATTTCGTATTTAGAATCTTTTCCTAATATGTTTCTTACAATGAAATCTAATAATTCTTTCATAGGTTATAGGTTATTTTGCTAATACTTTCCTGACGCCCTCTGTAACTATTGCTCCTTTTTTAATCCATTCATCAAATAATTTTTTATTTAATTCGTGAGTTTTTAAACGTGGATTATAACTACCTATAATACCTAAATTTTTACCATCCCTTTTACTTCTGGTTGGCGCTGCAATTATTCTATAATAAGGGCTGTTTTTGGCTCCGTATCTACTTAATTTAATTGAAACTGACATGCGGCTAGTTTACCATATTTTTCAAAGCGTTGGAAGCTGCATCTTGTTCTGCCTCAGATTTACTTTTGCCAACACCTTTGGCTTTTGCTTTTCCATCTATAATTACTTCAATTGTAAATTCTTTATTATGGTCTGGTCCAGCTTCTGAAACGATATTGTATCTTGGTGCTTGCAGCTTTTGAGCCTGAATTACTTCTTGAAGTAAACTTTTAGGATCTTTTAAAGGGGCTTTTGCTTTTTGATCAACATCAATTAAAATATTTTCCTCTATAAATTTTTGGGAAGCGCTAATTCCTTGGTCAAGGTAAATAGCCCCGATTACAGCTTCTACAGTATCAGCCAAAAGTGATGGATTTATTCTTCCCCCACCTTCTTCCTCACCTTTTGAAAGGTAAATTTCTTTACCTAAATTCAATTTTTCTGCAACTTGGCTTAAATTTTTTGTATTTACTAAATTAGCTCGAAGTGCTGTCAAGTAGCCTTCTTCCTCATTTGGGAATTTATTATAAATTGAAAAAGATACAACAAATTCTAAAATTGCATCTCCTAAAAATTCCAATCTTTCGTTAGTTCCTCTTGCTTTATCGTTTTCATTAACCCATGATCTATGAGTTAGAGCTTGCTTTAATAAATTTTGATTTTTAAAGATTATCATATACGGTTCCTAATACTCCATTTACAAATGAACCAGAAGATTCACTACCATATTCTTTGGCAAGTTCTACTGCTTCATCAATTATAACTTTTGGAGGAGTATCTTCATTTAATAGTTCATATATGGCTAAATGAAGAACGGCTAAGTCAATTTTATTAATTTTTTCAATAGGCCATGTTGGAGCAGAGTCCGTAATAATTTTATTAATTTTTTTAGTTTGTTTTTTAATTTCAATGACTATATCAGGATTATTTTTTTGTTTTGTAAAACTTTCTGCAAAGAGTGATTTAATTGCAATTCTACGTCGAAGATGCCTTGGGTCAGTGGCTGTTTTCATACTAAGTAGTTTACCAAATTTAATAAATTAATCCTAGTCCTAAAAGTGTTATTACTCCAAAAATAAATTTACTTTTAATAGTTTGAATACTAATATCTTCCTTAAATATTTTAGGTGCAATTAGTGTAAGAATTGCACCAAACAGTGTTCCAAATAAAACTTGAGTTCCAGTTATTACATTTACTAAGTAGACAGGACCTAAAGAAATTGCAAGAAAAAACAAAAGTTTACTACCTATAAATAAAATTTCATTCCCAAATACTATTGCCAAGGCGATTTTTTTTAATGATTTAGTTGTTGTAAAAAAGGCGGTTCTAACAGATGGAATAACTGTAAATAAAATTAGTCCACCAATTGCCCAACCCCAACTTTCGTATGCTACAACTTTTGAAAAGCTACCGGCATCGACTACAAATTTAAATATGACAGCGCTGATAGCAGTCAAAAACATAGAAACAATCAATAATAACGTGTTTTTGTTAATTGAGAATTTCAGTCTATTATTTTCTGAAGATGCCAAAAGTGATGAAATTAATATAAGAATAAATCCTAACAATCTTTTTAAAGTGATTGATTCATTTAAAAAAAGTAATGATAGGGTTAAGACAAATACAGGAACCAATTGAAGCAAAAAAAGTACCTTACTTGCATCTTCTTGTTGAATTACGTAGAAATATATTGAGGCAGAAAATATAGATAGTATTCCAGTTGTTATAACCAATAACCCGTCTTGTAATTCAAGCATGGGTTTCCCCATAACTAACCAGAGAATTGTTCCAGAAATTAAACCTATAATAGCACTATACATTGCCATTCCTCTATAATCTTTAATTTGTTTGGTTAAATTATATTTATCAATAAAAATTACAAAAACGGTAATTATTGTACCAAGGAGTGAATACAAAATCCAAGATTGCATGTGGATATTATAACTTATTATGCTGAGAAATTACATTTGTGAAGGGACTTCAATCCCTAAAATTGCAAGTGAGTTTTTTATAGTTTGATGTGTAGCCGCAACAAGCTTCAAACGAGATGAAGCTATGTTTTCATCATCAATACCCAAAACTCTATTTTTACCATAAAAAGTATTAAATCTTTTGGATAACTCAAATACATATGCCGCGACTTTAGACGGAGAATTATTGTCTAAAGCATCCTTAATTGCTTTTGGAAAACTAGCCAATTGTCTAATTAATGCTTTTTCAGAAGCTTCTTGATAATCCATCTTTGAATTAACCTTGTTTTTTGATAGCGAGGTTATATCTATCCCAGACGTTTCGATTATGCTATTTGCCCTAACTGCAGTATATTGAACATACGGTGCTGAGTTTCCATCAAAATTTAAGGCCTTATCCCAATTAAAAACAATTGACTTTTTTGGATCTTGGCATAAATCATTCCATTTCAAAGCGCCTACCGCAACTTGTCTAATAATTTCATTTTTAAGTGACTCGTTTTTATTCAGTTTTGGACTTTTTGTTTCAATAACTTCTTTTGCCTTTTTAAAACCCTGATTTAAGACATCTTTCAATAAAATGACTCGACCTTTTCTTGTTGACATTTTACCTTCTGGTAAACTTACCATTCCAAAATAAACATGTACAGAATTCTTACCAATTTTATAACCCAATCTATCTAAGGCTTCAAAAAGCTGCTCAAAATATTGTTTTTGATCATCTCCAACAACATAAATTGCTTTATCAGCCTTCATTTCTTCCTCTCTATAAATAGCACAAGCTAAATCTCTTGTCATGTAAACACTTGCTCCATCAGATTTTTGTACAATTGCAACACCTAATCCTTTATCTTCCATATCAATTACTAATGCCCCATTACTAACATGTCCAGCTTCACTCGATGATACTTTATTAATAACATCTGTAAGCATTCCTTCGTAGAAACTTTCACCAAACGATTCTTCAAAATTAACACCCAACACTTCATATATTTGGTTAAATTCCTTTAGTGACAGGTCAATACAAAGTTTCCAAAGCCTTCGAGCTTCTTTATCACCTTTTTCAAGTTTCAAAAACCAACTTCTGCCTTCGCTTTCCAAGTCTGAAACAATTACTCTATCTAATGCATCTTCAGTTATTTTAGTCATATCTAATTCTGTTCTAGCTATTTTTTTTCTAGTTATTATTTCCTGACTTATAGTTTCGATTGTTTCTTGTAACCCGATTACTGATTCGACACCATCCTGTGCAATTTTTTGTTTAGCCTCTTCTCTTAAAACACCTTTTTCAGTTTCTTCTTCTGAATGAAATTTAACGTACAAATCTTGAAGTACACCAATAGGATCATTTGAAGTTAATAATTCTTGCTCACTGCCCCAATTTTTAATTGCAACAATTAATTTTCCAAATTGAGTGCCCCAGTCGCCAATATGGTTGTCACGAATAACTTCATATCCTGCAGACCTATGTAGATTTGCTAAAGCATCGCCAATAATTGTAGATCGTAGATGGCCATAGCTCATTCTCTTGGCTATATTAGGAGAAGACATATCAATAACTACTCTTTGTCCTTTTCCTTCATTTTCTTTTCCATAGTCAGATTTCATATCCAAGACTTGATCTACAACTTGATGACCAAATTCAGACATTTTTAATTTAAAATTCAAAAATGAACCTACTGCTTCAGCACCGTCTATTGTACTTGCTATTTGTGAGGCTAGTTCTTGTGGCGATAATCCTTCAGAACTAGCTAGACTTGTAAGATTGATACCATAATCAAAACCTGTGGAGAGTGGAGCCTCAATAATATTTGGTGTTTGATTTTTGTTTATTAATTGAGCTTCAACAGCTTTAATTAATTGATTTTCTTTTTTTTGAATAATATACAAAGGGTTATTGTCAGTCATGTTGTTTCGTTCTTTTTTCATTTTACCCCCTTTTAATAGCAGCTGTCATGCAGTGTAACCCACCATAACCTCTAGTAATATTATATAGATTTGCGTTTTGTACATCTTTTCCTTCGAGTATTAGTTTTTCTTCAATTGTTTTTTCTCCGTTTTGTTTATCAATTGAATTACTGTCTACAAGTGAAAGAATAACTTTATTATTTCCTAGATTAAGAAAATTTGGAGCAAAAGCTTCCTGTTCTTCCGGTGAAAGTGGAATAATTTGCATACCAGTTTCGTGCATGTGCTCATCCATACTTTTACTTTTTTTAATTATTAATTTATTATTTTTATTAAGGCCTATTTCAAAAGCGATCCTCCTCTGTGTTTGAGATTGACATGATACTATTTTGTTAACATCACTTGGCATCCATATAGTATCAAGATGCATAGCTTCCATTTCACTTTCTCGTCCGCTGGCTCTTTCTTTATCTCTAAAAACCACTAGTCGCAACCCTTGTGATAAAACACTTTCAGCTATTTGCTTTACTCCCTCCCAATCTGTTCTTCCTCCGATACCAACATAATAAAACCCTCCATTTGCAATTCCATCCCCTCCCTCAAACTTTCCATTGTCATTTACACTAACGATATTTTTAAAATTTGAAGGTGTTACAACACCTGAATGTGTCAATACTTCCTTATATAAAGAGACCTCAGGTTGACGAATTTCATATTTCATAGATGACCAAATCCAAGTTTCTCCTGCCACATTTGATTGATCTCTAGCATACAATACATTTGCCAGTGGTAATTTATTATCTAACGACAATCGTTCATTCATAACAATAACTGCTCTTTCCCCATATTTTTTACAGTCTTCGTCTATCATGTCTGAAATTAATTCTAATTCACCAGTATAGCCACTGGGATATTGTTTAGAAAAAGTCATTGCCTTTTGAATAAGGGCTTCTTTTAGTGTGTCAATAGAATGTCTAGGCTCTGTTCTTAAATCGTCAATCATTTTTGCATACAAGTCTTTTACTTGAATTACTTGTATTCCTTCCTTTTCTATCATTGTCAAGACAGATTCAAATTCTTTTCTTGCTCCAACAACACTAAATTTTTCCAGGAAACAACTTATCTCTTTAGGAAGAATCTGTGCAATAATTGTTTCTGGACCTGGTTTTCCCCACATAATAACTTTTTTTAATTGAGCAGTTTCTTCAAATACTCCTAATTTTTCTTTATTTATTAGTCTTTCCATATTTAATTCATTAAAAAACCCGCTACAAAGGCGGGTTATAAATCAGAGACCGGTACGTCTCCTTCTATTAATTCTATTTAATCTAAAACTATTCATATTTAAGATTACTGTGAAATATATACCTATAACTTTAATTTGTCAAATTATCCAAAGAAGAAATTATTAGTTGACTGAATATAATATTTTTTGCAATAAACTAATTGTGAATTTAAGATCTTTAAATTTTAATGTTTCCTCGACCGAGTGCGCCTTCGATCCGCCTCTGCAGATTGAAATTGTTTGATAACCCAATCCACTATAAAAACAGGCATCGCTTGTAGAGAACGACTCTACAAAAAGTGGGCTAATTTTAAGGCTTTTAAAAACTTTCTTAATATGTTCAACAATTTCGGAACTAAGATCACCTGAGAATGGGGGAATCAAGCTTTTCTTATCTAAAAACAAATCAATTTTTGTTCCTGTTGTTTTTTCCACTTTTTTAACGATTTGAGTAATTGTGTTTTCGATTTTTGAAATATTTTTTATTGAGAATGCTCTATACTCTCCCTTGAGCTCTACCAAATCACATACAACATTTGTTGCGGATCCACCATGGATTGAACCAACATTTAGTGTGGTGCCCTCTTTGATGTCTTTACCTATAGGTAGCATTGAAACAATCATCGAGGCAGCTTTAACCGCGTCTTTGCCTTTATCGTATTCCTTGGCTGCGTGTGCAGAGAGTCCATTGACAATAATATTAAAATTTTTGTAACCTAAGGATTTATACACAAAGCTTCCTGGGTTTCCCCCTGCGTCAATATTAAAGAAAAATTTAATTTTACCAATACCTTTAGGGTTAAAAAGCGATGAGCCCATTATTCCCGCCTCTTCTCTTGTTGGGAAGAACAAGAGAATATTGTGCTTTGTTAATTTTTTATTTAATTCTGTTGCTAAAGTTAAAAGTGATGTAACACCTGCTTTATTATCAGCTCCTAATACTGTTTTGCCATTACTTTTAAAGATTTTACCATCAAAATTTACCTTTATTTTATCGTTAAGTTTTTGTACTGTATCCATGTGGGCAGAAAAGACATAAGTATCATATTTTTTATCAATTTCAAGGTAAGCATAAACGTTGTTAGCTTCGCTGTCGTTTTTAACTCCAGATTTATCTTGCCAAACTTTCCAACCCAACTTGGTTAAATAGTCTTTAATAAATTTGGCGACTAACGTTTCCTCGCCACTTGGGGATGGAGTTTCTGCCAACTTTATAAATAGATCTGAAATTTGTTTGTTAGTCATATATTATTTGTTAAAAAGGCGAACCGCATTTTTCATAATAAGTTTGGCCTCTTTAGGGTCATCTTTACCTGATATGGCTATCGCGTAAAATTTGTCTTCGTAACCAGAATCAAGTACTGCACCGTTAAATACAAATATTCCGGTTGCATTTTTACTTGGTTTTTTAATTAACATGCCATTTTGATCCAATTTGTTAATTACAGTTTCAATTTTTGTTCCATTGTCAACATGTATCTTAGAAACGATCCAACCAACACCATATCTACCTTCTCTGAGTGCAAGTATCCAAGCTTTGGAAATTGTAGAAGCACCACATCGGGCGTTTTCATCGTTACACAGTGGAACCCTTTCAGGGAGGCCTAATTTTTTACTTGTTTCTGGTGGAATAAATAACATTCCCATTGTATGTGATCCCCATGCTTGATGTTTTACATACCCTTTAGCCAACTTTCTCCCCACCTTTAACATTGGCTCTAGATATTCGTCTGTAATTGGTACTGCACCTATGGCACCAAACGCTTTGTCACCTTTGTCTATAACATGTGCTTGGGCACCTTCAAAAACATATGACCCGTCAAAGTCAACAAAGGTTGCAATGCTTGCACTTATTGCGTTGGGAATCCAACCTTGCACGACACCGCCTTCACTTTCTATATATTCCTCTGGGAATATATTATTTATACCACCAGTACTTAGTAATTCAGGAATCTTATTGAGTGTTAGTCTTAAATGTCCCATACCACCAGTCGAGTGACTTACTTTTATTACCACCTCTTCGTAACCTGCATCTCTGAAATCTTGAGCTAGTTTGAATATTTCATTCTTTTTGTATATTGGGAAAGTCAACGGAGTGGCAACTCCACTTTCTTTACAGAATTCCTGTAAACCAATTTTTGTACCAGCCCAGTCGGCAAAATCACTACTACCGTAATAATTAACACCCAGTCTGTTCGCAATGAGTTGCATATTTGGTGTTTCATTAAATCCGTAAAGTGATGGACTTTTGGTACCTGATTTGGCTAAAATTTGTGTTGCTAAGTTATCTAAAAATTTTTCATCCGTTAAAATAATTTGATCAAGTGGGACACCAGGTTTTTTAAGGTTAGGGACAAGCCACTTTGGATTCATATCTCCAAAAACTTGTTGTCTGTATTTTTCCTCTGATTTAGGCAATGGAATTCTACTTACAAAAATTCCAGGATTTTCAGAAGTCACCTGTCCAGCCTGTCGTTGTTCATATAACATCTCACCTTCAATACCAACCAGAATATTGGTGTTTGCTTCCCCCTGAGAGGGAATAAGCACTAAATTCTTTTGTCTTAAGTGTGACGACTTAAATTCAGGGTGATTACCTAAATCTATTATTTTAGTATTTTCTATTGACATATTTAATTATTTTAAATACAAAAAAACTCTCAGCTAAGTGAGAGTTGATATGAACTTTTTAAGTTCCTCCCACTACAAATTAATCTCTCCTGGAGAGAATTATTGTAGCGGTAGTAAAATTCATATTCATATTGATGATTTTATCTTGATATGTTTGGTTTGTCAATTACTGTGTAAATTGTGCAAACTCTACATGCTCGTAAATTATTTGCATGACCAGTTTGAAGATTATAATGTTGTCCTCTTAAAGCTGCACCTTGAGCGATGCATCTTTTTGAATCTGTAGTTGCTACATCTTTAACTTTACTACCAGCAACTACACGAGCGTACAATTCATTGCATGGTGTATCACAAGAAATAAAATCAGAATCTTTAGTTATAAGTTTTCGCTCTGTCATTTTAAAACTATTTATAAAATCCACAGTGGGGACAGGCTTTGTGAGCCTCTCTTAATTTACTACATCCAGAACATTTTGAGATTGCAGACAAAGAAGCCGTAAAAGTACTTCTGCGTCTAGCTGTTCTACCATGACTATGTTTTTTCTTTGGAAGCGGTGCCATAGGGTCAATTATATGCGGAAACAGCTTTTGATGCAAGCATTATTAATTTAGTGTCAGACCATTTGGCGATTTTTAAATTTCCAAAACCATGCTGTACAGTTCCTAAAACATCCCCTGCTCCACGAAGTTCCAAATCAAGGTTAGCCAGTTTGAACCCTGAAGATATTTTAGTCAAGGCAGTAAGTCTTTTTATTGCTTTATCTGAATCGTTTTCAGTGAATAATAAACAATATGATTCTTTTGTTCCCCTTCCAACACGTCCTCTTAATTGGTGAAGCCCTGCAAGACCAAATCTATCTGCTCCTTCAATTAGCATAATAGTGGCATTTGCTACATCTATTCCTACTTCTACAACAGGTGTAGTAACTAAAATGTTTAAATTTCCATTTTTAAATTCATTTAAAACTTCATTTTTTTCTTTTTCTTTTAATTTGCCATGCAATAGTCCTAACTTTAGATTTAAGAATACGGATTGAAGATTTATGAATTCTTTTTTTACTGACTTAACATCTTTTAATGTTTCAGATTCTGATTCTTCTACTAACGGGCATATGATGAAGCATTGTGAATGGTGAACAGTGATCTGTGCATTGATCCAAGCGTAAGCATTGGATCGTTTGTTGTTTGGAACAAGCCAAGTTTTAATTTTAGTTCTTCCCTGTGGCAATTCGTCTAATATAGAAAGATCCATGTCAGAAAATAAAGTTTGAGCAATGGTTCTAGGTATTGGAGTTGCAGTCATTGTTAGTTTGTTAGGGTTTTTATTTCGCAAAAACTCAATTTGTTTCACTCCAAATTTATGTTGTTCATCAATTATTACAAGACCTATTTTTTCAAATTCATTAATCTTATTTAATAATGCATGAGTACCAATTATTATGTCACTAACTCCAACATCTTTTTTGATTACTGATCCTGTAATTAATGAAATTCTAATTTTATAATTTTTAAATATTTCTTTAAAAGTTTCATAATGCTGGTTGGCAAGGATTTGAGTCGGTGCCATTAAAATAGTTTGGTAACCATTTAAAAAAGTTATAAATGAAACAATTGCAGCAACGACAGTTTTTCCACTACCCACGTCTCCCTGTAGTAAACGATTCATTGAATTTTTATTTTCAAGGTCAGACATTATTTCAGCTATTACCTTGTCTTGTGAATTAGTTAATTTAAATGGAAGTGATTGGATAAAACTATTAATTGCTATTTGGTCAATTTTTAAAGCAATACTTTTCTTTTTTTGGATTTTCTTCTTTCTTTCTTTTGCTTCTACTAATAAATTATAGAATTCATTAAAAGCAAGGCGTTCTTTTGCTTTCTTTGCCTCATCTAAAGTTTTAGGAAAATGTATTTTTCTAAGAGCCAAGTCATCTAAAGGGTTTTCAATCTTAATTCTGTCTAATACATATTTTATTCTTGCTTTTAACCATTTAGAAGATAATCCAGCAGTTTCAGGATATACTCCTACAATTTTTCCAGTATGAATCAATTCATCCTTTCCATCAATTTTTTCATAGCGAAGCTGAATCTCATATTGTGGTGAGAAAAAAGCAAGATTTCTATTAAACCAAGAAACTTCTCCAGAAACAGCAATTTTAGATCCTGGGAAAAGCATTTTAGTTAAAAATGGTTGGGAGAACCATGCGACAGTAATCTTTCCAGTATTATCTTCAATTTGTCCAATTTGCATTAATCTACCTGTTTTTGTAGCTTGATTTCTAATTGAGGTAATAGTTCCAGTAACAGTTATAGTTTCTCCAACAATTACATCTTTTATTTTTGTAATTTTGCTAAAGTCTAGGTAGCGGTGTGGTATATGGTGAAGAAGGTCTGAAACGTTAAAAATACCTAGTTTGTTTAATTTTTTTTCGTAATTAGGACCAACAAAAGGTAAGGTAGAGACTGAATCAGTAAATTCCATATTGTAAATATGCTTCTTACAAATATGCTAAAAATGGCAAAAACGAACCTGCCAAAAGGGCAATTCCTGCAATTATTATAATAACCTTAAATAATTTTTTTTGTTTTTTTGTAATCATATTAATTTTCCAAATATCTTTTTCCCAATCTTGATTGTATCACCTTTTTTGGCTCGAAAACTAAAATCTGTTACTATGTCTCCATTAATTGTTAGTCCTCCTTGTTGAATTAGTCTTTTTGCATCCCCTGTTGATTTTAAATTAGTAAAAGGCGCCACTGTTTCTGCAAGTGTTTTTGAAAGTTTAATTTCTAAAGTGTATTCAACTTCTCTTTTTTGAAAATTGTTTTCAAAAGTTAAAGCAGACTTCTTTGCCAATTTCTCTCCCCAAAGAAATTTTACGATTTCATAGGCTAAATTTTTCTTTTCTAGCATTGGATTATTTTTAATTTTCTTTTCTAATCCTTCTAGTTCTAGTTCTGTTAATAATTCATAAGATAAATATATTACTTCATCAGGAAATGACATAATTCCTGCATAGAAATCTTGTGGTTTTGAATCTAAAAATAATGCGTTGCCTGTTGTTTTGCCTACTTTTTTACCTTCCTTATCTAATAATAGTTTTGTTGTTAAAACATATTTTTCTTTATTTTTAATTGTCTTCATTAATTTTCTTCCCACCATCATGTTAAAAAGTTGATCGTTACCTCCAATTTCAAGGTCAACATCCATGACAACAGAATCATAACCTTGAATAACTGGATACAAAAACTCATGAAGCCATATATCTTTATCATCCTTAATTCTTTTTTGAAACATATCTCTTTCGATAATTTGGGCATATGTGGTTTTTGACATAAGATCTAAAATGTCGCTAAACGAAAGTTTGTCATTCCATTTGGAGTTAAACATTATCTTTGCAGGGTTTGTTCCTTCAAAGTCTAAAAGCTTAGAAACTTGTTTTTTCCACGCCTTGGCATTTTTCAATACTTCTTCTCTTGTCAATTTTTTTCTTGTTGCAAGTTTATCAGTTGGATCTCCAATCATTCCTGTAAAATCTCCAACTAAAAATATTACTTCATGGCCTAATTTTTGGAATTGCCTAAGTTTCATCAAACCTACAAAATTACCAAGATGCAAAGATGGTGCAGAAGGATCAAAACCTTGATAAAGTTTAATTTTCTTTTTAGACATCAAACCAGCTAAACTTTTTTTATCAGGCAAAATTTGATTTACTCCCCTTGTTAATACATCTTCAATATTTAACATAATTTATTATACAACAATATCAGATTGTGTTACTACGCAAAGCGGAGCCAAGAAATTAATGGACTTTAAGGTATTAATTTCTTATAATGATTTATATGTGGAGAGATAGGAGAAGTAGGGTATTAAACCTAAAGAAGTCTAGAAATATTGCAAAACTAGCTAAATTTGGTTTTCTGGGGATTATTGCAGTTTTTCTAATTGCTGTTATAGCCCTCCCTTTAATGGCTTTTACACTCCCCTCACCTGACAAAGTAATTAGGAGGGAAGGATTTTCAACAAAAATTTTAGATAGAAATGGAAAATCTTTGTATGATATTTTTGAGAACGAGAGAAGAACTCCAATAGAAATAAAAGATATGCCTCTTTATTTAAAACAAGCAACTGTTGCAATTGAAGATAAGAATTTTTACTCTCATAACGGCTTTGATATTTTAGGTACTCTTCGTGGTTTATCTCGTTTTTTTACAAGAGGTTATGCACAAGGAGGATCAACTTTAACACAACAACTTGTTAAAAATGTACTTCTTTCATCAGAACGAAGTGCTACCCGTAAAATTAAAGAATTTATATTAGCGGTTCAAATAGAAAGAAAATACTCAAAAGATCAAATCCTACAAATGTATTTAAACGAAGCTCCATATGGTGGAACTGCTTGGGGTGTAGAAACAGCATCTGAAACTTACTTTGGCCGCTCGGCCAAAGATTTAAATTTAGTTGAATCTGCAATACTAGCTGGCATGCCACAATTACCTTCAAAATATTCTCCATATTCTAAGACACCTGATGCATACATAGATAGAACCACAAATGTTTTAAGAAGAATGAGAGAAGATGGATATATTACAAAGGATCAAGAAAATGCATCACTTAGCGAACTTCCTAATGTTAAATTCCAAGCAAAAGGGTCTTCATTTAAAGCTCCTCATTTTGTCCAATATGTACAAAAGATTCTAGAAGATAGATACGGTGAGAAAGTAATTGAACAAGGAGGATTAAAAGTTACAACTACACTTGATTTGGATTTACAAGAAAAAGCTCAAGCCATCGTGACCGAAGAAATTGCCAAAGTTGAATCTCAGCGAATTACAAATGGTGGTGCTGTTGTTCTAGACCCAATAACGGGAGAAATATTGTCAATGGTGGGAAGTAAACGTTTTGATGATCCAGACTATGATGGACAAGTAAATGTTACTGTAGCTTTAAGACAACCTGGATCAAGTTTCAAACCTTTTACATATGTAACCGCCTTTAAAAAAGGTTATACAGCTTCGACCATGGTTATGGATGTTGATACTGTATTTCAAGGTGGCACAGGACAACCTGATTATCAGCCGGTAAATTATGATGGAAAATATAGAGGGCCTGTTCAATTGCGCTTTGCGCTAGGAAATTCATTAAATATTCCTGCTGTCAAAGTAATTGCTATGGTAGGAATTAAAGACGTTTTAGAAACCGCATACGATTTGGGTATAAATTCACTTCCACCAAACAAAGATACATTAGCAAGAGTTGGACTATCATTAACTTTAGGTGGTGGTGAAGTAAGATTACTTGAATTAACTGGAGGATATTCTGCATTTTTTAATGGTGGGACAAAAGTAGAACCATTTGCAATTTTAAAAGTTGAAGATAATAATGGTAAAGTTTTAGAAGAAACTAAACCAAAAAAAGGTAAAGAAGTGCTAGATCCTCAAGAAGCATATTTGATATCAAATATATTATCAGATAATTCTGCAAGAACTGACACTTTTGGTACAAATTCATTGCTTAATATTCCTGGCCGTCAAGTTGCAGTCAAAACTGGTACAACAAACGATAAAAGAGATAACTGGACAATTGGAGGAACCCCACAGCGTGCCATTGGAGTGTGGGTTGGGAATAATGATAACTCCCCAATGTTAAATGTTGCCTCTGGTGTTTCTGGATCATCCCCTATCTGGAGAAGGATAACAATGGAATCTCTTAAAGATCTTGACCCTGTTAATTTTGTAGAACCTGATGGAATTACAAAAATTGAAGTTGACAGTTTTTCAGGAAAAAGGGCTCACGACGGTTTTCCCTCGCGAACTGAGATTTTTATCAAAGGTAATGAACCAAATGATGATGATATTCATGTGAAGCTAGCCATTTGTAATAAAGAGTTTTACATAATTAAAGAAGAAGATCCAGTTTCAACAGATGGGAAAAATAGATGGCAGGAAGCAATATTAAATTGGATTTCTGGTCAAGGAGATAGTAGATATAAGTCGCCTAGTGATGATTGTGGAAAAACTAAACCAATTAATGTAGAAATAGTTAGCCCAACAGACCAAACTAGTAATTTACCTAATAAATTTGATATAAAGATGATTGCTGAAACAACAAGCAAAATTGTAGAAGTAGTACTTGAAATTGATGGAGTTAAAAGAAGGACATTTGATGGACCTCCATATGTTTATGAAGCAGACTTAGCAGATGGAGTCCATATATTAAAAGCTACAGCAAAGGATACAGGAGGTAACGAATCGGCTCATCCTTTAACTGTTGGAGTTAATTCTGCTTGGGACGCTACTCCTTAATAGTAATTCCAAATTTTGATTTTAAAGATGATAATATTTTGGTTCTTATCACTTCTACTTCTTTATCAGTAAGTGTATGATCTTCTGATTGATATTGAATATTAAAAGTGTAGTTATTCTCATAAATATCTATAAGTTCTAAATTTTTAATAAACTGCATAACTTCTCCTATCAATGTTTTGGATGGAATAACCAAAGTTAAATCCTCAACTTGTGGTGGATACTTTGCAATTTCTTTGTATTTTTTTTCAACTCTTTTTGAATTAATGAGTTTATTAATATCAAATTCATAGTAATATAATCCCTTTTCTAAATTTCCAAACTCCCCAATTTTTATTTTGTTAGAAATAACTTCCAATCTTTGATTTGCTAAATAGTCTTTACCATCAATTAGTTTTGTAGTGTAATCAATTTTTAGTTCATTTAATAACATTTCTACAATCCCCTTATTTTCGCGATATTTTCCATTTTTAATTATCCCTCCAAGCATTAATTTTTCATTTGGATAAATATTAGCTATCTCAAAAATATGTATATAGCCTTTTTCTTGTGGATTATTATTAATATCCTTTATTAGTGAATTTTTTAAATTATTTCTTAAGTATGCAGTATCTGGCCCTAGTGGATTTTTTAATTTGATATCGCCTGAATCAACAAGTGATGAGTTGTAGACTTCAATTGCTCCTAAACTAACAAGTGTTTGTTTGATTTGTTTTTCCACTTCAAATTCTGGATTTATTCTCGGTGCTGGTAGTGATCCTGCCATTAACACACTTGGTAAATTATGATATCCATATATTCTTGCAATTTCCTCTGCAATATCTTCTTTGATATTAATATCATTTCCCCTCCAAGATGGAACTTCAAATTGCAGGGTCTGACCCTGTAATCTAGCTTCAAAACCCAGACTTTCGAGATATTTAATCATATCTTTTTCTGGAATATCAATTCCGATTATTTTATCTAATTCTTCTTTTGTAGTAGTTACAATTTTTAGTTTGTAGGGATTAGGGTAAATATCTAAAATTTCTTTTTCTGCGACACCCCCAGATAATTTTTCTATCATCTCTATCGCGCGTAAGATTGCCGGTTTTACATTTTCACTATCAAGTCCTTTTTCAAACAAAACAGCTGCTTCTGTTCTTTGACCCATGTTCATTGATGTTTTTCTAATTTTTGAAGATTCATAGTTTTGGACAAACAATAAAACATTTTTAGTATTATTATCAATTGCGCTATTTAATCCACCCATAATTCCACATAAATCAATTAATTTTCCACTACCATCCTCTATGACTATATCTCCACCACCTAATTTAAATTCACTGTTATCGAGTGTTGTAACTAGTTCATCTTTTCGTGAAGCACGTAAGTTCATCTTATGATTTACAATCTTATCGTAATCAAAAGTATGAACTGGTTGACCTAGCTCATGCATTATGTAATTACTAACGTCAACTATATTATTAATTGGTCTAACACCAACTTTTAGAAGTAATGATTTAATTTCCTTGGATGACTCTTTAATTGTTACATTTCTAATTAAAACAGCAGTAAACCTCGGACTTAGTTTTGAATCAAGTGTAACATCCAAATATTTTACTTTGTTTTTGAAGCTATATTTATTTTTTATTTCTTCTTTCTTAATTTTTAATTTAGCTGGGATTCCAAATCTTGGGAGTATAGCACTTGCTTCGCGGGCTATCCCTAAAATACTTGCCGTATCTATTCTATTGGTTGTTACTTCAACATTAAATATTGAATCGCCATCAGATGTTTTATGTGTTCTTTCTATTGACGGTCCACAAAGAGACAAGTATTTAGCAATCTCGATAGAAGTTGCTTTTGTATCTAAAAACTTTTTAAGCCAAGAATTTGGTACTTTTATATCCATTAAAGTTGTTTTAAAATCCTCAGATCAGAACTATATAATAATCTAATGTCAGGGACAGATAAACCAGACTTCATCATGTATGTTCTTTCAACTCCCCATCCAAATGCAAAACCAGAATAAATCTTTGGATCTACTCCACAATTTTTCAAAACATTAGGATGAACCATTCCAGCACCACCGATTTCTACCCAGCCTTCTTTACACAGTTTGCATCCTTTGCCATTACATACATTACAAGAAATATCTACTTCAAATGAAGGTTCTGTAAATTGAAAATGATATGGTCTGATTCTTGTGGTTCTATTTAATCCAAAAAAACTTTTTGCAAAGTGATTCAGTGTTCCTTTTAAATTAGTAATATTAATATTTTTATCAACTACTAATCCTTCAAATTGATGAAACATTGGAACATGACTTACATCACTTTGTCTTCTGTAGCATTTAGCAATATTTATCATACGTATTGGGGGTTTATTTGTAAGCATTTCTCTAATTTGCCCACTTGAGGTGTGCGGTGTTAAAAGCATTGAGCCATATTTAGTTGACTGAGGTGCATCAATAAAAAAAGTTTCCCAATCATCTCTGGCAGGATGATCAGGAGGAAAATTTAAAGCGCCAAAGGCAAAATAATCATATTCTATTTCTGGGTATTTAACTCTAGTGAAACCAATTTTTTCAAAACATTGGGCGATTTCGTTTATTGCATGAGTTACCATATGAAGTTTTCCTAATTTTGGCAATTTTCCTGGCATGGTTGGGTCAAACCAAACTCGTGCAGTGTTACTTAGTTGATTTTTCTTTTCTGCAATTAGCTCTTCCAAAGTATTTTTAACTTCGTTTAAAATAATTCCAGCTTGTTTTCTTTCTTCATCTTTTAAATTTTTGATTTCTTTTGAAGACACAGTAAATTTTCCACTTCTTCCAAATAAATCAATTCTGATCTGTTCAAGTTCTCCTAAGTCCCCTACATCTGCAATTTGCGCGATGGCTTGATTTTTTAAATTAATGAAGTTGTCTCTCATGAAGATATTTTACCACTTTTTCAAAAACTATTGGGTTTTTGGCAGCTATATCTGATAATATTTTTCTGTCAAGTTCAATCTTTTCTTTCTTTAAATTATTAATGAGTTTTGAATATGAGGTTCCAAGAGATTTTGCAGCTGCAGAAAGTCTTACAATCCAAAGTGAACGAAGGTCTCTCTTTTTTAATTTTCTACCATGAAACGCGTATGCTCCAGCATGCATAACAGCTTCATTTGCTTGTTTAAATCTTCTTGATCTAGCTGCATGATATCCTTTAGCAAGTTTTCTTACTTTTCTGTGTTTAATTGCAGCTTTTGATTTTACTCTACTCATTTGCCTGTTCCTTTCTTTACTTTGCCTAAAAACTTTCTAATCCTTCTAGATAATACTTTTTTAACTTCAGTTGTTCTACTTAATCTATTTAATCTGTTTTTGCTTTTGCCAGAATTTAAATGTCTTTTAAAAGCTTTACGCCTTAAGACTATGCCATTTTTAGTAACTCTAATTCTATTAGTTACTAACCTCTTTGTTTTTATTTTTGTCTTTGCCATATGTATTTTTTGCTGAAATTATCATTATTAGATTTCTACCTAAAAATTTAGGTTTCATGTCTACATTGATTTCATCTCCTATGTCTCCTAAAATTCTGTTTAGTATATTATATCCAAATTGTTTTGAACCCAATTGTTTTACTTTAAAATATACTACTATCTTTACTTTATGTTTATCTCTTAAAAACTCATCAATTCTTTTATGTCTTGTTTGATAATCACCTTCTCCTATAAATGGTGAATATCTTAATTCTTTAAGATCAGATGGTTTACTTTTTTTACTTGCTTCTTTAGCTTTCTTTTCTTCTTGGTATCTAAACTTACCAAAATCCATTATTTTAGCAACTGGTGGTTTCGCCTGTGGTGCTATTTCAATTAGATCAAGCCCTTGTTCTTTGGCAAGTTTAATTGCGTCAATTTTCTTTAACACTCCAATTTGCTTACTCTCAAAATCAAGAACCCTGAGCTCTAGAGCAGGGATTCTTTCATTCAACCGCCAGTTATTACTGATACTTTTCAATTTCAAGTGTGATTATACCAATAAATTTAGATAATTGCATTGTGGAGTTTTCGCCTGCTCTGTTTCTTACAGAAATCTCTTTATTTTCAATTTCTTTATCACCTAGTACTAACATATATGGAACCTTTTCATTTTGTGCATTTCTAATTTTATTTCCTAATGTCTCTGCTCTCTCATCAAGTTCTGCTCTTATTCCATTTTCCCTCAATTCACTAAATACTTTATTTGCATAATCTAAGTGCTTTTCAGAAATAGGTAATATTTTAACTTGTACAGGAGATAGCCAAGTTGGGAATGCCCCACCAAAATGTTCAATCAAAATTCCAATGAATCGTTCAAGTGAGCCATAAATTACCCTATGAATTGCAACAGGTGTTTTGGTTGTGCCATCTCCCGCAGAATATTTTAAATTAAATCTTAAAGGTTGTTGAAAGTCTAATTGTAATGTTCCCATTTGCCATTCGCGACCAAGTGCATCTTTCATCAAAATATCAATTTTTGGCCCGTAAAATGCTCCATCTCCCTCAAGGATAGAATATTCCTTACCTGATTTATCTAGTACTAATTTAAGTTCTTCTTCTGCTTTATCCCAAAGTTTTTTATCACCCATAAATTTTTCAGGTCTTGTTCCTAATCTAAATTTATATTCAAGATTAAAAATTGAATAAAATTTTTCAGTTAATGCAAATAATTTTTGATATTCATCTACAATTTGATCTTCTGTAACAAAAATGTGGGCGTCGTCTTGTCTAAATTCTCTAATTCTAAGTAATCCATTTAAAGTACCAGACCTTTCAAATCTGTGAAGAGTATCAGTATCTGAAAGTCTCAAAGGTAAATCTCGATAAGATCTTGTCTCAGAACCAAAAACAACCATGGCATTTGGGCAATTCATTGGTTTTAGGGCATAAATTTCTCCTTCATCAGTTTCACTTAAAAACATATCTTCTCGATAATGATCCCAATGGCCAGATGTTTCATATAATTCCTTTTTATTGATAAGAGGAGAAAATATTTCAAGATATCCTTCTTTTTGGTGTTCTTTTCTCCAAAAATTGACCAGTTCATTGTATAAAACGACTCCTTTTGGTAGCCAATAAGCCATACCTGGAGCAGTCTCATGGAACATAAACAAACCTAATTCTCTACCTAATTTCTTATGGTTTCTTTTTTCAGCTTCTTGAAGCATATTTAAATATTTATCAAGTTCTATTTTTGTAGAAAAAGCAGTTCCATAAATTCTAGTTAACATTTTATTTTTTTCAGATCCTCTCCAATAAGCTCCTGCAACTGATAAAAGTTTAAAATGTTTAATTTCAGATTCTGGGTGATTAACATGACCTCCACGACATAAATCAGAATATTCTCCAGAATTGAAAAATGTCAGATTTTTTCTTTCACTTGAAAATTCTTCTATTAACTCAAGCTTGTACTCATTATCTTTATAAAATTCCTTTGCTTCTTTTGTTGTCACTTCTTGTTTTGCAAATTCTTTCCATGATTTAATTATCTCCTTCATTTTACCTTCAATTTTAGAAAAATCAGATTCTGCGATTTTGACTTCTCCAAAGTCGAAATCATAATAAAAACCATTTTCAATTGATGGACCAATTGTTCTTTTGGCTTGTGGATATAAATTGGTTACGGCAGCAGCCAGTAAGTGGGCGCAAGAATGCCTTAAATTATCTAAATATTCTTTTGATTGTTTGTTGTTAGCCATGATTATATATTACTACTGGAGTGATAAGAATTAAAGAAGATAAATTAAATAAATTATTTTCGTGTTAAAATTGCCCAGTCACCTCTTTTGTTACCAGTTTCTAAAAAATTATCTTTAACAAAGGTGGCTAATAGTGAATCCTCCTCTTGAGGTTCTAACTTACCGATATTAGTTCTGATATACAATTTGTCGTATTTAAATAATAATACTTTTGTATCGTATCCGCGACCATTCCCCTCGGTCTTTTTAGACAAGATTTCTTGAATAGCAAATGTATTTAAAGCACCAAGAAAGGGTGAGTTATTTACGTTTACCAAAAGAACCTTTCCAATTTCAGTTCCCAGATATTGATTTACTGCAAATTTTTGTTCAGTTCCGAGAATTTTCCATATGTCGCTCCCCCTAGTTTCCATGGATATATTATACTCCTTTTGAAGTTTTCACTTAATCCCCATACTCTTTTTGCGTCTGGCTTCTGCTTCATCAAGAACCATTTTTCTAATTCGGATGCTCCGTGGAGTTACTTCAACAAGTTCAGTGTCATCAATATATTCCAACGCATCGTCAAGAAGCATTTCTCTTGGTGTATCAAAGTGTTCTGCAGAACCATCACCTTTTGATCTCATGTTTGATAACTGTTTTTCTTTACAAACATTTACAAACATATCACCAGCCCTTGAGCTTTGACCTACAACTTGACCTTTGTAAACTTTAACTGCTGGACCTACAAAAAGTTGCCCTTGATCTTGAACATTAACTAGGCCATATAATCTTGTTTCTCCTGTCTCAAAGGCTATCATCGAACCTCTTTCTCTCTTCCTTGTAAATCCATTATCTGCTAAAAAGTCATAAAAACTTGTATTCATTATTCCCATGCCTTTAGTATCTGTAATGAGTTCCCCTCTAAAACCTATTAATTCTTTTGTTGAAACTGTAAATTCTAAAGTAACGATTCCCTCTTCATTTTTATACATATCATCCATTTTAGCGTGTCTTATGCCCATATGTTGAATCACGATACCTGAATATTCCTCAGGAACATCAATATATACTTTTTCAAAAGGAGTTAAAGTTTTTCCATTAACTTCTTTTGTAATAACATAAGGTTGTGATACAGCAAATTCATATCCTTCTCTTCTCATCCTCTCGATTAATATAGCAAGGTGTAATTCTCCCCTTCCACAGACTGTCCAAGTGCCGTCTAAGTTGTCATAAACCTTTAAGGCTACATCTGTATCTAATTCTTTATATAATCTCTCTCTAATTTGACTTGAAGTTTTAAAATCTCCTTCTTTACCTCCAAAAGGAGAATCATTAACCATAAAAACCATTTTAACTGTTGGTTCTTCAATTGAGATTACTGGAAGTGGCATTGGGTTATTAATGTCAGCAATCGTTTCTCCAATTGTGGCATCTAAAATTCCAGTTACTGCCACAATATCCCCTGCTATTGCTTCTTTTTCTTCAACTTTTGTTAAACCCTTAAAAGTTGAAAGAGATGTAATTTTAGCTTTTCTTTGATTACCCTCACGATCAATGTGAATTACATCTGAATTTGCATTCATTTTTCCATTTTTAATTCTTCCAATTGCAATTCTTCCTTTATAATTATCTTTTCCAATGTTACTGACTAACATCTGAAGAGGTTTATTAGGATCAGCATCAGGTGCTGGGATATATTTAATTATTTCTTCAAAGACTGGAGTAATGTCTTTCATGGTTGCTATATCAGGCTCATATCCTGCTAGTCCATCTCTGCCTGAAGCATATATTGTTGGGAAAAAAGCTGTTGACTCGTCTGCTCCAAGTTCTACAAACAAATCAAAAGTTTTGCCCTGAACCCATTCAGGTCTTGCTCCTTGTTTATCTATTTTATTTACAACAACTATAATTTTAAGCCCCATTTTAAGAGCATGTTTTAATACAAATCTGGTTTGGGGCATTGGACCTTCTTTAGCATCAACAAGTAGTAATGCTCCATCAGCCATAGAAAGAACTCGTTCTACTTCTCCACCAAAATCAGCGTGTCCTGGAGTATCTATGATGTTTATTTTTGTATCACCATATATTACTGAAGCATTTTTAGAAAAAATTGTAATTCCTCTTTCTCTTTCTAAATCATTTGAATCCATTATTGCCTCCATTTCAGAGACTTCCTTTTTCATTTCAGTGTGTGATTGATGCAGTAAAGCATCGACCAAGGTAGTTTTACCATGGTCAACGTGAGCAATAATAGCAATGTTGCGCACACTATGTGATGCAGTCTTATCCATAATTAAAGGGAAAGTTAATTATATCCTATAGCTAGCACAAAACAAAGTGTCATTTTTGTGCGAGATATATAGTCATATATATGAGTATATAGTGTTTAATACACAATGAGGACAATGTCGTTCTTTACCTATGAATAGTATAACATACATATTTTATAATAGATGTTTATTTCTGAATGCTTTACCAGATCCTGATTTGAGATATTTTTCATATTTTAAAGCAGTTTTTTTTACTTCAAATCCTGAATAATAAATTAATTTAACCGGTCTGAATTTTTTTGTGTAAAGACTTTTTCCTGAATTATGTTCTTCAATTCTCTGCGTTAAATTACTAGTAAAGCCAACATAGATTTTTTGATTATTTAACCTAAGTAAATATACATAAAACATATTATTTCTTTTATTTTCATCCTTCGCCAAGGCTATGGATGACAGCCTTCAATTTATATTGGCTTGCCAGCCAAAATTTTAATGAAGGCTGGTGGACCTAGGGAGAATCGAACTCCCGTCCCATGACTGCCAGCCACGTGTCCTACCATTGAACGACAGGCCCAAAACTGTCTTGTGGACCCTACAGGCTTCGAACCTGTTACCTTACCCACGTCAAGGGTACGCTCTACCAATTGAGCTAAGAGTCCAATCCCGTTATTATATTACAAAACTTATGGCATAGGAACAGCAATCTTCTTTGAATAGAAATCTCAGTAAATCTAACTACACATACTCCATGATAATTTGAATAGGTTTTTGTTTTGGCAATTCTTTTATCTTTTACAAAACTGAATTCTCTCTTATTAGTTTTCAATTCATGTGCCCAGTAATCAATTGCCGCTAGCTCATTTTGGTCAGATCTCAAGTGAAGCTGACATTTGCCAAGTTTAGCATTTGGATATATTTTTTTAACTGCATTTATAAAAAACTTTAACACTAATGGGTTTGCGTTACCTATACTAGTTTCATTTGATTTTGCCCCTTCGCCCAAATATAAAAACGCTAAAGCAACTTCTAAAACAGATAGATCATTCATGTTTATACTGCTAAGTACAGAATCAGCCTCTTTTTCAGCTAATTTTATGCGGTTCTCTTTTTGTGAATGGTGCCATAGAAGTGCTTTCTCACGAGCTTTGTCCATTCTAATTGATGCTGCTTTGTAAATTCTATCTTTTTGGTACTTATTTAGTTTTATCTTTCTAAACCAACAACTAAGTGTAGATTTAGGGATTCCATATTTTTTATTGATTACACCTATTGAAGTACCTTCTTTTCTTAACTTAACGACCTCGTCCCTTAACTTGTACCATCGAGATACCATATATAAATAATATGCTCTATGGATTTAAAAATCAACGGGGAATTACCCCGCTGATCTTTGTGTATAGGATTCACCGGACAATAAAAAGCTTGAACCTTTCTTTTTATACTGTGACCAGAAATTCTTCTTTTCTGCTCTTTTGTTTGATCCTTGAAGCCAAACAACAGCACTATCAATTTTTTTCCTAAATGATGCAACCATCGAAATAATGTTCTCGTAAAAATTAATTTGATATTCGGAAGCTTTGCTTGATCCTTGCATTACTGCTATCTTTACTTCTTCAGTTAAATTTTGGGTAGAGGCAACTAATTTAGTAGCCTCTGCTTGAATTGCATGTAATCTAACTCTTAATTCATCTAATTTTTTAGATGTTTGTTGTTTTTCTTCACTAAATAAGCGTCTTTCAAAAAATATTTGTTCTTCAAGTTGTTTATTTTTTTCTTGTTGTCCGTTCATTATCTCATTCATTTGAAGGACTTGTCCCATTGGAACTTCTCCAGATCTCTTTTCTTGTATTACTTTTTGTTGACCTAGAAGTTGCCTAAAGAATTCATCACTTGTCAATTTGGTTTCTTCCTTTAATGTTTCAAAGAAATTATTTACCTCTACAGGTTTATTTTTTTTAGATTTTTGGTTTTTGTAATCCATTTATGGCCGTATTGTACCACTACTTTGATAGTTTTTCCAAAGCAGACTTCCTTAAAATTACACGTTTTAAAATATCTCTTTGCCCTTTTTCTACTTGGTTAAGTTCTGATCCTGTGGATTTAATAAAATCATCAATTTCTTTTTCTGTTACTTCAATTTTTTCATCACTAGCTATAGTATTTAAAATTAATTCAAGAGAAATTGAATCTTTAGCCTGCACTTCATATTCAGCCCTTAAAATTTCAGCTGTTTTGCCTACACTTTTTAAATAACCCTCTAGCGCTAAACCTAATTTTTCAATTCTATCTAAAACCTGTGATAATCTGGCGTTAACTTCTTCTTCTATTAATACTCTTGGAATTTCTAGCTTTATTGTTTCAAGCAGTGATTTAATTAAAACATTTTGGTCTTTTGAATCTTTTTTAAGATTTTTCTTGTAATTTTTAGGAAGAACAACCTGTGGTAATTCACAAGTAATAGCTTTTATTTCCCATTCTGATCCTTGACCAATTTTAATAACCTCAAATTTTGGATAAATTGCAGGATTAAATTTATGTTCCTTGACTGAATCTGCAAAAGCTAAAGGTAATATTAATCCTAATATCTGTTTATTTATTTTATTCTCATCAATTTTTTCTACAACTTTAGTAACGGGAGCCATACCTTTTCTAAATCCAGGTACTACGATATCTTTTGCCATCTTTTTGATTACTATTTCTCTGTTTGTAGCAATTAAATCAACAGGGATAGTATAGATAATTTCTATGTTTCCATTATCCATTTTAGTAAATGTTGATGTAGTTTTCTTGTTCATATTTTTTATGATCCACCTTTATGTTGAGTAACAATTACAGGAGCCTTAGGTAAGTTAGATTTATCAAATTTAGGTATGTTTGAACTGCCAATTGTTTTTAAACTTTGGTTTGCTTTAAAAAAATTTGGTTTAGAAAACATTGATACCTTTGGCTTAATTTGTGTTGACATGATATGTGTAGTATACTACATTTACCGTCCGTAAGGTTATATTATTTAGTCCCCAAGGTAAGGTATAAAGAATCGAGGTGAGTATTTAAACACACATATGAAAAAATTATTTATAGGAAATTTGTCGTGGGAAGTTTCAGGTGATGACTTAAGGGCATTTTTTGCATCTTTCGGTACAGTTATTGATGCCGTAGTTATTATGGATAGAATGACAGGAAGATCAAGAGGCTTTGGTTTCGTAGAAATGGAAACTGAGGAACAAGCTCAAAAAGCATTAGAAGGAAACGGAAAAGACTTAAAAGGTAGAGCAATGAACGTAAACATGGCTAAACCTCAAGAGAATCGTTAAAAAACTTTAATGTTTTTTGGATTACATCATCCCAAAGCGGGTTCATATTGTGATCAGCGCCGGGGTGATTGTAGTTTTTAATGTCTTTGTCTAATGCCTTCATCTTTTTTAGGAACCTATCTCTCCATTCAGAAGAAATAGCATCATCGTTAGTTCCTAAGTGATATTCAATTGGAGCTTTAATTCTATCTAAATAATTTGTAAGTGAGAACTTATCGACATCATAATCTTCCTCAAATTTAGCAAGTTTATTACGAATAAATTTTCCACCATCCTCAGATTCATTTGTATAATAAAGAACTGAATAAGGGAAACCTTCAGTTACAGGTGCCCAAAGAACAGTTGGGTAGTCTGCGCCTGTTACTGAGAGTGTAGTGAGCGCAATTTGGCCACCATTACTATGTGCCCAAATAAAGATATTTTTTCCATCCCAGGTTGGGAAGTTTTCTTTGTTTACTGATGAGATCAGTGTTAATACAGTTGTATAGGTTTGAAATCTTGATTCAAAAATATTTGACGATTCAATATCAGATCCACCATAGCCTAAAAAATCAGGTGCAAGAGTAATATAACCATTATCTCTAAAATATTCTCCAACTCTTTTTGTTCCCACCCCTGTGGTATAAATATATTGATCTACATAACCACGTATTAAAATAACAACTGGTGCATTTATAGATTCAGGTAGGTTTATTAATCCTGTAACTTTTTTGGAGTCTACTTGAAAATCAAAATTATTATTATCTATATTAATTTTTGTAGACTTAAATTCAGTTTGAGACAGATTTTCAATAGTATATTTTTCCAATGGTTTAGGTCTGTTCCAATAAGGTAGACTTAAATCTTTGTTAAGATAATTTTTGTAATTATCACTCCCCCACCAACCCAATGAAACAAATATACAAATGCTTAATAAACAAATTACAAATTTAGTTAATTTATTCATGTTTATATTATATAATAAATAGATGCAAACGCTTATATTACCAGGATATTCTAAAACAAATAAAGAATGGGTTGATGAAACAGCTAAATTTGATCCTCAAGAAAAGGCAGAACTTATTGCAAAACACATTAAAAAAGACAATGTAAACATTATTGCAAAAGATGAAGGATTAAAAGTCGCAAATATACTTAAAACCTTAATTCCTAATCAAATTACTTCAATAAATTAATCTTCTTGACTTAGGTAAAACTTCGGCATATATTTAATATTAAATATGCAAACGATAGCCGAAAAAGTAAGCGTAATTTCGCAAGACGATACCCCCCTATCTATTACTTGGAAAAACAGAGATTATAAAATTACTAAAATTGGTCTTCATCATGATTTTTATGAAGGAAAAATATTAATGCATGTATTTTCTGTTTTATCAGATACTTTATTTTTGAAATTAAAATTTAATACAAAACATTTAACATGGAATTTAATGGAAATCGACCAAAAATAATTCATCTTGATATCAATTCTTGTTTTGCAACTATTGAACAACAAGCAAATCCAAATTTGCGTGATAAACCTGTTGCAGTGTGTGCCTATACTACTTCATCGGGTTGTATTTTAGCAGCTTCAGTAACTGCAAAAAAATTAGGGATTAAAACAGGGATGAGGGTAAAAGATGCAAAATTAATTTATCCCAGATTGATTACACTTCTTCCTGATCCTCCAAAATATAGATTTGTTCACAAAAAAATTAAAAGAATTCTAGGCGAATTCTCAAATAATGTAATTCCAAAATCGATCGATGAGTTTGTTTTTGAAGTCAATTTAAAAGATCCAATTATTGCAAGCATTGAAATTAAAAACAGAATAAAAAGAGAAATCGGAGAATATATAACTGTTTCAATTGGAATATCAACTAATAGATATCTAGCTAAAATTGCAAGTAATTTACAAAAACCTGACGGTCTAAGTGAAATAAATAAATATAATTTTAAAGAGATATTTACTAAACTTAAATTAACTGACTTGACCGGAGTCAAAAGTGGTAATTCAAGAAGACTTAACCTATATGGCATTAGAACACTTAATGATTTTTACGAGGCACCTATCTGGAAATTAAAACTTGCCTTTGGAGGTATTGTAGGTTTATATTGGCACACAAGACTTCATGGTTTTGAAATAGATGATTTTGTATCTATCCGTAAAACATATGGCAATTCATTTGCCCCACCTCCTAATAAAGCTCATTTAAAACTTGAGATACTTTCTAAACTTTGTCAAAAAACAGGTTATAGATTAAGAAAAGCAGGTCTTGTGGCAAATGGAATTCATTTATCAATATCATATAGAGATGGCAGTTTTTGGCATAAAAGTATAAAAACAAAAAGAACAATTTTTGAAAGTGGAGATATTTATAAAGAAGCTGTTAATTTATTTAATGAAAGTCCTTCGATAGAATTGCCCCGTGTTATTGCTGTTAATGTATTTTCACTGCAAGCGGCGAAGCATTTACAGCTTGATATTTTTTCTGATGAAATTAAAAAGACTTGTTTAGTAACTGCAATTGATAAAATTAATAATAAATGGGGATTATATACAATACACTCTGCAAGGATGAGTCTTGACTCTACAGTTGTTCAAGACCGGATAAGTTTTGGCCAAGTTTAATATTAAATTTATCACTAAATCCACCATTGACCTCTAAAACATAATCTATGTCATCAGGTGCTGGATATTTAGTCAATTTATTGTCAATAACACTAGGTTCAGGTTCTACATTTTTATCAATTCCTACTATTCTATTGTCATTAATCCAAATAATATCAAGTGGAATTTTAGTGTCTTTCATCCAAAAGACAGGTTTTGATTTTTTGGGGAAAACAAAAACCATACCTGATTTTTCGTCTAATTTTGTTCTATTTGATAATCCCTTTGATCTTTCTTCATTAGTTTTAGCTACTTCAATTTGAATTTCTAAATCTTCTATCTTAATTGTTTTATAACTAAAACTTTGAGTTGGTGTGTTTTTTTTAAACAAAGAATCAAATTTACCTTGAGATAGAAAACCTACAAAAATAATGAAAACTGCAACAGCTATGATTGGAAGAAAAATTGACTTGAGCATTACTTTAATTCAGTTTCGATTGAGGT
This sequence comes from uncultured Gammaproteobacteria bacterium, assembly GCA_964610395.1. GTDB lineage: Bacteria > Patescibacteriota > Microgenomatia > UBA8517 > UBA8517 > JAUYMM01. Next base: position 162,662 of record CAZSXP010000001.1, read on the forward strand.
TAATTCTTGGTCTAATCCGTCAAGATCAGTTGCGTTAAGGTCTGTTTCAATACTGTCAATATCATCAGTTTCAGATATTGTTTCTACTTTGGTTATTTCTCTTTCAAAAGTTTTAGTTTCTGTGAAACTTTTATTAGATGAAACAACGTATCCAAAAAATCCTAAGACTATAACTAAAATTGCAAGCAATGAAATCACTAATTTGTTAGTCATTTTTATTTTCTCCTACTCTTAAACCTTTGATATCTCCAACTAATTTAACTAATTTAGAGTGAACCTCTTTTAAATCATTTTGAATTCCTTTTAATGTTTCTCTTACTTTTTCAAATTCAGCCTTAGGATCTTCTACAGTAGTCATACTACTGAGACTATCTTTAAGTGTTACTACATTTGATTTGACTAATGTAAGTTTTTGTTTAGCTTCGTTTAGTGATGTCTTAATTTCTGAAACATCTCTCTTTTCAATTCGAGTAATTAGTTTTTCGAGTCTTTCAACTGTAGATTCAAGACGTACAATCATTTTATTTGAATAACTCATGATTCTCTCTCTTCTTATCGCACTTAATTTTTCAAGTCTCTCAGTTTTTTTCTCTTCAATTTTAACTCGTATCTCTTGTTTAGCCAAAACTTGAGGAGTTAAAACTAAAGTAATTAAAGTAAAACTTAAAAATAGTAATCCTTTTGTTAACTTCATAAATTAATACTAATTCATTGTTATAAAAATAGCAAGTACGCTAAAAAACACCACAATTGGTATAAAAAGTAAAAGGATAGAAAGTGTATCCTTCTCTTTCTTTTTAAATGTATGAATAGTATTCATGTGCCGGAGACTGGACTTGAACCAGCAAGGATTGCTCCACAGGTTCCTAAAACCTGCGCGTCTACCAATTTCGCCACTCCGGCATATGCGCCACTCCGACTCGCAATACTTTAAGTATAACATTTTTGGGCAAAAAAAAGCCCCTCCTTTAACAGAGGGGCTTGTAAAAATTCTAACGCCTTACACTGTAAACAGTGAAAGCCTCAAAACGTAATTAGTACTATAGCATATGACTATGGGTCTGTCAAGTCTTTTTATAAATTATCCGTTTTTCTTGCAAGTACAAAGAATGATGGACCAAAATTAAATTTAGCTAGTGGAATTTGTAATATTTTTTCAAGATCAATTAAGGTATGAACTGGAAAAAGTCTTTTAAGAAGTGTAGATCTGATATTTGAAACAGATCTAATTTCTATTATTTCAAAATTACATAGTTTTAATTTTTCAAGTATTTGATCAGGATGATAGTTTATAAAAGGAAGTGTTTTTTTCTTTATATGTTTTTTACTTCTAATATCAATTGGGAAAATATTTAATGGGTATGTCAAGTCTCCCTTTGATATACTTCTAATACAGGCCTTAAGATGATTTTTATTCGCAAATTCAAGTATTAGATATCCCCTATTTGAAAGTAATTTAGATATAATTTCAAAAGTTTCATCTATATCTTCTATATGATGTAGAACTCTAACCATTATTGCTAAATCAAATGATTTTGGTTTGACTGTAGCTGGTATATTTTGAAGTTTTGTTTGTATAAATTCGATATTTTTAAATTTTGAATACTTTTTTCTTGCAATTGACATTAGTTTTGCAGAAGGATCAGTTAAAACAATTTTTCTTGATCGAAACTGATATGATGGTAATAATCTCCCAAAACCTGCACCAATTTCAATAATTTTATTTACCTTTGGAATTTTTGATACAAGTTTTTTAAGAGCCAAAAATTCAGATTGATGTTCATATTCTCGCCCTTTCCAGTAGGAAGGATAATCGTAACTGTCGTAGGCTGCTGGCATAAGTATTGTATATTATATCACTCCATTGCGGTCATGAACTGGTTTACACCTTTGCCCCATGCTCCATCAGGAGAAGAAGGAGTATATTTAGTCCAAATAGTATCAGGTGTAGTTAATCCTTTATCTATGTATTCAGATTTTAATCCTTGCATAACTGTAGTTATTGCTTCTTCATATGATCTAAATCCTAATGTTCCTTTACTATGTATACCCCATCCCCAACAATTATAGGTGTTGCTTGGAATTATTTTACATAAATTTGATTCTTGCTGTGCAATTGCAGGTATAAGTCTATAATCAAGCCCATATTCATCTGATTTAGTTACCATGAAGTTTTCAAGTCCTACAAGAGGTGAATTGTATCTAACTAGGTATTGCCTAATCAATTCAGGCCTAGCATCTTCTGAGGTAGCTTCCCCAGATATTTTAGGAAATTCGCTAGGGAGTGAAGCATAAACTTTGACACCACCCATGCTTTTAGTTGTTAAGTCTATTTTTTCAGTTGCATCAAGTGACATTATTGAAAATAAACTAATACCCAAAGTTAACGGAGTAATTAAGAAAAAAATAGCTACCAAAAAAATATTTTTCCAAAACTCAAAAGAGGGCTTAGCTTCATATTCTAATTGGGTTAACATATATTATCTCTATTAGAATGACACACTGAAAACTTTAAGTCAAGTTTGGTATAATATGCAAGCTAGTCGGGGTGTCGAAACTGGTAGACGAACACGTCTCAGAAGCGTGTGCTCCTAAAGAGCGTAAGAGTTCAAATCTCTTTCCCGACACTTTCAACTAAAATCTGTTAAAATTGCTTAATTAATATGCGGGGGTGGCGAAATGGTAGACGCGCACGCCTAAGGAGCGTGTGGAGTAATCCTTGCTGGTTCAACTCCAGTTCCCCGCACAAAGGTCTCATAGGTTACTGGTAAACCGTCGCGTTTACATCGCGAAGTACAAGGTCCGATTCCTTGTGGGACCACAAAATTTGGTATAATAATAAAATTAAGCTGAGATAGCCTAGTCGGTCATGGCACGTGTCTGAAGAACACGCAATGTTGGTTCGATTCCAACTCTCAGCACAAAAATATAATTAGTATTGACAAGCGAATATTAACCGAATAATATTAACTTATGTCGCACTCAAGAGGTACAAAGAATAAGGTTTACTTATTACGTCAAAAATCATTAAGTTATTCAGAAATACAAAAGTTGACTAAAATTCCAAAAAGTACCTTAAGTGATTGGTTATCTGATGAAGATTGGTCCACTAAAATAAAAAATCATTTAACTAAAAAACATTTAAAGAATTACAAACTAAATTTAATTAAAGCTATAGAAGTTATGACTGCAAAGAAAGAAGAAAGATATAAGAGATATCGAACTGAAGCCTCTATAGATTATAAAAAGTTTAAAAAAGATCCATTATTTTGTTTCGGTCTGGGTTTATATTGGGGTGAAGGTGATAAAAAATCTGGAAATATGGTAGCTGTGACTAATACAGACCCAAATATTTTGCGCGTTATTGCTAAATTTTATCGAAAATATTTACGAATTGATGAGAGTAAATTTCGAATAGCTCTTTTCATATATGAAGATATAAATGCTAACTTTGCAATTAATTTTTGGTCAAATTTGCTTAACATTCCACAAGCACAGTTTATTAAAGTTCAAGTACTTGAAAGTAGATCCAAACGAACAAAAACAAAATCGAAATACGGTATTTGTACTTTGTACTGTTCAAATACTGAGTTTCATATTAAAATAATGGAATGGATAAGGCTTTTAAGCCTTGATGTGTGTTAGTATGCGGGTATAGCTTAGTGGTAGAGCGCGACATTGCCAATGTCGACATAGGGGTTCGATTCCCCTTACCCGCTCCATATCGGAATCGTTTTTCGAAAGAGTGGTATTATCCCGAGTTATCAA
>CAZSXP010000002.1:0-1298 GCA_964610395.1 uncultured Gammaproteobacteria bacterium
TTACTTTTGAAGTTACTTTTTTAACTTTTGGAATTTTAACAGCAGGAGTTAAAAGTTCAATTATTTTGTCTAACTTACTATTTAATTCTTCAAGCTGTTTGCTGTTGTCAGCTCTTGGGGCTTGTGGCCTGTCTGAAAAATCTGATCTACTTCTCTCTGGTCTCTCAGGTCTTCTGTCATTTGATTCTCGTCCGCCCATTGTTTCAAAACAATCAGAGCAATAAACTGGTTTTCCTGTGGTTGGTCTAAAAGGAACTTCGCAATCTTTGTTGCAGTTACTACAAACTGTTTTAAACATTTCTCTTGGTCTGTCATCTCTTCCACCTCTGTCACGACCTCCGCCTCCACTAAAACCTCTTCCCCCGCCACGATTATCGCGACCACTTCTATTATTTGAGTCCCTATTAAAATATCCCATTGAGTCATCATAACACACAAATTTGCTATTAGCAAAATATAAGTACATACTTTAGGAATTGACAACTATTATTAACGAAACGGTAACTCCAGTAAAAAGACAGGCAACTGACTCACAAACTTATGAATATTTAGTTTATTATCTATTTGGAGCACTTGATATTCTTCTTGCTTTTAGAATTATACTTAAATTATTAGGCGCAAGCACTGCAAGTTATTTTGTAAAATTTGTATATAGTCTAAGCAGAATATTTATAATGCCTTTTGAAGGAATATTTAGAAAAGGATTTACAGAAGGTTTGGAAACTACTTCAGTTGTTGAACCTGCAACTTTAATTGCTATTATCGTATATGCAATTATTGCAGTCGGAATAGTTAAATTAATTAGAATTTCATCAGGAGAGGAACAAACTGGGGGTGATATTTAATATGGGTATTATACTTTGGATAATTTTTGGAGCAATAGCAGGCTGGATTGCATCAATTGTAATGAAAACTGATTCAAACCAAGGAACTATGATGGATATCATCATGGGTATCGTTGGGGCAGTTGTAGGAGGATTTTTGATGGGACTAGTTGGACAATCAGGAGTAAACGGATTTAATTTATATAGCTTACTTGTAGCTGTAATTGGAGCAATTGTAGTTATATTTATTGGACGCAAACTAAAAAGATAGATGGCGACATTACAACAACAAAAGGACGAAATAGATAGACAGGCACAACTTGCAAAAGATAAAGTGGATTCTGATGCAGTTGAGGCAAGAGAACTGGCTGCAAATGAAGAAATTGAAGCAGTACGGCTTGAAACAGAATATAAAATTCAAGAGATCAAGAATAACGCACAAAGATGAAGGCGGTGATTAATTTATAAGCAAAG
>CAZSXP010000002.1:1398-2920 GCA_964610395.1 uncultured Gammaproteobacteria bacterium
CTTGTTAGAATATAAGCAAAGCTTGTTAGAATATAAGCAAAGCTTGTTAGAATATAAGCAAAGCTTGTTAGAATATCATGGGAATTTCAATTACAAATTTAAATCCATTAACTTCTTTGGTTTTTGGGTTATTAATTTTAGCTTTTCCAAGATTTCTTAATTATTGGATAGCAGCTTATTTAATTATTGTAGGACTTCTAGGATTAGGTATCTTAAATTAAATACTTATCATCTAAAAACAAGAATCTATTGTATACTTTTAAGTGTAATGAAAATTAAATTTTTAGGGGCTAGTGGAACTGTTACGGGATCATCTTATGTACTAACTTCAGACAATGGTCAATCAATATTAATTGATTTAGGCATGTTTCAGGGCCCTTCTGAAATTGACAAATTAAACTATGAACCATACCAATATGATATTAGTCTCTTGTCTGGAGCGATTTTAACCCATGCCCACCTTGATCATTGTGGAAGACTACCTCTTTTAGTAAAAAATGGGTTTAAGGGGAATATTTATATGACCCCCCCAACTGCTGATTTAACAGAACTTTCTTTAATGGATAGTGCAAAAATAGCAAAAGAGGACAAAACTAGAGTTTTGTATAACCAAAATGATGTTACAAGTTTAGTAAAACAATTTGTAACAATGGACTATCACAAAGAAATTCATGTTGGAGATTTTGTTATAACTTTCAAGGATGCAGGTCATATTTTAGGCTCTGCCTCTTTAGAAATTATTGACAAAAACCAAAATTCTGATATTAATAAAATTGTTTTTAGTGGAGACCTTGGGAATACACCCTCACTTTTAGAACAAGAGACAGAGTTTATAGATTCATCAGATGCAGTTGTTATGGAAACAACATATGGAGACAGACTTCATCCAGATGAAAATCCTGCTGATGCACTACAAACAGAAATTAATGCTGTAGAAAATAACGGAGGAACACTTTTAATCCCCTCTTTTTCTCTTGATAGAACGCAAGAGTTATTACACATGATTGTACACCTTAAAAAAATGGGAAAGATGAAAAATGAAACACCAGTAGTTTTAGACAGTCCCATGGCTGAAAAGGCAACGAAGATATATATTGATTATCCTAAGTTTTTTAATTCCCACATTCAAAGTGATTATAAAATTGGTCAACTATTTGATTTTCCGGGACTTGAAGTTACTGCAAATTGGAAACAAAGCCAAGCTTTACACATGCGCACTGAACCAAAAGTTATTATTGCAGGTAGTGGGATGATGACAGGAGGAAGAATTGTAGGACATGCAGAGTTCTATCTTAAAAACCCCTCAACACGATTGATGATTGTTGGTTACCAAGCAGATGGATCTTTAGGAAGAGAACTGTTAGAAGGCAAGAAAAATGTTTTAATTAATGGTGTTAATGTAGAAATTAAAGGATTAGTTCATAATACACAAGGAATGAGTTCTCATGCAGATCAATCTCAACTTATGAAATGGTTAAAAAATATCAAAGGTGTTAAAAAGTTATTTTTAACTCATGGAGAT
>CAZSXP010000002.1:3020-90284 GCA_964610395.1 uncultured Gammaproteobacteria bacterium
GAAATGGTTAAAAAATATCAAAGGTGTTAAAAAGTTATTTTTAACTCATGGAGATGAGCATTCAAGAGTAGGATTTGAAGAAAAAGTCAAATCAGAACTTGGAATAACTGATGTTATGCTTCCAAAACTTGGAGATGAAGTTGAATTTTGATTGTCAAGTAAATTTAAATTATTTTCTTTTGTCATTGGCAGAATCAGTCAATTTAAAAACCACAAAATATGTTACTAGTATAAACGCTATTCCGACTGGAACCAAAACATAAAACATAATATTGTCAACTACTACAAATTTTTTAACAAACTCCCACATTGATATACAAAAAATCGGTGTTAGAATCAAAAACAAGATCAAATCTTCAACTGCAACTCCAAGTATTTTCTTTCCTAAAGTTGTTCTGTTGTTGTATTCCCAAATATAAAATTTGTCTCTTCTACCCTGTTTAACTGCCCAAATTTCAAGGATGCCACCAACAAACAATGATATTAAAATTATTACAATCATTGTTTTAACATCAATATTGTCTGCAACAAAATAAGTAGTTATTGAAGCAGGGATCGCCATTAAGATAATATAAGCAAAGACAAACGAAAACCGTTTCATAATTTATGATAAATCAAGAAACAACATCAAGCAACCATATCAATAAACAACAAATTTCGCATTTAGTGTCATTGTGAGCAAAGTGAAGCAATCTTTTTTTTAGATTGCCGCGTCGCCCATGGCTCCTCGCAATGACACAGGCTTAGTATTAATCAACTGCGAAACTTGTGTAAACTTATTTAGTAACTAAAGCTAAAAACTCTCGATTTTTACCTTTCTCTCCAATTATCGGAGATTCAATTAACCTAACTACTTTTCCACCAACTGCAGTAATATCATTTTTTGTCTTTTCTATCACTTCATCTATTTTTTCATCTTTTAATTTGCCTTTATTTAAATATTCTTTAGGAGCTTCATAATGTGGTTTTATTAAAGAAATGATAAGACCCTTATCTTTTAAATTTTCTAAAGCATTTGGAATTGTTAATATTTGTTTTGTCCAAGCAGTATCAATTGTTACAAGGTCAACTTTTTCAGGTAGAACAACGTGCATTGCATTTGTTCTTTCCATTACAACAACTTTTGGATTATTGCGAAGAGTCCAAGCAAGTTCACCGTAAGCAGTATCAATTGAATAAATTTTGGCAGCTCCATTTTGAAGTAATGAGTCAACAAATCCACCAGTTGAACTACCAAAGTCAGCTACGGTTAAACCGTTTACATCAATCTTAAACTGATCTATTGCAAACTGCAATTTCTCCCCCGCCCTAGATACAAATCTATCCATATCTGGTATTATAATACCATGAGAAAGTTAATTATATTTTTGATTTTATTTTTTGTACTGGTTACTCCTACTTTTGCCCAGGATTTTACTTTTAATAAAGCTAGAGAAGATTATGTTTTTACAGAAGATAATTACAAAAAAGATTTAAATGATTTTAACCTTAAAAAGGCTTCCTATCAAAAAAACTCAACTTTATCATTAAAAGAAGAATTAAGAGTCTCTTTATATAAATTTATAGGTTCAAGAAATGATTTAGTTAAAAATTACTTGACAATGTTAAGAATGAAAGGGCTGGAATCAGTAAATACAAAAATTGATCCTGAAGTTGTTTGGTATCAAAATAAGAAAAATAGTTATTCTGTAAATGATTCTTTAGAAGACATTTTAAGCAAATCAAAAGAGGAAGATGCATATTATGAAACTGACACGCTACTAGTTATTTATTTTGCTCTTTCAAATATTAGCCTTAATCAAGTAAAAACTATAAAAGAAGATCACCTTAAATTGTATAAAAATTTAAAAAGTGAATCTGAAGAACTTATTAAATTGGGACGAGCTGATGCGAGTCTTTTTGATAGATGGTTTAAAGATATTGATCAGGAATTAGACAGTATTAGCCTAATTGAAAAAGATACTCTTACTCAAATTGACAAAATATTTGGAAGTGACGAATACCAAAGAAATAATGGATATAAAAAAGCTATTGAAACATTAGATCTAGCAAAGACAAACCTTTTAAAACTAAATGGATTTATTAAAGAATTAGAAAATGTAATTGCAAGCAAAAGATGAAAAAGGCAAAAGAAATAATTATGATATTAGATACAAAAGTTAGTATTCTTGTTCCTAATCCAAAGACTAAAAAAATATTTTATATTGCAATTGGTTCACTCTTTGGATTTATGTTTTTAATTATAATTTTAGGATTAATATTATCTCCATTTAGAAATCAAAAACAAGAAACTGGTACAACTTTAAATAAACCAAAGATTATTGTTTCAAGCCCAAAACCACAAATTGAATTATCTGATACTGAAAAGGTAATACTTGATCTAGAAACAAAAATAAAAGAGTTGAAGTTTCCAGAAAGTATCTTAAATATTCCTCAGATAGAAAGAAATCTTTCTATCTAATTAATCTAAATAATCCTGAAGTTTTTTTCTTCTGCTTGGATGCTTCAATTTTCTTAAGGCCTTAGCCTCAATTTGCCTTATTCTTTCTCTTGTAACGCCAAAGACTCTACCTACCTCTTCTAAAGTCATTTGTTTTGTTCCTTCAAGACCAAAGCGAAGTTTTAAGACTTTTGCTTCTCTTTCAGTTAAGGTTCCAAGAACTTCATCTAAGTGATCTTTTAATAATTGTTTGCTTGCTTGATCAACTGGTGATAATTGACTTTCATCTGGAATAAAGTCTCCTAAAATGCTTTCCTGATCTTCTCCAACAGGAGCTTCAAGAGATGTTGTCTCTTGTGCAATTTTAAATATTTCTCTTACCCTGTCTGGATCAAGTTCCACTTCTGCCCCAATCTCTTCAGGTGTTGGTTCACGACCCAATTCCTGCATCAATCTTCTACTTATTCTATAAAGTTTGTTTATGGTCTCAACCATGTGAACAGGAATTCTAATGGTTCTGGCTTGGTCTGCAATTGCACGTGTTATGGCTTGTCTTATCCACCAAGTTGCATATGTTGAAAATTTAAATCCTTTTCTCCAATCATATTTTTCAACAGCACGAATTAATCCTTGGTTACCTTCTTGGATTAAATCTAAAAGTGACAAACCTCTACCTATATATTTTTTAGCAATAGAAACAACCAAACGAAGGTTGCTTTCAGTTAATTTATCCTTTGCTCTTTTATCCTCTTTTTCATATCGTTTTGCATATTCTATTTCTTCTTCAGCGTTTAAAAGTGTTACTCTTCCAATTTCACGAAGATATTGTCTAACAGGATCTGTTGATTCAATTCCCTCAAGTCGTGTTAAAAGTTCGATCTCTTTATCTAGTTTTTCTTTTGAAGTATCTATTGAATCACCTTCTTCAGAAGTTACTGATTCAAAAACATCTATTCCTTCAGATAGCAGTTGATCATACAAATCATCTAATTCATTAATTCTAACTTCTGCATCTGGAAAAATTTCTAAGATTTCATCTTGGGTTAAAAAGCCTTGATCTCTTGCTTTTTTAATTATTTCAATTACCTGTTTACGGATCATGGTGACATTATACCTAAATTATGACTTTTCTTAAAGGGTGGAAAGTTTTTTACTTATTTCACTAAATTCTTTTAATAACTTACTGTTGTTTTCTTCTATTTTAATTTTTTCACCCAAAACTTCTAATCTTTGTTTTGTATCTAAAATAGTAAGTTCTTTTACGATCGTCTCGATCGCTTCTTCATCAGAATTTCCTAAAATCATTTCTGCATAACCCTTTTGTAATTCGTCTGGTAAAGGAAATTTATTTTTTTCAAGATAATTAATAATTTTTTTAATAAATTCTGAATTAATTAAGTCTTTTGTTTCTTTTTTAAAAAGAATCTTTATATCTTTTTCTATAGCATTTATTAATAACTTTTCTTCTAATAATTGTTTTCTATTTTTTTCTTGTTTTTCTGGATTTATAACCTTTTCTTCTTTTTTACTAGTATCTATTTTTTTTGAGACTTGGTCTGCTACAGCTTCTGTTGGAACAGATAATTTTCTAGCTAAAAGTTCTATATAATGTGCCTGAACAATTTTATCTTGTATTGTTGAAAGAAGTGGTGTTATTTCAGAACTTATTTTTGCCTTATCATCTCCAGAATTTATTCCATACTTTGTTATAGCGCTTTCTATTATAAAATCCCACAGCGAAGCTGCTTCATCTATTGCCTTTTTTAATTTTTCAGGTTCTTTTCTTGCAATTTCATCAGGGTCTTTGTACCCTTCAAGGCGGGCTACTTTTACTTCAAAATCCATATTAAATGCCAAGATTGCACCTCTTTTAGCGGCTTCATCACCCGCAAAGTCAGAATCTAAACAAAGAACTATTTTCTTTGCAAATCTTCCAATTAATCTTATCTGATCTTCAGTTAATGCCGAACCTTTAATTGCTATTACATTTCTTACGCCAGCCTGATATGAAGAAATCATGTCAAGTTCACCTTCGACAACTACTGCATATTTACTGTCTCTAATTTCTGATTTTGTAATATCTAATCCATATAATATTTTTGACTTGTGATATGCCTCCGTATCAGGTGAATTAATGTATTTTGCTCTGTCTTGTTTTACCCATGGGAGTATTCTTCCTGCAAAACCTACAATATTACTTCGATGATCTGATAATGGAAAAATTACACGACCTTTAAATCTATCTATCCCACGACCCACCAGTAAACCTGCTTTTGTAAGCTCGGCTAAGGTGAATTTTTTCTTTTGCATTAAATATTTTGAGAGTGCATCAAAACTCTCTGGTGAATAACCAATCTTAAATTTTTTAATTGTGTCTGTTTTTAATCCTCTATCTTTTGTTAAATAATTTAAAATTTTTTTACCCTGTGGATGGCTGTGTAATACATAATTGTAAAAATTATGAGTATTTTTATTTATTTCGATAATTTTTTCTCTTTCAGTTGAAGCCTCTTGTTTAAATTCAGTAAGTTTAACCCCAGCTTTTTCGGCTAAATATTTTAGGCTTTCTGAAAAATCCATACCTTCATGTTCCTCCAAAAAAGTAAACACATCGCCACTGCGACCACAACCAAAACATTTATATATCTGAAGTTCTGGAGTAATCATGAAAGACGGAGTTTTTTCACCATGGAATGGACAATTGGCTTTGTAGTTTCTACCAGCTTTTTTAACTTCAATATATTCTGAAATTAAAGAAACAATATCAGTTTTATTTTTAACTTCCTCAATTTGATTATTCTTCATTTAAGGAGATTATACCTCAAACTCTAAAATTAAAGGTAAATGGTCAGAAATTTCTATATCAGGTACTTTAAAACTTTTGACTTTAATGTTAGGCGAAACAAAACAATAATCTGAAAATCTCTGTTTACCGTAAAATTTATATCCTAAAGTTTTTTCAACTTCTCTGGCGTTATTCCACGCGTGTCGATTACGAGTTCTTTTTATATCGAATTTCTTGATTAAATTTATTAGGTTCCTTTCTTCAATATTTTTAATACTTTTTGTTCTTGGCATCAAATTAAAATCACCACCGATTATAACGTTGTTATTATGATCTACAAATCTTAAAACATCTTCTATAAATTTAATTCTTTTCTTTGTGTCTAATTTATGTCCAGGTTGTCCTTCACTGTGTATGTTTATAATTGATAATTTAACATCAACCAACTTGACCAAGATATAGCTTTCTGATACAGATTTGAAGGTTAATGTTTTATTTACAAAAGTTATTTGATTTTTATAAAATATATTTTTTGATTTACGATTTTCTACTTTAACATAATGAGGTAAACAAATTTCAATTTTTTTAGTAAGATTAACAGACACTTCCTGAAGACAAAACATATCCGTATTTTTAGAGTGAAGTTTCAAAAATTCTAAAAGATTATTTTCTAATCTACCATACCAGCAATTTAAAAAGATTATTTTCATTTGGCGGAGGAGGCGAGATTCGAACTCGCGAGGCTGTAAAGCCGCAGACTTTCCAAGTCTGTGGAATGAACCACTATCCGACTCCTCCGAGTTACTTTTTCTTCTTCTTCTTTTCCCACTCTTTAATCATATTTGAGGCGGTTTTTAACATTTCTTTTTCTCTTTTTAATTTAAGTTTTTTGACAGCTGTTCCATAATCAAACCATTTAATATCTCCCATTCCTGAAATTTCAAGCCCTGCTTTAAATAATAAAAGGTAATATAAATATTTATATGTTACCGTTTTATTACTTACTGTTCCTGTACCTGTAGATCTTCCAACTTCATCTAATACTCTAGTATTCATATTTCCCTGTTCTGATGTATATCTAATAACTGATCTAACTGAAGATTCACCTCTTCTGACTACTGATTTTAACATTTCCCAATCACCTTCATTATTTTTTGAAAGTAAAAATGATTTTTTTAATTTTCCTTCTTTAAAAATAACTGCCCCACCAACTAACATTTCACCCTTTTCATTTTTCATGATAGGCATATTGTAACACAATTGCGGAGGATGTAGGAGTCGAACCTACTTGAGCTTACGCTCACATGTTTTCGAAACATGCGTATTACCGTTCTACCAATCCTCCTTGTGTGCACTCGTTCAGATTTGAACTGAAATCTAATCCTCCGCAAGGATCAACTCTATCCAATTGAGCTACGAGTGCAAGAAAAATTTTTAATTTGGTAGTTTTTTACTAAACCAGTCAACTGCTTTGTCGAGATTTGATGGAGAAATCTCTTCATGAACTAAATATTCTTTTAAATTTTTCTCTATATCTTCTTTAATTTCTGTTTTTATAACCAATTCCATCCTATTGGGAATCATTCTTGTTTCAAGAACTAGTAATTCACTATCAAATCTTTTACTAAACCAAAACCTACCTAATGATTGCCAATCAGTTCTTCTAGCTCCAACTTTTACACCTTTATTTGTAATTTTGTATTCTATATCTTCTGGGGCTACAGTACTCATTACATAGTAAAGAAATATGAGAGAAATTATTAAAATTACAGGCATTGCTCCTTCTGCTAAAAATAGAATTAAACAAACCATTCCTGCAATTGAAATAGTAGTTACATAAAACTGCTTGTCCCTTCTTTTAAAAGGTCTTGCTGGTGCTACCCAAGTTATCAAATCTTTTTCCAAATCAGGTTTCAAAGTGCTTTCTTGACTATCAGTTTGTTGGTTGGCAGTTTCCATATGATTAGTATACCTCACTATCTGGTATAATTGCACTAATTTGGTGGGGTCGCATAGTTGGCCCATTGCGGGGGATTGCTAATCCCCTGAGTAGCAATACTCGCGCGAGTTCGAATCTCGCCCCCACCGCAACTAAACATTAGGTACTATAGGGTGAGGTCGCATAGAGGTCTAGTGCGGAAGTCTTGAAAACTTCTGTAGTCAATTTGGCTACCGTGGGTTCGAATCCCACCCTCACCGCAAGAAGATAACAGGTTCGACCCCTGTATCTTCCGCCAGTTAGGAAATGCCTTTGTTGACTCCTATAAATATAATGGTATATTAAATTGTGGACATAAAAAAAGATGATCAAAATCTAAATGAGAGTGAAGCTTTTGGCAACAAAAGTTATCAGATGAATATTGCCTTTATGAGAGCCTACGACATTCAAGAAATTATTGAAAAACTAGAGCCCACTGAAGATGAGGTGTTTGGATATTTAACAGAACTCAATGCTTCCCTGTATAGTGAAACTACTGAATTGGGGAAAAAATTAGCTGGGGACAGTGTATTGGCTCTAGAAGGATTTGTTGAAATAACCGGTAACGATCCAAGACTAATCCAATTAGTTGGATTGTTTTTAGCGAGTGACGCATTAAAAGGAGCAGATGCCTCATTACTTGGAGAAAGTCGTCTTACTTTAGATCAACTTCATGGTGGTGGTTATTTGTTAGAAGATATTTGCCATGAAATCATAGTAGAAAATCCCTTCGGTCTTATTGGTAACCGGGAGCTTGGAAAACGGGAGAGTAAATTTGATAAAGAACTTAAGGACAGAGTAGAATCGTATAGAGAACAAGGTATTTTACACGCAAGTAAAGACGCGGTTAAGGCGGCTATTAAATAATAATTAATCTTACTCAGGAAAACTTGTTTATCTTGCAATAGTTAGGCTTTTGATATTTTTAAACCCTGCTTCTGTTAAAACATTTTTTGCTTCGTTTATGGTTGAACCTGTGGTATAAACATCATCGAAGAGCAGTACAGAGAAATTAGTACTTAGTACAAAGTTGGGATTAACGGCAAAAACTCCAGAAAGATTTGAACGACGAACAGAACCTTTTAATCCAACTTGAGGGATTGTATTTTTATTTCGAACCAACAAGTTCGAAGCATATTTCCAATTCATTGCTTTTGCTAATTTCTCCCCTATTATCTCTGTTTGATTAAATCCTCTCCAATTTTCTCTGTGTTTATGTAATGGTATTGGAACTAAAACAGCATTTAGAAATTGGTGATTAGCCTTTAATCTTTGAATACAGGCGTCAACTAATTCATCTGCTAAATCATATGCAAATTTATATTTTAATGAAATTATTGCTTTTCTAATTACCTCCTCATATTTAAAAATTGCATAGTTTGAATTATCACACCTCGCGGGTGATACTTTTTTAAAACACTCGTCACATATATATCTTCCCTCTTTCCCACACTCCAAACATTTTTTAGGAAAGAGCAAATCCAAGAGATTCATATTGTATAATCATAACTATATGAAAGTTTTTAATAAGAAAGCAAGTTTTGAATATGAATTAACCAGTGAAAGGATAGAGGCTGGCTTGGTTTTAAAAGGAATTGAAGCTAAAGCCTTTAGAGATGGCAGGATAAATCTCTCTTCCGCCCATGTCAGAGTATTAGACGGCGAGATATATTTAATTAATGCAAACATCGCTGTTAATGACGTAAGGGGATATGAACCAACAAGAATGAGGAAATTACTTTTACATAAAAATGAAATACTTTCCATTATTACCAAAATGAAACAGAAAAAGTTGCAAATTGTGCCCACCGTGATGTATAATTCTAGGTCTCGAATCAAACTAGAACTAGTTTTAGGAAAACCAAAAAGAAAGTTTGACAAGAAAGAAAGTATTAAAGCAAAAGATATCCAAAGAGATTTGGGTAGAGAATTAAAATGGGGATGACCGGTTTCGACGGATAGCTCTTTAACAAAACAGCAAGCCAAGTTTGATAAACACTTGTCAAAAGATATCAAAAACTAAAAGCAAACTCAAAAAGTTTTGCTCCTAGTTACCAATATGCTTTAGCATATTCATAACAGGCGTCCTGAGGTTTGATTCTCGATCGAACTGACTGGGTGTAAACCAATTCGAGATGCTACTTATTTTCTTTTGATTTAGAGGAAATTTGTAAAAGATAATTAAATCTTACCTATAAATTCCTGTCGATTGGATAAACTTATGGGGAAATATTATTAATCGAATAAGCTTGTAGAAGTTTTGTTTTTAAGTTTTTCGGATGTGGGTTCGATTCCCACCATCTCCACATAATTAGTTTTTGAAGCTGTCGGGCTAGTAATTAGCCCGATAACAGGGTCTAAATCAGCGGTTCCAAATCCTGAGAGTTTGTCATAAATCAGTTTTCTTCCAAAATACATATTAAAGATTGTTCTTTTATCCTCTCCGTTATCACTTTTCCACAATACCATGGGGTTTTTCAATGTTTCTAATACCAAATCTTTTGCGGTTCCAAACTCTGAATCGGAGTATTCCGACACCTTAATTTTCTCTAAACCTTCCTTTTCTATAATCAGCTTTTTTATCTCCCCCTCATATACTGACACCAAATCATCAGACGTTTTGACTAGTCTCATTTTTAGCTTTTCCAATGACTTGTCTATTTCAACCAGCTTACTAGTGTTTGATTCACTAATCTCATTGCTAGAGGCTCTACGTTGCGTCCAGACGTCATCTAAGATAGCCTTAGCTAAATCCACAGCACCAACCATAGGTTTACTTGCCGATAGTAAGTTTTTAAAATTTGTTTCGACATCGTTTGCATGGATTGATTTATATCGATAAGGACACCCTTTAGTTTTACACGTATAGTTAGCATAGTATTTACTTCTACCTTTGTTTCTGCTCCCAGTAAGAGGTTTTTCACATTTCGAGCATAAAATTAATTGGCGTAGTGGGAAATCTGGGTCATAGTCTTTTCTGATACCGTATTTTTTATTTCCTGAAAGTCGTTCTTGAACCTTATCATACGTTTCAATTGAGACAAAACCCTCGTGATGACCTTTTCTTCGAGATACTCCCCAAGATTTAAATTCTATATAACCAGCATAAAGTATCTGAGTCAAGGTCAATCTTGCACCATTAAAAGATATTATTCTTTTAATTCCCATTGATTCAAATTCATGATTAATGAATTGTTTAACATCATTAATTGTTGATAACGACCCATCCGCAAATGATTCAATTGCTTGTTTATATACTCCAGCATAGGGCTCATTGGAAACTAATAACTTACCATGAATAGGATTCCTTTCTGTTACAAGTGCTAATGGATGACCAAAAGACCAATAACCTTGTTCAAGCCTAGCTTTTTGCTTTTGAATTACTTGTTTCCTATTTTGATTCCTTTCCAGTTCAGCTTGTGCCGCAAGAACTGTTTCTACAAACTTACCCTCTGGAGTATCTTCAAATTTAAAATTAGGGCTTTCTACGCTTCCATTTCTGCCATAGATTTCCTTTTTTAATTGAAAGTGTACTTGTGTATCTCTAGCGAAGCGTTTTAAATCATCAAAAACAACAATCGTATTTGTCGGTTCGTGAATATATTTCTCAAGTTCAGACAAAAGCTCTTTCATGGCTGGTCTCTCAAACAAACCGCCACTTTTGCCTTCGTCCCTAAATATACCTACGACTTTATATCCTTGTCCAATAGCATAGTCTCGACACCTCTTTTCTTGACTGTCCAATCCATGTCCTTCATTAACTTGTCTCTCAGAACTTACACGAGAATATATTAAGCATTTACGATTTTCCATATTTTTCTTCAATTGTTTTACCAACTACTCTCTCACACAACCCATAAAGCTTAATCAATATACTTTCGACCTCTTGGTCGTTTAGGTTGTCGTTTTTAAGCACTTTTCTCGCCTCTGCAACAGTGATTTTTCTTTGTACCATAGCCACAATATGTGGCGCTTGGAAATTATGACTCTCACTGTTAAGCCTTGTTCACCTTACCTGTACAAGAAGCTAAACAACTTATACAGATGCGAAACAAGAAGCGCTACTTTTCTACTAAATTAAAATCTTCAAGATAAGTTATTAATGTCTTTCTATTAACAGTATCCTCATCTAGTTTCCACATATATTGTCCTTTTCCATCTCTACCAACTTTTTTAATTAGATTTGCTCTCACAAGGGATGTAATCTTTCCACCCAAAGCTTGACTACCTTGTCTCATCCCACTAACACCAGAAAGCCTGGCTTGAGAAACAATGCTCTCTACAGCGAACTCTTGAAGAAGCTTTAACTGGTCTCTTTTCCAACCTCTTAATAAGTTGAGATTATACTTATCGTTATCATCTACCATAGATGACTATAATAGAGCATAAGTATTTAGTTTGTCAAGTGTTAATAAATTAAAATAATGACCCATAAAACGACCTCTTCTTGAATCAATTGTGCCTGAAAGAAACAAAAAAGTAAGGTTGTGTAAGGTAAAGATAGCATCTTATAGCTTCGCTAATCGATTAGCAGAAATAGAGAAAGTATGAAATAATTATTTTAATCTAAACAATAAATCCTGTGTATCTGCTATCAATGGAATACTAAAAGAAAGAAAATGACAAAAAAACTTATCGGTTTATATAATGTTAAAAATTTGTTAAATAAAGACTACACAACAGAGCAGATAGGCAAAGCTATATACGAGGACATGATGAAGAAAATAAAAGAGATGAAGAAGGGAAAGAGTAAGAAGTAACTTAGATATAAGACATAAAAACAGTTAAAGAAGAAAAAGACTAATATTATTAATTATTTTCTTTTATTTTTTTCAGCCAAGTGTAATATTCTTCAGGAAGTTCATATTCATTGGTGGTAGTATTTTTTAATACATAATTTCCATTTTCATATCTCCACTCTTCAGATATACCAGATGTTGCATATAAACCTGTTTCATCCCAACTGTTGGTGTATGAAATAAATATACCACCACCTTTATCGTCCTCCATATTTCCATAACCTGGAACTTGAAATCCAACATTTGCTCCACCATTGTTTTTGAAAACAACCTTCCCCTTATCAATTATCCATATCTCTCCAGCACCTCTATTCATAGTAGTAGGTACTTCGACTATGCTTTCGTACACTCCATCATTATCAGTATCGTATGTACTATAAACAGGACATCTTCCTGTACATTCAGGAGCCAAGTTTAATGCTAATAATCTATTTTCCTCGGATAAAGCACTATTTTCTGAAATCAGAAGTTTATTCTTATTCCATACCTTAATATATAAAAGTAATACTAACAGGCAAATTAATGACAATATTGATACTATTGAAAGATGTTTTTTCATAAATTTTAAATTAATCATAATTTATTATACAACCATCCTGTAAAAACACTTTAGATATTGATGTTTATAAAATTCTTGGTATATTTGTATTTTTCAAACTTATCTATTTCTTCTTCTATATTTTTATAGACATCTTCGGTTATATCAACTAAAACTGGTTTATTATTCCAGTTTAGTTTTATATCCACATTTATATCATTGGTGGAAACATTAATAATTTTATTTTTATTTATATTATCATGGTAAGAGCGGGAAACCCTCTTTTTAGTATACTTAGAAACCAACCCCTATAAGCCTCTTTTCCACAGTGGTAGGGTCGATATTTTCTATCAGGCAATATTTTATTTATTAACCTTATCTTTGATTACATTTTTTGTTTCTTTGTATGACTTGTAATAGAAATAGATAGGGAATGACCAAATCAATCCAGTAAAACCATTAAGTAGATTAAATATTGTAAACACTGTTGAAAAAATCAACATTCCCTTTGATATTTTTAGTGCATGGTTCAAATTTTCAATCCCCTGATGTTTAAGTTTCCACCCAAAATAATAATAGGGTGCGTTAAGTATGGCTGCAACGATTGCATCTGTTAAAACGTTTTCAATTTTAAAACCCACGACCATGGCAACAACAAACGCACCCACCGCTTTGAACATAGATAAATTTCCAGTCGTTAAATATGTTTTTTCCAACATAGATAATTGTTCTTTGTTCATGTTAGTTTTCGGCTCCTCAGTTAAAGGTGAGTGGCTCTTGTTGGATAAATTTTCTCTTTTTCTATCTAGAATTTCTTTGTTGACAGCAATTACTTTGTCACAATTTTGACAAAATTTAGAGATTTCTATAACTTTTTTTCCACAATTTATACAATACATGTTGAATTATTTTATATATTGGACATTACAACTTTTAGAAATTTCTTGCATGGTTGTATTGTCGATGTTTTTATTATTATTTCCCATTTTTTCCAAATCATCTAATGTATAAACTTTTCTTATTTCGTTATATATGCAATCACAAGAGTCTTGCGTGAATTTTTTTATACATTCTTCTGTGACCTGCTTTTTGAGTTGTTCGTCTATTCGGTCATTTCCTGCCATTTGTTCAATGTAAGGACGAGAAAGACTAACGCTTAACTTAGCTAATAACCATCCTAAAATACCTAATAGGAATAATTTTCCCCAACTTATACCCTTTTTTTCTTTCTTTTCGTCCATAGCTATTTTTCTGAATACCGTTTGTCTTTCAAAACTGAACAAAGAAGGGTGCCAATTAAAAAAGCGAAAAACCAAGCCATACCAAATCCTCCCATAAAAAATCGTATTTCGTCGGTTAACTTATCTAAAAGTACCAACAAAACCGCAAGTACAAAAATAATGAGCAGAGGTCCGTAAAAAAAGATAAGTGACCATCTTACAATTTCTTTCACATCCTTTGACTCGCCTGTCTTATATCTTTCCATCATTGTCTTTGTAACTAGTAATAGTTTACCAAAATACTTATCTCTGCGCTAATGGTAGTTATGGGTCATTATCATCACTATATAGAATATGGGAAAACAAAGATTACTCACCAGGGAGGATAAGGGGCTCGCCAAGCGTATAAAAGAATTAAGAAAGGAAAAAGAAATATCCCAAGAAGAACTGTCAAATAGAATAGACGCAAATCTCTCCTATGTAGTTTATCTAGAAACAGGAAGAAGAGGAACAAGTCTTCCAATGCTGTATAGAATTGCCAAAGCTCTTAATGTGAGGGTAAAAGACCTGTTTATTTTTTAGGAAAATAATTCTATATGGTTCATATAACAGGATGTGTCTGATTATTGGGTAGAATTATTGTTAACTGTGGCTAAATTTAATGCCACTGAAGAACCTTTCAGTACAAAATACCATTTAAAAATATAGTCTTGTATTTGGTTCCAACTTTGAGTTACGATGTCCACAAATTATTTGAGTTCTATGTACATGAGTTTTGGTCCGGTTAAAAGAATTATTTTGCCCTCTTCTTCTGAAACTACTATGTCTGTTGCATTTTTTATTTCATCGTTTAGATACTGAAGTTTAAATTCTCCACTTTTGTCTATAGCGACTACTCTTCCTTTTTCTTTTTCTAAAATATATACATTTTTTAATTTCTCATTTGTATAAATTGCGGTTGGATTTATAAATTGTTCACTTATTCCAGATAATGAAACAGTTTGTGGGTTTCCTAATGTAAACTTTGATACTTTTCCAGACGAAGAGAGAAGCCAAATTGATCCGTCAATTGAAACATCTTTAATTTTTGAAAAATCCACTTCAACTCCAGGAGCTAGCCATTCAGTTTTTTGGCCAAAAGTTTTGCCACTTCCTGACTGTCTAAATATTTGATTATTACTTTTATCAATTATGTAAATATTCCCAGCATATACGTAAAACAGAGAATTTTCATCTATTTCATATACTCCATCAAGTTTATCTAAGAACAAAGTTCCTTCATATGAGGCTATTTTTTTTGTATCACCTATTTCTTCTTTGTTTGCTGCAATTTTTGCTCTTTTGGTTTTGATTCCTACATTTATAATATTTTTATTATCACTATCAAATATAAAAATATCTTCACCAGAAGAAACCATTTGACTTCCGTTAAAACCTGAAGTTTGTAATGTTAAATCCAAAAACTCTTTTACTTCCACTTTTACTTCTCCTACAATTTCTGCTTCTTTGTCTGATATATTTTTAGCAAGTTCATCTAGTTTTTCATTTTTAAATCCAGCTTTTTTTAATTCATCTGTTATATTTTTTGAACTTATAAATAATTCTCTTGCACTGTTTTTGTCCACCACTCCTGTAATAGCTGATTCATAATTTGAAATGGCTTCATCTAGTTTAATTAAACTTTGTTTCTCAAAATCTCTATTATTTTTTTGTCTTACACCGAAGGTGACACTTACAATTAATAAAACTAAAAGAATTATTCCTACAGTAAGTGTTGTTTTTCTACTTTGTATGTTTGATTCATTTATTGGATTATCTCTTACAAAAATTTCTTTTTGTTTATTTTCTCTTTCTTCTTCAATTGTCACTACTAATTTTTCTAAACCTTTTTCAATTGTATAAACATCTCCTACTTGGGGAATTCCTGAAATTGAAGTTTTTTTATCTTGTGTTTCACAAAGTGTTACTGTTTTGTTATTTCGAAAAACAGTAGCTTTACAAAAAGGTTCTGTAGAAACAACTATTTTTTTAAAAAAGAAACGAATTGATCCCACACCTTCCAATTTTGGTTGACCTACATTTGATATTAATTTTAAGGACATTTTACAAAATAATAATAGCAAAAACTAAGACTGCAATGGCAAACAGAAGATGTATGATTGATAATAATTTAAGTTGATTTTCAAAACCAACTTCTAATGTAGTTGTCATTAATTGAACTTGACGAACAATAACAAAAGCAAAAATTATATATAAGACAAGTAGTATTAATATAAAAATTTTAATAACTGGCCAAATAGATAATGATAAAATCACCTTACTCTCCCCTCTATTGCTTCTTGTTGTTCTTCTGTTCGAAGGTCTTGTAAAACTTTTGCAACTTTGTCAGGATATGGAACTGCTAAAAAATCAAAATTGGGAACTTCGGAGGCTGTTTGGATCATTACATCACCATAATTGAAAAGTGTTCTTATTACCCCTCCCATTTTATAGGTAACATCTTGAATTTTATCAATATTGGCGTCACTTACTTCTTTATAAATTAAATTATAAAAATCAATGTCAATTATTCTTTCGTCAGTAACTATATAAACATTAAAAAACCAAGTTAAAAAACTCTCTAATATGTAAGCTGTAGTTATTAAATACCAAATCATTATAAAGATAAATCTAAAATTAGAAGGTACTGATTCTAGAATTGACAAAGACATCACAACAGTTGGAGTTAAAAGCATAATAAATCCTGTAAAAATCCAAGGGATGTTTGTAATAAAATGTTTTCTTAAAAAAAGAATTACTTTTTCTTCCTTTTCTCTTGTTTCAAAATTAATACCATGAGGAACCATTAAAAAAGAGGCAAGTGGATATCTTTCTTGCATCGGAAGATCTTTGTATAAAGCTTTCTTTCCTTTTTTAGAAGATACAAAAACATCTGGCATAGATCTATTATATCAGATCAAATCTTTTCGATGTTAAATAATGACGATTTAATACCAATATATCCAGGTGCTCTTAAATTAAATGCTTTTTTAAATTCATCTCCTGTCATGTTGACACTTCCTTTATTTGTTCCAAAACTTACGGATTGTGTTGTGCCGTTATTATTATAAATAACTGACACAGACGAGACTGAGGTAAAACCACCAATCTCTGAGAGATCATTCATTGAATACGGATTTCCACCCCAACAAGATGTATCAACAGGAGAAATTCTACTTACATCCCCTCCTCCTGAGGTTAAAACTTTCCAAGCATTTAAAATGTCAGCCAGTTCTTCTGATTTTAACCATGGATTTGATTTGCCACAGGTTGATCCTCCTCTTGATTTATACCATGCTTTATAAAACCATGGTGATCCACCAACTTTTTCGTATGCAGTTGAGGGCCAATCTCCTGATGTATCTCTAATTCCATTCCATCCCCACTGAGAGATTGTAAAACCACCAGAAGAAGCTGCATAATAGGTTTTTGCAAGTGCACCATCTTTTTTAAGAACCCATCCACGTGTTACACGTACAGCTTCTGCCCATTTACCAGATTTGAGTTGAGATTTATAAACCTGACAAGATTCAGTCGTGCAGATATTTCCTGCGCCATTATTTGTATAATTTAAAGCGTAAGTACGAGCCGCGACAGCCTGGGCCTTGAGGGCCTCAAAACCCCCATTATCGCCCCAGCTTTCAGGGACTTCATAAATACCTAATAGGTAATTTTCCTCGAACGCTACACGTCCAATCCCCGTAACTCCAATTGTCGCTGGTACTGGGTATGATTTTTCTAAAGTTGAACCTTGATAGTATGCAGATAAAATAGCTTCAGCGTTTTGTCCTGATTTACTTCTTCCGTATGCCCCATATTGACTCATTCCAGTTCTGTGTGGTGCCCCAAAAGAAAAAGCTGCAAAAGCTGGAGAAAACCCAGGATTACAAAAATTTGATGAGTTTGGAGGACCAGAACACGGCTCTAAAGTTCCAGGAGTATCTCCAACAGAAGTTGAAAAACCACCGGCTTTCAAGGCCTGTAAATTTTGTTGTTTTGAACTAAGTGTACTTAAATACCCCTCGACTTTGCTTACTTCTCCTGCCAAAAATTTTTCATTCTCAGCTACTTTTGATTTTAAAACTGCTAACGTTGATTTTGATTTTTCCAAATTTTCTTTGTCAGTTTTTAACTTTCCTAAATCATCTGCATATTTTTCCATTTGTTTACGGTCGCTGTCTGCAGCTTTTTGCCTAAAATTAACTTCTCGAAACGCAGAAGTTGCGTCATTTGATGCTATAAACGGCATAATTGGGTCGTATAATCTTAAAAAGATATAGCTACTTTTTGTTTTTTCTTCAAAAAGTATTTTTGCATATCCTAAGTCATCTTCTCTATCTTTAATATTTATTTCGTTTTTCTTTAATTGAATAGACAAACTATCAATTTTTTTGTTTAAAGATGTAATTTGGTTTCGTAAATTATTAAGCTCAGTTTTGTTTTTTTCTTGAGCAGGAGATAACGCATCAATTTCTCTTTGAATTCCATCTATTTGACACTGAAGGTCAGATCCGCAGTCTTGTGCCTCTGCAACTGAATTAATAATTAAAAAATAAGAAATAAGAATTATAAACAAAACAACAAATAATTTAATAACCTTAGACATCTATTTATTATAGCAGTTGATATGTGTTAAAATTTGGAAGATGAAAAAAATAATTCTAAGTCTATTTCTATTTTTAGCTATATTCTCCACAAATGTGGTTAAAACTTCAGCACAACTTAGTGATTGTGGAATTGATACTGCCATTGGATGTATACCAGTTTCTGATACAAATGAATTTATGGGGTGGATATTGGGTTGGGCAGTTGGAGTTGGTGGTGGAATTGCATTTTTACTAATTGTTTATGCTAGTTTTATGGTAATGACAAGTCAAGGAGTTCCAGATAGATTAAAGGCGGGACAAGAATTACTAACATCAGCAATTTCAGGTTTGATTATGTTAATTTTCTCAGTCTTTATACTAAATTTTATAGGAATTGATATACTAGGTATATTTACATAAATGCAAGATTCACCATTTAAAGACATTGACATAGATACTGTTGGTAGTCCTGTCGTTGATATAAACAGCGACAATTTAGATTTTGGATCAATAATTACTGGAGTTTTGCCCTACATTTTTGCTATAGCAGGTGTAGTTTTACTTTTTAATATTATCTCATCTGGACTTAAAATGATGACGTCAGTTGGAGATCCAAAAGTAATGCAGGCAGCACAAGCAAAACTTACAACGTCAGTGATTGGAATTTTAATTTTATTTACATCATTTTGGATAGTAAAGCTTATAATGCAATTTATTGGTTTTAATGTGGTCTTATTTAATTAATAATGAAAAACTTAGCAATTAATATTGGTACAACTTTTTTAAATGACACTCGTGGTGATTTATATAGAGTTGATAGTATAAGTAGATATGTTTCTGCAATCATTACAGGTGCAATTTCAATTGCAGGAATAATTTTATTATTTATTTTAATTGGTGGTGGTATTGGAATGATTTCAGGGGCTGGGAAATCAGATCCTCAAACTGTTGAAAAGGGTAAAAAAGCAGCAACTTCTGCCCTAATCGGCTTCATAGTTGTATTTTGCTCATATTGGATAGTAAAATTGATAGAGCAAATTACAGGACTATCTTTAATATCACTTTAACTATGCAAAATTTAATAGCAGAAAATCCGTTTGGTGAAGTAACAATTCCAGCTGGTCTTTCTAGTTATGGTACGGAGCCAGGCCCTGCTTTTGGAAAATTAATCCAATTTGGGCTTAGGGCTTTAATAGTTGGTGCAGGTATCTATGCCCTATTTAATTTAGTTCTTGCAGGTTATGCTTTTATGTCTGCAGGAGATGATAGCAAAAAAGTTGCAGGTGCTTGGAGCCAAATTAGTCAGACATTAATCGGCCTTGCCTTTGCAGCTGGTGCATTTGTCTTAGCAGCCATAATAGGACAATTGATATTTAAAAACCCACTATTTTTACTCAACCCAGTAATACCTGAACCATGATGAATAAAATTGCACAAATAAAACTTTCACCCGACGGAGGATATAAAGGCTTTGGGCCCTTGGGGCTTGAACAAGGTCAAAATGGTATATCTGTTTTTGCAACATTTATTTCTTCTGCAGTTGGACTTATAACAATAATCGGTATTATCTGGGTAGTTTTTATAATAGTAACTGGATCGGTTAGTATTATAACCTCAGGTGGAGATAAGCAAGCCCTTGAGGCTGCAAGAAAAAGGATTGCAAATGGCATAATTGGACTTGTAGTATTAATTTCATCACTATTTATACTGTCGTTAATTGGAAAGTTAATTGGATTACCAAGCATATTAGACATTGCAACTATGATTGGATTACTATGAACACTAATTCACTATTAGCTGGGGCTGGCGTTACTGGAGATGGAAAAATCTCTAATCCCGCCATCGGAAACACACTTAATCAGATGTTGCTTAATTTACCTGAGTTTTATTTTGCTGATTTAATCAGTAGAACTATTGGTCTTTTATTTGTTTTTGGAGCACTTGCTTTTTTCTTTATGTTTCTTTGGGGGGCAATTACTTGGATATTATCTGGTGGGGATAAAGCTCATGTTGAAAACGCTAGAGGTAGAATTACAAACGCTTTAATTGGTTTTGTATTAATGATTGCAACATTTGCAATAGTAAAACTTATAGAAGCCTTTTTTGGAATTGATATTTTGTCTATTGACATAGGGCCTTTAGTCATTCAATAATACATATATAAACATGAATTTACTTGCAAGCGCAAATTATATAGCTCAAACAACAATTGATATTGGCAATAAAACAAAGTTGGGTGGTTTTGGTAATGCAACAGATTTAAGAATTGAGAATATGGTTTCAGGTTTTATTGGATTGATTTTAGTAATTGCAGGTTTAGCTTTCTTCTTTATTTTAGTTATTGGTGGAATTAAGTGGATTGTCTCAGGAGGAGACAAAGCTCACACAGAAGGTGCTAGAAATCAAATTACAGCGGCTCTTGTCGGTTTAGTTATAGTTTTCTCTGCTTGGGCAATAGTTGCATTAATCAAATCATTCTTTGGAATAGATCTTTTAAAGCTAACTATTCCATCTGGACAATAAATAATCTTCTCTTGCTCAATTTTATTCTTTAGTCTAAACTTACTTTTATATGGCAAGTCCTGCACCGTTATCAGCATTAGAAGACGTTTTTGGAAGTGTAGTTACTTCCCTTCTTGCGTTAGGTGGAATAGTTTTATTTTTAATGCTTCTGTCGGGTGGGTTTAAATATTTAACGTCTGGAGGTGACCCAAAGGCAGTAGAAGGGGCAAAAAACACATTAACTTATGCAATAGGTGGTTTAGTTCTTTTGGCCTTCTCATATTTGATTTTAGTCATTATCGGAACATTTACAGGAGCCGATGTCACTAATTTTGTGATTACTAAATGAAAACACTGCCTAAATTCTTTCTACCACGTAGTGGCAAGCTTTGCTTATTTTTATTCGTCGCAGTTTCACTCTTCACTATTCACTATTCACTATTCACTCAATCAGCAATAGCCGACATCGAGGCTTTTCCACAAATTGGGTATCCATGCGACGGTCCTGGTCTTGATCCAGAATTTCATTCACTTCGTCCATATCAAGCTGCTGTCTGTGGTGATGCAAACAAGGCATTGTATTGTAGCAATGAATTAAAATTTATTGAATCATTTGATTTAACTCGTGAATGCGATATAAATGGTCATACTAGTGATTTTGATTGTAATCCTAATTTTAATGTTGATGAACATAATTTATATGTTGAACTAACAGATTCAATGTTTCCTATCATGGGAAATACAGAAGATACTTTTGATGATGCACAAAAAGTAAATGAATATGCAAGTTGGTATTTATCAGGTGTTAATAATCGAGCAGAATATGGAGAAAATACAGATGAACGAGTTGTTAATTTCTCAGGCCCAATCCAAAAACTTTTACCATCAATGATTCAAGATGCTCAAAGAATTTCCACAATTGCCTCTGCTTCAGCATTAACAACCTATATAGATGAAGACACTCAACAAGAGGTTGAAAATGAACCATTAAATCATAATCAAATAGTTGTTTGTGCAAAAGAAGAAGGTCTTGGATGGCTTGGAGATTTATTAGGTATTGGAGTGACAAATCCAAAACCTTGTTATAGTAATGACAAATATAGACTTAAAGAATGGAATGATGATTTATCTATTTTTAATGGAATATTAAACAGAATTGGAACTGATATATGGAATAAAAGGACTCCTCCACTTCCATGGGCAGATAAAAATGGAGACCCATTTGAAAGCCAACAGGCATATCAAAAAGCATATAACGAATGGCGAGGTGAATCTTGTGCAAAAATTCCTTTTATTGACCTTCTGTTATGTATAGATAATCCATTTGTCCCAAACAAGTGGGCGGACTTATATCAATATATTCCCCTATCAAATACAACAGATAAAAAAGGTGCGGAGAGAATTTTAGATGTTATGTTTAAACCATCAAATGGAACAGAAATTGCAAATGAAAAATATGATGAGGCAAATAAAAAAAGTGCTCCACTTTATTTTGCACATACGGAGGAAGTCAAAGAATCATCAAAATTATTAAATACAACATACCTTCCAAAAGATTACGAGAGTGAACCTTTACCTGAAACAACAGAAAAAAATGTATGTAGTGCAGTTAATGTCAGAACAAACAAGGGCGATAATTTATTTCCGGGTGATAGGGCAGGGACAAAAGATGAAATTGTAATCCCTGGTGTTACGTATGACATAACCCAGGTTTTGTGTAAAGTTACTAAAACAACAGTTCCAATAATAGATCACGTAACTAAAAAGATAATAGGATACAAAGATGTTTATACACACCATTGTAATGCAGAAGTTATACTGGTTGTCCCAACAGATATTAAAGTTCCAAATGCTGATGAAATTTATTCAACGACAGTTGCAGATTCTGGTAGTACTTTTAGAAAAATATTTCCGAAAGTAGAGGACGGCGCACCAGTAACTTGTATTGCTGATATTCCAGCAGTTACTGGAGTTACTTATAATGCTGAGAGGAGCGAAACTCCAAACAAAGGGACTTTGGAATTTAAAGTTAAAAGTTATCCTGAAGATGGAGCAGGTAATAACCCAGAATTAACTTTCCCACATATTGGTTCAGTTTATGAATATTTCTTAAAAGGAATTCAAACTGCCCTTAGGCCTAAAGGCTACGGCGAACCAATTGCTGATGGAACACTTTGTAAGCCATCCTTGGCCTGTGGTGAATTGCCCGAACTTCCAAAAGCATCAGGGTCATGCAATTTGGGTGGAATAAGCTCAAGGGTTGGAGATATCCCCCAATCATTAAAAGACATCGTTTCAGCAGCAGCAGAAACATACAAAGTCCCACCAAATTTAATTTTGGGTATTATGTATGGAGAGGGACTTTTTAATCCGGGTAGGTTCGATTGGACAGATGAAAATGTAAAAAATTGGGCAACTTGCACTCCAGTTCCAGGTTGTCAAACAAGTGGAGATGATCATTTTATGGGTTTCAATGGAAATACTTGGCAAAATGTTGCCAAAAAAATTAAACCTGATCTACAAAAACTCGATCCTGATCGCGGAGAACCAAATGTTTGTAATTTACTCGATGCTGTTTATGGTTTGGCGTGGAATCTTTATGACAGTGCCGACGGGGGAATGGCTTTTCAATGTTTCGGGAAAGATTTACAAGCTTCTATTCCATCTTCTTGTACATGGAATGATAATCAATATATATCCGCAATAAAAATTGCTGAAAATGGTTATGAAAATGGGTGTTTTACTCTCAAAAATAGTTGTGCTACTGGTGGCGGTTATGCTGCACTTTGTCCAGGTGGTGGAGATACTTGTGAGACAATAACTAATAGAGATCCATCTGCCCCATCACACATGGGTTGTGTTTTTGACGTTGCTAAAGGTAAGTAATCAACTTAAAAAATATTTTCCTCCACTTTCAATAATCATCCCTTTAATCCCCATAATTGATAAGGTAGATCCAATTTCTACAACACTTGCTCCTAATTTCTGTGCAATCTCATCAATTTCCATTGGTTCTAGTTGTAAAATCTTATATATTTGTTCTTCTTGTTTGTTTTCAAAAATCATATCTAATATTTCTACTTTCTTCTTTTTTATTCTTAGTATATCTGCCGCACTTGTGGCCATTTGGGCGTCGCCTGATTTTATTAATTCATTACATCCAACAGAAACGGAAGAATTAATTGACCCAGGAACTGCCCAAACTTTTTTGCTCATTTTCTTAGCTATTTTTGCAGTGACTAAACTACCACTATTTTCTCCTGCCTCAATTACCAAAACACCCAAGCTTGCAAGCCCTGCAACTATTTTATTTCTTTGTGGAAATTTCCAGAGATGAGGTTTGGCATTGTCTTCATATTCGGAAACTACAGATCCACCTGTTTTTATAATTTCTTTATATAATTTTTCATTTTCAGCTGGGTAAATTACATCCAAACCACAACCAAAAACTGCAATTGTTTTTCCTCCATAATCAACAGTTTTTTGATGAACTTCAGTGTCCACCCCATACATAAAACCAGAAATTGTAGTTATTCCATTCATCACAAAATCACTAATAAATTTATCAACGACTTCTCTACCATATCTAGTCATTCTTCTAGAACCAACAATAGCTATTGAGTTTTTATTAATTGTAATAGGGTCTACTCCCCTAAAATGTAAGGTTTTCATAGTGTGTGATTCTGTCTGTTTCTTCTACAATACATACTGCATCTATTTGGTATCTGTCGAAACTTTTAGCAATGTCAGGATTTGTTAATAAATACATTTCTGCAGTTCTTCGAACTTGCATGAGTTTATTTTTTCCTATCATTTCTTCAGGAGTTCCATAATCTTCTGTACTTTTTAGTTTCACTTCTACAAAAACGAGTATCTCGTTTTTGGAAACAATTATGTCTAGTTCACCCCATTTAGTTGAATTATTTTTATCTAAAATCTTATATCCTCTATCTTCTAGCCATTTAGCCGCCATATCTTCCCCCTCTTTTCCTTTAAGTTTGTTAAATTGCTTAATCATTTGTTCTCACTCTATATTGAAGTGCTTCTGCTACATGATTTGGATGTATTTTTTTCGAATCGGCAAGATCCGCAATTGTTTGACTGACTTTTATAAGTCTAAAATAAGTTCTGGCTGATAAATTGTAAGTATTAACTGCCTGCTTAAGCAGCAGTAAAGCATCTGGCGTTATATCTACAAATTTTTTAATATGTTTATTTTTCATATTTGAATTTGTATAAATATTTAAACCCTTAAATCTTTTATTTTGAATTTCTCTTGCCTTTATTACCTGTTCTCGTATCTGTTTTGAGTTGTTAACTCTTCTTTCTTCTTTATTATTTATTAATTTGTTAATGTCGACGGCTGGTACATTTATGTGTAAATCAATTCTATCCATCAGTGGACCCGACAGTTTACTTTGGTATTTCATAATCATACGAGGTGTACATTTGCATTCCTTTTTTGGGTCACCCAAGTATCCACAAGGGCAAGGATTAGCGGCAGCAATTAACATAAAACTAGCAGGAAAATTAACAGATCCTGCTATTCTTGTAATAGAAACTTCCCCATCTTCCATGGGTTGCCTTAATGCTTCAAGTGTTGACCTTGGAAATTCTGGAAATTCATCTAAAAACAAAACACCATTATGGGCAAGTGAAATTTCCCCTGGGTGTGGGTTTGTTCCTCCCCCAATTAACCCAATTCTACTAGTTGTATGGTGTGCAGTTCTAAATGGTCTTACTCTCACAAGTCCTTCACCTGCAGGGATTAAACCAGCTAGTGAAAATATTTTAGTAACTTCCAGTGCTTCTTCCTCATTAAGTGGCGGTAAAATGCCAGCTGAGGCCCTTGCAAGCATTGTTTTGCCGGCACCAGGAGATCCCATCATAAAAATGTTATGTCCACCGGCTGCGGCAATAGTCATTGCTCTTTTTGCTGATTCTTGACCTATTATTTCATTAAAATCAAATTCGATTTGAGGTTCCTCAAATCGTCCCTCCGAAGCCTTGGCGGAGGAGGACATTTTCTTAATCTCTTTAACTCCATTTAAATGAGCAATTAATTCTAATAAAGATTTAACAGGATAAACATTTATTCCAGATAAAACAGCAGCTTCGTTGGCCGAATCAAATGGCACAAATAAATTTTTAATTTTTAGAGCTTTTGCGGCCAGACCTAATAAAAACACACCCTTGGTGTGGCGGAGTCCTCCATCAAGTGATAGTTCACCATAAAAAAATGACTTTTCGGAAGGTAACTTCACATTTCCAAGTGAAGCTAAGATTCCAATTGCAATTGGTAAATCATAAAGCGATCCTTCTTTTGGAATATCAGCAGGAGCAAGATTAACTACAATTTTTGAATTTGGAATATCGATATCAGAATTAATTAAAGCAGTTTTTACTCTTTCTTTTGCCTCTTCTATTGATTTATTAGGAAGTCCTATTATAGAAAATCCAGGAAAACCTTTTTTAAAGACATTAACCTCAACCTCTATTAAATTTGCTTCTAATCCAAAATGACTAGCAGATAGAATTTTAGTTAACACTTTGATTTTAGTATGCTACTAAAAAAGTTCCTAATCAATATGCACTAGGAACTTGACATAGTATACAGTACACAGTAAACTGTATACTGTATATGGATACACGCACAAAAATATTCGAATTTATAAGAGCAAACGGCAAAGCTAGATCTGAAGACATTAGGCGTGAGTTTCACCTAAACAGATCAATTATTCACAGACATTTACTAAGATTGACTTTGGAAAATAAAGTTATCAAATCAGGTAAACCACCACTTGTGTTTTACATACCTAACGAAAATGTTGAGGCCAAAGACAAAATGGTTAATAATAAAATTTCTGAGTTCCTTCAAAAAAACTATTTGTACATCTCCCCGTCTGGTCAAATGTTATATGGCCAAGAAGGTTTTTTGAGTTGGGTAACCAATACAAATCAACAAGAACATTTAGAGAAGTTGATTGTCGAATATTTTAAAATTAAAAAGGCTGTAAACAAGCATTTTAATAAAATTGGGCTAATTGAAGCAAAAAAAAAGATTAAAAAAACTTTTTCTAGGAATTACCTTGATAATATATACTTTGCTGATTTTTATTCTTTACCTAAATTTGGAAAAACTATATTAGGACAAAAGGTCTTACACTCAAAACAAGCCCAACTTGAAGACATAATTAACGAGATCGCAAGTGAGATAAAAAACAGAGTGTTAGATCTGATCACAAAAGAAAAAATTGAAGCAATTGCTTTTATTCCACCAACAATACCAAGAAAAATACAATTTTTGAAAGAAATTGAAAAAAACTTAAATTTAAAGTTACCAACGATCAAATTAGTAAAATCATATTCTGGCCAAATTCCAATTGCACAAAAAACTCTTTCAAAACTTGAAGAGCGTATAAAAAACGCAAAACAATCAATATTTATTAAAGACATTAGTATAAATTACGAAAGAATATTAATTATTGATGATGCAATAGGTTCTGGAGCGACATTAAATGAAGTTGCATCAAAAATTAAACAACTCAACCCAAAAGCAAAAGTTTTTGGGTTTGCAATTGTCGGCAGCTTCAAAGGTTTTGATGTAATCAGTGAAGTATAATATGCGTTTTGTTAAGGTCAGACCTTAATAGAATTGCATTCGAAGGTCTGACCTTGCAAGAAGTTTAATAACTTTACTTAATTTTCTCCTCCCATTCGAACTTGGAAGGCCGTGGCTAACGCCAATTGTAGAATAATTATACCATTATTTCTGATATACTAATTTCATGCCTGCCAAAGTAAACAAAGTCCATGTTAAAGATTTCGATAAGTGGATTGAGAAGAAAAAGGAAATAAACAATAAAATTACGGCTCCACCCCAATTTAACGAAAGAGATATTTGGTGGACATCAATTGGCGTAAATGTTGGTTTTGAGGAGGATGGCAAGAATGATATATTTATACGTCCTGTTTTGGTAATTAAAAAATTTAACAGAGAAATGTTTTTAGGCGTTCCGTTAAGCACCAAGTTAAAAGATAACAAATATTACGTTCAAATCTCAGTCAAAGACGAAATTGTATCTGCAATGACATCGCAAATCAGAGTTTTTAGTAGTAAACGCATTTGGTACAAATTAGCTGTAATTGATGACGGAGATTTTTTAAAAGTTAATGAGGAGATATCAAAATTCTTTATTTTACCCTTCCTGCCTAAGCAAGAAGGTCGTGGCTAACGCCAATTTGTCTTATGTTACAATAATTATATGAAGTTGTCAAACTTAACTAAAAAAATCAGTTTAATTCTTCTCTCTTCTTTATTAATTTTTAATTCAGTAATGGCTACGCCATTAGCTGCCCTCGCCGCCGATGAAGCCCCAAGCACTTGGTACAACCAAGGTTTTACTGATTGGTATGCAAAAGTCTACGGTGACGAATCCCCCCCATCTGAAATTTTTGGAGAAAGATACACTGCGGCACAAGTCCAATGGATAATATATAGTCTTTTTGCTTTTCCTATAAATTTCCTTGGAAGCAAAGTTCAGGGCGCAGTTTCATGTCTATACGCATTTGGTCCAGGAAGTGTTTTTGATAAAGCTGAATGTATTACTCAAACAATGGAAGCTGTCAAAGATGCGTTTGAAGTATTAAAAATAAGTACCAGTATAGCTTATATTGATAATGGTCCACAGAATCTTGGTCAAGCAATCTTTTTTAACTATCAAAACAGACCGGTCTCAGGTGTAAGATATTTAAGTGATACATTATCAAGTCTAAACATAATAAAAACCGCAAATGCTCAAGGTTTTGGATACACGACTGCAATTGATGGCTTAAAAAATTACTGGCAAGGATTTAGAGATATTGCTTATGCCCTATCGGTACTCGTAGTAATAGTTTTTGCTTTCATGATAATGTTCAGGGTCAAACTATCGCCACAATTAGTTATCTCAGTTCAATCTGCACTGCCTAAAATTGTTGTAGCATTAATACTTGCAACTTTCTCATATGCGATAGCTGGTTTTGTAATAGATTTATCATATGTAGTTGGAGGTTTACTTGCTTCATTAATGAGCCTTGCTGGATTTTCAACAGCAAACGCTAATGGAAGTGCCTTTCAGGAAGCATTTAAAGTAATTATGCCAATTGAAAATACTCAAGCGTTGGGTGGTTTTTATATATTATTATGGATGTTTGCATACACAACTGTATTCTTTTTTGCATCAGTATGGGCTTTGATCAGCACAATTTCTGGTTTATCTGTCTATGGTTTTTTAGCAGGTATTTTAATGGTCTTGATGTCAATTTGGGTATTAATATTAATGCTTTGGTACACAATTAAAGTGCCATGGATATTAATAAAAAACTTAATTAGTTTGTTCGTGTCAATTGTTGTAGGACCATTACAAATAGTTATTGGTGCATTGATTCCTACTATTGGATTTGGAGTCTGGTTTAAAAAGATCATAGCAGAAGCACTTGTTTTTCCATTAACTGGTTTGTTTATGTTTTTAGCTATCAAGACACTTATGGCTTCTTTCTCTGCTAGCACTGGGCAACTTTTCCATACAATGGATGGCACGTTATGGTCACCTCCTATTTTAGGATCATCAGAAGATATGGCAGGTATACTTTGGTTGGCGGTTAGTTTTATGTTTATAACAATGATTCCAAAAGCAGTAGATATTATGAAAATGCTTGTTATGGGTGCTAAATTCGACTTCGGCAGTGCAATCGGTGAAGCAATGGCGCCACTTAAGATGGCTGGTGGAGCATATTCCTCTACAAAACAGCAACAATATGAGTTAACTGCTAAACAAACAGGAACCACTCCATGGGAAGCAGCTAAATTAATGGAAGCAACTGGCGATAAAAAGGAAAAGGCTAAATATTGGTTTACTCAGGCACTACAACGATTTTCAAATTCACACTAAATTTATGTTCTGGTTTGAATTTTAATCGTACCATTTTCTTCTGTCCCAAGGAAATAATAATTTGTCATAATCAAGATAATTGTTTCTTTTGGGTCCTAAGGCAACTAGAACAGTTGCTCTCATGCTTGGATTGTTAAATTTAGGTTCTCTACTTTTTGAATCTATCCCTATCGAGGCATACAACATCCATCTTTTTACTGAATCGGCCTCCCTTAATTCAAATTTTGC
The DNA here is from genome assembly GCA_964610395.1 of uncultured Gammaproteobacteria bacterium. Lineage (GTDB taxonomy): Bacteria > Patescibacteriota > Microgenomatia > UBA8517 > UBA8517 > JAUYMM01. The sequence continues at coordinate 33,069 of CAZSXP010000002.1, forward strand.
TAATGCACCCAATGTGTTTTGAACCCAATCCCTAATTGCGTCTACATCTCCCCATTTTATAGGAAGCTTGCCTTGTAATGTGTCAGATAATACTCCTGCCTTACCAATCTTTAATGCGTAATCAATCCACATTGAATCTGAAACATTATTCCATGGAATTTCATTCCCTGCCCTAAGATAGTCTATTAATTTTATCTTTTCACCTCCTTCGTTGGCAGTTACTTCTTCCCAAACAGATTTAACCAAATCTCTTGGATAACATTCAGGAACTATTATATCTTTGCCACCATTACTAACTCTCCAGTAATCTTTTGGGTTTTTGTTTTCATCAGCCATAAAATGAACATTTTCCACTGAAAGTTTTTTCCCATTGTTAGACTCGACCGCCATGTTATATGCCCATTCTCCAAATTTTCCATATAATAATACCTCTGACCCCTCTTTACTAAAAGTTCCAAGTAAAACATCCATAGGGTTCATTGCAAATTTAATAGGAATATTTACAAGATCATTCATACATTCAGAAGGTCGAATTCTACCCATGTCGTTGTATTTGCTATCTAAACTCTCAAAAGTATTACCAAGATATAATAAAGTAAAGGCTATTTGCTCTGCTTCACGAGCTTTTAAGTTAAGGGTTTCTTTGTTTTCTGTTAATTTACCTCGTTGTTTATATCCTTTTAAAACATCTTCCTTTATATCATTACGAATATTTTCTCTACACTTTAGAACTTGTTCTCTACTTTTTGCTGTTCTTAAAGAAAAACTTTCTTCTTCGTTGGTTTTAGAATTTTTCCTAGTTCCCATAATTTCATCTGTGTCGTATATTTTTATATATCGTTCAAGTGCACTTCTAACTCCTGGAACCTCATAAAGTTTTTTAACCTCTGGTGTTTGTAATCCTCCCCAGCCTTCATATTTTGAAAGAACTTCAAGTGTTGGTGGGATTGCTCTGGTTTTTTTGAAATTAGCCGCATTTGTAAATTCGATTACAATATTGTGAATTTCTCTTTCATCCCTCGTCATTTCTACATAATATACTGGAGCGGTTTCTACATTAATTGGTTGTATTGGTTTATTAAACCATTCTTGATCCTTTAAAAAAGATTGGTACTTTTCATCTGTTGATAATCTGGGACCTTGAATAGCGTCCCTTAGTGTACTTACATCAATTATGCCTCTCTGCCCATTTGCTTCTGCCATGGTTGTATTTTACCATTTTTTAAATAAAATGTTTTAAAAAATAAAAAGACCACTCATTTTTAACTACTTTGAGTGGTCTTTAGACTAACAGCAACTTATTACATTTTCTCAGCACATCTTTGGCAAATTCCTTTATAGATATGTTCCGCACATGTCCAATTCCGACAATTGACACATTGGTAAAGATCTTTCGGTTTAGACCAATTGTCACCATCTTCATGGTAAGTGTCTAAACCCATTCGAAGCTCAATAGACTCCCTCATAGGTTCTCGGGCGGGTTTGTCGCAGATGTGACACTTGAACTTTCTACCAAGTTCTTGGACTTTTACCACTCTTTCTCTACGAGCGGACTCAAGAAATTCTTTTTTGCTTTTTTCCACTTCAGCCTCTCGGGCTTTTTCTTCCTCATCAATCTTTTTCTTCCAATCTTTTGTCATGGCACACCTCCTTAGTGTGTATTACATAAATTTTTACCGAGAAATGTCAAGTTGCAAGTGAATACTAACACAAAAAGGCAATTACTTCAAGACTATAGGTATTTGGGGTTGGGGATTGACTTTTAGGGCAAAATAGATATACTAATAAGTACAAATTGCCTTAATTGGCACCCGAGAGCCCCGCAAGGGGCTCGTTTTTTGTCTCTTCTGTTGATATTAATTTTAATATCATTTTTTCTACTTCTCCAAACTGCTCTTTATTAAGATTCCCCATTTTTCTAATCAATCGTTTTGAACTTAATATTCTAAGTTGTGACAGTATAACTGTTGACTTTCTATCTTTAAAATCAAAGGTAAAATAAAATTTTCCTTCTTTTACTTTTGAAGTTAGTGGAACACCCCAGAACATTCCTTTGTTAAACTTTCTAAAAATTAAAATTGGTCTTTCAAAATTTGTATTTTTTCCATCTATTTCATATCCGACATTCACACCAACTGAACACCACCAAATTTCCTGTTCATGAAAAAACTTTTCTACACCCACACTATCAATCTGTGATTTTAATTTGTGCCAATTTTTGTAATCTTTGACATACTTTGAAGCTTCTGTCATGGTTGTATTTTACCTTAAATTAGTACAGAGAGAATGCATCACTTCGTGGGCAAAGTACCTAGTACTTAGTATTGGTGGGATCAAAAAACTATTCAAAATCTTTGATTTTAGCAAGAAGACTTTTGACAAGTGGGGGGAAATCTTTAATATCTTTATAAATTGACCTTACTTCGTCCTCTTTGTATGTATGTGTTGAAATATTTCTATGTTCTAAAAATTTAAACCAAACAACTGGATCATCTATTATCCCTATCCTTGCGGCTTCTCTAATTACAGTTCTAATACCATAGGCGTCAACAACTTTATCTCTCAAAATAGCTTGCATAGTTTTCCATGACAGCTCAAAAGTAAATTCAAAGCGTTGGATTGTTGCGTCTTGGTTTATAATTTCTGGTGGTAACAACAATGCTTCGCCCAACCTTTCTACTGCCCTAGCTAAGTCTTTTATCAATTCTTGTGTTTTTTCCATCAATTTAAATAATAAACCTTTTTCATTGCAATTTCTTGAAATCTTTTAGATACTTTTGAGAAATCAACGACGTCAACCTTAAATGGTAAGTCAGAATTCTCAAATTCATCCTCCAGGTCAATTTTTGACATAATTGGAAGTTCTGATTTTGGTTCTACCCCTAAATCAATATCACTAAATTTCAAGTTATTCCCAATCGCTCGTGAGCCAAAAATAAATACCCTTGCACTTTTTGGATCAATATGTTTAAAAACAATCTTTTTAAATTCATCCAAATTAAAATCTGCCATAGTTGTATATTACCTTAAATTAGTGCAGAGTACAAAGTACCTAGTACTTAGTATTAGGAATAAGACAAAAATCTGATATCCAATCTACTATCCAAAGCCTCTGCAAGTTTTTGAAGGAAATTTACAGTTGGACTGATATTCCCCTTTTCTAATCTCGAAATTGCAGATTGAGTTGTACCTAGTTTTTTGGCAAGTTCTTTTTGAGAAAGATCCTTCTTTCTTCTAACATCAATCATTGCCTGAAGCATTGCAAACTCAGGCTGTTGTCGTTCAAACTCTCTTCGTAAAGAAGAATTGTTTTTTAACACCCTTTTCTCCCAAACCAAGAAATCTTCATGTTGTCTTTTCTCAGGGGGAATATTTAAAACTTTTTTATTCATATATCGTATATGCTATATTATTTCTTTTGCTCTGTCAATTGCTATTTTTAATTCTTTTGATGGAGTTTTTTGAGTTTTCTTTTTAAATACATGAAGCAAATAATAGGAATCTTTTACTTTTGTATAAAATATTCGCAATGGATCTCTTCCTGTTACTCGCAATTCATATAAATTTTTGAATAGTTTTTTTGATTGTGGAGGTTTAAGAAATGGACCATTATCGATTAGTAAATGTACTAATTTGTCAAAAATTATTTTTGTGAAAAGGATCCAATAGTTGCACTAACCTAGTTTTACATTCTTCATAAAATATGTTTTTAAATCACCCCAATTAAAATCTACTAACATATTTGGGTCTACATCATTTTCAGCATCATCGAAATAAATTAAGGACTTCTTTATCATTATTTCTCTTTCTTCAAAATTACCAAACTTTTGATCATAGAATTTATATAAATTATCTAAACCAAATTTTTGAGCCAAGAAATAAATATCAACCAAATCACGTTTAGTACCTCGAGAGATTACGGTGTCTAGTTTTATGGCAGCCAAATCTCCAAGCGAGGCTAATTTTATATTTTCAAACGGTATTAAATCTTTTATGAGTGGATATTTATAGTAAAAAAGAGAAAACTTTATATTATTTATATCACCAATTATTGTTTGCCAATCCTTACTGAAAAGTTCTAAATTATAACTTTTCTCTAATTTTTGAATCCATTGATTTTCATTAAACTCATGTTTTGTAAAAAAATCTAAATCTATAGATTTTCTGTGTCCAATTTGTAAAGATATTGCTGTGCCACCAGCTAAATATGTATCCAATGGCAGACTATCATTATTAAATGAATTTAATAATTTGTGAGTTTCCTCAAGAATTGTATTAGTATACATTTTGCCAAAAATTTTTAGACTTTAGTGATAATTTAGTTGTTTTTATTGTGTCTAGTATTATTTTTCTATCAAAATTTTTATTGATCCAATTTATTGCTTTCATATTTCCCATTTCTAATATCCTATTAATAAAATATTTACTTTTTTTATTTATATCAGCTTCTTTTGTGTCTATGTCCCAAAAATATTTATGGAGTGATTTTGGTAATATCATATTGTCTATATTATACCATTTTTAGGTTGTGAAAAGAACATTATAGTTGCACCAAAACGTTCACATAGTACTCTTAAAGTAGATGGAACAACATCCAATACCACAACAAATAAGCTCATATCAATTTAAATTGGTTGGGGATATGACATTAAAGCAATTTTTTCAAGTTGCAGGTGGTGTAATTGTTTCTTTAATTTTTTATTCCACCTCTTTGCATCCTTTGATTAAATGGCCAATTATATTGTTTTCTGCAGGACTGGGCGCAGCTATGGCATTTTTACCTTTTGAAGAAAGACCTCTTGAAAAATGGATCATTGCCTTTTTTAGAAGTATTTATTCACCAACTTTATTTTCTTGGAAAAAAACAGACAAGCCACCTGTTTTTTACACAGAAAATGCACCAGCACCAGAAGTAAAGCTTGTTCAAACTGGTCCAACAGTTGAAAAAAATACAGAAAAATTAGAAGCGGCAGAAAAATCATTTTTACAAAAAATTGGGGGATTATTTAACAATAACCAACCATCAACAATCAATAATCAAAGCGTAAACAAAACATCAACACCGATTGAACAACAAGTTATACCTACTACTTTTACGACGCATGTATCTTCTGTCCCAGTTAAAGATCAACAGCCAGCAATTAATAACAATTCTGCCCCTCTTTCTGTGCCTCAACAAATACCAACTGTAATTACTAAATCAGCACCACGTATAGTTGTTGAAGAATCTACCCCAATATCCCAACAACAGCCTCTAACTACCAAAATTGAGACCCAGAAAATTGAAGAGGAACCAATAACCACAAATTCTGTTGAATTTTCAGTTGATGCAGCACCACCATCTCCCCCTCTTGGACCAAACACTATTGTTGGTCAAGTAATGGATCAAGACAGAAAAATTATAGAAGGAGCTATACTTGAAATTAAAGACTCGTCAAGTAGACCTGTTAGGGCTTTAAAAAGTAATAAAGCAGGACATTTTATAATAGTTACACCACTTTCTAATGGTAAATATGAAGTTACTATTGAAAAAGATGGATTTGTGTTTGAACCTGTATCTTTTGAGGCAAAGGGAGAAATGATTCCACCAATAGCAATTAAAGGAACAAAAATATGAATGATTATAAATTGAAATTCAGCTCCGCTATAAAAATTAAAAATTTTGTATCAAAAATTCCTTACTTTGGTACACCTGATGTTCCTTTAACCTCTACAACACAAAACGCTCTTCCAATTGCAGATATTGTTGACGATGTTGTTTTATACAAGGATGGGGGAGCAGCAATTGTCCTTGAAACTTCATCATTAAACTTTGGTCTTCTCTCTGAAAAAGAACAGGGTGCTGTTGTTGCAGCATATGCTGCGCTTATTAATTCTTTGTCTTTTTCAATTCAAATTATGGTTAAAACACAAAGAAAAGATATTACTGGTTATATTAAATTCTTTGACGAAGCAAGCAAAAAAATAACTAATCCAAAACTAGCTGCAATTACTGATGATTACAGACATTTTATAACTGAATCAATCAAGAAAAAGACTGTTTTAGGGAAAAGATTTTTCATAGTTATTCCTTTTAATCAACTTGAACTTGGCGTAGCAAAGTCAGCCCAATCTATAATTAAAAGGGGGCCTCTTCCTTTTCCTAAAGATTATGTTGTTAAAAAAGCAAAGGTTACTCTTTTCCCCAAAAGGGATCATCTAATAAGACAGGCGGGTCGACTTGGTTTAAAATTAAAACAATTAAGTACACAACAATTAATTAATCTCTATTACGAAGTAAATAATCCTGAGCCACCAGCAGTAAAGAAAGACATATGACAAACAATAAACCAATAATTACCAATCCAAACTTGTCTATCTCAAGTGGAGAAATGCTATTACATGATGCTATTGCGTCAGATAACATTGAAATTGATTTTGATTTTATCAAAGTAAATAATGTTTATTTTAGAACTATCTTTGTAGCAGGATATCCAAGGTTTGTTGCACCTGGATGGTTAGAATCCGTTGTTAATTTCAATTCATCTCTTGATATGAGTTTTTATATATATCCAGTTGCAGGAAAATCTGTTCTTGATGATCTCAGACGTAAAATCGCAGAAATGGAGGCAGAACTTTCAACTGATATTCAAAGGGGTAAGATTGTTGATCCTGTAACCACTGCCAAACTTGAAGACGCGAGATCTCTACAAGAACAACTTGTTAAAGGAATTGAAAGATATTATGAATTTTCATTCTACATTACAATCCCAGCCAATTCTTTAGATGAATTAAATAACATCACAAGACAAATACAGTCAACACTTGGCTCACTTTTAATCGTTGCAAAAAATGCATCGCTTGATCAAAAGGAAGGATTTTTGTCAACTGCTCCATATGGTAGAGACAGCCTTTCAATTACAAGAAACATGGACACAACCTCAGTGGCTACAACTTTTCCATTTACATCAGCAGAACTTTCTTCAGATACTGGTGTCTTGTATGGAATAAATTCACAAAACGAATCTTTTATTATTTTTGACAGATTCTCTTTGGAAAATGCAAACTTCACTATATTCGCCACTTCTGGAGCTGGTAAAAGTTACTTTGTTAAAACTGAAGCGGTTAGATCTTTGATGATCGGCACAGAAGTTATCATCCTAGACCCTGAAGCAGAATATAAAGCCCTTTGTGACGCTGTTGGCGGTCAGTATATATCTTTCTCGTATAATAGCCCTGCAAAAATCAATCCATTTGATTTAGCCCAAATTAGAGAAGAAGGGGAGAACCAATTAGGTCTTAAGATTTTATCGCTTCATGCATTAATGAAAGTCATCATGGGACAAATTAGCCCAACACAAGAAGCCATGCTTGATAGGGCACTTATCTTAACTTACAAAGCAAAGGGAATTACAAACGACCCAACAACCCAAACAAAAGAACCACCTTTAATGGAAGATCTTTATAAAACATTGATTGGAATGGAAGTTCCTGAAGCACTTGATCTTGCGGCTCGTATTGAAAAATTTATCAGAGGTTCTTTCCAAGGAATATTTGACAAACAAACAAATGTTGACCTTAATAATCCATTTACAGTTTTTTCTGTTAAAGATATTCAGGATGCAATCCGTCCTATTGTCATGTTTATGATTCTTGACTACATTTGGACAAGGGTTAAAAGAGATATTAAAAGAAGAATATTAATTGTTGAGGAAGCATGGCAAATGATGAAATATCCAGACACTGCTCAGTTTTTATGGTCTGTCGTTAAGAGAGCAAGGAAATACTATCTAGGACTTACTACAATCACTCAGGACGTTGAAGACTTCCTAAGTCAAGACATCGGGAAGGCAATTGTTACAAACTCTGCTTTACGGTTGCTTTTGAAACAATCTCCAACCGCCATAGATAAATTAGGAGAGATATTTTATTTATCGCAAGGGGAGAAGCAACTTCTAATGGCTGCAAATGTAGGAGAGGGAATTTTCTTTGCAGGACCACACCATGCACCAATTAGGATTGTTGCCTCAGAAAAAGAACATGCTTTGATTAATACCAAACCACAAGACAATCCAGCACCAACAATGCCAAACACTAAGGCGTGGAATAGACAGGATTAATTATGAATCTCGATATAATCGTCTCACTTCAAACGGATTTTGGAAAAATATATGATGAAAATTTCAAGTTAAAAGACAAAACAAGATTAGCTGATTTTAATAAAGAGCTAGAAGAAGTTGGAATTTCTTCAAAATTAACACCAAAAGAAATTGAATTAAAACTTCAACAAATCCATGAGTTATTAGAAAAAAAACAAGAACCTCTCACAAAAACAACATTAAACAAAGATGAATCTGAACAATTTATAAAAGAAGCAGAACAAAGAGAAGCAAATATAAAAGAAACAAGGGAGGGTCAAACAAAAGCAGTAGAGGATTTTATAAAAAGAAATCAGGAACAAGTTTCAAAAGCCCAAGCGGTTCAAGAAAAACTAAAAGATAAAGTTGTTTATGCAAAAGTAATTATTCCAGATATACCTCCTTTAAACGAAACAGAGCAAAAAGATTTAGAAATTTTAAAAGAATTTGCACAAGGAGACGAAGTTACTAGAACAAAATTAATTGATGATTTGGCTACAAAAATAGAATCCAAATTAGAAAATGTTCCTGAAGAACAAAAAACATTAATCTCAAGAACTGCAGCCGTTGAAATAGTAGAAAAATTGGCAAAACCAGAAGTTGTAATTGAAACTCAAGTCCAAACTGCAATTTTAAGAGCTGTTTCAGAAGATAAAACAGGCGTACTTCCGAAAGTTTTAAATCAAGATGATAATTTATTACTTACTGCAAAAAGAGGGTCAACCCTTCTTGAATTAGAAAATAGAAATTCTGAATATTTAAGTAAAAATATAGCAAAAAATATTTTTGGGTCTAAACTTACCGCTTCAATATATGGCACTGAACAAATTCAAATCATTTTAAGTGAAACAAAAATTGAAGGGCAGACTACTCATCAAATTAATTTAGGAGACTTAAACCAAAATCAAATTCAAGTTTTAAATCATCAAAATGAATTATTAAATTCTGCACAACAATTTGGGGTTAATAAAATTGAAGGATTTTTTACGAATCAATCAAGAGTGTATCTTGCAGAAAAAATTGCAAAGTTGCCTGCAGGTAGTGTAGTCAAAAAAACATATTCATCACCAATTACTCAAACAATTTTAGCAAGATATGGATTAGCTCAGCCGGTGGTCTGGGAAACGGTGGGGCAAACAGGTTTTGTCAAATTAGCAATGCAAATTGCTCCAGATACTGCTGGGCCAATGTTAAGTCTAGCTGGAAAAGCATTAGGAAAAGAATTTGTAAAACCAGTTGTTGGAAAAGTCGCAACACAAATTGCAGTAAAAACAGGTTTTGGTGCGACAATAACAACAGCACTTTCAAGTTTAGGTGCGGCGGCTGGACCAGTAGGTCTTGCCATAACAACAGCTATTGTGGCCGCAATTACGGCAGTGGGGAAGATGATTAACTGGCCAAAGATTAAGCAGTGGTTTATTGATAATAAAGAAGTATTTGTTGGACTAGGAGCTGGTGCAGGTTTATTAATCGGTGGACCAGTTGCAGGTTTAGTTACAGGGGGTTTACTTATGGCAGCAACAGGAACGCTTGGAGCTTTTGCGATGGGAGCTTTTGGAGTTTTTGGTTTTATAGGTAGATCAATAGGGATTGCAATTGCAACACCTGTAATTATTACCCTTTTAGTTCTCCCCCCACTTGTTGCTTTTATAATGCTTGTAATAAATAACAGTGCATATGTTGTTCCACCTTTTTCATCATCTTCATTGACAGGGGCAGACAATCCTTATTTGTTAGTTACCAAAACGGCAGAGCCTAATAAAATTAGTAACCCAACTTCAAAAACAACAGTGACATACACTGTTTCAATTAAAGCTCTTAAGGCAGCACTAACAAATATTAAGCTTGTTTCCACAGAATGCACTGTTACTTCAAAAACTAAAACTGCTGTCTGTCCTCCTGAAAACATTCCTGAATTACCTGCTGATTTATCAATTTCACCAACTAATCCATACGCTTTTACTTTTACGGTTAATTATAGTTCGTTTTATGCGGATTCATTGGTTTATGATTCAATTGAGATTAGTGCGGATTCAACAGAAAAAACCGGAATTACAACATCAGGATCAGCAACTCTTTGTATAGGTGATTGTCCTACAGATTGTGCAAAAGTATCAGATAACGCACAAAAATGGCCAAGTAATTTAAAATCAAATTCTGAAAACGCACTCGGTAAACTTTCTTCAAAATATCAAGGTTTTATGGCAAAAGTTTGTGCAAAAAATGAAGAGATAAATCTTTGTTATAACCCTCCACAAATTTCTCCTGGCTACTTTGCTTGGCATATCCATAATGCACAGGGTAATAAATGTGATATTTATTTTAATGAGAAGGGTTTAAAGAGTGACAAGGATGCATTATTTTTAATAACACATGAATTAACACACCATATACAAAATATTAATAGTGGAAGCGTTGAACAATATGATAACACAGGTGCTTGGTCTGAAATATCATCAAGAGGTTTTTGTACATATTCCGATACAAAAGGAAGCATAACCGAATCTATGGCTGAAGCAAACGGTTTATATGCATCAGTTCCTTCTTGGGGTTCGTGTGCGTCAAATTATAAAAATTTATATCCTAAAAACTATATGTTTGCTAAGAAATTTATGGAATAATATAAAAATGAATAAAATAATTGAAATAATTAAAAGTAAAAAAATTACAATTTTAACTATTATTTCTTTATCTTTCTTAATATTTATTGTGATAAAAATTAATAACAATAAACAAAATCCGATTGTTCAAGAAATTCCAACATCTACTCCAGTAAATAAAATTGCAGATTTTAATGAAATAATTCCTGGAAAAACAAGTTTGGAAAGAATTAATGAATTACTAGGTAAACCTTTAAACTCAACTGTTAGTGGTGAATTAAATGTTTCGAGCTATAAATCTACAAATCAATATAGAAACCATAAAGTATATTCAAAAGACGGATTAGCTGAGCTTGTGGTAGAAGAAATAATTAATGGAAGTAAAACAGCTAATGATATTACAAAAATTTATGGGATTGCTCCTGAAATGTTATACGAAAAAACGTTAAGTAGTGTGTTTAATTTATATATTTACCCCTCTAATGGAATTGCCTACTTAGGACACGAAGACGGGGGAATACTTGAAATTTGGTATTTTGTGCCAACAAACATTAATGACTTTATTATAAAATGGGGAAGAGATTACTCCAAAGTACCTTCAAAAGAAATTCCAAAATACTAATTCTGTGTTTTGATTGGCATGATGATGTGAAGGAAATTAGGGGTTTTTGGATCTAGAAATTTTGAAGCTTTATTATTATCTGAAATTTGTATTTGGATTTCATCATCTTCCACTGTTTTTAAAAATTCTTCTATAAATCTATAATTAAACATTATGTTTACCGGCGAAGCCGGCCAAGCTTCTCTTATTTCATTTCTTATTTCTAAACTAGTTTCTTGATTTCCAGAGTTTACACTCTCCGCCTTAACTGTTAATCTGTCACCTATAACCTGTAACTTAATTATGTTCCCTGAATCTCTAGCAAAAACTGAGGCAAGTTTAATAGTTTTTTCAAATTCGTTTTTATCTATGTTTATAGTACAAATAGATGATGAAGGTATAATTTTTTCATAATCTGGGAATTCCCCTTCAATTACTCTAGAAGAAAAAATAGTATCTCCTATACCAAAAATAATTTGATTGTTTTCTTTTTCGTAAAAAAAAGAAATGTCCTCAGAACTTTCCCCTAATCTAACAATTTCATTTAGAACTGCTCTTGGTATAATAATTTTTAAATCAGGAAGTTTTGTTTCATTTTTTATTTTTATTTCTGAAAGCCTAAATCCGTCAGTTGCAACAAGATTTAGTGTTGAACCCTTAGAAACAAACAAAACACCAGTTAGAATAGGTCTGGTTTCGTCTGTTGACACTGAAAACAAGACTTTTGAAAGAGAACTAATAAATTCATTAGTTTTTAAAGTAAAAGACTTTTTATCTATGCTGTTGGGTAATTTTGGAAAGTCTGATGAGTTTGCTCCTAATATTTTAGATTTAAAACTACCCGAAGATATTTTTATTTGTTCCTTTACAACTTCTATTTCAAGATTTCCGGAAGAAAGGTTTGAAATAACATCATTTAGTATTTTCCCATTAACTGTTATTTCTCCATCTATTTCAACTTTAGCCCCAATTGAAGTAGAGACAGATGTTTCAAGATTAGTAGAAGAAAGTATTAGTTTTGATTTTTTCGCTTGTATTAATATGTTACTTAATATTGGAAGTTGTGCTTTTTGTGAAACAAAGTGAGAAGAAAGGGCTACGGCTTTTTGTAGATTTTCTTGTAGAACGGTCAATTTCATAATGTATTAATATCATATTTTAAATAGTAGTACTAGTAGTAGGTGATGAGGATAAGAGGGTAACAGATATGGATCAGGCAGGGGATAAACTGTGTATAAATATGTGGATAAACAATAACAAATTGGGGATAAGTTGACAACTTTAAATAATTATCATCAAAGAGATTTTTTTATCCCCATAATATCCTCTTGAATGTCCACATTAGTTGAGAGTAAGTTTGTTATTTTTTCCACAGCACTCATTACAGTAGAATGATCTCTCCCTACTACTCTACCAACTTCTTGGAGAGGTAAACCAACTTGTTTTCTAAGAAGATACATTAAAATTTGTCTTGGTCTTACTACAGGCAAGGCTCTTGAATCTCCCAAAAGTTGTCTTTTCCCTAATGAATAGTATTTAGCAATCTTGTTTATTAAATCTTCTGGGTTTATTTTAATTTTTTCATAATCTGCTTCGTTTGTTTTACCTAAAAGAAATTCTACCAGCTCGTTTGTTACCTCTTTTTTATTAAAATTTACTTCAGTAAACAATTTTACTAAATATCCTTGTATTCCTCTGGCTGAGTCAATATTCCCTGCAATCATCGAAACCATTTCGTTGGTAAGAGTTATTCCCCTTTCCTCTGACTTAATTTGTACTATGGCAGATCTAAGTTCAAAGTCGGGTGGAGAAACATCAACAATTAATCCTGCTTGAAATCTAGTTTTTAATCTATCTTCTAATTTTGAAATTTCAGTTGGTTTTTTATCAGAAGTTAATATGACTTGCCCTCCTGCAGAAGTAACAGCATTAAAGGTGTGAAAAAATTCTTCTTGGGCAGTGTCTTTACCTGCAATAAACTGAATATCATCAACAAACAGCGCATCAAGTTTTCTATATTTTTTTCTAACCTCTGCTGTTGACTTGTTTCTTATTCCATCAACAATGTCATTTGTAAAATCTTCTGCAGTACAAGCCAAAATTTTTGAACCAGTTTTTTTAACAATCATGTCGTGCCCCACTGCATGCATTAAGTGTGTTTTTCCAACTCCAACCCCACCCCAAATAAACAATGGGTTATATGAAGATCCTGGGTTTTCTGCGACTGCTTGAGCGGCGGCGTAGGCCATTTGGTTAGATCCAGAAACTGCAAATTTATCAAAAGTAAAAGGAAGTCTAAGATGAGCTTTTTTAATTGCTTCATTTATTTCGTCTTGATTTACTTTTGGTTTATCAAACAAAGGTGTGGGTTTGTCTGTTGCAGAGGATAAAACACGAGTCGTTGCTTTAACTATAAAAACAACATCAACAATTTTTTCAAACTGTTTTGTTAAGGTATCTTGGAGTATTCCTGAATATCTTTGTTCAACTTGTTGTTTAATAAAAACAGATTCACAACCAATTTGTGCTATAACTCTTTCTCCTATTTCTTTGATATCTACTAAATGTGTATGAGACAAATATGTTTTAAAAGCAGCATCAGAAACAGATATTTTTAATGTTTCTAAAACATCTCTCCAAGTTTTGTCGTAATTTTGTTTTTCCATGAGTAGTATTCTAGGGCAGAAGAGTTTCCATGTTATGAAAGTTATCCACAATATGCAATAGTCAAAAAGTATGTTAAAATAATTGCATGGCGACAAAAAGAACATATCAACCACATAAACTAAAAAGAATTAAAAAATTTGGATTCATGTCTAGAAATTCCTCTATTGATGGAAGGAAAGTTTTAAATAGAAGAAGACTAAAAGGAAGAAAAAATATAGTAAATGCTTAAGACCTGTCATGCTTAACTCCAAATATAGATTAAAGAAAAAAATAAATTTTGCCAGAATTGAAATAGATGGTGTTATGCATCAATCAAAATCTTTTGGAATGGGAATATATGACAGAAAAGATGGTGAAGAAACGCGTTTTGGTTTTATAATCTCAACCAAAATTTCAAAAAAGGCAGTTGTTAGAAACAGAATCAAGCGAATAATGTCAGAAGTTATTAGAATTAATTTAAATAAACTTAAAAATGGTTACGATGTATTATTTTTAATTAAACACCAAGCTGTTAAAATGAATAAAATCGAGTTAGAGAAAGAAACATATGAGACTATTATTAAAAATATACAAATTGACACTGTCACCCATTCTTAAATACATGTTTGGTGGTGGAGGCTGTAAATACTCGCCTACTTGTTCTGAATACACAGTAGATGTAATTGAAAAATATGGTATTATAAAAGGCGTGCCAATGGCCGTTAGAAGAATAATGAGCTGCAAGTGAATATTTTTACAACATTACTAATTCAACCTTTAACCAACGGGCTTATATTTTTTTATAATATGTTGTGGCAAAATATGGGTCTTGCCATAATTGGCTTCAGTTTATTTTTAAGATTTGCTACAAACCCCTTAACAAAACCATATATGGCTTCAATGAAGAAAATAAAAGAAGTAGAACCACAAATTAAAAAACTTAAATTAAAATATAAAGGCGATCAAAAAGGAATGATGGCTGCTCAAACAGAATTGTATAAACAAAGAGGTATTAATCCTTCTGCAGGATGCCTTCCTTATATTTTAAACATCGTTATAATGATTGCTTTGTTTAATGTCTTTACTCACGTTCTTTCTCAAAATGGAGACGCGATGCTTAAGCTTAATGAAATTTTATACACCCCATTAAAGTTTTCTGAAAACGCAAGTCTTAATACTGGGTTTTTATATTTGGACATAAGAAAACCTGATATTTTTAATTTTAACGGAATTCCTTTTCCAATTCCCGGACCATTTATCTTACTAGCTGGAATATTGCAATTTTTGTCAGCTAAAATGATGGCACCTTTTGTTAAAGAAGAAGAAAAAATGGCCAAGAAAACAAAAGGAGAAGCAGATGATATGGCCGTTGCCATGCAATCATCAATGATTTATACATTTCCTTTAATGACTATCTTTTTTGGAATTAAATTTCCATCAGGACTTGCTCTATATTGGTTGCTTTTCTCAATCTTCCAGATGTATCAGCAATACAAATCCACAGGTTGGGGAGGTCTTACCCCTTTAATTAACAAGCTTGGTCTGGTAAAATCGGTTTAATGAATAAAACTATCCAAGAGCTCACAGAAAAGCTTTTATCTCTTACGGGTGTATCGGCTGAAATTGAAGTAGTTGATTTAGGTGAGTCTACCTACGAAGTCAATCTTTCCACGGAAGACGAAACAGGACTTTTAATTGGATTTAGGGGAGAAAACATAAATGCCATCCAAACAGTATTAGGAATAATGCTTAAAGGTCAAACAGGAGAGTGGTATCGGTTAGTTGTTAATGTTGGTGATTACAGAGAAAAACAGGAAGAAAAATTAAAAGAATTAGCAACACAATCTGCAGATAGAGCTATTGAAACAAAAGAACCCCAACCAATTTACAACTTATCAGCAGGCCAAAGGCGTGCTGTTCATATGCATCTCGCAAACCGAAACGACGTAACGACAGAGTCTAGTGGTATTGAACCTGAAAGATATTTAGTAATCAAACCTAAGTAATGTGCTGACATTATCAATGAAATTGTCTCTTATATCATTATTATCCTTTTTACTCCCCACACAACTAGCCTTTCATTTTAATAATTTTCAAAACTCAGTTTATGGATTTAACATTGATTATTTAATACCCACCTTATATTTAACCGACATAATTGCTTTGTTAATAATATTACTTGGTATTAGTAAGATTAAATTTAATTACAAATATATTTTATATATAATTTTCGTTGTAATTAACATCCTAATATCTAGCTATCTAGTGTCTAGTGTCTACAAGTGTTTAAAAGTTACAGAGATGATTCTTTTAGGAACAATAATTTTTAATACTAAAAAATTTGATGTATTTAAGCATTTTGTAAAACCATTATCATATTCTACTGTAATTGTATGTGTGTTAGGAATACTTCAACATATAAATAGAGGTTCGATAGGAGGTTTTTTTTACGCGCTTGGAGAGCGCACATACTTGTATGATTATCCAAACATAGCACCTTATCCATATTCGACTTTTTCCCATCCAAATTCTTTTGCAGGATTTTTATTAGTTTTTGGAATCTTCGCAATTCAATTGCGAAGTAAATTTAATCCAAAATATTTCTGGAGTTTAATTATTCTGACTGTTATTAATTTAGTTTTAACAAATTCACTGAATGTATATTTTACAATTGTTTTTTTAATAATATTGAAATTTAAGAATAATATTAGCAATTTATTGTTTATAGATTTAAGTCAACGGTTTGTAACCCACAGAATAGAGTTAATCAAAGCGTCTCTTCAAATGATCAAAGAAAACTTTTGGTTTGGAGTAGGGCTTAATAATTTTATTCCCAATTTAGTTAAAGTTAGTAATACTTATCTTAATTCTTGGGAACTTCAACCAGTTCATAATATTTTTTTATTAGTTTTCTCAGAGACTGGAATTTTTGGTCTAGTTGCACTGATCAGTATTTTTGTAAATATTAATTTTAGCTTGTTAGCAATTTTACTAACTGGCTTAAGTGATCACTACTGGATAACTCTCCAACAAAACATTTTATTGTTTGTTTTCACTCTGGTGATAGCAAGAAAAAACCAAAAAAATCATATATAATCAAGCGATGATTATATATTGTGATGGTGGTTCAAGAGGCAATCCAGGACCTGCGGCATCAGCTTTTGTTGTAACAGAAGATGGAAAAACAATCTTCAAGGACAGTAAATTTTTAGGAGTTGAAACAAACAATGTTGCAGAATATACAGCTGTTTTGTTAGCGATAGAATGGTTGAGTGATAAAAAAGCAAAAGGAGAAATTATTATAAATCTCGATTCGCAACTAGTAGAAAGACAACTAAACGGGTTTTGGAAAATTAAAAGTCCAAAATTAAAATTACTTGCCGATGAAATTAAATCGAAAGCTGTGAAGGTTAAATTTGTATGGAACTATCGAATAAAAAATATTCTAGCGGATGATTTGGTAAATGAAGAGCTTGACCTCAACGGGAAAACATAAAACAATTTTTGATAACAGTTTTTAGTTGTTGCGGTAAAAAAATTGCATGACTTTCTCATCTGAACTACAATGAATACAATATGAAAGATTACGATGGGATAGTTGGAATATATTCTCAAAAAAATTATCTTTCCACAAGACTGGAAGAAAAATTTAGAGAGAAATATTTAGATGTTAAAATTTTTAATGATTTTAAAAATGTTAATACTTCGAGTTTTAGTTATTTGATTGTTAATCTAATTGATTTTGATGATAAATTATCAAGTATTTCCCAAAACATAGAAAATCTAGAATGTAAGATATTAGTTTTACATTCTCTTTATGTTATAAAAGATAAAAAATTTGTTTCTGATTCTGAAATTTTAAAACTAATTGAAACAAACCAAAACCTCGGAGTTCTTCTTGCCCCAGACATTTTAGGTAGTAATGTAAAAAATAATCCAGACTGTCTATCTCATGATTTAATCATGCAATCTGTTTTAAGTGAAAGAGTTAAAGTAAAAAAGGATAGTAACTTAGTAAATACCATTTCGATCAACAAACTTGCAGATAGAATTGTAAGAGATACTTTTTCATTTGGAGTGTCAGGTCAGATAATTGCACTTAATGGACCAAAGAAATCAAAAAGAATTTTTGTCACCAAATATTTAAGGATAGAAAATTCAAACATAATTGAAACACCAGAAGAATCAAACTTAGTGGAATTATATTACTCTGCTTCAATTGATATTGATTATTCACTAAGACTGGCTGTTAAAAATACAAAAATATCTTTTGCTACTATTACCGACACTACTGTTAAAAAGAGCCTGGTGATTCCTGAAATTGAATCGACTAATAAACCAGTTAAAAAAGTTTTATTAATAAAATATAAAAAAATGTTAAAAATAGTAACTCTTTTGTTATCTCTTTGCTTAATACCAATTATCTTAATTGCTATTTCATCACTTCTGTTTTTTGTTTCGGCTAAAACAGTGTTTAATAACAATGAATTATCAAAATCATTATTCAAAAAAAGCTCAGAAATAGCAGACGTGGCTCGAAACTTAAGTTTTGGAAATAATTTTATATATGACAGTTCAAACCTTGTTTACAAATTATCCTTATTGGGAAGTGAGGCAGAAACATTGATTAGTACGAGTGATGATTTTGTAAATAAAATAATGGGAGATGAAATCTATGATTTGTCATATTACTCAAATAACATCTCAGCAAGTTTAGATAAAATTCATACAGAAATAAGTTTTCTTCAAAGTGATGTAATAGAACTCAATGGATTTTTTGGGAATCTTTTAAGAAATAAACTATCAAATAAAAATATAGACATAGGAGAATATAAAAGTAAAATATATTCTCTTAAAAACTTCTTTTCAAGAATTTCAATTTTGTTAGGTAACGAAAAACCACAAAAATATTTAGTGCTTTTCCAAAACAATATGGAACTGCGTCCCACCGGAGGCTTTATTGGTTCATATGCAATAATGACCTTTGATAAAGGAAGATTAGCAGAAATTGTAGTAAACGACGTCTACACTGCAGATGGTCAGTTAAAAGGCCATGTAGACCCACCTGAGCCAATTAGAAAGTACTTAGGAGAAGGAGGGTGGTTCCTGCGTGATTCCAATTGGGATCCAGATTTTTCCGTTTCAGCTGTTAAAGCAGAATGGTTTTTAGATAAAGAATTAAATGAAAAAGTTGATGGGGTAATAGCCATAGATTTAAATTTTGTAAAAAATTTACTTGAAGTAACAGGACCAATAAATTTGCCTGATTTTAGTTTGACAATTGATTCAAACAACTTGTATCAAACAGTTCAATCAGAAGTAGAAGACGAATTTTTTCCTGGTTCAATCAAAAAAGCAAGTATTTTAACTTCGCTTTCAAGAAATCTTATTTCTGAAATAGAAAACTTAAAAAGTGATAAACACCTAAATCTTTTTAGAAAAATATATCAAAGCTTAGACAGAAAACATTTGCAAATTTATTTACATGATGCTAACGCTCAAGAGGCAGTTTCAAATTTAGGCTATTCAGGTGAAGTAAATTTAGATGCTAATTGTGGCCAACGATGTTTAAAAGATGGTTATTCTTTGATAGATGCAAATTTAGGGGTAAACAAGTCAAACTTTTTCATAAAGAGATCTCAGGAATTAAATCTTTCTGTTTCAAAGGACATTATAAGTCATGAATTATTTGTTACTTATGAAAACAGCGCCAGTCCTGCTGTTGGGAAATCTGGTGTTTACAAAAACTACGCTAGAATATTATTACCCTTAAATGCTAAATTAGCTGGAATTAGGATATATGAAACTAATGGGACTTATAAAGAACTTGAATATGATATTAATAATACAGAATCAAGAGTTGAAGCAGGATTTTTATTTGAGATCTTACCTGGTACTCAAAAAAGAATCCAAATTGTTTGGAGTATCATCGATAATAAATTTTCCCAAGGGGGAGAATATAATTTAAATATAATAAAACAAGCAGGTACAGAGAATGACAATTTAACAATAAATATAAAGACAGCAGATCTTGTATTGACGGGAAGGAACCTTTCGGTCTATAATACAACACTAGCCAGAGATTTTAGGGCTAGATTATTTTTTAGATGAAAATTACACTTAAATCAGAAAAAAGAGAATTATTTGGAAGAAAAGTCAAAAGACTTAGAAAAGCAGGTAAGATACCTGCAAACATTTTTGGAAAAAAAATTAAGTCTGAAGCCGTTAGCATTGATAATAAAGAATTTATTGAAGTTTTTGAAAAAGCAGGTGAAACCCAAATTATAGATTTAACAGGTAAACCAGTTTTAGTTAGTAATACTCAAGTTGATCCAATATCTGGTGAATATCTTCATATTGATTTTAGACAAGTTGATTTAACAGAAAAAATAGAAGCGATGGTTCCTGTTGAAATAGAAGGTGAATCACCTGCAGAGAAACAAAGTTTAGGTACTGTTGTACAACAGATACATGAGATAGAAGTTGAAGCCCTACCAACAGATTTACCTGAAAAAATTATAGTAGATGCAAGTATCTTAGTAGAAGTTGATCAAGCTATTTATGTTAAAGATTTAAAGGTAGATAAAAAGGTAGAGATTAAAACTGATCTAGAATCAATTGTTGTTAAAGTGGAACCACCAACCAAAGAAGAAGTTGTAGAAGTGGTTGCAGAAGTACCGGCTGAAGGTGAAGTCCCTGTCGAGGGTGGAAAACCTGCTGAAGGTGAAGTAGCTAAGGAAGCTGAGAGTAATTCGGATCAATCTGCTTAACTATATCCATTCTTCCAAGTTCAACCCAAGCATCTCTATAAGTTGGATGTTTTATGACCATTTCCTCCCAATAGGAATTATCTATTGTTGCTCCTAGAACTTTAATTTCATTTTTTTTGAGTGATTGTAGATTAAAAATAGAAAGTAATAAAACAATGATTATTATATTTATAAAAAACAAATATTCTAAATCTTTAGAAAAGTCTTTTTTCTTTGCCATCACTATTAATAGTAGGCCAAGATGATGACACTAGTAAACCCTCATTTCCAAGTTCTTTCCAAACAGCTTCAGTGACAAAAGGCATAAAAGGATGAAGAAGCTTAAGTATTATCAATAATGCAGACTTTAGTTGTTTTGAACTTACTTCTCCCTTTTTTGCTCTTTCTATTTCAATATCGCAAAATTTGTGCCAAAAAGTATTATAAAGTTCTTCAGCAGCTAAACCAATTTTATATTTTTCTAAAAGTAAAGTTATTTTCTTTGGAAATTCCTTTTGGTAATAATCATTAAATTCCTTGTTGTCATCTACTTTGTTATTAAAATCTTTTATAAATCGG
Source organism: uncultured Gammaproteobacteria bacterium (assembly GCA_964610395.1). GTDB lineage: Bacteria > Patescibacteriota > Microgenomatia > UBA8517 > UBA8517 > JAUYMM01. The sequence continues at coordinate 54,361 of CAZSXP010000002.1, forward strand.
CAAGCATTCCATATTTTATTAGAAAAGTTTCTCATTCCTTTAAAACTGTTTTCTCCTACGTTTTTATCTTGTGCGGGAGTAGAGCTCATAACTAAAGCAAAACGGAGAGCATCGGTTCCATATTTTTCTACAATTTCTAGTGGATTTATTACATTTCCAACAGATTTAGCCATTTTTTTACCTTTTTCATCTCGTACTAAACCATGTAAATATACAGTTTTAAATGGTGACTTACCTGTGACATAGATTCCCAAAAGCATCATTCTCATCACCCAAAAAGGTAATATATCATAGCCAGTTTCCATGACTGATGTTGGATAATACTTATTAAACATTTCTTCACCATTTGTTTTAAGTGTTACAACTGGCCATTGGCCCGACGAAAACCATGTGTCAAAAGTATCTGTTTCTTGTTTCCAGTTACCTTTTGGTTTTTCTATACTAATTACATACTTACCATCGGCAGAGTACCAAGCGGGAATTTGGATACCCCAAACAATATTTCTGGAGATATTCCAATCTTTTAAATTATTTAACCAGTGTCGAAGTATTTTTTCTTGACCAGCACCAAGTACAATAGTTTCTTTGTTGTCGAGAGCCTTTAAGGCTTTATCAGCTAAAGGTTTAACTTTAATAAAAAACTGTTCAAGTGGAATTGGCTCTAAAGTGCTGTGACATCTGTAACATGTTCCAACGTTGTTTGTGTATTCGTTATCAATTTTTTCTATGTGTCCTGATTCTGCCAAAATTTTAACAACTTCTTCTCTGGCAGTAAAAACTCTTTTATCAGCCGATGGTCCAGCAATCATTTTCCCTTGTATGTTTATGGCTTTTATAATTGGTAACCCCAATTTTTGGGCAACATCAAAATCTGCTTGGTCGTGGGCAGGAGTAAGTTTTACTATTCCAGTGCCAAATTTTGGATCAACAAACAAGTCTTCAACTATTTCCATAACAGCTCCTGTTAATGGGTTTAATAATCTTTGGTTTTTTAGGTGTTTAGTCTTTTTATTTTTTGGATTAATAGCAAGGTGAGTATCGACATATATTGGTTCAGGCCTTGTCGTTGCTACTGTTACAAACTTAGTTGGATCATCTGCAAAATAATATTTTACATAATAAAGAGGGCTTGTTTTTTGTTCATGAATAACTTCAAGGTCTGAATAACCAGTTCCACATTTAGTACAGTAGTTAATTAATTTTTCACCTCGATATATTAATCCATCTTCATTTAATTTTATAAAAGTTTCTTTAACTAACTTTACAATATCAGGGTCAAGTGTAAATTTATATTTACTCCAATCGGCGGAAGCACCCAATTTTTTCATTTGGTTAACAACAACTTTTGAATTTTCTTGAACATAATCCCAAATCATTTGATAAAGAGTATCTCTATCAAAATCAAAGCGACTTTTACCTTTTCCTCTTAATTTTTTTTCGAAAACAAATTGAGTTTCAATTCCAGCATGGTCAGTTCCCGGAAGCCATAAAGTAGATTCACCTGTCATTCTGTGGAATCTAATTAATATATCTTCAATGGTGATAAACATAGCGTGCCCTATGTGAAGGGGATCATTGGCATTTGGAGGAGGCATAATTATGGTGAATGGTTTTTTCTTTTTGTCTATTACAGGGCTAAAAGCACCAGATTCTTCCCATTCTTCATAAATCTTATCCTCATATAATTTGTGATCATACTTTGTATCCATGCCTATTATTGTATCACGAAGTTAAATTTTTAGTTTTGGATTTCTGTCCACTAAATCATAGTTATAATAATTCTTCATTCTTAATTTTTCACTCTTAATTTTGAGATAGGCGGTGACGCCTATCATTACAGCATTATCTCCATTTAATTTTTTAGTGTAGGGAACATGAAGTTTAATATTATATTTTTTACATAGTTTTCGAAGTCTTTTTTTAAGTTCAACATTGTTTGCAACACCTCCTCCGAAAAGTAACGAAGTTACTTTTAGCGAGCAGTGATACTCCAAAACTTTAAGAATATGGTCAAAAGCTCTTGATTGAAAACTAGCTGCAAGGTCTGCAATATCTTGTTTATTTGGTTTATCAATATCGTCAAAAAGCCTTACAAAAGCAGTTTTTAAACCTGAATAACTAAATCTGTTTTTAATTACATCATTTTGCAAGAGTAGGGGAAGCCTATATTTTTTTGGATCACCAATTTTTGCGAATTTTTCTAAAATTGCTCCCCCAGGGTAGCCTAGGCCTAAGAGTCTGGCTGCTTTATCAAGAGCTTCACCTAAAGCATCATCCGCTGTTTCAGCTAGTATTTCATAATCTCCAATGCCTTTTACTAAACACAAAACAGTCGTCCCACCCGAAAGAACTAAACCTAAGCTAGGGAATTTAATTTTTGTTTTTAAATTAACTAAAGGTGATAATAAATGTCCTTCAACATGATTAACAGGAATTAGTGGTTTTTTGTATTTAATTGCTAATTCTTTAGCTTTGTTTATGCCTACTTCTAAAGCAATTGCCAAGCCTGGACCGACAGTAACAGCAATGGCATCAATATTTTTAAAATCTTTATATTTTGTGCCTAGAGCTTTTTGTATAACAAAATCAATTCGAGCCTGATGTTGTCTTTGCGCGAGGCTGGGTAAGACCCCTCCGAAGCTAGCATGGAGAGCGGACTGAGACCAAATACTGGACGAAACTACTTGGATATTCTCTACTACTGCTACAGCGGTCTCGTCACATGATGTATCTATGGCTAAAATTATCATATGACCCCCCAACTAATTAAACGATCATTGAAATTTTTACCATATTCTATTTTTATCCAAATAATTATTGCTTCCTCTGAATATTTTTTAATTTCATCAAGTGTACGATCAGCCCATTCAATTGCAAGAACAGATTTGTCATGAATTAACTTTTTTGTTCCTAAATCTTTAAGTTCCTTGTTTGGGTTTAACATTCTCCATGTATCAATATGTGTTAATAAATCATATGAATTTAGTAAGTCATATGAGGGAGATGATATTTCTTCTTTAATCCCCATCGCTTTTGCTAAACCTTTTACAAATTGAGTTTTTCCAGTACCCATTTTCCCTTCTAACGCAAAGATTATCGCCCGTTTACCTACAAAACTATCATATTTTTGCCAGAGTTCTTTAGCTATATTTTGTGTATTTTCTTCATTTCTTGAAAGTACCTCATTTTTCTTTCTAAGTTTTATTTCACCTTGTCTTAAAATTATTAGTTGGTCATCATAAGTAGTATCAATTACAGTTGATGGTTCGTTGTGTGGAAGTTCTCCTGCATCAATCATTAAATCAATTAATTTTTTTTGTTTTTCTGAGATGTTGTCCAAGATGTCTGACAGCTTATATGGTCTTTTTTGATAACTGGTATTTGCAGAAGTTGCAGTTATAGGTTTATTTAATTTTTTACATACTTCTTGAAAAAAAGGATAATCAGGAATTCTAATACCTAAAGTTCCATTTTCAGCCTCAACTCCTTTTGCTAAATTATGTTTTCCGGTTGAAATAACAGTTACTGGACCAGGAAGAAATCTTTTATACAAATTTCTTGCAGTTTCATTCAAAACTACATATTTTTCTGCCATTTTAATGTCGGTTACTCCAACAGAAAAAGGTTTTCCAAAAGGGCGATTTTTAAATGTTACAAGTTTCTTAACTGCTTTTTCGTTTGTTGCGTCAACAGCAGCGATATACACAGTTTCAGTGGACATAAAAACAAGCTGGCCAGTTTCTAAGGCCTGTACAGCAACTTTTACGGCTTCATGATTTTCTGGAATTATTTGCATAACTAAACTTTTTCTATATGTGGTTCGTCTTCTTTAAAATGTTTATATTCATGTTTAATTGATTTATATATAACAATACCTGCAATTATTAAAAATATCCAGGCAAGTATTCCTAGGCTACTCATGATATTTCTTAAATTTTCTTTTTCAAAACCTGCAAAATAACCCAGCATAACCATTAATGAAACCCAGCTTAATGATGCAATAAAGGCATAAAGATTGAATTTTAGTAAGTTGTATTTTTCAACACCTGCAATATAACTTATCCAGAACCGCGTCAGGTTCGCCATCATTGAGGTTGTTAAAATTGCTGCACCATTATTTTTAAGAATTCTTTTTGCAAAACTTGCATTTTTTTGTTGGTGCAATTTATTAACGAGCCACATGCCAGTCTTGTTTCCTAATAAATATGCTAAAAGAAAAGCTATCCATGTACCAACAGTTCCCCATAAAATAATTGGTATAAGTGGTAAGTTTGAATTTCCATTTGATAGATATCCAGCAATAACTAAAATAGCTCCTCCTGGAACAGCCCACCCAAGCGGGGTAATTTCAATTAGACTTCCTAAAAAAATTATTGGGTAACCAAACTTTTCAAAAAGTGTTCCTAAAATATCTAGTATTTGAACTATATTCATTGGTATAGTATATAGTATGGAAGTTTTATCTGCACGCGTACTAGAGCTTTATCGAATGCTCAGTATTGAGCCATCAGTTATGACAAAAGATATGGGCAATGTATGTCTTGATGTAGAAGATTATCATACAGACGAGCAATTGATTGATTTTTTAAACGGGAAAGAAATTACAAACCCGTCCCCCGGAGATAAACCGCCTGCCATGGACGGTAGTTAGAAACAAATTTTTGATCAATTAATGTTTCTTCACCTCTTGTTACTTTATAATCAAATACAACCTTTGCCCCGTAAGCTCTGTGCTCAATTTGCTTTACCTGCCCGGCAGGAAGGGTTGGATCATCTTGGTATAAATCTTCAGCTGGTGCAGACGATGATGTGATAGTTGGTTTTGATGTTGTTGCAATACGTCCATCATTTGTTCCATATATTTCAAAGATAAGTGAATAATTATTCTTATTGATTGTGGGTTGGATGAGTATATAGTTTGCTGTGTCATTTTTGAATTTAAAATCAGTAGTTGGGTAGTAAACTGTTGCATCTAAACCTACAGATGAACCTTGTTCATAATAACCGACTCTATACGCATGAGCTCTTCTCTCTACAATTGGTAACCCTGCAGAAAGAACTGCCCTAAAAAGAGTTGTTGATACTTGGCAAACCCCTCCACCATCTCCAAGGACTGTTTTACCATCCATTATGACATAAGCTGCTTTATAACCAGTGTAGGAAGATACATCTCCCAAAATTTCATTAAAAGAAAAAACCTCATTTGGTGGGACTAAAACACCTTTAAATTTTGATTGAGCTAAATTAATATTGTAGATTCTGTTTACTATTGATCCTTTAAAATAGGAAACTCCTTTTCCAAGAAGTGTGTTAATACCTAAATCATTTACATCTTCATTTCTGATTTTTGCAGATGATTTGATAACTGGAATATTAAAAGCAAATGTGTTTTGATCTTCATTTGAAAGTTTAATAACATAATTTTTTATTTCTTCTACTAATTTATCTTCATCAACAGTTATACCATCTTGAGACGGAGTAAATTCAGTAACATTACCATTTTCTATAATAAAAACTGAATTTTGGGGATTTCTATTAATTTTTCTTGAAACGTCTGCAATCTTTGATTTTATTTGAGTTTCATTAAAATCGTTTCTTGGGTCAAGGAAAAGTGCTAATTCTTTATCGTTTATTTCTATTGTGTCAAAATCTAGTTTAAGTTCTAGTTTTTTATTAACAATTTTTTCAACTTTGTCTTTATAAATTTTAGCCTCATCTATGTTTAATTCATCTTTTGTCTCAATTAAATTAACATCAATTTTATTGTTGTTAAGGAAGATGATTGAGGATTTGATTTTACTGGAAAGATCATCAATATCTATTTCAACACCGTTTTTCCCTGAATCAACTATCACTTCTCCATTTATAATTTTTACAGACGGACTTATTGGGGTTGAACCCTCCTTTGAAGATAAAATAAGTAATAATTCTTTAAGTTTTGCTTGATCAAATTCTACTTCTAGACCCATTCTTTCAGGCTTAAAAATAAGTTTTATCTTTGTGTAAAAATCTAAAATAAAATTTCCTGTGTGGGTGTATATATAGGCTCTGTTTACGCTTTTTTCATAATCTATTTTTTTAACTATTTCTGACGATAATATTTCTTTTTCAGCACCATTTATATTCAAAGTTATTTTTGAGGGGATTGGGGTACTTGAAATTAAATTAACGGCAGAAGTTTTATCCTTGTCTCCAACATAAAGATTGGCAATATATATATTTGGATAAATTTTTCCTATAAATGGAATATTTATTATTCCAATAAAAAACAAGATTACGACAATTAATAACAAAATTCGTTTCTTGACCATTTGTTATATGATATCATTATATTATATGGGATCCAAAAAAATAATTTTGATTGCAGCAGGTGTGATTATTTTGCTTGTAACTATTTTTTTTGTTGTTAGAGCCGTAATATCAAATAAAAATAAATTTACATCTAATGTTGATGAAATTGTTTGGTGGGGTCTGTGGGAAGATGAAAATATTGTTTTATCTGTAATCTCAGATTATGAAGCAAGTAATCCTAAAGTAAAAATAAAATATGTTAGACAGTCAAAAGAGGATTATAGGGAAAGATTAACAAGTGCTTTAGCCAAAGGGACAGGACCTGATATTTTTAGATTTCATAATACATGGGTTCCAATGTTTAAGTCTGAACTGGATAAAGTTCCTGCAAATATATTTACTGTTTCAGATTTTTCAACCATATTTTATCCTGTAGCGGTATCTGATTTAACAGTTGGTGCAAATTTGGTGGGGATACCTCTTGAATATGATGGTTTATCTTTATACATAAATGAAGAAATTTTTGAGAAGGCCGGTAAGGACTTCCCAGCAACTTGGAACGAGTTAAGGCAAATTGCTAGAGAACTAACAATAACTGATGAAACGGGGGCAATTACTCAGGCTGGTGTAGCTCTTGGTGTTACTTCCAATGTTGATCATTGGCCAGAGATATTAGGGCTTATGATGCTTCAAAATGGAGTTGATTTAACAAAACCCACAGGAAAATTAGCAGAGGATGCACTAGATTTTTATACAATATTTTCAAATAGTGATGGAGTTTGGGATGCAACACTTCCTTCCTCAACAGTTGCCTTTGCTGGGGGAAAATTGGCAATGTATTTTGGACCCAGCTGGCGTGCTTTTGAGATAAGATTACAAAATCCAAATTTAAGATTTAAAACAATACCAGTACCGCAACTTCCAAAGACAGAAGCAAACGAGAGAGATATGACCTATGCTTCTTATTGGGCTGAGGGTGTTTGGACAAGATCTAAAAATAAAGAAGATGCTTGGAATTTTTTGAAGTATGTGTCAAGTAAAGAAGTTTTAGAAAAATTATATAATCAATCATCAAAATCAAGAATGTTTGGCGAGCCATATCCAAGGCAAGAAATGGAAATTTTATTAAAAGACCATCCAATTATAGGTACAACTATAGAGGCTGCAAAAACTGCACAAACTTGGTTTTTGCAAAGCAGAACTTGGGATGGACCAACAGGAATTAATTCCCAAATAAACAAATATTTTGAAGATGCCATTAATTTAGTTAATACTGGAAAAGAGGCTAAAGTTGCTTTAGAGCCTGTTGCAGCGGGAGTAATTCAGGTATTATCTCAGTATGGAATTAAAATCCAATAACGGAATATCAATACGCTACCATGATATTTTTGATTACAAGCTAACAAAACCAGAGGCCATTAAATGGCAGTATATAAATCAAAAAGTTACTGTTAGTGGGATTAAGAATAAGGGTAGACTTCAAAGAGAAAAATATTCTCAAGCAAAGCTTCTTTTGGCAACAAAAGCAGCAGAAATTATTTCAAAAATTCCTACAGTAAAATTTGTTGGTATTACAGGAGCGCTTGCTATGAATAACGCAAGTAGAGATTCCGATATAGATTTAATGATTATTACAAAAAGTGGTTTTTTATGGACAACGCGTTTATTTGTCTATTTGCTTATTTGTTTATTTGGAATTCAGACACGGAAACCAAAGTATAATTTACAAAAAGATATGTTGTGTCTAAACATGTGGATGGATGAACACTTGCTAGAGTGGAATAAAAAAGATAGAAATATTTATACGGCCCATGAAATCGCCCAAATCGTGCCATTGGTTAACAAAAACAATGTATATGAAAAATTTCTTTGGCAAAACAAGTGGATTTTAACCTACTGGCCAAATGCTGTCGCAGTACAAAGTACAAAGAGACTGCATCACTTCGTGGGCACAGTACAGAGTAAAAAAACAAATTTTTTTGAAATTATTGCTTTTAAACTTCAATATTTATATATGAAGCCAAAAATTACAAGAGAAATTGTTACTCCCACTCGTGCAATTTTCCACCCAAATGATTGGGGAAAGGTTGTAATTAAAAAACTTTCCTCTTGACAGGTGATTGTCTCATGCGTAAAATAGCACTCATACTAATTAAATGCCAAATCTAAAACCAACAGCAGGATATCTTCTAATTGAGCCTCTAGAAAAAGAGGTCAAGACTGCATCAGGCATTTATCTTCCAGAAACTGCAGGAGAAAAACCACAAAAAGGAAAAGTAATTGCAGTTGGAACTAAAACATTTGTTGATTGTCATGAAGTAGAGTCTCCCGCAAAAAAAGGTGAAACTGTTCTTTATAAAAAATGGGGTGGAAATGAAATTAAAATTGAAAATAAAGAATATATAATTGTTAAGTTCGAGGACATATTAGCAACTGAATTATGAGCAAGCAACTAAAGTTCGGTAAAGATGCACGCAAAGCATTACTTACAGGTATTAATCTTGTGGCTAAAGCTGTTGTAACTACTCTTGGTCCTAAGGGTAGAAATATTGCTTTAGACAAAAAGTGGGGAGCTCCAAATATTGTTCATGATGGAGTCTCTGTTGCAAAAGAAATTGATTTGCCTGATCCATTTGAAAATATGGGAGCACAACTTGTTAAAGAAGCTGCAAGCAAAACAAATGACAACGCAGGAGATGGAACAACAACTTCAACACTATTAGCTCAAGTCATGACTCAAAATGGAATGAAAAAAATTGATAATGGCGCTAATCCAATGATACTTAAAAAGGGAATTGAAAAGGCAGTTGAAGCTGTTATTGTTGAGCTTAAAAAACAAGCAAAACCTGTAAAAGGAGATGAAATTGCCCAAGTTGCAACAATTTCAGCAGGGGATATTGAAATTGGAGCAAAAATTGCAGAGGCTTTGGATAAAGTGGGTCATGATGGAGTAGTAACTGTTGAAGAAGGTAAAGGATTTACAATTGATATTGAATATAAAGATGGAATGGAATTTGATAGAGGTTATGCATCTCCTTATTTTGTAACTGATCCTGCCAAAATGGAATCAGAACTTGAAAATCCATATATTTTATTGACAGATAAAAAAATAAGTTCAATACAAGAGCTTTTACCTTTCTTGGAAAAATTTGTAAAAGTTTCTAAAAATTTAGTAATTATTGCAGATGAAATTGAAGGAGAAGCTTTAACTACGCTTGTTGTGAACAAATTAAGAGGCACGTTCAACGTATTAGCTATTAAAGCTCCCGGATTTGGTGATAGGAGAAAAGAAACATTAGAGGACATTGCAGTTTTAACTGGTGGAACAGTAATAAGTGAAGAAACAGGTAGAACTTTTGACACCGTAGGTGTAGAGGCTTTAGGACAAGCTGACAAAGTTTGGTCAGACAAAGACAACTCAAGAATTATTGGAGGAAAAGGAGATAAAAAGGCAATTAGTGAAAGAATTTCTTTTTTGAAAAATCAAATTAAAACAACTGATTCAGATTTTGACAAAGAAAAATTAGAGGAAAGATTGGCAAAACTATCAGGGGGAGTTGCTGTAATTAATGTTGGTGCTGCAACTGAAATTGAACTTAATGAGAAAAAGGAAAGAGTAAAAGATGCAGTTGGAGCAACAAAAGCAGCAGTTGAAGAGGGAATAGTACCAGGGGGAGAAACAGCACTACTTCGTGCTAGGCAAGTAATTAAGAAATTAAAATTAGTAGGGGATGAAAAATTAGGAGCAGACATCGTCTATGACGCCTTAGAAGAACCAATAAAATGGTTGGCAAAAAATGCAGGTGATGATGGAAAGGCAATATTAAAAAAGGTAGAAGCTTCAAAAGACTTTGATTTTGGATATAATGCTTTAACTTCTGGATTTGGATCAATGACTAAAATGGGAATTGTTGATCCTGTAAAGGTAACACGTTCTGCTTTGCAGAACGCATCAAGTGTTGCCATGATGGTATTAACTACAGAAGGTTTAGTTACGTCGCTGCCTGACCCAATCGCTCCAGCGCCACAAATGCCTAGTGGAATGGGTGATTATTAAGCACTTCTCGATTTTAAATTCTGTTTTATTTTAATGATCGTACTTAATTTTTTTCGATGCTTTAAATATGGTTCGATATAATTAATAAAGTTTCTCAGTGATTCTTTTCTGTTTATATTAATTCGCCACATATCTTTGTTGTTTATTACTCCACGCTTGTCTACGTTGCCAGCCTTCCTTGATATTCTGGGGGCAGGAGAAATGATTTTATCTTTTGGTATGTTTTGCCAAAGGCTTTTTATAATTCCTTTTTGTTGTGATTGAACTTCAAATCCAGCACTCCATGTTTTTCTGTATCTACTCGGTTTTTTGAAATAGAAACATCCTTCTGCGTCAACATACCCAGCAAAGAAAGACCAATATCTTTTCTCGTTGGCAATTATCCATTTTGGTATTTTGTCTTCCTTTGTAATTAGAAAATCAAATGATTTGTTAACCAAAAAGACGATATCCCAAACTGGAATATTAAATTTATTGTTAATAAATTTTCTTATTTTTGGAGTTGAATAGCTTGAAAACAATTGTTTAATTAACCTGATTTGAGCATAAATAGATGAAGAACTTCGTACTTGAGTAACACTTACTCTTTTCATTATATTTAAATCACCAAGTCTAAAACCGATTAAATATGCCTTTTCGATTAAATTACCAGAAAAGTCAAATTTTTTAATTCTACAGGTACGATTTTGTGTTGTTCTAGATTTAAGATCGTAAGCTTTAAATCTTCTTTCTAGTCCACTTTCACTACAATGAACTATGTTTGCTATCTTTTTGAGTGAAAGCCTTTTCTCGTAATATAAATACCCAAATCCACTTTTTGTTAATTTAATTGGTTTTGTTAGTCCTAAATGTCCTCTGGATTTAATTCCAAATTTTCTCAATTTATATACAATAGCCGAATGCGTGCATCTTAATTTGTCAGCAATTTGAAACATTGAAAGTTTATCTTTTAAATACCAATCTTTCAGTTGTCTCTTTGTTGCTCGCACTTTTATACTCGCTTCTCTTGAACTGCGAACAGGTATTTTGTATTCATGAAGTATTCTGTGAATAGGTGTTTTGGATAATCCAAATTGTTTTGCGATTTGAGAGATAGACAAGCCTTTATTTATATACAAAAACTCTAGTTTGTCTTTATTGATCTCAATTTTATTCCAAACGGGCATTAATTAATTATTATCCGAAGTAAGTACGAAGTCAAGAGTATTCTAGATAATATGATATTATCAATATATGTACCCAAAACTTAAAGTAGGTATCAATAAAGAGTTTGATAAGATTATGTGTCTGAAATTCTTGAACAAACAAAAGGCTGGTATAGATTTTGGTGCAGGAATTATAAAAGTTCACACTGGTCTACAAGGTATTGAGAATAAACCATTGGATGATCAAGAAAAACAAATAAGTAATTATTTTGAAGAGTTTTATCAATCAAATATAATAGAACTTGAAAAAACCAGGGATAAGTTTACTGACGATTGGAACAAAATAGAAAGTGATTTTTTTAAGCTATGTAATAAATATTTTGGCAATCTATCTTGGCCTGAAGGTAGATATATTGGATTTTTATCAATAATCAGTTGCAATCCTCGCTTTTTAGATGAGAAAACATTTCAAGTATACTGGAAAAACAAAAAAGGATTTGTTCCTGTGGCTGTGCATGAAATGTTACATTTTCTTTTTTACCACATCTTATTAGTAAATTTTCCCTCAGTTGATGTTAATAATGAAGAAGTATGGAAACTTTCAGAAATATTTAACATTTTAATTCTAAAACAACCTGATTTTGTTGAAGTAACAAATGATCCAAACCCTAGTCAATATCCCGACCTTTTAGGTTTACAGAATAAGCTAGATCCTGTTTGGCAAGAGACGAAGAATGCCAACTCTTTTTTACAAAAATCACTAAATTTTAGGTAGTATATTATTTGAATGTGGCAAGAAGCTGAGAAAGAACTTCAAAAAGATAAATATATTGGACCACTAATCAAAAAGTGGGGACATTGCACAATAGGAGACGCATTCGCGATAAAACCACTTAAAAAGAACCAGTATTTTGAAGATTTAGTTAATGCAATATGTTCTCAACAATTATCAGGAAAAGCTGCAGAAACTATATTTGGTAGAGTTAAAAGTTTACTTTCTAAAATTACTCCCAAAAATATACTTTCTAAAACCGATCAAGAATTAAGAGGTTGTGGTTTATCTTGGCAAAAAGTATCTTATATTAAAGATTTGGCTGAACATGTAATAAGTAATAAGTTGAAAGTAGAAAGCTTAAATACACTTTCTGATGAGGAAGTAATTAAAGAACTAGTTGCAGTAAAAGGAATTGGCAGATGGACTGCAGAAATGTTTTTAATGTTTAGTTTAGCCCGTCCTGATATTTTACCTAAAGATGATTTAGGAATAAACAAAGCTTTAAAAAATTTAAAAATTAAATCAATATATACTAAAAAATGGAAGCCTTATAGAACAGTTGCTTCATGGTATCTCTGGCGCTCACTTGAAAATAGATAGATATTATGAGAATATTGCGACATGGTTGAACGTGGAGAACAAATTGAAAAACATGGAGTTATTTTTGCTTTATGGGATGGAGAGAAAATCCAACTTGAAGAACGGAAAAAAATTGGAGGAAAATTCTTTGGATATATATTAGTTCCGGGAGGAGCAGTTGAGGAAGGTGAAACCTTAAAAGAAGCATTATTTAGAGAGGTAGGAGAGGAATATGGAGTTAAAGCCCTTTCATATAGAAAGATTGGAATATATCCAAACATTGAAGATAATGGAATTTTAAATGTAAGACATTTATATTTAGTAACAAAATGGAAAGGTAATTTATCAAACCCTGAAAATACGAACGGTCATATTGAAACTACAATTAAAGAAGCGTTTGAAGTTTGTAAACATCCACTATCTCAAATATTTTTAAAACGAATTCAAAAAGAATTATCTAGGTAAGATTGATAGAGGGTTGATTGGAATACCATGATCCCTGACTTCTAAATGTAAATGATCACCAGTTGAACGTCCAGTATCTCCCATTTCACCTAAAACAGTATCAGTTGTGACTTCATCACCTTCTTTTACTTTAATTTTTGATAAATGGGCGTAGAGAGATTTTAAATTATTACCATGATTTACAATCACGTTTTTTCCATAGCCTATTTTAGATATTTCCACAGACTCAATTTTACCCTTTTTAATAGGTTTAATTGGATCTCCAGTTATACCATCTATGTCTAATCCAGGATGGAAAAGTTTATACCCCTGAGTAATTATCAAGTCATGAACTGGGTTTTGGATAGCTATATTAGTATGAATTGGGGTTTCTGCACCACCAATACTAATTATTTCACTAACATTAGTACTGCCGAGTGTATTATTTGGAACAAAAGATGAAGCAATTAACATTAGTGCAATGTTTGTACCTAATAGTTTTTTTGCAGCCTTGTGTTCAAAAATATATCTAAAAAATTTACGAGTTAAACCACCTACACGATATTTGAGATTTAATCTCTTTTTGGTAGGGATAATAGGTTCTTCCAAAGGTGATTTTCGCCTCTTGATCAATCTATATTGAAATGAGAGACGATACTTTGGTAAATGTAGAGTTAGTTTTTGCATATTCTCCCCTCGATCAGGGCGAAACAAAAATCCCGCAATTACTTGCGAGATGTGTGATTCTACCATATGAAATACCTAAAAGTCAAATTATGGGGTGTTTTTTCAAGTTAAGATTTATTGAGGCCGGAGCGGGAATCGAACCCGCGCATAGAAGTTTTGCAGACTCCAGTGTTTCCACTTCACCATCCGGCCAATAGCCATATTGTAACATCTGATAAGCAAGCTTGTCACTTACTTTGTTCGTGATAAACTTACACATATGAAAAAGAAAGTTATCAAAATGATTCTTGTCATAACTGGAATTATTGCCATAGGTTTATTGATTTTATTTTTACTTGGTTTTTTTGATCTACAAGAAGCAGGAGTTTTAATAGAAGCAGACCCAGTTTCAACTGTTTATATAGATGGGCAAGAAGTTGGTAAAACTCCATATGAGGTAAATAGAAAACCTGGTGAAATATCTTTAAGAATTAAACCAGACAATGTTAATGATGTTGTCTTAGACGATTATGAGACTAAGATAAATTTAGTTTCAGGAATTAGAACAATTGTTAAAAGAGTTTTTAGAGAAACAGAAGAAGCTTCAAGTGGAGTAGTCGTATCTTTTGAAAAACTAGGTGGCAAAGAATCGTATGTAACCGCAGTATCGGTTCCTGATAATGCACAAGTCTTAATTGATAATAAAATATATGGTTATACACCCCTTCGCGTAAAAGTTCCGGCCGGAGATCATAATTTAGTTGTTTCTGCTGATAAATATCTAGAAAAGTCACTTCCAATTAGAGTTTATGCAGGTTATAAACTAACAGTTTCAGTTAAATTAGCAAAAATAGATGCACCAGCAGTTGAGCAAGAAAAGCCAGTTGAAGAAATTAAGATGAAAGTGAAAATTGACAAAACAGATATAGGTTTTTTAAGAGTTAGACAAGGAGCAGGTATAGATTTTCCTGAAGTAGCACAAGTTAAACCAGATGAAGAATATGAAATAATTGAGGAAAATGAAGATGCTAGCTGGTTTAAAATTAAATCTGGTGAGGTGGAAGGTTGGGTTTCTGGGGAGTTTGTAACAAAGATCTATATTCCACTAACAGATACTCCAGAATAAATAATCCAGTAAACAATTGATACCCAGAGAATAACGGCTGTTAAGAGTGCTTTATCTGTTAACAAAAGTTTTTCAGGAGCTTCTGATTTACCTTCAAAAATTAAAGCTTCATATCGCATAATTCCAAAAATGACGACAGGGATGGTTAACATCATTAGTTTATTAATGGTTGTAGCTCTTGAAACTTCGGCCAAGACTAACCAGAAGTTTAGTGATGCCTTTGGAGATTCAAAAAAAGTATAAAGGCTCCAACTCATCCAAGTGGCATTACCAAACATTGTGACATAGCTATTTAGAAGCTCTTTTGAATATTTAGTAAGACTTTTTCTTGTTCCTCCATCAACAGCTTCTAATAAGTTTATTTCAGCCCTTCTTTTTCCAGCAGCAAGAAATAGAGAGGCAGAAACTACACAAAGTAAAAACCAGACTGAAAGATGAGCATTAATTACAAATGCTCCAGCGTAGACTCTTAAAATAAAGCCTGTAGCAATAATTAAAATATCAACAACATGTATGTTTTTAAGACCTAAACTATATAAAATTTGTAATCCTAAATATATTAAAATTAAAGTAGTAAATATTTGATTTAATGGTGTTGCCAAAACTAGCGACATAAATATAAAACCTAATAATTCAAATACGGCAATAGAAAGAGGCAACTTGCCTGAAGCAATTGGCCTGTTTTTTTTGACAGGATGAAGTTTATCCGATTTTGCATCTAATATATCATTAAAGATATAAGTTGCAGAGGTGGCAAAAGAAAAAGAGAAAAAAGCCAAAAGAACATCTTTAAAAAGTCCTGTTTCGTAAAGAGTGCCTGTTAAAAGTAATGCCCCAAAAAGAGCAAAATTTTTGACCCAATGAATAGGTCTTGCTATACGAATTATTTGGATCGGTAAGTCAACCATAGTATTAAACCTCCTAAAACTAATGATACTCCTATGATTGTATATAACTTATAAGTACTATTCAAATTGAGAGCTAAAATCCCGAGTATTGCAGTCAGCGACCAATAAACTTGGGATACTTGTTTTTTTGAAAGACCAGAGTCAAGTAACTTATGATGTAGATGTCCTCTGTCACCCCAGACAGGGGATTTGCCTGACAGAACTCTTCTAATGATGGTATACCCTGTATCTATTAAAGGGATACCTAAAACCACAATCAAAGTCCCAACCTTAGTAGTTGAAAGTATTGAAGCAATGGCAAGCATATAACCTGCTAGTGTTGCACCCCCATACCCCGGCATAATTTTTTGAGGATATTTATGCCATGGAAGAAAACCTAAAAATGCACCAGCAGTTATTCCTGTTATTAATATAACTGGCCATTGTGTAATATCTGTAGAATAATAAAAAGAAAGAGCCGTAATTGTGATGGCTGAAATTATTGTAACCCCCGAAAGCTGGCCATCAATTCCTTTTGCCCCCATGTTTAGCATGTTCATCATAAAGACAATCCAAACTAGAGCAAAAATATCAGAAACAATTGGATTTGAAAGGTCAAATATGCCACCAAAAGGGTTAGTTAAAAAAGCTATCCCAATGCCTGAAGCAATAGGAATGATAGCTGCTAAAAAACCAAGACCTATTCTTAAATAAGGATTTAGATTATATCTATCATCTAAAAATCCCATTATAAAGATTACAAATGCACCTAATAAAATTGATAT
Source organism: uncultured Gammaproteobacteria bacterium (assembly GCA_964610395.1). Lineage (GTDB taxonomy): Bacteria > Patescibacteriota > Microgenomatia > UBA8517 > UBA8517 > JAUYMM01. The sequence goes on from CAZSXP010000002.1 coordinate 71,116, forward strand.
CAAATGTTTATCAATTGGTATAAAAATTAGTGAAGCTACTAGAATTGCAAGAAAAATAGGTATTCCACCGCCTCTTGGTATTGGTGTTGTGTGTATTACTTTTGGATGCTTATTCTTTTTTGGATCATCCATGATTTTTAACAATTTTGCATATTTAATAACAATGGGAGTAATAAAATATGAGACTAAAAATGCTACAGATAGAGGAATAAATAAAAGTGTTGTTATTTTTAGCATTTTATTAAAATGAACCGACTAAAAATATTATTTTATAAGTTGCAACAATACTTAAAATTGCTACTGAAATAGAAGCAAAAGCGAGAGTTTTTTTAAGGTAAACACTGTTTGAAACAACTGATAAAACTGCATTAATAATTGTAACTAAAATAGATATTAATGCTGGTAAAATAATATAAATTGATTTAGCAAGTTGATCTTCATTTTTAGGAAGCCCGTAATATAAAGGTATCTCTGGGGGTAGGACAAACTTGGCGAAAAGTCCTGACAAAACTAAAACACAATTTACTATTAGAGAAATTATAAAAAGATGTCTTAATGGTAATTTTTCAAAACGTGGGTCAATTTTGATTAAAGGAACTTTTTGTAATTTAATATGAAATTTATTCACCTTGATTTATATAAAGCCATATTTGACCTGTGCCAATTTCAGAGATTATATAATAATTTTCGTTTACAAAAGTATTAAGCTCAGGGAAGGGAAAAGAATTTGAGGTGATAACTATAAATTTTGGCATTGTTTTAGTTAGCGCATCAATTGTATCTTTCTTATTTGAGAAGTCTACAAAGTGGTAGTCAGCAACATACTTTATAGGTGGAAGCCTTCTTGATAAAGAGTAAATTGCAGATGAATCATTGCTCCAAACAAACACTCTGTCATTTTTTGTAGAGGATTTAGCAAGAAAATCAGCAATTTCATAATTTGATGTAATATAGGGGGAAAAACTATTAAAATATTCTTGTTTTGTTATTTGTTTAGTGGCAAATTTAATAAATCTTGTATAATAGGAGGCTGTTGGGTAATACCAAAATTTGTAATAGAAAGGAACAAAAAACGCGATTGTTAATGGAATTACAGTCAAACTTTGTTCTACTGTTTTTAAACTAAACAACATCCCCAAAAGTATTGATAAAGGAGCTAGAGACTGAACAAAATAATGAGGGTAAGGACGTTCGGATAAGGTGACAGCGAAAAGCGTAGCTAGTAGCCAAGCTGAAACAAAAACAAATTCTTTTGAAAGTTTTTTTCTTGATAGAAATAATCCAATAAACCCTAGAAACATAACAGCAGCCCTAATTAGTAAAGGACTATTTTTTTGCACAAATGATAATTCTACAGTACTTGGTCTCCAACTACTAACATAGCCAAAGTTTTGTAAGAAAGCTGCAACTAAATATTCTTTAAAACTGCCTGCAAAATAATACCAAACAAAGGTTATTCCAATTGGGATAATAAACCCTAATGATAATAGAAATGATTTTTTAATAAATTTAACAATAGTTATACGCTTTAAATAAATCATCCAGAAGGCAATTATTCCTAAAATATCAAACGCTGCTGGAATTTTGAAAAGGGCTGCAATTGAAATCAAACAACCAGAAATTAACAGATTTTTAAAATTCCTCTTTTTTGATAATAAAATTAGAAAAGCTAAAATCACAGGGCCAATCATAAACAACTCAGCATTTACTGTATTGCCTTCAAAAAGTGGAATTGTGGTTAATATTCCAAAAATAATAGTAGATATGTTTTGAAGCTTTATTTGTTTTGGAAAGAGATGCTTAACTAATTTCCAAAAAATATAAACTGTAGCTAAACTCCAAAAAGCCAAAATTACCTTAAATACAAACAAATTATCAGAAATAGCAGCGGTTAAATAAAGTAGGGGTGGTTTATTATCATGTAATCCTAAATAAAGAGGAATTCCTTGTCTTACACCTTGGCCAAGAGCTAAGTAAATCATTTCATCACCATAATAATATGGCTCAAAAAATGAAGGAATTCTTAATATTAGAAGTATTGCAAAGAAAATCTCAAGCCAAAGGGGAGTATCAATGATAGTTATTAATTTGTTATATAATTTTTTCATTCCATATTAATAATAACACAAAGTTATATCTTTTCAGTTACTTTATACTCAATATATTTCCCAAGCATAAGTCTTGTGTGGGCATCAAGACCGGGGAGAGCTGAAAAGAAAAATCCTGCAACAGGCATTAAAATAAATTCAAAAGGCATTAATATTGATCTCCACACTGAAAGTCCAACAGGCCTTTTTGGTTTGTACACATTATCTATAAAAAACAAAACGAAAAAGAAACCAAGAGAAATAGTTAAAATAATAGATGATAATTTTGGAACCATAAAACCAAGTGCTGTTCTGCCAAAAGCAGGATTAATAAGTGTTGGTAAGGTCAATCCAATTGTAATAATAAACCAATTAACCGGCCACATAAAATGTGCCCAAATAACATGCATTAGCCTTGTTGTTTTATCCCAAAAAGGAATATCTCTATCAATTAAATAATTTCTAATTATCCATGAATCATCAGATGTTCCCCATGCCCATCTTTTATATTGTTCATATTGGTTTTTCATTGTTTTCCAATGTGTTGTCGATTGCGCAGCATCAGCATGAAGAGGTAAGTATATTGGTTCAACCTCAAGCCCTCCTTTGACTTTATAATAGGCTTTAAAAAATATACCCCAATCCTCTGGAATTTTGTCTGCATCCCAGTAACCAACTTCGTCTAATAATTTGAAAGAAAGAGAATAATTCTGAGCATTAATAAGTCTATCCTTACGCGGTAATTGAGATAAATTCCAGATAGATCCAAAAGTGTTTGGAACTCTTGTTATTGCGGGCAGTTTCCAAATATTGTTGTAAAACATTACTGCAGGTTGCCAAAAATGTCTATATCTTGTTGGGCAGTCTAAAAATTTAAAAGAAAGACAAGCAAAATGGTTTGGGTGATATTTATGATCTGCATCACAACTTGTAACTGTCAGATAATTTATGTCTAACTTCCCTTTGCCTACATAATTTTTTTTAAACCAAACTGCTGCATATTTTTCATTAGACGCCTTTCCGACAACCTCGCCAGTAACTAGTTTGTGATTGGTTTGAATAAGGTTTTTAAAATACTTTCCATATTTGGAGTTTAGGATTTTAAATTTAGAATCTCTATCAGTTTTTGCTTCTTTCTCTTCCATTGCAAGAATTACAGTAATCATTTTTGTTGGAAGAGTTTGATTTTTTAGCGAATTTATTGTCCTTTCCAATATATGTAATGGTTCTTTGTAGGTAGGAACAATTACAACATTATGTACTCTGTCCCAATCTGGAAAAGTTTTTAAATCACTAACCCAATCATAATTAATTGCTGCTTGAATTTTAGTGTGAGAAATAATTGAGGTGATGGCAATTAAAAATGATTGATAAAACCAATAAACATTGAAAAGTAAGACAAAATATGCAACAAAATTAGGAAACACAAATATTCCCCAGTAGGGAAGTAATATCATATTCCAAGAAAAGAACCCAGGTAATATTTCAAAAGCTCTTAGTACCTGCTTATCATGTTTAAGTATAAAACTTCTCATATACGAGGAAATAATGGTTTGGCCATTTTGATATGAACACCCCCAAATATTTTTGCAATTTTTTCTGTTGTTTCGGGTAAAAATGGTTTTAAATTTAAGGCAATTTCTGCTATTTGATTTAAATAATTTTGTAAAGCTTTTTTAAGATTGTCCCCTTCAAGTTTCCAAGGTTCGGCTTTATTTATTTCTTGATCAACAAGTGTTACTTTATCCCAGATAAATTTCAATGCATTATCAAATCTAAATTCTTCTAGCGCCTTAATTACTTCGGGATATAAATTTGTTTCTTTTGATTTAAATATAAATTTTGATTTCTCACACATTTTTGCAACCCTTGAAACCAGATTCCCAAGTCCATTGGCAAGATCGCTGTTATAAACATTATTAATTTTTTCTAATGTTATATCTACATCATTTGTAAGTGGTCCAAATCTAAGAAAATAATACCTGACCCCGTCTACACCAAATTTTTCTATAAGTTCTGAAGGTAAAATAACATTACCTAAAGATTTACTAACTTTTTGTCCATTAAGAGAAATAAAATCATGTACCAATATTGTTTTTGGTAGCTCATAACCAGCCGATTTTAACATTGCAGGCCAATATATTGCATGAAAGCGTTGATTGTCTTTGCCTAAAACATGGACGTTGGCTGGCCAGCAATTTTCTTGAATTCCATATGTTAAATAATTGATCAAGGCGTCAAACCAGACATAAATTGTGTGAGTAGAATCATCTGGAACGGGAATACCCCAGTCTACGTTTTGACGGCTAATTGAAAAATCTTTTAGACCTGATTTTATAAAAGAGACGATTTCGCCTCTTTTGGAATCAGGCCAAACAAATTCTGGGTTTTTCTTAATATGATCCAGTAAAAATTTTTGATATTTAGAAAGAGCAAAAAAATAATTTTCCTCTTCTATTTTTTCTATCTTTTTTGTTGGGTGGAATTGACATCTTTCTTCATCTAATTCAGAAGCCTCTTTAAATGACTCACAACCTTCACAATAAAATCCTTTATACTTTGCTTTATAAATATCACCATTGGCTTTTGCTTTTAGATAAAATTCTTGTGAAAATTTAACATGATCTTCATCTGTGGTTCTAATAAATCGATCATAAGAAATATTTAGTTTATCCCATTGTTTTTTATCTTCTTTGGCGATTTTGTCAACGAAATCTTTAGGGTCAATATTTTTGTCTTTTGCGCTCTTTTCTACTTTTTGTCCATGCTCATCCGTGCCTGTTAAAAAGTATGTTTTATCACCAATTTGTCGATGATAACGAGCCAAGACATCCGCTAATAATTTTTGATAGGCGTGGCCTATGTGGATTACATCATTTGTATAATCGATTGCCGTAGTTACATAATATTTTTTATTCATATGGCTATTTTATCACGTTTAACGTGTGAACATGCACCTTTTTGATAACTTCTGACCACTTGTTTGCCCACTCTTCAGCCTCCATTTTTTGCAGGGCTAGTTTAAATCCTTGGGTATTTAACTGTCTTTCAACTAGTTTAATTTCCGTGTCGCTAACATGTAAATTAGTTTTTATGTTCTGAATACTTCTTTTTTTCTTTAACCAATAGGCAATTGCAAGTCTTTTTGTATATATTTCAAGCTCCTTGTCATTAAAAAAATCTTTGCAGAAGATTTTAAAATCTTCTTTAGTTTTAATATCTTCAAGTGTCTGGAAAAAAGTATCAATTATTTCTTTTTGTAAAGCGTTCATATAGTTCGATTATTATACCAAGCCCAGCTATTAATATTGCGTTCAATATATTACCAACCCCAAAAAATCTAAAGATTGCAAAAATAGTTAAACAAACAGAAATTAAAAAACCTCTTTTAGAATTGCCAAAAATTAATGAGAATAAAAAAAATAAAAATATAAATAAATTAATAAAGAATAATGGTACAAATAATGAAAATCTTGGATCAGTAAAATAGACAATACTAATTAGACTAATAAAGAGAAGAAAGGTAAGAACAAGGGAGGGTAAAAAATTTTTTCTTCTTAAAATTATTTGTTTTCGTATTTCTTTGTGCATACTATATAATTATCGTATGGAGACCATACTTCTAATTATAATACTAATCGTTTTGATTATTTTGATCGTTTTGATTTTTCGACAAAAACCTTCAGGAGATCTTATCGAGTGGTTAAAATCAACAAATGTGAGAATGGATGGACAAAGTAGAGCAATTGGCGATAGATTGGACAATACTTCTAAGGTTATTAACGATTTACAAAAAAACATTGCTGAGTTTAATCAATTTTTATCCTCTCCTAAATTAAGAGGAAATATCGGTGAGCAAGTATTAAAAGAACTTTTAAAGCAATTTCTCCCAAATGAATCATTCAATCTTCAATATACTTTTAAATCAGGGGAAAAGGTAGATGCTGCAATAATGACCTCTGCCGGAATAATTCCAGTTGATTCAAAATTTCCATTGGAGAATTTTAGGAAAATGCAAACAGATGTAAGTTTCAAAAAGACTTTTGAATCAGATGTAAAAAAACACATAGATGATATTTCAAGAAAATATATTTTAACCGATGAGGGGACACTAGATTATGCCTTAATGTATATACCTTCTGAAGCTGTTTATTATGAAATAGTTAACAATCAAACACTTTTTGACTACGCTCAATCAAAAAGAATTTTACCTGTTTCTCCAACAACTTTTTATGCATATATAAAAGCAATTTTAATGAGTTTTGAGGGGCAAAAAATAGAAAAGCAGGCAAAAGAAATTTTATCATCTCTTAGGGCTATTAAAAAAGATTATGGAAAGGTAGAAGAAAATTTGGGAATCCTACAAAAACATTTAGTCAATGCTACTAATATGATGGGAAATGTCTATTCAAGTTTTACAAACTTAGGTCAGAAAATCGATCACACTAAAAATTTAGATAGTAGTAAACAGATTAAGAAAGTATTAAAATATGGCGAAAAATGAATAAGGTAAAAATTTTAATTGAAGGATATGCAAAAGTAAACATCGATGGTACTTGGGATGCTAGTTCGTCAATAACACTAATTGATACCGGTTCTAAAAAAATAATCGTAGACCCTGGTTGTAATAGAAAACTTCTTTTAGATTCACTTTCAAAGGAAAAACTTACAACCGGTGATATCGATGTTGTTTTTATTACCCATTATCATCCAGACCATTGTTTATTAATGGGGATTTTTGAAAATGCAGTTGTTATGGATTCTGTCCAATATCAAAAAGGACCAATTGGTGGTGATGTAGGTAATGAAATTTCCAAAACCGATATTAAAATTATTAAAACTCCAGGTCATTCCCTTGAACATTCATCTTTATTGGTCGAAACTGAAAAAGGGAAAATATTGGTTGGGGCTGATATTTTTTGGTGGAAGGAAAGTGAAGAACAAATAATTGATGTTGAAAGACATGACGATTTTGCTTCTGATATGAAAACCTTGATAGAAACTAGAAAAGAAGTTTTAAAAATTGCAGATTATATTATTCCAGGACATGGGAAAATGTTTAAAGTAGAAAAATGAAAGATTTAAGATTAACAATTAAGATAAACAAACCAGTTATTGAAGTCTTTGAGTTTACGACTAATCCTAAAAATACTCCTCTTTGGGTTAATTCAATCATTTACGAAGAAACTAATGAATGGCCTGTTAAGCTGGGTTCTACATATAAAAATAAAGACAGACAGAAGAATTGGTCTAGTTATGAAGTAACAAAATTTGAGAAAGATAAAATATTTGTCTTTAGTAAAAAGAACAGCAGTTATCATGTTAAATATACATTTACATCGCTTTCTCCAACCGAAACAGAACTAGAATACTTTGAATGGGTGGACGGAGGAGAGTTAGCTGATCCTTTTACAATTGACACCCTCCAGAAATTAAAGAATTTGATGGAAAACAGTAAATGATAGAGGAACTGCAAAAAGAAACGAAAAAATTAGGGGATAAAGAAAGGGCTATTCATTCACAAAGATTTTTTAAAACTGGTAAAGGAGAATATGGAGAAGGGGATGTATTTTATGGACTTACGAACCCAACTTGCCACCTACTAGCAAATAAGTATAAAGAACTTCCAATAGAAGAAATTCAAGAACTAATAAAATCAAAGATTCATGAAGAAAGATTAATTGCACTTTTGATTTTGGTGTATCAATACCAAAGAAGTGATCAAAAAACAAAAGAAAAGATTTATAAGTTGTATCTTAAATACACAAAATATATAAACAATTGGGATTTGGTTGATTTATCAGCTCATAAAATAATAGGCAACTATTTACTTAATAAAAATATTTATATTTTAGAAACACTTGCTAACTCAAAAAATCTCTGGGAGAAAAGAATTTCTATGATTTCCACGTTTGCATTTATATCTAAAAATAATCCAAAACCTACTTTAGAAATAGTAAAAATCCTATTACATGATTCACACGATTTAATACATAAAGCAGTAGGTTGGTCACTTCGTGAAGTAGGTAAAAGGTGCGGAGAAGATATTGAAAGAGAATTTTTAGATAAATATGCAGTAACTATGCCGAGGACTATGTTAAGATATGCAATAGAAAGGCTTGATAAAAACATCAGACATGAGTACTTACAAACTAAACAAAGAGCAACTTCAGGCGATTAAACATGGAGAGGGGCCGCTACTAATTATTGCAGGGGCTGGGACTGGAAAGACCACAGTTATTACTGAAAGAATTAAATATTTAATTGAAAAAGGGCTGGCAAAACCAGAAGAAATTCTTGCATTAACTTTTACAGAAAAAGGTGCAACTGAAATGGAAGAGAGAATAGACATTGCACTTCCTTTAGGATACGGAGAAATGTGGATTTCTACCTTTCACTCTTTTTGTGACAGAATTTTAAGAGAGTCGGGGATAGAGATTGGACTTTCTTCGAGTTATAAATTGATGACCACTGCTCAAGCAATTGATTTAATCAAGAAAAATTTATTTGATTTTAATTTAGATTATTTTAGGCCACTTGGCAACCCGAATAAATTTATTGAGGGGTTATTACAGCACTTTTCAAGACTTCAAGATGAAATGATAACACCAGAAGATTATTTAATATATACAAAAGATTATACAAACGAAGAACCGTTGGAAGTTATAAAAACTAAAGAACTTGCAAATGCATATAAGTTTTATACAGAATTAAAACTTAAAAATAATGTTTTAGACTTTGGAGATTTAATAACTTACGTAATTAAATTATTTAAGGACAGACCAAATATATTAAAAAAATATCAAGAAAATTTTAAATATATTTTAGTAGATGAGTTTCAAGACACTAACTTCGCCCAAAACGAATTAGTTAATTTACTAGCAAAGAAAAATAAAAATATTACAATAGTCGGAGATGATAACCAAAGCATTTATAGATTTAGGGGAGCAGCAATTAGTAATATTATACAATTTAAAAAAACATATTCTGATGCAAAAATTATAACTTTAAATCAGAATTATAGATCGACTCAAACTATTCTTGATGGTGCATATAAATTAATTAAACACAATGACCCAGATACTTTGGAATACCAGTTGGGGATATCAAAAGAACTTAAGGCCGTGAATAGTAAAAAGTTAACAGATATAAAGTTTTTGCGTAGCACAACAGGACAAGAAGAAGCGGAGGAAGTTAGTAATTCAATAATTCAGTTGGTCAATAAAGACAATTATAATTACAGTGATGTGGCCATACTAGTTAGGGCGAATAATCATGCGGAGGCATTTATTAGAGAGTTTGAAAGGCAGGGTATTCCGCATCAATTTTTGGGACCAAGTAAGTTGTTTGATAAAGAGGAAATAGTTGATCTAATTTCTTACCTTAAAGTATTATATAATCCCGAAGATTCGAGTAGTTTATATAGATTATTATCCTCTGATGCACTAAACATATCAAGCCTAGAGTTAATAAAAATTACATCAACTGCAAAAAAGAATAGTTTATCTATTTTTGAGGTAATTACGGATAATACCAATCTAAAAATAACTAATCTTTTGAAATTAATTGATAAACATTTAAAATTAATTAACAAAGAAACTGCAGGTCAAATCTTGTATGACTATATTAATGAAGTTGGAATATATAAAAAGATACTTGAAAACAGTGAGGATATCAAAGCAAAAAATATTGCTAAGTTTTTTGAAAAGATCAAAGATTTTGAGGAAAATAACAAGGACGCAGGAGTTACTGCTGTTGTAGATTATATTGATTTATTGACAGAAGTTGGAGAATCACCAAGTGTTACAGATGGTGATTGGCAAGAAAATAATGCAGTTAATATTTTAACAGTTCATTCATCTAAAGGGTTAGAATTTCCTGTTGTGTTTTTGGTTAATTTAGTCAATGAAAGGTTTCCATCAAGAGAACGTCATGAACAAATTCCGATTTCAGAAGCATTAATCAAAGAAATTTTACCAAGAGGTGACTATCATAGGCAGGAAGAAAGAAGACTTTTCTATGTTGGCATGACAAGAGCTAAAGAAAGGTTATATTTAACTGCATCTGATTTATATGGTGATGGAAAAAGAGAAAAGAAAATAAGCCTCTTTGTAATGGAAGCATTGGGAGAGATTGTAGAAAGTAGTAAGCAGAATGTAGTAAATATAAAACAAAAAACCATACTACCTACTACATCCTACATACTACCACGAAAGGTAGATTACCTTTCCGTTAGCCAAATCGAAACATTTAAAACTTGCCCAATGCACTACAAATTAAAATACATTTATAATATTCCAACATCTCCATCTGCATCGATATCTTTTGGAGTTTCTATTCACAATACTTTAAAAGATTACTTTGATAAGAAACAAGATATTTTAAAATTATATAAATCAAATTTTATTTCAGAAGGATATATTAATAAAAAACATAAACAGGAATTCTACAAGAAGGGTGAGGGGTATTTATTAGGATTTTTGAAAAAAGAAAAAGATAAGCAAAGCTTGCCACTACGTGGTAAAACAATTTCATTAGAAGAAAAGTTTACAATAAAAATTAATCCATCTCTTAAAATTGGTGGAACAATTGACAGAATAGACGATTTGGGAAAGGGGAGATATGAAATTATTGACTACAAAACTGGAGCTAATATACCTACACAAAAAGATGTTGATAAAGATATGCAACTGTCTTTCTACGCCCTAGCCCTTTCTAATTTATATAAAGCAAAACCAGAAGATATTAAATTATCTTTATACTATTTTGAAGGACAACAAAAATTAATAACAAGAAGAACTAAAGAACAGCTTGAAGAATTAAAAAAAGAAATTATGGAAAACAAAAAAGAAATAGAGAATAGTGATTTTAAATGTAATGGCAACTTTTTTTGTCAGGGAAAATGCGAGTATTCTATATTTTGTAAATCAGATTAAACAGTGGTAGACTTCGACATGTCTAAAATAATTTCATTTGAGGAAAAATTGACTCGAAAAGTTTCAAAGATGTTTCCAAAAAAGAGAATTGTTTCCCTTCTTTATTTTGGGACCCGCGCCTTTGACCTAAATATTAACGAGGACTCCGATTACGATTTTATGCTGGTTTTGGATAAATATGCCCCAAAGGACACCCAGGAATTACGTAGGATTGTTCAGAACAGGGAATTTGTTGGTTTGGATATAAATTTAAATCTGTTATATCTTTCAGACATTAAAGCTAGAGGAAAAACAAATTTTCAAATACGCTCGCTATCTTTACCTTTTTATGAATATCTAGAGAAGTCAAAAGTATTACTTGGTAAAAATATCTTTAAGAAGAATCCAGTTAAGTTAACTCGACATGCTCGTAGAAAGATGGAGGACTTTAAGATACAAGAATACTATGGCCACTGTGATAAGTTGTACTTTTCGAAAATTTCCGACCATGATCTTTATAGGCATCTAAGAAAATATACAAAAGATATTCTTTGGCTACTTTTGGTTAGAGAGGAAAAGATAAAGCTTAGCGATCTTACTGAATTTCCTTTCGAGAAAATAGTTAAACTGGCGAAATCAAGTAGTCTCATATCGGATCCAATTGGAAAAGAGTTATTAATTCTCTTGAATAAGGATTTTAGTAAGGTTAATTTGCAAGGAATCGAAAAGATTAGAAGACTTCTATATCAAAAATTCCTAAACTTCCTTTAACCGGAATTGGAGGATTAATCAGGCGGAGGTTTCGAAGGAACCAAGCTTTGGCTTTAGGGTAAACTTTTATACAAGCCTCTTTTTCGTGTATTTTGGTCATTGGCTTAATGTCATAAAGCTCAGCTATGCACAAAGCTTTTCCATACGGCTCAATTTTAGGATTTTGTGAAGAGCAAATAACTAAATCACCACGATATTTTGTAGACCACTTTCTTGTTTCTAAAGTCTTTTTACCACTTGTTACTAAGTTAGCCCAAGGTTGCTTAAGTGAAATAGCTTTCATATAGGTAGTCTAAATTTAGTATAACATCCAGGGTAGGGGGTTTCAGTACCTCCAAGGGACTTTTTGAAGTGGGTGAAGCCAAGCCATGATTTATTAGGGAAGCGGGGATCATAAATACCTTCAAAATCGAAAACTTTACAACCCATCCTTTTAGCCCATAGTATGCCAGAATAGAGAAGAGAGTATTGGGATAGGGAAGTGCGACCTTCTTTATTAGTAAACCCATACCAGTAATATCCATAATCGTGTAAACTGCGTGTGAAAAGCGCTCCCCCTATAATATCGCTAATTTTATTGTGCGACGCAAGGAAAGTTGAGTGATTATTCGGGAACGATTTTCTTAAGTTTAAAAGACTGTTTAAACTTGGCACATATCGATTAAAGTTTACAGATCTTCTCCATGCGCGATGAAATAATTTTATTTCATCAGGGGAATTATATTCTAAAGTTTTTGACTCCTCCCCTATTTTTATACATCTTCTCGTTTCCTTATTAAATTTTAGAGATTTAGCCAAATCGAGATTAAGTGTTTTAGATGGTAGGTATGGGCTTTTGTTTAGTTTATAACCATATTGCATACAACATATAACATCATTCTGGTTAATTGGTTCGATTATAGTTTGAAACACCCTATATTTTTTCTCTAATTTTTGTATTGTCTTGATATCTATTTTTTTTGGACGTTGAATTTTAAGTACACTTCCAATAATTGGAAGTGTTTTAATAAAATAATTAATATTATCTATCCGTTCTACAGTCCAACCTTGTGACTTTAAATATCTTGCATAATTTTGTGATTGACGAATGTCGGTCATTTTAATCGAAGTACAAACCATCTAACTTTCTCAGCTATTCTATATAAATAATACATTGGCTTATTAATAATTAAGTCCCAACTACCTAAAAACTCCACAACTTTTGGATTATATCCCTCTTTAAACTTTGTAAATCCTGTGCCTTCTTCTCTACCCCAGAGATCAAAAGATTTTAGACCCAATTTCTTACCAAACTTAATTGCTTCCCACATCATTAAATTATTGGCCATGACTTCTTTATGTTTATCAGTTGATGCACCATATGGATAATACAAAAATCCATCATGATTAAATAAAATCCATGTAGATATAATCTCATTGTTGTAAGTTGCAGTCATCAGGTGGGCAATTTTATTTTTTAAATGTTTCCACATTAGTCTATGATATTTGGGAGTATGAGAATAAAAACCTTGTCTTTTGTTTGTCTCAGCAGTCAGCTCTAAATATTTTTCAAATGCAATGTCACTATTATCTATCTTAACTTCTACCCCATGTCTTTGGGCTAATTTAATATTATATCTAGTTTTGCTTAAGAAAGATTTTAATAGATCTTCCTCAGATTTGGTTAGATCTATCCAAAAAGATGTTGGTGTAAATAGTCTTTTGCCTTGTACTGCATTTTTACTAAGTAAATTAATTAAAGAGTTATTTTTTTCCACATTTGGTTCTAATTTTATAAAAATTAAATTATTTTCTTTACCTATCTTTTTTAAATCACTAAACATGGTAGTGGTTGGAGCTGGTCCTTTTTCAAAAATACCGATTTTATAGGAGATTAAAGGAATTTTATGAACTGTAATTATTCCATACTTTGTTGTGAGAATTTCATTTCCCCACTCTTTTCTAAACTCTCCCCATTCTTTTGTCTGTAGTGGATGCTTCATGATTTATTTTAGGTACTTATCCAATATATTGTCAAAGTTTAGATCATCATCTGTAATTTGTGAATCATCATCAAAATTTTTAAGTCTAATTTCCCCGTCTAATAAATGCTCAGGAATATCTACAATAAATCTTGAAACTGCATTACTTGATGTCTCACCATAGATCATTCTCTTCTTTGCATAAGTTAAGTAAAGAATTTCTTTAGCTCTAGTTATTCCTACATAACAAAGTCTTCTTTCCTCTTCCATTTGCTCTTTTTCCCAGAGAGATCTTGAGTGTGGAAAAAGACCCTCTTCCATTCCTACGATAAAAACGATTGGAAATTCAAGACCTTTTGCAGCATGAAGTGTCATTAGTGTAATACTATTTTTAATATCACCTTTAGATGAACTTGCTTCAACCAGTGAAACATTTTCCAAAAAATCCGAAAGAACAGGAAATTCTAATGCAACAGATCGAAGTTCTTTAATATTTTCCAATCGTTGCATATCTTCTGGATCATCTTCCTTAAATTTATTTAGATATTCTGTTTCTTTAATAATTAAGTCAAGAATATCAATTGTTGTATATTCTTCAGCATTTATATTAATCATCATGAATTTATCAAATCTCCTTTTTCCTAACGCAAAAACTCTTTTCTCTGATACAGAGTCTTTTTTATTAAACAAAAGTCTTAAATAGGAAAGAATATCTTTTATTTCTTTTCTGTCATAAAATCTAACTCCACCAACTAATATATATGGGATACTAGCATGCATTAATGCTTCTTCTAGAACACGTGATTGAGCATTAGTTCTGTAAAGAACTGCAACATCGTTATATTTTTTTGAATACTTAATTTTTTTTATAACAAAATCAGCTTCATCAAATCCATTTTTGGCAGGGTAGACAGATATTTTTTCGCCTTCTGTCTTCTCTGTCCAAAGCTTTAATATTGGATGGCCAGTGTTTTTAGATATTACAGAGTTAGCAGCATCTAATATATTTTGCGTACTTCTATAATTTTGTTCTAAATTAACAATTTTTATGGAGGGATAATCTTTCATTAAATAATTTATATTTCTATAATCTGCGCCACGCCAACTGTAGACACTTTGGCTCGCATCACCCACTGCTGTTATTACACCCCTATTACCATCAAGGAGTCTAATTAATTTATATTGAATTTTATTTGTGTCTTGCCATTCATCGGCAAATATTTGTTGTATTTTGTCTTGCCATTTGTGAAGGACATTTGACTTCCCAAAAAGTTTAACTGTTTTTAGAAGTAGATCGTCAAAATCTAGAGCATTTATTTCAGATAATCTTTTTTCATACTTTTCGTAAACTTTTACTGTTATATCACCCATGTCTCCTCTTGCAATATCTGCAAACTGGGAAGGAGAAAGCATTTGGTTCTTGGCTTCAGATATAGAGTATAAAATTGAATTAGGTTTAACCGAAGTATTAATTCCCAAGTCTTTAATTATTTCTTTTACCAAATCTTTTTGATCATTATCATCGTATATTAAAAAGTTATTATTAATTCCTATTACTTTTCCATCAATTTTTAAAACCCTTGCGCAAAAACCATGGAATGTTCCCGCAAAGCCTAGCTCAATATCTCCCATCCTTTTTTTCATTTCTTTAGCCGCTTTATTAGTGAATGTTAGAAGTAAACAATTTTCTGGATTTACTAATTTTTGTTCGATTAAATAGGTAACCCTGTGAGTTAAAACTTTAGTTTTTCCTGATCCAGCTCCAGCTAGTACTAAAAGTGGGCCATTTGTGTATTTAACTGCTTCTTGTTGTTCCTTGTTAAGAATGTCCATATTAATTACAATAGTACCATGCGAGTATTAAAATTTGCCCTAGCATTTCTTGTTACTCTTGTAATTTTGTTTATTTCTTCACTTTTAATTCTTAATTCTTCATTCCCGAAGATTGAGAACAGTATTTCAATCTTGGTACTAGGTAAAGGTGGAGAAGGTCATACTGCTCCAAATTTAACCGATACTATTATACTTTCCTATCTCAATATTGAGAATAATAGTGTTAATTTTCTTTCTTTGCCTCGTGATATTTGGATACCTGAAATTAGGGCAAAGCTAAATTCGGCATATCATTATGGTGGATTTAAAATGGCAGGTGATAGTGTTACATCAATTACAGGATTACCCATTAATTATACTGTTGTTATTGATTTTTCATTGTTTAAAGATTTAATAGATAATGTTGGTGGCATAAAGGTACACGTTGAAAATTCATTTACAGATGAAAAATATCCAATAGAGGGTAAGGAAAATGATTTATGTGACGGAGATCGTTTATATAGGTGTAGATATGAAACCCTTCAATTTACCCAAGGTGAGCAAAACATGAATGGAGAATTGGCTCTTAAATATGTAAGAAGTAGAAACGCTAGTGGAGATGAAGGAACAGATGTCGCAAGAGAAAAAAGACAACAAAAAGTAATAGAAGCAATTAAAGAAAAAATACTTTCAAAAGATGTAATACTAAATCCTTCTGTACTTAGAAAGTTATATGAAATAACTATCTCTCATTTAGAAACAGATATAGATATAAACACGCTTTATTCTCTAGCAAGGTTTGTGTTTGAGGCCAGAGAGCATATTACTTTTTTAAATATTCCTGATGAAATGATTGAAATTTCACAAAATAACAAAAAACATGATTATCAGTATGTCTTTGTTTCCAAAAGTGGATCATGGAAAGAAGTTCAAGAATGGATCACCAGCCAAGTTCAATTGCCCACAATACTCCCCAAAAATTAACCATAACGGAAATTAAAATTAGAAACAGATTAAATCTTGAAGGTTTAAAGCGAATAGCCAAGATTATCATCAGAAAAACTATAAAATCTAAAATAAATCTATATCCAAATTGCACCCAACCTTGAGTATAGTGAAGAAAGCTTGGTATAGCACAAACAACGGCAGTTATTATTGATTCTAACTCAATCCCCCTTTTAAATTTTGGTTTTAGGGCAATAAACAAAAGAGGAGAAGTAAATAAAATTCCCATACCAAAAGGTGAAGGTTTAAAATTTTCAGTTGGTGGCATAATTAAAAAAGTGTAAAAGTGAAGAGGAATGTTTCTATAATCAAAATAACCGAAGTTATTAGAGATAGACACTTTTTGTCCAGAATATTGTAAATATACTTTTTCATAACCGGTTTCTAAAATATTCCCAAATCTTAAAAAATTATAAAACAGAAAAATTGGGATAAATATAAAAGCTCCTATTAAAAAATTAATAAACTTCTTTTTCTGTTTAAATAGTTGCATTAAATAAAAAACTCCAGATAAGATTAATGGAATTCGAGTTAATGCTGAGAGCGCAAAAAATATTCCTGACCAAAAATGTCTTTGTTTAAAATGAAGTGTTAAAGAAATTGTTATGAAAAATATAGCTACAACATGAGCAAAAAACCAAGTAGTACCAACTACAACTGACCAAAAAAAAGAAGTTCCAAAACCAAAGAAAATAGATAGTAATATAGAATTTTTTTTAGTTGTAAAATTTAATAGCAATAAATATATTAAAACAATATCAATAGCACCAATAAAAATAGATGTTTGTTGTTGAGTAATGTTTTCGTTTAAAAAAACAAACGGAATTAGTATAAAAGATGCTCCAGGAGGGAAAGGTATGTAAGTTTTGTCATCAAATATTAATTTATCATGATAAAATGAAGGCAGATTGGGTATGTCAACTCTGCCTTGAATTATTGATTTAGTTAAGTATAAATAATGATCGTACCAATTTCTTGGGTTTGAATAAATATTTTTATATACTAAAAATGTTCCTAAAAATAAAAAAAGAGGAATTATAAAATGCAGAAAATGTTTTTTAAATTTAAATTGCATAAATACAATTTTAACATTATTGTGGTTCTTTTGACTGCCTTAGTTCTTAGATTATTTTTGGCAAATTTTGGAACGCTTCAACTTGATCACGGAACTTTTGTTGCTTGGGGTAACTCGTTAGCCACAAATGGCTTTAAAACTTTTTATTCTGGTTGGTCTGATTATTTACCTGGATATTTATATATATTATGGATTTTAGGTAAATTAAATTTGTTATTTCCTGCATTTCAGACAATTTTATTTAAATTGCCAGCAATCTTAGCTGATGTTGCAACTGGATATTTGATATATAAAATAATTGGCCAGAAAAGAGGCATTCTTTTTTCTATACTTTATTTATTTAATCCTGCCATTTTTGCAAACTCAACACTCTGGGGACAAGTTGATAGTTTAACTGCTTTATTTTCTTTACTGGCTGTTTATCTAGTGCCTAATGCCTATTACCTATCGGCTGTTAGTTTGGCTGTAGGTACTTTAATAAAACCCCAAGCAGCATTTGTTCTTCCTGCAATTTTATATTTAATAATTAAAAATAAGACTTCTTTGTCTAAAGTTTTGACTTTTGGAGTTTTGGGACTTGGAGTTTTTATAATGGGTTTTATTCCATTTAATAATACAACTAATTTATTTACATTTATTTTTGACCGTCTTTCAATTTCTGCGGACCAATATCAATATGGATCAGTTAATGCATTCTCTTTCTGGGGACTATTTGGTTTTTGGAAACCAGATAATATTACATTTTGGGTCGGACTAGTTGTGTCGATTGTATCTATAACGATATTAACAATAGTTATTTACAAGAAAAAAATATTTAATGGCCAATATCTAGTGTCTAGTATCTCGTTGCTCATCACTTTCTTATTAATGACCCGTATGCACGAAAGACATTTATTACCAGTACTAGCACCACTTCTTGTTATGACAGCAACTAATCCAATTCTTTTACTTATTTATACTGGTTTGTCATTAACCTATCTCGCTAATTTGGCCTATGCATATCAATGGATAACGAATAATTATAAAGAGATATTTAATCCAACACTAATTAAATTTTTTATAACGATAAATCTTTTATCGTTGTATCTCATTTTTGCAAATATTTTCAAAAAAATCACTTTAAATTTCAAGTTAAAGTTATCTAAGGTGAATTCGTTAGTCGTTTTTAAAACAAAAGATATTACAAACAAAAAAACACATATTTTATTAATAATAATTTTATTATTTAGTTTGGGAACTAGAGTTTATGCATTAGGAAACCCCAAAGAGATGTATTTTGATGAGATATATCATGCTTTTACTGCAAAATTGGTTCTTCATAATGATCCAAAAGCTTGGGAATTTTGGAATCCTAATCCAGAAGGATTTGCTTATGAATGGACACATCCACCAATATCAAAACTTGGCATGGCTCTTGGAATGAAAATTTTTGGCGAAAATTCATTTGGCTGGAGAATACCACAGGCAGTTTTAGGAACATTGTCTGTGTTATTAATATATCTTTTGGCTAAAGAAATTTTTAAAGATAAACTAGTTGGAATTT
>CAZSXP010000003.1:0-4053 GCA_964610395.1 uncultured Gammaproteobacteria bacterium
TATCAACAAAATTAAAATTAGATAATAGTTTTTGTTTTTTAATATATATATTATTCCTAATACTAAAAATAAAATATCTAAATAATATAACTGACTAGTATCTGGCATCTGGCTTCTAGGATTAGTATCTCCTGAAACAAATAAGTAGCTTAGAGAAAAATTTTTTATGTAATTTTGTACGATATTTTTTGAACCTACTGCTTGAAGTCTAGATAACCCAGAGTCCTGTTTGTACAATTTGTAAATCGGAATAACGCTAAGACCTAAAATTAGTATTGACACAAAAACTGCTTTAAATTCTTTTTTGTAAAAAAAATATAATAAAAATGGCCCAAGAACTAGTGGGATTAGTATGCGAAAACTATTGTAACTATATGCTGATATAACAAATAACAAGGTTGAAAAGATTAGTGTTCTTTTGTTTAAAAAATAAAGTGCCCAGATAAAAAAGGCAAGTCCTGCAACTGCTTCATATCCTGTTCTTGAAAATATAAAAAACCAAGGCGTTATGGCAAATAAGAATGATGAAAGAAGAGATAATAATTTGTTTTTTGTTAATTCAAATACTAGCAGATATAATCCAATTACTGACAACAAACCAAATATTACAGCTGGCAAACGAACTGCAAAAATTGTTAATCCAAAGAAGAATTCTGAAGCAACAACAGAGTAAACATAAACAGGAAGTTTAAATTCACCAAAAGCTCTAAAATGAAGTGGCATAAACTCCCCCCATTCATCTTTCCCTGTTTGCAATACACTATATGCATTATAACCAATTGACGCCTCATCCCAGTAAACAGAAGAGGGAATTGTATCTATCCTAAAAAGTCTAGTGCCAAGGAAAAGTAAACAAATTAAAATCAAAACGAAATTAGTTTGCAGTAATTTCAAAAGCTGACTCGCCATCTAAGAAATATATCCTTTCTAAGATCTTTTTATATTCAGGGAAGTCGCCCTTTTTTCCGACAAACAATATCTTTTTGTCCGGATTTGCTTTTACAATATCTTCATACTTTGTTCCTTCATCTCCTAAGTCTGGGAAATAGTATTTATCAAATTTTAATACTCTTACCCAATCAAATGTTTCAAAACGATTAAGGTTTGGACTATTTTGATAACTTGCTGGATCATATTTTAAATTAAAAAGAGTAAAGATGTGTGGCTCACCATAACTTCTAGTAAATACCACTAAATCATATTTGTCCTGATTATTTTTTATATACTCTACTGCTTGTTTGTTACCAAACTGCCAATCACGAGAGTAATTAATTGGATATTTTACAAAGTAATTATTCAAATATATTCCAAAATTTATCGAAAACAATATAACTGACAGACCTAATATTATCTTTGTATATTTTTTTAACTTTACAAGCTCAACTATTCCTATTGCAGTAAATATTTGATAAACAGGAACTGCAATTAAAGTTCTTAATGCATTTGGAATGCTATCATTAGTCATTGATACAGGAACAAATGCTAAAAATAACCAAGGGAGAAGTATTTTTAATGAACCGTCTTTCCTTTTAATTAAAAGATACAATCCAAATAATAAAAATGGTGCTTGTATCCAGTAAAGTTCACCAACTCCTTGTACATGATGCTGTCTATGTCCTGCTCCATTTATAAATAAAAAACTAGGAGTAAAATGAGCTAAATAATTTTTGGAGAAATAATATGTATTGTAGGTGTATCTGTTGTGTAATAACTTCGTGACTACCAAAGGCAGTCGTGATAAGTTCCTTCTTTCCTCTATCCGAGGAATCAAACCTTTATCATCTGTAATACTAACTAGTTTATATCTTGCTGCAGCGTCCCCCGAGATTACAAATGGAATAATAGGACTGACTAAAAATACAAATAACAAGAAACTAAAAAACGCAAATTTAAAATTTTTTAATAAATGCTTTGCATTAGCAAGGTAAACAACAAATAAAAATAAGGGTGTAAAAACTCTAGCAGTATTATATGTATAAACTGAGATAACAAAAGGAATTATAGAAGCAATAATCCACTTTTTTTGTCTAAGTCCCTTAACCAAAAACCAGACAGCCATCACAAACCAAAATAATGAGAATGAAGATTCAAAAGAAGCTCTTGTTAGTTGTATATGCCAAGGAGAAACTGCAAGTAAAAAAGAGGAAATTAGTGAAATAGATTTTTTCTTGAAAAGTTCTTGGGTTAGAAAATATAAAAGTAAAACTGTTAGGGTTCCATAAATAACCGGGGTGATTCTGACTCCCAACTCATTAAGTCCAAAAAAGTAAATTCCTGGAATTGAAGCATATATTTGAGCTGGTAACTTATATTCCCCAAATGATTTAAAATGAAGTGGTAAAAACTGCCCCCATTCATCTTTTCCGGTTTTTAGTATTGAATAGGCATTGTATCCAATCGAAGTTTCATCCCAATTCAAAGACGGTGGAATTGAAGTTATTTTGTATACCCTCAAAGCAAAGGCTAGGATGATAATTAGAATTAATGCTATTTTTTTCATATATATTTTTTATGGCCTAAGACATTCATCATCAGGATTTATTAGATACCCATAAAGAACAATATTTCTATTTATTCCATAAATCTCAAATATCTTTTCTAAATTATGATCTTTAATCTGACTCTCTGAAATTGCCAAACTATCACCTACTAATATTGTTTTATAACTACATCTATCAGATTTCCAATCGATAGCCCGTGCCTCAATATTGTCAACAACATAGGTCTCATTGTTATTTACAAATATATCATAATATGGTGATTCCATTTGACCTCTCAACAAGACTTGAAGTTTTTTGGGGTCATAGTTTCTAACATATGCAATTCTAAGTCCTGTTGCTGGATCTCTGGTTGAATCAAGAATAATTTTGTAATCTTTATACTCTTCTAACTTGTTAGAGAGAGTGAAATACGTATTTCCGGCACTCTCAGTAGTCTCATGTTGAAACAAAACAAAGTATGAAACATAGAAGAAACTCAAAGAATATAAGACTAAGCTAAAAAATATAATCCACTTGATTAGAACATTCTTAATTCTTTCCCCGATTTCAAGAATTCCAATTGAAATAATAAATGAAAGTAACCAAAAAAATTCTAGAGCTCTGAGAGGATAAAAAATATCTCCTGTCATTGATACAGGAACTAAACATATAACAAGAAATATACCTAAAAACTTTAAATATTCATAATTTACAAATTTACTTATAAAATATAAACCGATTAAGAAAGGTACAACCATCCAGTTGTAAAAAACTCCCAAGTCTGGTGAGACTCTTGCAAGACCACTACCTGCGTCACCAAACAAATATCTTGGAGATAAATAATTTACAAAATGTTTTACAAACTCAACAAAGAAAAGTTTTCCTTCACCAGCAGTTCCTACTTGGTCAAGTCTTGCCACAAAGGCTCCAGAAAAAACTGTTACAACATGTGGTAAAAGAATTAAACCAAATAATAAAATTCCACAAATCACCCATTTTTTGTATTTTAGAAAGTATTTCCTAAAATACAGCAAGAAAAATGGAAGGAAAATAACTGCAATCAATCTTTCAGAATAATAAGCATGTGTAGAAATACCCAAAACAATTGCAGCCGGAATTATATAATTAATTTTCTTTAGAGATTTAATAAAAAAATAAAATGAGAGAAAAAAGAAAAAGAGTCCCAAATTTCCTTCAACAACTCTCCTACTAAAGTGTATTGCCCAAGGTGAGATAGCAACGACAAATGAAGTAAGTAATGCCAAACTTTCTTTATATCTATTTTTGACGAGTTCTTTAACTATGAAATATGATATTAAAACTGTTAAAACTCCAAAAAAGGCTGATGTTGATCGTGCTGCAAATATTGTATTGCCAAAAAAATATATTGGAATTGGTGTTAAGTAGGTATAAATTGGTGGCTGATAAGAGCCAAATGACCTAAATAAAATAGGTAATAATTGTCCATATCTATCGTGTCCAGTCTTTAAAATTGAAAATGAATTATAAGCTTGTGATATCTCATCTTGATGAAAGCCAAGTGGAACTTCACCAAGTCTATAAAAACGCAAAA
>CAZSXP010000003.1:4153-5618 GCA_964610395.1 uncultured Gammaproteobacteria bacterium
TAATAAATCTTGGATAAACTTTACTAAAATAATATATACCAAACCTGTTTCCATAAATTTTTCCCAAGCCTTCACCAAAATACTGTTGCCTAGTAATATTTCTATCTATTTCTAAGGCTGAAAAATTTATCATTTGAATCTTTTATCCTTCACTAATCCCCATTTATTTAATTTAAATCTAAATATTGCATAAAAACCTTCTAAAACAAATTTAATCCCTTTTAAATATTTTATAGATGATGCTTGTTGGTGATATCTTGTTGGTATTGCGATTTCTCCAATTCTAAAACCATAAGAAAATGCAGAAACTGTCATTTCCTGATCAAAAACAAAGTCATTTGAAAATCGTTGAAATGGAACCTTGTTTAAAAGATCCGTAGAATAAGCACGAAGTCCTGAAAAATGCTCTGTAAAGTTAACACCCAGTGCAATATTTTGCAATAAACATACTATTCTATTTACATAATATTTTACCAAAGGCATTCCTCCAAGAAGTGCCCCACTTTTATTTGCAATTCTACTCCCAAACATATAATCAAATTTATTAGTTAATATTGGTTTTATTAAATCTTCAATTCTTGTAGCGTCGTATTGATAATCTGGATGAAGCATAACGACAACATCTGGTTTTAACTTCAAAGCCTCCCAATAACAAGTTTTTTGATTTCCGCCATAGCCTAGATTACTTGAATGTTTAAAAACTTTAATCCCTAGTTTTTTAGCTACCGAAACTGTATTGTCTGTACTATTATCATCAACTAAAATAATATTTTTTCTTAAATATTTTGGGATTTCATTATAAGTATCTCTGACAGTTCGTTCTGCATTAAAAGCAGGCATTACTATTACTATGCTATTCATTTGAGATTATTACATTGCTATATATTTTTGGCCATTTTTCATATTGTTCAATAACTAATTTTGGATCAATTTTTGCATAAACTGGATATGCATATTCTATATTATCAATTTTTGTAGAAAGAATAATTTGTTGATTTTTGTCAGCGTTAATAGCTTCTAAAGATGCAGTTTTTGCCTCAAGTGACCAAAAACTTCCAAACTTATTTGGTGCAAAAAAATAAATTGTTGATAGAACATAAATAAGCTGTATCCCAAATAAACTAAAAATAAATATTCGTGCTTTAGTTGAAATATTTGTAAGCGCGTATGCAGAAATTAATATAAAAACAGGTAACATTAAATTATTTCTTAGTGCATGAGTTTGACCCATAAACATTGTGGCTAGTGGAACAATTAATATCCAAGCAATTATTAATAATAAATTTCGTTTGCTATTTTTGGCCAAATAATAAAGTCCAATAAGTAACAAGGAAAACTCTATAAGATACAACATTCCCCACTCACCCGGATTATGTCTTGGATTTCTGTCCCCTCTAAGATATAAAAACTGAGGTGACAGATTTTCTATATAATTCTCAAAAAGAATTCTTGTATATGCTAAGGG
>CAZSXP010000003.1:5718-67100 GCA_964610395.1 uncultured Gammaproteobacteria bacterium
AATAGAGGAATAGTTAATTTAAATGTTGGATAAGTAAATATTGCCAGTCCAAACAAAATTGCCATTAAAACATATCTTCGATAAAGGAATATAACAACACCGAATAGAGTTAAAAATAATGCAAAGTGGGCTTCAAATCCTGCACGAGATAAATAAATATCCCACAGCGAAACTGAAGTTAAAAATGATGCCATTAACCCAACCTTTTCATTAAACATCTTCTTTCCCAAAAAATACATGAGTATTATTATTCCCATACCCGAAGTAAGAGAAAGCCCCCTTACACCCCAAACACTTGGTCCAAATAGATAAACAAATGGAATACTACCGTAGACGTAGCCTGCAGGCCTACCTGCTCCCATTTTAAAGGTTAAAGGTAGAAACTGCCCTGTTTGATCCATTCCAGTTTTTAAAACACTATATGAATCGTAAACAATTGTTAATTCATCACCATATAAGGGTAGTGAATCAATTTTATATATACGGATAACAAACCCAAGTATTAATATCGCAAGTAGTATATAATTTGAATATGGAATCCGTTTTAATGGGATCAATTTTCGTATTTGCTCTCTCCACCCTAATTTCATATATCTTAATTGTACTAAATATTCCCTATTTAATCATTCCTATCTTATTTTTGTCATTAGCTGTTGGCTATAAATCTTTAATTAAAACATTTAAAAATATCAAAATAAGCCTAAACAGACAGACTTTTTTAGTATTAGTAGTATTTATTATTGGTATTATTACTCAGCTTGCAATTATTTCTCCTAGTGGGATAAATCAAAATAGTGACTTAGTCTTTTGGAGTGCTCATGGTCATGATGGTACATGGCATATCGCCTTAATGGAAGAAATGAAAAAAGGTTGGCCATTAGAAAATCCAATTTTTGCAGGAACACCTCTTAAAAATTATCATTTCTTTTCTGATATCTTGCCTGCAATGGTAAGTAAGTATACAAACATTAGTAATTTTAATTTATATTTTAGAATATTTCCTGTTTTTTATTCACTTTTCTTGGGAGCATCAGTTTATTTTTTAACAAAGAAATTAACAAACAACTTCCACTCCGCTATCTGGGCAACCATATTTACCTATTTTGCAGGTAGTTTTGGATATTTAATAGGAAAAGGAGAAAGTGTTTTCTGGGCTACACAGATACAAAGTTCTAGTGGTAACCCACCTCAAATAATTTCTAACTTTTTGTTTTTAGCTTCTATCTATTTTGTTTTAGTCTATTTAGAACAAAAACAAAAACGAGAAAAAATTAAATATTTCCTAATAAGTCTTATTATGCTTGGTACAATTTCAGCATTTAAAATATATGCAGGTGTTATCTTACTTCTGACTTTATCAATAGTTGGAACATGGAAACTAGTTAAAAATAAGAACTGGGATTTATTTATATTGTCATTTGTTAGTGGAATCATGGCTTTAGCTCTATATATTCCCAACTCATCAAACAGTGGATCATTCTTAATTTATGAACCATGGTGGTATATCAGAACAATGATAGTTGAATCATCTCGTCTTAATCTACTTGACTGGGAGTTAAGACGCCAAACATATATTTATGAGCACAACTGGAAACGTGTTATTTGGCTTGAAGGAATGGGCTTTTTAATTTTCTTCTTTGGGAACTTGGGAATGAGAGCCTTAGGTCTTTGGGAGTTTGTTAAAACAAATGCTATTTTTAAAATAGGAATTATCTTATCAATCGCTTTTCCTTTAATTTTTTTACAAAAGGGAGTTGCCAGTAATACTTCACAATTTTTGCAATATTTCATATTACTTTTTGGAATACTTTCAGGAATTGCAGTTTCAAAAATTGTTGCTAACAAAAAATTTATGTTTCTCGCACCAATTATTATTATTTTAATGATTCCAACACAAGTAAAATTGTTTGGTGAGTTCTATATATCGGAAGGACATTTAAGACAACCATTTACTAGAATAAGTTCGCAGGAATTAGAAGCACTTAAGTTTATAAAAAATAATACAGATATTAATTCTGTTATTTTAACACCTCCATATAACCAATATCTCGACCAAAAACAAATTACTCCAAACATATGGGATTGGTTTGACACTTCATATGTTTCAGCCCTGACGTCCCGCACTACGTACTTTGATGATTATGAACAAGTAGACATCATGGGCTATGATTATAGACCACGTCTCAAAATTAAAGAAACAATTTTTAATAGTGAAAAAATTGAAGAGGTAAAATCTGCCATAAAATCCACCAACGCCAGCATATTATATTATCCGAAGGCAATTGCACCAAAAGTTAACATTGATTCCCTTGGCCTAGTTAAGTTCTTTGAAAACTCAGAGATTATAATTTGGAAAATTAAATAGTCCGTATTTTTGTGTTAAAATACTCCTGATATAAAAATATCAAGCTCGTTAACTTAATAATCCATATCAGACCTCGAAAGAGGAAAGGAGAAACAAAATGTTAAAGCAATTTGTTTGGAGAATTCTTGTTGTACTTACCCTTGTTTTAGGGTTATTTACAAATGTAGAATCTGTAAGTGCCTTGGGAACACCAGAAATTGTTTCCATCAGTCCACCTTCAGGTAGCCAAGTTGGTTCAAATGTTTGTATTCGCGCTCGTGTTGCTTGGGATGCAGACTTTAGATCCATGAGAATTCGTTTTGGCAATGAAGGTTGGAACGAAAGTGCTGAGATAGAATTTGAAAGATGTTTTGGAACAGGACATTTGGCTGCTGGTTGGTATACAATCCGTGTTGAAGTTGCTAAAGTCAATGAAGATTGGAACAGTGCAACTGCAACAGAAACGGGATATGAATTAACTGCACCGCCTCCTCCCGCAGGTCCATCACGTGGTCCAAACATTTCTGTTTTTTCATTCAGTCCAGAATCTGCAACTGTTGGTGACAATGTTAATATTCACATTCGTGTGGATAGCAGTAATCCTGGAGCTACTACCATAACCGTCGGTTGTGGAAATTTAACCAAGAATGAAACATCAGAAGTAGAATTTGATAGTAATTGGAATACATCAAGTTGTGGTGATGGCAACAGCAATATCAGAGTTTGTTCAAGAGCAACTGATGACCCAAACTGGAGCAATGCAAGTTGTACAGACAGAAATTACTACCTTGCCCCAAAACAAGTTTCAGTTCCTGCTCCAACTGCAAATCTTTGGGTTGATTCAGATAACATAATAACTGGATCATGTACATACTTACACTGGTCTTCATCAAATGCAAATTCTGCAGAAATAGATGGAGAAAGTGTAAACCTAAACGGTGACTTGCAAGTTTGTCCTCCTGTAACCAAGAAATATAGTTTTGTTGTTCATGGCGCAGGCGGAGATTCTTCAAGAAACCTAACAGTTGTTGTTTCTGGAAGTCCACAATCACCAAATGTTGCAGATTACTTTTCAACCAAGGATTTGATTAATATCAATGGTAATCTCTTCGTAATTGTAAACGGTGAAAAAAGGCACATTCCAAACCCTGAAACACTTGATGCTTTAGGGATATCAAGAGGAATGATTGATAACAAAGGGTTCTCTGCCAGTGATTTGAATAAAATTCCAACTGGACAGGATATCCCTGATGTTAGTAGAGACAAAGCAGGATTTGACGCTTTCAAAGCAAGATACTTTGCAAATCTTGCACCAATTGTACCCAATCAAAACTCGGCAACCACAGTTCCATTAATTACAGGAGGACAGGTACAAGTAATACCCAATGGTCCACAAGGACTAGCAAGTGATGGTGAATGCCCTGCCTCTCCAACAGTTTTATCTGTTGGTGGTCAAGCAGAAATTGCAGGGCGTGATTTAAACCTAAGACCAAGACCTAATGTTGATACTGATCCTTTAACAATCATACCTAACTTTGCACAGGTTATTGTTGTTGATGGACCCAGATGTAAACAAGAAGTCAGATGGTTCATGGTGGAATACAAAGGAGTACAAGGTTGGGCTGCAGAAGTAGGAACAGGTGGTGAATATCACATGTATCCTGTTGTTGTAGATATACAACCAACGCCCACTGTTGTGCCACAAGTTGAAGTACCCTTAATTGATCAAGGTTTGGTATCAGAAGAAAGAATTGAAGGTACACCACTTGCACAATGTCCGATGCCACCACCCACCGAAGAACCGTCGTTATTTGAACAGTGGTTCGGAGTTCAAGCTGCGGATAATCGGTTTACAGAAGGGCAATGTACTTGGTATGTGTACGCACAACGTCCTGATGTTAAAGGATGGATACCTGATGCAGGCGCTGATGCTTATACGTGGGATGACTCTGCAACAAATAAAGATTTAGTTGTTAATCATAACCCAGTTGCAGGCGATATAGTTGTTTTTGAAAAAAGTTGTGGAGGAGCTTATTCTGATTACGGACATGTTGCATATGTCAAATCAGTTTTTGAAGAAAACGGAAAGCTCTACATAACAGTAGATGAAGCAAATCGAGATGGAAAAGGTACTGTTACTTTAGGTAGCAAGTATGCTGTGCGAGATGCTAATTGTATGAAATTCATACACTCACCTACAGGATCGCCTACACAAGGTGAAGATAATGAACAACCTGCTAATGACCAGCCACAAACACCCGATACTACGCTTTGGGATACGTTTGTAAATTGGTTAAGCAGTTTGTTTAAGAAATAAGTTCTACCCCCTGGGTTTTCGAAAGAAAAACAGGGGGTTTTTAGTTTAGTTTGAGGGTTGAAACTATTTTTTGAGCAATAAAACTATTAATGAAACTTTGAAATTTATTATTACTATTTATATCGATATCAACTAAATAATAATTTTCGTTATCTTGAATCAAATATTGCAATACTAAAGCTTTTCTACGATCCCAATTTTCTTTAAGTAATACGGTTGTTTTACCTGAAACAACAAGCGATTTCATTTTTGTATATATTTTTAGTTTATTTAGATCATCAAAAAGACTCTTTCCCAAAATTGAAACATTATATTTATATTGCTCTGAACCTAGATTTTTATATATTATAAGTGATATTTCTCCATTTCTTTCTAAATTGTAATTTTTTAATTTATCGTATTCAATCAAATCTGAAATTAATAATTTTCGTCTAATATTATCAAAATCAATTTCACTAATAAAATATTTATCAAGCTCTTCAGATTTCATTTGACTTGGGTACTTAATCGTGAATTCATCACTTTTGTATGTTTGCCATGTAGACATCCAGATTTTGAATCCAATAGTAAAAATTAAAAATATTCCTAGAATAATACTTAGAACCCACAACAAGATCTTCATCCACTTGCCCAATTTAAACTTTTTGATTTCCTTTTTCTTTGCCATAGTCAAATTTTACACTAAATAACCTCAAATTACATATCAAATCTTAGATATTAGATTTAAAAATATTGTCTTAATATTTTTTAAAAGACCTTCTGGTTTGTGGAATGTGACCATTGGAATACCTCCAAGTTTTGTTTCTTCATCATATGAATATTCTAATACCTCATTTGTAGGTTTAATTAAAAACAGCTCAATTATTTCTTCTTCACCTGCAGTTGGAGATGATATCACAAAATAATACTTTTTGTTTTTTGAGTCAAGTATTGGTTCAAAAACTATTTTTACAAAATCACCGTCGCCAATATTAAAACCATTTAATACTATATTTCTTACTAAATTATTATTTTCTTCATATAATTTAAATAAAATATCCTTTTTATTTTTTAAATTAGGATTTTTAATAGTAGTTCCAATAGCCGTCAAATTATTGTCTTTAGATATAAATACCTGTTTAAAATCACGGAGTCCATAAACTGACACTCTGCCCATATCACCATACCCTGGTTGATCTCCACCAGGTACCATCTTAATTGGTATTATCATTAAAATAGGTAATACAAAAATTAAAAATAAAATTGTAAAAATTGTAAATTTAGTAAAATTAGTCATGTTTAATTAAATTAAAAGACAAAACAACTGAAAGTCCAGCTAATATAGAATGTAACATACTTTGAAAATTGTACGCATCGTACAATTTCTGTATAAATGTAAACGGTGTTGGAAGTAAATCATACCAAGTAGAATAAATTCTAAATAGTGATATTGTCATTGAGCGATCTGAATAAAATAAAGGTATAGAAATTGCAAAGACTGCCCAGAAAAATATAGGCCACGAAAGTTGGGGTTTTTTAATTGCTAGAATTACTAAAAATGGAGCAATCCAAAGTAACCAAGATATATGAAAGTGAGAAAAAGAAAATATAATTAAAAGTAAAATTACAAAATAATTAAATAATTTTATTTTGTGGTCATTTAAATAGGCGTAGACAAAAAGTGCAGAAAGTAAAAACAAACCAGCTATTATAGATTCACCAAATCCTATTTCAAAACTTGGACTAAATATTCTTGTAGATAATCCCGAAACAAGCGCAGACTTAACAAAAGCCTCTGACCAAAAAGGAATTATTGATAAAACAAATATTGAAATTGGAATTAATGTCGTTAATATTTTATCTTTAATCTTTTTAGATTTTAAAAACAAAAATGGAACAAAAAGTAATGGATAAAGTTTAAAAGAAATCGCAAGACCTAGAAAAACTGAGGCTGTTATTAACTTTTCTCTTTTAATATACAAAAAGGCAATAACTGTTAACAAGACCGCATAGATATCAATATTTGAAAAAGCATAAATTAAAATAATAGTAAATGGATTAAACAACCAAAGAGTAAATGCTTTTTCGCCATCTTCTCTTTTTTTAAAATAATTTAAAAGAAGAAAGGCAATTAATATATCAGCAACCAAAAGAGGGAGTTTTAATAATATTAAGTATTTAATGATATTAGGATTATTAACAACAGAGTTTGCACCAGCATCACTTAACCAATTATTAAAATCATTACCTAAAAAGTTAGAAATAACTGCTTGATAACTACCTAAAGTTAAATAGCTAAGTGGGAAATAAACAAACTCTTCTTTTAAGGGAAGATTTACTTTATTGTCTATTAAATATGGATAAATATTAACAATACCCTTTTTAAGAAAAGAGGTTTGAAAAGCAATAGTTTTTATATCTGGATGAAATAACAAACCAGATACCAATAATCTTAAGCTAACAGCAATTAGTAAAAGTTTACGCGTATTCATATATATAATAAGCAGATATTCCTGTAAATATTGTCTGTAAAATACTTCTTGAAACATTGATATCAAAATTTAATCCCAATAACTGCCAGACTGGGGAAAGATTATAAAGTGCTGGATTAACTGCCGAGAACAAGCCAATCGAAAGTCCTGAGTCAAAAAAGGTAATCATTCCAATGTAGACAACTAAAAGTCCAACAAATAGTGGTAGGTGTTTAAATTTAGTGTAAACAAGTTCAATTACAAAAAGTGGCATTGTCCATAAAAGCCATTGAGGGTGAAAATGAGTAAAGATGAAAAATACTAAAATCATTACAAAAAATCTTTTCCATAAGTCTTCTATATTAGTTTTTTTGTAATAAAAAACTATATACATAAATATAACTGCTGCTAAAAATAATATAACTGACTCCCCCCCCGATATAGGAATTTGTGCATAAAAACTTTTTGTAGTTTGACCTGCAAGCATTGCAGTTCTTCTAAAGCCAGAAGACATTATAAAAGGAAAGGCTGCTATTAAATAAGTTAATCCCGCAGTTAATAATATTTTTATTCTGTCAAGCCAAGTTGTTTTGACAAAAGCTAATGGTACGATAAATAAAAGTGGAAAAATTTTAAATCCAGCACCTAACCCTAAAAGTATTGCACTTGGTAATAAATTTTTTTTCTTCACGGCAAGATATAGTGCCGCAACTGTCAAAAAAGTTGAGATAATATCAAACTGGCCTATCATATATGTTGCATATAGATTAACTGGATTAAACATCCACAGGGCAAATGCCCATTTTTTCTCTGTTTCATTTTTGAAAAAACTCATCAACAAATAGGCAATAGCAATATCAAAGAAAAAATAAGGAAGTTTTAATAAAAGAAGTAATAAGTTAAGTTCATAATTTCCGAGTGTAGACTTAAAATCTAAAACAAAATTGTTGTGAATTACTGGATCGACAATCCAAGTAGTAAGCAATGATGTCCCTCCTAAAAAGAAATATGGAAGTGGGGGGTAGTTAAATAAATTTCTAGGATAAACTTTTAAATAAGGACTGTCTTCAGGAAGATCCCAAAGATAATCGTAAAAATTAGTAATATTCCCACTCTTTATTATTTTCCCTGCAAAATCAAAAGGGACAACATCTGAATGATATGTAGTAAAAGAAAGAACTAACCTTAGAAAAATTCCTAAAATTAAGATTGTTGATATTGTTTTTTGCATATTATTATTACAGAAACTCCAATAGCTACTAAAGAAACTATATCAAAAAAGAGTCTCATTGGCGACTCTTTGTATTCTACAATTATTACATGTTTACCACTAGGTACTGTAAATGAAATTTGCCCAAACGGCTTCCCTGCAATAATTTTTATTTTATTCCCATCAATCTTTGCAACAAATCCTGGATAATAATACTTATTATAATTTAGTTTAAATTCATTTTTGCTTTCTGTAGTAATTTTAGAATCGAGAGCATTTTTTTCTTCAATTTGAAGAGTTACCGTTAGATCATCTGTATACGCCCTTGGATAAAGTTTGTCTGGTCTAATTTCCGTTTCCTTTGGTAATCTTAAATATTCTTCTGAAGTTTTTAAATATTCTTCACTTGCAACAGGTACAGGAATATATCGATTTATATAATAACTATCATCTCTACCTAAATATTCACTCGTTTTAAAATAATTAAAATTAAGGCCGATTGCAGCAATAATAATTACAAACGGAAGATATTTTAGCTGCTTCAGCTTTGAAAAAACAAGTAAAAACAACGGACTCATTAGCGTTATCATTGCTAAAAATCTCCATGGGAATTGAAAATAAGGAATGAGTGGAAGATTTCTCCAAAACCACGCCGATCTAAAATTCATCATAAACACACTGAGTAGACATATTACTACTGCCCAACCGACAATAATTTTTTCTGCACTTGAAAGTTTTTTTCTATTAAAAAGAAATAATATTGACCCAAGAACAATAACTATTATGTTAACCGCCCCCATGTAAAATGACATTGTATCGTAATTTCCTGGAACTGATGCACCATAGCCCCAATAAGGAGTAATAAATTGTTTTAAGGCGGGGTAATGGTCATAGAAATTAAAGACAGTATCATATTTCATTAAACTGCTCTCATAAATTGCAGTAACCCAAAAATACGATGAGAACAAAAGGCCTAGTAATAAACCTTTCAAAGAAACCAAAAATGATCGATTAAGAATCGTAAACATTAACAAGAATGGTATGAACATATAAGCCATAATATTATGTGATAATATTAGACCTGCGAAAGCTAAAGCTAGTACATATGGCTTCTTTTTTACTACGGAATAGATTATTAATGGGAAAAATACAAAGGCAACTATCTCCCCTATCGTTCCTCGTACAAACAATTCAAGGGCTCTGTAAGGTGCATATACATAAAGAACTGCACCAGCAAGTGAAAAGTCTTCTTTCATATAAAGACGGAGAAGTTTATACATAAATAACATTGAAAAAGGAAGTGACAACCCAAACACTAATTTAACGCTATTTACCAGAGAAAATCCTACTAGATGAAAAATCTCAGCTATGTAAAAAGGTAAGGGGTAAACAAAACTAAATAAAGGATAACCAAAACCATATGACAGATCTGGGATATATCTTGGAGGAATTTGAAACATCCTTATTGCCCTATCCATCTCAAAAAGCCAACCAATGTGCAAATCATCTGAAACTCCAAAATAGCCGTTCACAAAAAGATATCTAACTGCGGGAATTGAAAGTATTAAAATTATATAATAAAGATACTTTCCTATTAGTTTTCTAGTTTTTTCCATAATATAAAACCAATCACACTAAGTAGCGTTATTGTGTTTGCAATTGTTCTAAGCGCTGTATTTTTAAACCTTCCAACTACATTATAACTTCCTTCAGGTAAAAAAACAGAAATTCTACCAAGAATATTATCATGCGTTAATGGGTAGACTTTTCCATTAACAGTTACTTCCCAATTAGGGAAATAATAGACAGGTATCTCAATTTGAGTTTCATAGGGAATATTTACATCAAGAGTAAATTTGTTACTTCGATAATTGAAATTGTTTAATTTTGGTGCAGCTTCTCTTGGTTCAAGTGCTGTTATTGGTAGATAGTCAAGAATTGCTCCTTTTCTTTGCTCTTCCCAAAGTTGGCCTGATAATTTTTGTGTATCATTAATATTGTAAAATTCTCTTGGTTTAAAATAATTCCAGTTTAATATAACTGTTATAACTATTATTAAAGCGCATAAATATTTTTTGAATTTTTCTTTAACAATTAAAACAACAAAACCGCCTAATATAGATGACGTTAAAATAGAAAGTGATAAAAATCTCCATGGGAATTGAAAATATTCTAAAATACTAAATTTTTCCCATATAAATGAAGATTTATTGTGAGTCATGAATATTGATAACAAAAATATTCCAGTAATTCCTGACACTAGAAATTTAGTCTTTTTATCAAACTTCCCAATAAATATATAAATTACTGAAACAATTACTAATAACCAATGTGGCCACCCTATTTGAAAGTTCATCCCACCTTCTGGCCCTGGGATTGATGTACCATACCCCCAAACTCTATCAAAAAATAATTGTCTTATACTTATAAAGTTAGCTCTAAAATCAAGTTCAAACCTTGTTAAACTTTGGGTTTGCACTAAACCTTTTTCTAAAAATGCAGGTAAGATAAAAAAGGAAGATAGGCCAAAAGCAATAGCAAAAGTTATTATTACAGTTCGTAAATTATTCCAATAAATCATCCATAATAAAATAACGGGGAGAAATATAATAGTCATTATGTTGTGTGTAATTAAAAATAAAAATAAAGTCAAAATGAAGAGCTTGTAATTCTTTTTGTAGCCAAAATATAAAACAAATGGAATTATGGTAAGTGCTATTGCTTCAGTTAGTGCACCCCTTACATAAATATCAAGAGCCTTGTATGGAGCAAAAAGATACAAAATGCTAGACGTCAATCCAGCATATTTTCCCCATAAATCCTTAACCAATAAATAAATCCCATAGCTACCTAGAGTCAGGGCTACAAAAAATAAAAACTTAGCTGTAGCTAAATAACCAATAAAAAAACTTACTATGCCACCAACATAATAGGTAAAAACTCCGTAGAAATTAAATAACGGCATACCATTTCCCCAACCCATATCGGGAACCCAACGACAAGGAATTTGAAAATCAGAAAAACACTTTCTCATCTCTACAATGCGAATAATATGAAGATCGTCCTGATGAGAAAAATAACCACCCCTCATCAAAGGCCATGAAACAGAAAGTCCAAAAATAAAAATTAGAATTGGTATCCAATATTTTTTCACAAACTTAACCATAATAATATTATTATACTAATTATACTAACAAGTGATATTAAATTGCCTATTCTTCTAACTGGAGTGTCTGTTAAACGAACTTCAACCATATGGTTACCATCGGGTAATTTCAAAGAAATTAACCCGTAGCAAAACTCTTGCCCTCTGCAATCATTATTGTAATGCTCTACTTTTTTATTATCTACTTTAACCTGCATTCCTGGAAAATCATAAAGGGGTAAACGGATCGTTGCATCCTCTAATACCTCTACTTTCCCTGTTTGAAAATTACTTCCCTTTTTATAATCACTAAATAAAGCTTTTCCATCTAACACTTCTGGTATCGGTGGTGCTTCTTTAATAGGAGGAAGAGTTGCGTAAATTGGTAAGTAATCAAAAATTGATATTGTCATTTGTTTTTGCCAACTTATTCCTGAAAATTTATCATTGTCTGTTATATCTAACCAATCTTTAGGAACGAAAAAGGAAATATTTAAAATAAACGAAGATACAATTAAAATTGTACCCAAAATATATTTAAACCTACCAGAAAAATATATAAAAAATCCTGAAAGTAAACATAAAAGAAATATACTAATTGCCAAAAATCTCCAAGGAAACTGCAAATACCAAAGGAATGGTAACTTTGCCCAAATAAAACTTGATTTCATATGAATCATAAAGATACTTGCCAAAGTCATAAATCCAAGACCCAAGGTAAGTTGTGATTTTTCTTTGTTTTTCTTGAGTAGTAATAAAGCCAATACTATAGCCCCAATTCCAACTAACCACTGGACTATACCCAAAGATAAATTTAATTTTTCATTAGGAAAACCTGATGACCCATACCCCCACTCACGAGAAATAAAAAGTTTATACAAGCTTACAAAATGAGCTCTATAATCAAAATATCCTGAAAGAACTGAATCAACATGGGCGAACTTCTTCTCAAAAATTACAGGCAGTAAGAAAAAGGCAGAAAGTCCCACCCCAAGTACTCCAGCCCAAACTATTTTGCTTATATTTTTCCCCTTTTGCAAATATAACCAGTAAAGTGCCCATAAAATTGCAATTGGGGCAAATATCATAGTCATTAAGGAATGTGTTGTTGCAAGAAAACCGATGAAAATCGCCATCAACACTATATAAATTATTTTTCCTGTCTTTACTAACTTATAAATAGACCAAAGTATTAGTGGAAAAAATATTTGTGCCCAAAATTCACTTAAAGCCCCTCTGACATATACTTCAACAGCTTTGTAGGGAATGTAAGTATATAAAATTGAAGCTACAAACCCCGACCATTTATTAGTTAACTCACTAACTAAAATATACATAGCAATGGCTGACAAGACATAACCTACAATAAATAAAATTTTGACTACATCAATATATTGAATTCCTACTCTATGAAGCACTGCTCCAACGTAATAAGGGAGAGGTGGATAGTAATTAAATTGAGGATAACCATAAGCATAACCGGCATCAGGAACCCAGCGACATGGAATCTGGCCATCATCTAAACATTTATCAAGTTGTTGTACACGAAAAGCTTGTAAATCATCTTGCATCGGGAAAAAACCAGGTCGAAGTAGATTCCAAAACGCAGGAATTGTAAAAATAGCTACTAATAATAACCATAAAAATATGTGCAGTTTTTGATATATCCAACTAATTATATATAAAATGTAATGCTTAAATAAACCATGGTAAGCAATACTAGATGGAATTAGTTTCTTCCATTGATTTTTTTCATCAGCTAATTGTTTAAATGATTCCCCATGATAGTGAGTAATAACTGAAGTTGGCAAATAATAAACTTTAAGCCCTTTTTTCTTTACTTCTCTACAATAATCCAGATCTTCAAAATATGAAACATATTTTTCACTTAAATTTCCTATTAATTTATATGCCTTTGGAGTAATTAAAAACGAAGCACCCACAACAGCATCAACAACAATCGGTTCTTTAGATTTTGGTGCAAATTTTTTGTAATTAATTACATTCCAAATACTAGGAAAATTATAGCAAGATGCTTGTAATGTACCATCACTATTTACAAGTTTGCTTCCAACAATCCCAGCTTCTTTTGTTTTTTCTGCAAATTCAACTAAATTATCTAAGGCATTTCTGTGTACTAAAGTATCACTATTTAATAACAATTTATATTCACCTACTGATTCTTTTAATCCTAAATTATTTGTTTTTACATATCCTTGATTTTTATCTACTAATATAACTTTTAAGTTATTAAAACTTTTTTCTAATACCTTTAGTTTTTGTCCTGATTTATCGGGTGATGCATCATCAACAGCAATTACCTCAAATGGAAACTTAGGTTTATGTTTGTAGATTGATTCTATACAAGTCTTTGTCAGACCATATGTCTTATAATTACCTATTACTATGGAAAGTTTAATCATTGATACTTTTGGAAAACTGCCTCGTCACTGACAACACATTCTTTTATTTCTTTACGTCTTGCTTTAATAACTAAGCCCAATTTTAGTAACGACATAAAGACAATTCGAATATATCCTGGATTTTTTAATATTCTTTTAAATAAACCGTTTAGATGCTTATTAAACATTGCTTTACTGTGTAGATTTTTCCAAAGCATTAATAATTGATTTCTTTCCCTAATTCTATCTACGTATTTTTTTGGTAACTTTAAAGATGTTGATTCATGATTATGTATAACTTTTCCAAAAGGACTCCACAGGTTTGTGTAGCCTCTCTTCGATGCTCTAAAACAAAGGTCAATATCTTCCCAGTAAAAAGGGGAAAGTAGCTTTTCATCCATACCACCTAATTCTTGCCATATTGTTTTTCTAAATAATCCTGCAGCTCCACTGACATAGAAAGTGAGTTCTACTTTCTCACTTTCTTTTTTAGTAAAACTAATATCAATTATTCCATCTTTAAAACTAGCACTAGATGCTCCATGTCCTTTTTCGTGTAAGGATACGGCAAAAACACTATTATCTATAAATAACTTTTCAACATTTTCTAAAAAATCTATTTTTGGTTTAACATCATTATTTAAAAGTAATATTAAATCACCTTTGGTTGCCCTTGCTCCAATGTTAACTGCTGCTGAAAATCCCCTATTCTTCGTATGTTTTATTAATTTAAACTGATCTTTGAAATTTTGGTTTAAGTAACTGACACTATCATCAGTTGAACCATTATCTACTATTACAAGTTCACAAATATTATTTTTAAGGTTATTCATGGCCTCAATAACACTAGGTAGGTTCTTTTCTAAAAGATCCTTACCATTATAATTTGGGATAACAATAGATATTTTCATATTATATTTTTTTGACCTTGACTAAGTGTAACATCCCTAAATTAAATTTCTTGTCTACTTTTAGTTCAAAACCTGCTTTTTTAGATGCTTTTGGCAGATAATTATCTCTGTATGTTTGAATATGGGTTTCTCTCCAAACCCAACCCCTTGGATAAAAATGTAACCACAACCACCAAACAATTTTAAACAAATTATTATCAGAAGGAACTAAAAATACACCATAACCTCCTTTTTTCAT
This sequence comes from uncultured Gammaproteobacteria bacterium, assembly GCA_964610395.1. Taxonomy (GTDB): domain Bacteria; phylum Patescibacteriota; class Microgenomatia; order UBA8517; family UBA8517; genus JAUYMM01. The sequence goes on from CAZSXP010000003.1 coordinate 20,736, forward strand.
AACTCTCTTAAATTCTTTTAAAACCTTTGTGGGATTAGCTACATGTTCCAATGCCTCCAAACAAAAAACTGCATCAAAAGAATTTGATTCAAACGGAAGTTCATGTGCATCACCAACAATAAACTCCATCTTTTTATTACTTTTCCAATGTTTTTTAGCCCAATCAACTGAAGTTTTAACAATATCTAATCCAATAAGACTTTTAGCTTTTGATTTTTTAAAAATAATACTTGAAAATACTCCATCAGCACAACCAACATCTAATACCAAATCAGCTGGAGTTATCACCTTTTTAATTTCTCTAAATCTTGTAGTATGCCAATATTTTTGTAATGGATCTTTTCTTAAACTTTCAAAATACCAGTTTGCAGGAACATGCGCATGTAAATCTTCGCCTATCTTTTTAGTATTCATGTTTTTTTAAATTTTTATTCTTTTTTGAACTACTATTTCTCCGAAAGATTTTCCTTCAACCATTTTAGTATCAACATCTTCTTCACCAATTGTTTCTGGTAAATATCTAGCAGGTATACCTGCCATAGGTTCAATTATTAGAAATGATGTATCAAGAGGACTGTCAATTCTTTCTAAACTATCAAGCTGCCCTATTTGATCTTTACCGTGCCAGTAAGGAGCGTATCCGTAAGTGTTCACTCCATACCAGTTATATAGGTATGTCCAAACAATATTTATCCAAAGAGGAGATGTCAAACTATTAATACTAAATGGTTTTCCATCGGCTAATTGATATGTATAGTCAATTGCATTAATTTGTTTTGATAAAAGCATATCTTTCTGTATAGAAAAAAGAGTTGACCCTGATTTGTTCTGAGAAAAAATAAAACTTAAATTTCCATAAATTATTATTAATAAAATTAGAACAGCAAAAACTCTTTTTTTGTTAAATAGTTTATATATATAAAAACCCAACATCAAAGATACAGCGGGTCCAATCCCAACCATTAAAAAAGGAGTTGATGTTCCACCAACAGTAACAACAGATAAATGAGAAAATAACCAAACAGCGAGAAACGCAGGATATGGATTTTTCTTGGCGTTGATTAAAGAGTAGACACCAAGAACAATAATAGTTACTCCGCCATATCCAATATTTCCAGGATAGGTATTAAAGGCAAAAATTCGACCTATTTGATTTAAATAAAGAATTAGATAATCACCGACAGACTTTGCATATGCCAAATTTCCTCCACTTGTTACAGCTAGTGATTTTATAGCAGATAAACTATTAAAACCAAATTTAAATTCACAGAGGATAAGACTAAAAGTTGTAAAGACTAAAAATCCAAAAAAATAAGCAAAGCTTTTTTTAGTAATACTTTTGTTATAAATCGTCAACCATATCACAAGAGGAACAATATGGTAGGCAAGAAATATTTCTGCTTGTATAGAAAGACCTAACCCAACTGCTGCTAGAATTGGACCAATTATTGACTTTTTTTGATTTATTGGAAAGATCCAAATCCATAATCCTAAATACATTAAAGGAACTGTCCAGACTGCGATTGTCGGATTACTAAGCCACGTTGCATATTGAGTTGATTCAAATGAAATAGCAAATAAAAAGGATGATAAAATAGCAATCCACGAATTCTTCGTTGCCAGCTTCGCTATAAAAAAGATAATAACTACTGCCAGTGAATTTAAAAATGCTAAATAATATGCTGTAACAATAGGACTTCCATCGCCTATTAAATAAGCGGGTGCTAATAAGTAATAATAAAAAACACCATGAAAAAGCCCTGGAGCTGAAGATGGTGGTCCTTGGATTTTAATATCTCCTGAAATGATTTGTTTGCTAATTAATGCATCTCTTGCTTGGTCATATCCAAAAGTTAATGCATTGTTTTGCAAAAACAATACTCTTAAAAAAAATGCAATTACAAATATTGCAATTAATAAGACACTATATAATTTTTCTGATTTCATTTTTAAATTCTTCATAGCTATATTTTTTTGACGAATTAATTGCATTTTTAGAAATTGCTTTTAACAATCCTTTTTCTTTAATTATTTTTTTGGTTAATTCTAAAAGATCTTTTTTATTATTCCACAAAAAACCATTTTTGTTATGATCAATAATTTCTTTGTGTCCACCCGCATTATAAGCAACAGCTACACAGCCTGCAGACATCGATTCAACTAAAGTGATGCCGAAGTGTTCCACTTTTTCAGGATTTTTTATTTCATCAACATTAAATCCTGAGCCAGACCAAAATATTTTTGATTTACCGAATATATTTTTTAAAATATCAACAGTGGGACTTTCTACAAATTCTATATTATAACCACTGCTCATTTTCTTTAATCTCTTAAGATAATCAGTTGAGCCTATTTCAGTTCCACCAGCTAAAACTAATTTCCATTCCTTAAACTTTTTGTCTTTGGTAAATATTTTAAATTGTTTAATTAAAATTTCATGCCCTTTATTTTGTGTTAATTCAGAAAAACGGCTGACATAACATATTTGATTAATTTTTCTTTTTGCTTTATATAAATCTAACGCAACAGGTGGATAAAGAACAACAGAATTTATTCCATATTCTTTATCAACTACCTTTTTGGTAAAGTAAGAATTACAAATTACTTTTTCTATCCTAAATAATTTCATTCGATTTAATAATGAATTTCCGTTAACATCATGAAATGGAACCTGAAAATGAAGATAATTTCTTCTAGACCTTAGAGTAGGAATACTACCGTCTGTCACCCAAAAACAAATATCATAACCTTCTCCCCGATTGATACTATCAACAATATTAATGTTATTTGGCAATTTTAATCCAAACCTTTTTGAAAGTTTTTCCTTTATTGCTTTATCTTTCCATTCAATATCAACATCATATCCCTCTTCTGCTAATACTTTAGCAAAAGTTAATGTATAACGTTCTCCTCCACCTAAAGTATCTAGGTATGGATTGTAGATAGCTGCTTTTCCCATAATTTTGCGTAGCTTATCAATTTACTATAAATTTGATATATTCCATAAATTAGACCCTCTTTTCCATCTAAAAATGCTTTTTGTTTAACAAATCTTAATATAAATTCACGAATCCCAGCAGAAGCGAACCTTATAAAATTCATTTTTGGATGATTATTTTTAAACATCAGTAAGCTTTCAATTTCAGACCACTTGTTTGTTTTTTCAACCATCTCACTTATTGTCATATTTTTGTGATGAATCATTGGATTTTTAAGGTGTCCAATCTCACCCTCATATAGAGGCTCTTCATGAACTGTACCTGTCCATTTTTTAAGTGCAGTTCGTTTAAACAATCTTTTTTGATAATCTGGATATTGGCCAGAATACTTAAATTCTTTATTAAATATTATGTTTCTTCTTGGAATTGCATATGCACTATTTATTAATTCTTCATTCTTAACTATTAATTCAATCTCCTTTTGGAGATTGTTAGTTACTTCTTCATCACTATCTACATATAAAATCCACTCACCTTTTGACTTTTTTAATCCTTCATTTCTCCAATCACTAAAACTTCCTTTAATCCCATTAATTAAAACTAATTCATCGCACCAAGAAACTGATTTTTTAGCAATTTCCAACAACTTTTTGTCATAATTTCCTCCATAGATAATAATTGCTGATATTATTTTTTTGTCCATGGTCCTTTTCCTTTCTTTCCAGTTAAAGCATCTCTTGCACCTATTTTTTGCCACTCTCGTCCTATTAAAGCAAGTTTTATTGTATCGCGCAAAACGGCGAACTTCGTTCTTGGTTTCGCATATTTCAATGCGAAAAAATATCTATTTCTAGTTAAAAAATAATCGTTTGAAAAACTACCTGATCCACCAGTTGATGAAGATACTTTATGCCACACATTTGTCTCAGGATAGTACATTACATCAAACCCATTTTTCAGTGCTCTCTGACAAAAATCAGCATCCTCCCAATACAAGAACAATCCCTTATCCAGAAGCCCGATTTTTTCAAAAACTTCTTTTCTTATCAAAATACAAGCTCCATTAGCTATCTCTGTTTTTATAGTTTTGTCATATTGTCCATTATCAATTTCATCTACCCCAATATGACTTGTATAAATATTATTCCAATCAATTTTTCCACCGGCATACCAAATAACATTACCTAAATCTTTACCATTATATTTATTTTTGTGAAATTCATAACCCTTTGCAAAATATATTTTTGGAGAAACTAATCCTGCTTTAGGATTATTGTTTAAAAACTTTACCAATTTAATTAATAAATCATTTGTCAGAATCATGTCATTATTTAATAAGAGTACATATTCACTTCCATTGTTTAATGCATAATTAATTCCTACGTTATTTCCTTCTGCAAATCCTAAATTAGAAGAGTTTCTTAAATATTTGAGGCTCATGTTAGGCAATTTATAACTCTTTAGGTAACCCTGAAGCCCGTCGCTTGAACCGTTATCAACAATTATGCATTCCGCTTCAATACCTTTTGTATCTAATTTAGAAATTTCTTTTAATTCGCTTTTTATTAGATCGAGGCTATTAACGGCAAGTACAATTATTGATACTTTATTTTTCGTATTATTTTTAGACATATTTTAGAAAAAAGATTACTAGAATCATTAATTTTTGAAGCATAAAGCCACCACATAAAATCCTTGGATATTATTTTAAGTTCATTAAAAGTATCATCTGCATCAATTTTTCTTTTTCTAAATTTTTGTTTTTGCCATAGTTTTGCATAAACAACTAGTTCTGAAAGAATTTGTAATAAACAAATAGTAAGGCCATGTAAACCATCTTTGTATCCTTCTTCGGCAAAATATCTTCTTAAAAACTCTGATGCTGGTTTAATTAAAACATCTCTCCATTTAAATTCAATTCCTTTTTTGTTTAGCTCTTTGGCTTGAATTGTAGTGTACCTATTCATTCTAGTTATATATTCTTCAACGGAAGAATAATGTCTATGTTTAATAGCGAATTCTTGCTTTTGTGGAATATCCATACCTTTGCCTATTGTCATTGGTACTGAGTGAATTACTTCATTCCAAGTTACAGACCCCTTCTTAAAAAATCTGATATTATAATCAGGCCACCAGCCGGAGTGTTTCATCCATTTACCAAAAATTATATTTTTACGAGGAATACGGTAAAACTCAGCTTGGGGTTCTTTTACTTCTTGTTTCAAGAAGGTTTTTAAACTTTCTGGAATCTCTTCATCTGCATCTAGGATAAAAACCCAATCATTTTTGGCTTTTTCTATTGCAAAATTTCTAGCAGGTTCAACATAACTAATTTTTTTGTGTTTAAATATCTTTGCATTGTAATTTTTAGCCAATTCTCTTGTCTTATCTGTTGACATCATATCAACAACCACAATCTCATTTGCAAAACCCTTAAGAGATGCCAAACAACGATCAATCTTCTTTTCTTCGTTATATGTATTAACTACCGCCGAAATCCTCGCCATATTGGTATATTATATAGCCTTTATTCTCAAAAATCTTCTTTAGATCTAATTCGCTTGAACCCAATCTAAGTAGCTCTCCTGAAAGAGGTGAAATGTCTTTAACTAGGTACAAATATTTGATATTATTACGATTTAAGAAATCTTTACCCGCCTCTTTATCAAGGTTTAAAACAAACCACAGAATCTGCTCTCTACGACTCTCCCAATCATAGCCCATGATGTTTAAATTCACTTGATCTTCAAGAAACAGTGGTTTATTAGTAAAAGCTGATATATATGACGTTGATTCATAGAGATAAAGTGGTCTTGGAGAAAACTTTTCTGCTTCTTTTGCTTTATATTTGTCAAATGGATAAGTAAAAACTATTCCATCTTCTTGTTTAGCTAAAAAGTCTAAGGCAACATATTCTTCGTTTGATACCATAGATTGTGGCATTTTAGGTAGATAATGTTGCAAAGTCGTCCATGTTCCTAAAATTGCAAAAATTATAAATACAAATTTTACCCAATTTTTCATCTTACTTATCGATATACCTGCAAAAATTGAAAAAAAGAATAAATAATAATAGAAAAATTGAATAGTATTCCAAGGAGTACCTTTTTGAACCAAAAACATTGGAATTATAACTGCCATAGAAAGAACAGTAACAATAAAAACTAAAATTTCATCAATTTTTATTCGCTTGATAGCGTAAAAACCAATAATTCTTAGTCCCATATTCCCAACTATAAATATTAAAAATGCTAAAGAATAAGCTAAAATTGCCTTAAACCAAATATGCCCCATTTTATAAGTCGTCATTGCAGAATACAGCCTTTCCCAACCAAATCTATCTGAATAAGACATTAAAGTTTCTAAAAACCACATAGGTTGCCAAGCAAAAACATTGCCGACACCATCCGATTTAAAAATAAAATATAAAATTAAATTTAAAGTTAAAGAGCCAAGAAATACCCGAGTGTAGAATGTGGAACGTAGAATGTAGAATGAATAAATAGCAGATATAAATAGCCCACCCAAAACTAAAATTGCCGCGTAAGCTTTTACTTGGACTAGAAGTCCAAGCAATAAAATGCTTAAAAATAAATTCTTTTTTTGTAGGGCAATAAGAGCAGATAATATAAAGATCAAAGATAATGCAAATGGTGGATTAACTAATGTTGAAATAGATTGTTGTGACCAAAACATTGACTCACCCGTAATAACCCTATCTCTTAAAAAGGTAACAACAAATCCAAACGATGAACCAAAGTAAACAAAGGCAGTAGACCACAATGCTTCGTTTTTAGATCCTCGCCAATTTAAAACAAATAAATATACTAGTAAACCAATAGTTAAGGCAAAAATAGGAGGTAGAATCTGAAAATACAAAACACTAATAGGAATTGTTGTTATTTTATTTAATAAAGCTAAAAGTAGGTCAAAACCAAAATGATAATTCTGTAACATAGAACCTGAAAAAACTGGGTTCTCTAATGTTCCTTTGGAAAGACTATTAGAAAGAGCAATATGCCAAATACCATCATGGCCATTTGGTCCCCAAAATCCATAGCCAAATTTATATAACAGCCCACTTCTAATCATAGTCAAAGACCATGTTAAAGTTCCAACTATTATCAGACTAACGAGAGAAAATTGTTTTGTAACTTTTTTTAGCATCTTCTATTAAAGAAATACCCATCATAGAAATCATTGAAGAAGCATATACAAGTACACCAACAAGGCTTAAAATTAACATAGAATTTATACTTGTGTCCAAAAATTTTCTAACCAAAAAGACAATTGCTCCCATTATTAAGGACCCAATTAATGGTTTAATCATCGAGTTAAAAACTGAAAAATTTACATAACTCTTAGCAACTACTATTGCAATAACTGATGACAGGCCTACTAAAGAATAACCGATTGAAGCCCCTACTACACCGAACTTCATAGCTAAAAATGGAATAAAAGCCCAAGATAAAACTGTCCACATGATCATTAAATAAAATGTAATTTTAATTTTTCCAATTGCATTTAAAAGATTTGTTAATTGTGTTGTGGTTGCAGCAAAGGCAAAATTTATCGAAATAAAAATAATTGGTATTAAAGCAGGTGTCCACTGTTCGTATCTTGGAATAACTTTAACTAAAATTGGAGCTAAAATAGTAATTCCAACTAAACTTGGAAAAACTAAAAGACAGATAAAAAATATTGACCTTGTTACGCTTCTTTCTAAATCATCTTTGTGATCTTGCATTCTTGAAAATGCAGGGAAAGTTACACGTGTTACTGTATCCATAAAGAAGGTTAATGGAAGCCTAGCTAGCTTCTGAGTAAATGATAATATTCCAACTCCAACTGGACCAATTATTCCGCCTAAAATAATTGTCATACCATCGTCTTTAAAAGTAGCTAAAAATGTATTAACTTGATATGGAATACCAAATTTAAATAATCCTTTTAAGGTCTCTCTCGAAAATGCAATTCCCGGTTTCCATGGTTGAAGTACATAAATTGCAACAAACCCCACAATTCCCCTTAAAATTACTGCAACAGTAAAACTTTTCAAACCAAAACCTTTCATTGCCAAAAATACTAATACTACGTTATAAACAATTTGTTCTAAAATTTGAGGAAAAACTAATTTGATAAACTCCAATTTTCTTTCCAAAAGGACCGAGGGAATACTTTTAAGAGACGAAAAAACAAGGGATAGTGATAATGCATATAAAAGTATCTGCCCATCGTGACTTAGTGAATATTTTTGTACAAAAAAAGGAGTTAGTAAAAAAACAATTCCAATTATTGTAATAATTAATAATTGTTGAACAAAAAAAGTTGTTTTTAAATCTGTGTCAGTTGGGGTTTCTTTTTTCTGAATTAAAGCTGCAGCCAGTCCAATATCAGAAAAATAAACTAGAAAGTTAATAATGGCAGAAACAATTGCAAATACTCCAAATTCATAACCACCAAGATAGGCAAATAGGAAAAACTGTGCAACAAGAGCAATAACTTGCAAGAGAAAAGTTCTACCTGTTAATATAACCACTCCACGAACAGACCTTTCTTTAACTGTTTCTATTCCTATTTCTTCTTCCATAGACTAAATTGTATCACTTAGTTAGTTCAAAAAAGAAAAGTTCTTCTTGTGGCCCATGTATTGCATATTGCCTTGAATCTGTTAATCTCAATCCTTTTTTAAAACTTGCAATTAACTTATACCCATCTTCTTCTGCATTTCCCTTATATCTTGATTTATTAATAACTAAATAAGTTTTATTTCCTGCCTTGACTGCTTCTTTTAAACTTTTAGGTGTATCATCAATAATAACTCCTACTCCAATAACTATTACATTTGGTAAATCATTTAAATATAACTGCAATCCATCTGGTAATGTTCCAAAATAGCCTTCAGTCCCAACGACAATTTGTTTTCCACTATCTTTTGCTTCTTCTTTTCTTATATATTCAGATACTTCTTTAATTCCTTGTCCTGCAGTCCATTCCTCTAAGTATCCAGATCTTTCACCTCTTGGTAAATTAGCCCTCTCTGGATTAGTTAATAAATAATAGTCAAAAATTAAACTTGGAACTATAAATAAAATTATTAAAATGTAACTTATAACTTTTAACCATTTAGTCTTTATCAGAAATATCATTCCTGACAATATAAAAAGATATGGTAATACAAAAAATATGTATCTAGCTGTAAAAGCTTTGGCAAATTCGGCCTGAATTAGTACAGGGAAAAGTACCCAAACTAAGAGAATTAATGTTTCTCTTAAATATTTTTTAAAACCAAAATAGACACCTAACAAAACTAATGGAATAAGTGTTGCAGGTCCCATACTTATAAGCCAAACAAAAAAATCTTTTACATGTGGAATAAGAGGATCAAAAAAATTAGTCCAGATATGGCTAATTGGTAATATATAGTCTTCAGTCCGTGAAGTAAGTAAAGAAAAATTAGGGCCAAGTCTTTGAATGTTATACATTGCAAAGGCTATAAAATAAGTAACACCAAGTCTCCAAATGCCTTTCCAACTCGTTAAAAGCCAAAAACTTGGTAACAATAAGGCAATAAACATGGCAGGAGATTTGGTCAAAGCAGCAAATCCCAACATAAATCCAGCTATCATTGCAAGATCAAGTCGTTTGTATTTTGCAGTCAAAAAAGAAAAAATAGCTGTCCAAATGCCAAACATGGATAACATTGAATCAACTAAAGCCATTCTGTCAAAAAAAACTGAGAAAGGAGAAATGGCATAGACAAAAACTGCAAATAAAGAAGTAAGTTTATTCTTAAAAAATAAATATGAAAGAGTAAATATCCCAAGCATCGTACCCATACCAGTTGCAACTGATACTAAACGACCAATAAATAAGGGATCAGAAAAATATTTAATTAAAAACATTAAAACCCACATATAAAGAGGTTGTTTACCATCTGATAGTGGTAAAAACCTTAAAGTTGGTTCAGTTGCCATAACTTGTGACCATCTGACATAGATTGCTTCATCAACAAAGATAGGTAAAATTGTTAAGTTAATAATCCTAATCCCCAGCCCAATTGCCAATATTAGAATTAATATTAAAATTGTCCACTTCCACTCCTTAAATAACTTTTTGAAGTTCATTTTAATAGTTTATCTCTTTTTTCACCAAAACGATATTTACTAATTACTTTTCTACCACTTTTAGCTTCAATCTGTTTTCTTGCTCTTCCTGCAATTCCACCACCTTCTTTTGCAATAATTCTATTTTTATGAAAAGTATCTGGTTTTTTAGTTTTTGAAATTTCTGTAGTTGCTGTTTCTGCTAACATATTTAAAACTAACTCCAAATTAGTCATATTGTCCCGCAAGTTTTCTTTTTTTAAATTTTTATAATCTTTATAATTTTTTGTTCGAAGTCCTGCCCAAGCAAATGTTATATCATCAGTTAAAATTGCATATTCTTTTGAATTATTAACCCCTCTTTCATCCCACTCATTGGTTAAATCTTTTCTAATCTCTATGCTTTTAAGTCTTAAATCAACCCATGATTTGGAATATCCTTTTTTAAGATATGTAGACAATGCTCGTTGAATTGCCTTCTCTGGATCTTCTGTTTCTTCAATTCGTTCATACCCAACTCTCGCGAGCCATCTTTTCATTGGTTCAGCGTTTGGTGAAGGTATTGACTGGATAATACGAAGTATTGATTCTGTATCTGCAATATCAGTAATTCTTAATTTTCCATCTGATGCAACCATTTTCAACTGTCGACAGATTGTCGACAGTTCAAGTCCATCTTCATTTTTAACTCTTATTTTCATCTTAAACCAATAATCTCTTGCATTTACACTGCCAGACAACACCTTTACAATATCAATAACTGAAAAATACCATTTCTGCTCTTTTTTGTTCCAATCACGCCTAATTTGTTGATCTTTAAACAAAACAATTTTTGAAGATTTTGTAACCATTAATTAACTATTTGTATTTGCCTTGTAAAGCGTTTATTCTTACTTTCATTAAGTCCCTAAGGCCTTCCCAACTATCTTTAATTGGATTAACTTTTGTTCCTTCTTTGTGATGCCAAACAACAGGAACTTCTGCTACTTTTAATTTTAACTTTCTAGCAACATATAAAATTTCAAGGTCAAAACCTGCAGAAACTGAAGCTCCAGATTGTGCTTGTTGTTGATTAAAAATCTGCAAACGTTTAAATATTTCCTTAGATGCTTTCTTTTTAAACGCTTTAAATCCACATTGTGTATCTTTATATGGAAGTTGCAATACTAAATTACGTAAGATAGAAAATCCCAAGGCCATTGTTTTCCTAATTAAAGGTGCCCCCTCTCTACCCGCCCTTGAACCAATAACTACATCATAGCCTTCTGAAAATTTTGGTAATATTTTTTCTAATTGGTCGATTGGTGTTGCCTGATCCATATCATCAAAAATAACAATATTTCCATTAGCTTTTAGCATCCCTGCAATAACGGTTCCGCCTTTTCCTCTGTGTGGCTCTCTTAGAACAGTTACGTTCTTGTGATTTATTGCAAACTTTTCAGCTAAATCTGCAGTTTTGTCACTAGACCCATCGTCTACTACAATTATCTCCCATGTATAGTTTTGCTCTTTTAAATAATCAACCATACCTGAAAGTGCTCCTGTTCTAATATTATTTTCTTCGTTAAAAGATGGTATTACTATAGATATATCCATATTAAATTCTTTCTCTTTTTTGTACCGTGATCGCACCAAACCTTTCTTCCTCTATTACTTTTCCAATCCCCTTTTGTCTATCAAGCCAAGCTTTAAGTCTTTCTGGATGTGGCGGATCTTCTTCATATAAAGTATAAAGCAATTTTACCTGATTTTCTTCTTGTATTGTTCCTTTCCATTTAAACAGATAGTCATAAGAGTATGAAATCACAGGAGGAACATAAACATCAACATTAAACTTACTACCAATTGAATCATAAGCCAGATAATCAATAGCCTGTAGTTGGTTTATAAAAACAATACTGTTTGGACTATCTGTATTAGATGTTAACTTAAATTTAAGAGGGTCATAGTTATTACGTAGAAAAGTTAGTATAAAAATTATAACAAGTATTTTTCCAATATATTTTTTTTGCCATAATTTTCCTAAAACTAAACTTGAAAGCATTATATAAATCATGTAATAACCTGTTAGATAATATTCATAGAAATTATTATTATTTCCTTGGTAAAAATAAAGTCCAATAATTGGTGATAATAGTAATATTAAAATAATCTTGGTAAATTTATTTTTAAATAGCGCTGGCGCGTAAAAAATAAAAGAAATTAGCAATATAGTTAGTAATATTTTTTCAGTTTTCCCTCTTGAGTGAAATATTTTGAGAGAAAAAGAATCATAATAAAAAATAGTTCTTTCTTTAATAAATTGTGTTGATGGTATTACAAAACTTTTTTCTTCAATAAAGTTTTTTTGAATTCCAGCTCGAAGAATTCCATCGTGTTTAATATCAAAAATTAAAAGTGGAGAAAAAGTAAATATAAACAAAACTGTTGATACAACTAATGTTTTTATATTTGGTCTATTTTCCCAATTCAAAATCAAAAATATTAAAATTGCAGGTATATAAAAAAGTTCACCTGATGAACCAAAACTAAAAAGTGAAAGACCAGAAACAAAAGACATTACATACCAACCATATTGTTTTTGCTTTACAACAAGATACATTGCCCAAACCAAAACAACTGATAAAAGTAACATTGGTGTAGGGTTACTTAACCATCTACTTGTCCAGACCATAAAATATGAAAATGAAGCTATTAAAACTGCAATTAGACCACTTTGTTTATCTTGGAATTTTGATACTAAATAATACATTAACCAGATTGCAAAGACGGTGGTTAAAGATAAAAATAAGCTTGGGTAAATTGGGTTACCTTGTCCTAAAAAATAAAAGGGGGCAATTAAATAATAGTAGAATGGTCCTCGAAATACACCAGCTAGACCTGTGATTGGTCCTATCAAAAACATCTTTCCTTTGTACAATAAGTCCCAGATAACTAAAGCATCTCTACCTTGATCATAATGAAAATCAAGAAGTTCCCCAATTCTATAAATTCTAACAACAAAAGCCAGAAGTAAAATAATTAGAATAAGTAAATTCCAAGGTGTGTATAAACGATTAAAAACTTTTTTTAGCATATTTTCTACATATAGTTAACACTTTTTCTACAGCATCATTAAACTCCAGGCCATCAACTTTTGCCCCTGCAGCCATAATGTGTCCTCCTCCTCCCAACTCTCTGGCCATAGCAGAAACATCAAAATTATCTCGTCCTCTAAAACTTATCTTTAAGGATTTTGGTTCGTCTTCACTCATCACAACTCCAAAATTGGAACCATCAACAATGTTTGAAAACATAGTGGCAAAATTTGAATCATTAACTTTATATTTATTTTCAACCTCGTATGGTGTCGCTAACCAAACAAATCTATTGTCAGTGTCAAACTTCAACATGTCAATACAAACACCCCAATATTTTAATTTCTCAAATCTTACAGTACGAAACATTTTTGTTAATATTTCACTTTTCATCGCCCCAATATCCATTAAATTTGCAACAATTCGAAGTGTTTCAGAATTATCAGAAAATGCAAACCCTCCTGTATCCGCAATTATCCCAGTGAGTAACAGATTTGATAATTCGACATCAATATCAAATTCCCAATCAACCAATAGTTTATAAACCATCTCAGAACACGATGAGGCTTTAAAATCAAGAACGTTAATCTCTCCAAACTTTTCATTAGATGGATGATGGTCTATTATTATAATTGGTAAATCTGGTATTTTGATGTCAATATTATTAACAACTTGTTGCCAACTTGCGGAATCGGGCGATATAAATAAATCATATTTATTAAAATCTAGTTCATTATAATCAACAAACTTAACTAAATTAGAATCTTTTTCATTTGATAAAAAATCTGACAATTCAGATGTTTTTACTAAGCACAAAGTACAATTTTTCCCAAATGATTCAACAAATTTATAAAGTGAAAGTGCAGAACAAAATGAATCAGGGTCAGGACCACGATGTAAATTAATCAAAATGTTTTCAGCCTTTTTTATTTCTTCTAATATTAATTTAGATTCTTTATAATTTGTCATTTTGTATGTATTAATTTATACAATTGCACTCCATCCACGGTCCACTGCTGACTGATTATACTCCAGCCAAAATTGGCAACTTCTGCTTTGGCAGAATGAGTCGGGTCACATTCTTCTTTAATTTTCTCACAAATTACAAATAGTTGATCAGTAACTGTTTCTGTAAGTTGTGCATCAATTTCAATCATTTTAGAATTATTTTTTTCCAAGAAATATTGATATCCATCTTCATAGTTTTGTTCTGCAACAACAGCAATATTAAAATTTTGACCTTTTGATTCTTCAATTATTTTATTAGCTACATTTACCGCTCTTTTCATTTGATTATTAGGACTGTTTCTTAATGGATTATTTGTTAGATTAATAAAAATTAAAATAGCAAGAAATAGTATTCCAAATATTTTATATTTTGAGTTGTATAATTTTTCCCAAAAAAATCCAATTAGCAAAAATGGTATCGGAAACATGAATCCAAAATAATGATCGTAGACATTTTGTTTGTATAAACTTAACCCGATAAGCCCTGAGAATAGCCAGATAATTATAATTTTTTTATTTAAAAATGGTATTAAAACTAAAAATAAAATTATAAATATAGATACAATTTTACCCAAAGGTTCTGTCTTTGCAGTTAATAAACTTGAATTAATTTGTTCATAAATTGGATATGCTTTTGATACTGAGCTAAATGGGTTAACAGAAATTGTTTCTTGTCTTACTGTTATAAATTTATAAAGTGCTTTGGAATTTAGAAAATTATGACGAATATCAAAAATTAAAAGTGGAGACATCAGAAACAGGAACAAGAGTATAGAAAATAGGGAATAGTTTTTGGGAACGCGCGCAAGAATCCAATATATAAATAATACTGGAGCAATTAAAATTCCTAAATAATGCGATTGTAATACAAATGCAAAAGAAATTGCAGTAACTACTAGCCATTTGTACTCTTTGTTTTTGTATACACGCCAAATAGAATACACAGAAAGTAGTGCAAAAAAGGGCATTATATTTGGATTCCAAGACGAACGAGAGTAAACAATAACAGTTGGAGAAATAGCAAAAAATAAGGCAGCAATTAATCCCGCCGTTTTTCCAAACCAATCTTTACCAGCAATATAAATTAAATAAATAGTCGCAACTCCTAGAAGTGCCACTCCAACTGCAGGACCAACAGGAGAAAAATTAGAAAGAAACAAAAAAGGAGCCATAAAATAATAATAAAGTGGCCCTAAATACATATTTCCAACTGAAGTTCCAGGGCCTATTAAAATAGGGTCAAAGTGTACTAGTAAATTTCTAACAATTATTGCATCTCTTCCTTCATCACCTAAAAAGGTCATATAACTATCAATTTTATATAAACGCATAAATGCGCCCACTAGAAGTATTAATATTAAAATCCAGTTCTTTTTTAAGATATCTGTTACTTTAATTTCCACCATAGTTTAAATAAATCAACAAAACTTTTAACTATTACCTTTAAATCTCTACCTGTACCTTTACCTTGTGTTCTTGGATAATGCGTCACTGGAATTTCTACAATCTTAAAATTTGCCTTTTTGGCTTTAATCAACAATTCACTTGAAATAAAAGCTCCTCTTTGGCTCTCGAGCCGTGGTATTTTATCAATAACTTTTTTTGATATTAATTTGAAACCACAATCGATATCTTTTACATGCAAACCGAAAAGGATAAAGACTGCAAGTTCCCACATTTTAGAAGTTATAATTTTAAATTTACTTACTCTACGTTTTTTATAGTATCCAATTACTAAATCTGCATCTGTTTCATCTTGTTTATTAACAAATTCAATAATTTCACTAAAATCAAACTGTCCATCAGAATCTGTAAATGCAATCCAATCATATCGGCAATTATAAAACCCTGATTTTAGGCTTGCACCATAACCTTTGTTTTCCTCGTGGTTTATTATTCGTATTCTTGCATCCTCTTTCCCCAGTTTTTCTACAATTTCTCTAGTATTATCACTTGATCCATCATTTACAACAATAATCTCCCACTTATTAAATGTTTTTAAAAGTATTTTTTTTGCATTTAATACCACTTTTTGGATATTACCCTCTTCATTGTAGGTAGGAAAAAAAACAGATATAGAATCCATAGTTTAAAGTCTAACATATATGAGCCTAATTGTGGTATTATCAAACTATGGTGAATAAATTTAAAAAATTGATCCCACTTTTATTGTTAACAATAATCCCTACTCTTCTTATTTGGATGCCATTTTTCTTTAGATTAAAAACTTTCTGGCATATACCATTGTCTGAGCAGGGAATGGCAACCGTTGTCTCTAATTTTGATGGTCCACTTTATATAGTTGCTGAAAAAACTTTGTATAATCCTGAATTAATAGGCCTAAATTATCAATTTCCATTAACAAATGAGTACTATTCTGCACATTTTCCAATGTTTCCAATGCTTATAAAAGCATTTTCACCAATTTTTGGCAGTCCTTATTCAATGCTTTTTGTAACTCTTTCAGGTTCTTTGCTTGCTTTATTTTTCTTTTACAAACATGCGAGAAGGTTCTTAAACAATAACGATTCACTATGGCTAACTTTTGTTTTTGCGATCTTTCCTGCACGATGGTTAATTGTTAGATCAGTAGGCTCACCTGAACCCTTTTTTATAGCTTCAATTTTAGCCTCAACATATTTTTTTGGAAATAAAAAATATCTACTTTCTGGTATTTGGGGAATGTTAGCTCAAATGACAAAATCGCCTGCAATATTATTATTTATTGCCTATGTATTACAAATTTTAGTAACAAATATTAAAAATTTGAAAAATATTGATGTCAAAAAATATTTGCCACTTTTATTAATACCACTCGGAGTAATTTTGGTATTTTCGTTTTACGCGATAGCATATGGCGATTTTTGGGTTTATTTTAAATCAGGTGACAACATGCATCTTTTCTTTCCTCCTTTTCAAATCTTTAACTACTCAGCAGATTGGGTTGGAACATTTTGGCTTGAAGAAGTTATCTTTATTTATTTAATTGGGATCTTGGGAATCTATAGATTATATCAAGAAAAACTAATTACTTATTTTTACTTTGCTATAACTTTTTTTATACCACTTCTTTTTGTGGCTCACAGAGATTTAATGAGATATTCTCTACCTCTTATTCCATTTTTATTACTTGGATACAGAGAATCTCTTCTTAAAAAAGAGTTTAAATTTGCAATAATTATACTAATAATTCCTATTTATCTCTATTCACTCGCCTTCATTTCTCAAAATGCCATGCCTATAGCCAATTGGGCTCCATTTCTTTAGCGTGGGATTTTTATAATTCTTCAGACTAATTATATGAAGTGGAAATACCGAGACATTGGAGATTAAAAGATCAAAGATTAAGATTTGTTGGTACTAAATGTGGAACTTGCGGAAAAGCTGAATTTCCGCCAAAACCTATACATGAACATCAAGAAGTTATTATTTCTTCTTCCAGATTACCTTTGTATACATTAGATAGTTATATGGAAGTACCAAGAAAAGAACTACAACTGCAAGAACAATAAAGTCATATTTTTCTCCAACCAATTTAGTACCAAGTGGTCCAGCGATTGATTGAATTACTAAAGCTCCAGCAGAAGTTAAATTAAACTGTAAAAACTTTGAGACAATTGCTTTAAAACCCTTTATTTCACTATCTTTAAATGTCCAGATATTATTTAATACATAGTTATTTATAATTGCTAATTCTGTGGCAAACGCCCAAACTAAAAGTTCGGACAAACCTAAACTCCTAAATATTCTCAGGAAAGCAAAATTAACTACAAAACCGATAAAGCCAACTGTGCCAAATTTGATAATTTTTTGTTTATCTTTAATTCCTAAAATAATTGCGACTTTAAATGTAGAAATCATTTCTTTTGGATTAAACTTCGAAGTTTCCTTAGTACGTGACGCAAATTCTAGTGGAACTTCTACAGTTTTTTTTGATAATTTTATGCTTTGGTAAAGTAGATCAACTTTATAAGCAAATCTTGTTGGCTCCATTAAATGATCTAAATCGATTTGATCCAAAACACCTTTCACCCTAGTCAACCTAAATCCTGTTGTTAAATCATGAATACTAAATTTAGTCAAAACGAGCCTGATAAACAAATTTCCAAAAAAACTAATTGCCTTTCTGAAAAACGCCCATTCTTTTGGTACTGATCCACCTTTTATATATCTACTACCAATGCAATAATCAGCACCTTCTAGATACGCATCGACCATTGGTTTGACAAACCTCGTTGGGTGTTGAAAATCTCCATCCATTTCCATAACTGCGTCTGCACCTAACTCAATCGCTTTTTTAAATCCAGCAATATATGCCCAACCTAAACCTTCCTTGTTTTTTTGAAGCAAATGTAAGTTTGAATATTTTTTTTGAAGTTCTTTTATTAAGTCTCCTGATTTGTCAGGTGAATAATCATCAACTATCAGTAAATGCATTTCAACTCCAGTTATTTTTGGAAATTCTTTACCAAAAAGCTCTGGGATCATAAGCTTTAGATTCTCTGCTTCGTTATAAGCAGGCATCACAATTACAACTTTTTGCATATATAAATGTTACAATATCTTAATGAAAATTGATATTATTACTTTATTTCCAAAGATGTTTGATGGTCCTTTAAATGAATCTATTATGTGGCGGGCACAAGATAAAAAATTTATAGAGTTAAACATAGTTGATTTAAGACAGTTTGGAATTGATGAAAGAAGAACTGTTGATGACAAGCCGTATGGTGGAGGTGCAGGAATGATTCTTAGAGTTGATGTAATAGATAACGCATTAAAATTTTTAAAAGTTAAGCCGAAATCTAAAAATACTAAAATAGTTGTTCTTGATGCCGGGGGTGAAAAATTTACTCAAAAAAAAGCTTACGCTTATAGCGAATTAAAAAGACTTGTATTAATTTGTGGAAGATATGAAGGAATTGACCATAGAGTTCATGAAAATTTTGTTGATGATATTATTTCAATTGGTGATTATGTATTAACCGGCGGAGAAATACCTGCAATGGTGATTACTGATACTGTCACTCGCCTTATTCCAAACGTTATTAAACCTGAGTCTTTAGAAGAAGAATCGCATTCTGATATGAATAGTGAATATCCACAATACACTAGACCCGAGGTTTATGGAAAATTAAAAGTTCCAGAAGTGCTATTAACTGGAAACCATAAAGATATTAAAGTTTGGAGACAAAATCATCAACCATCTCGCGCCAAGATTTAAAATTCATACCCAGCTTATCTTGAGTAATTTCAGTTTTTAATCCTCCCAGTCTAGGCCTTCGGGTTCTACCTTCTACTTTTAAAAATTCTTTCATTGACCCTTTTTGGACAACTCCTTCTACATTTCTAGTTTTCTTTAATAGGTATTCTAGAAAATCAAAAGGTGTTGTTGTATCTTTTGATACTAAATGAAAAGTTCCCTCAATTTCTTCGCTTAAAATTTTTATTAAAGGCTCAACTAAATCGTTAACATTGATAACACTTAAAGTTTGGTCTGTAAAAATTGGAAAAAGCTTTTCTTCGTCATATAACATTAAATAATTTTTTGCAAAATCTAATTTTTGTTCATATCTTTCTGAATAAAATGGATATGCAATTCTGACTACTGCGTATCTACAATCTATTTTTTTTAATTCAGATTCTGCCCTATTTTTGGTCCATCCGTACCAACCAATCCCATTACTATCTTGAGGTATAGAATGATCCTCACTATATGGTCCCGCATCTTCTTCTAAACCTTTAAAAATAAAATCTGTAGATATTTGAACAAGGAATTTGTTATTTTCTTTAGAAGCTCGAGCAAGATTTAAAGGTCCAACTACATTTAATTTCCAAGTCAATCCTGTTTGATCTCCACTTTCTTTCTCTGCACCATCTACATTAGTTATTGCTGCAAAATTTAAGACAGAATCAAATTTATTTTCTTTAAAAAAAACTCTAACAGCATCTTTATCTGTAATATCTAAAGTTTTTTCATCAACAGGAATAATATCAAGATTGTTTTTTGCAAGTTCTACAAATCTAGATCCAATCAAACCACTTGCGCCAATTACTAAACATTCTTTCATTTGTTTTTAAAATAATTCTTTTAAGGTGGGATTGTTTTTATCTCTTTCTGAAATTATTGGATCTTTTATTGGCCATTTAATATTAAGATCTGGATCATCCCAAGCAATAGCTCTAGTATCTTGCCCTGTGTAATATTGATCTACTAAATAAATATAATTTACAGGAGTATTTCCAACAACACAGATTGAATTAGCAAAACCAACGGGAATATACAGAAGCTTTCTATCATCTTCGTTAAAATTAAATGTCACAACTTTTTTAAACGTTTTTGACTCAGGTCTTATATCAACTATTGCTATAAAAATTTCGCCTGTAATCGGATAAACTAATTTATTCCATTGTTCTGCATGAAGTGCTCTGATTACTCTTGGCTTTGAAAGACTATGATTCATTTGAACGGGATGAAAATCTATCCCGAGATCTTTTAAATCATTCATTCTAACTGCTTCTCTAAAAAAACCTCTTTCGTCGCTCCTTATTGGTCTATCTATTATCAACAATCCTTCTAATTCAGTTTTTGTTATAAATTCATTTTCCTTCATTATAATAATTTTCTGTTTGAGCTTTTAAAATCCTCCACCATTTTTCATTATCTTTATACCAATCAACTGTTTTTTGTAAACCTTCTTTAATATTAAACTTTGGTTTCCAACCTAATTCTTTATTTATTTTACTCCAATCTACAGAATATTTTCTATCATGTCCTAATCTATCTTTTACAAATTCAATCTCTCCACTACCAAATATTTTAATAATTAGTTCTGCAATTTCTATATTATTTAAATCGTCAGTTTGCCCTCCAACTAGATATGTTTCTCCTGATTTACCAGATAATAATACTTTTTCAATTGCCCTGACATGATCCTCAACATACAACCAATCTCGAACATTCTTTCCATCTCCATAGATTGGAATCTTTTTCCCATCAATTAAATTTGTAATCATTCTTGATAAAAATTTTTCTGGATCTTGGTAAGGGCCATAATTATTTGAACAATTAGTAATTGTAGTAGGTAAACCAAATGTATGATAATAAGACCTTACTAAATGGTCAGAAGAGGCTTTACTCGCTGAATATGGACTTCTTGGGTTATAAATAGTGTCTTCATTAAATTTGTCTCTGGAATTAATATCTAATGAACCAAAAACTTCATCTGTTGAAACGTGATGAAATCTTTTTACCTTATGTTTAAGGGCAGATTCTAACAACACGTGTGTACCAACAATATTAGTCTGAATAAATAATGATGGACCAGTGATCGATCTATCAACATGTGATTCAGCTGCAAAATGAACAACATAATCTACTTTTTTCATGATTGAATTTACTAATTTTGTATCGCATATATCTCCTTTAATGAATGTATAGTTTTTATTTTTAGAAAAATCTGTAGTCGAAGAAAGATGTCCTGCGTATGTTAGTTTGTCTAAATTTATTATCTTGTCATCTGGATATTTATTTATCCAATATCTAATAAAATTACTTCCGATGAATCCTGCACCGCCTGTCACTAATATTTTATTCATTTAATTTAATTCCATCAAATATTTTCCATAACCGCTTTTTAACAAATCTTTAGCTAAGATTTGAAGTTGATTTTTATTTATATAGCCTTTTTTGTAAGCTATCTCTTCGATACAGCCTATCTTGTAATTTTGTCTTTCTTCAATTACTTGAATAAATTGAGAAGCTTTCATCATTGAATCAAATGTTCCAGTATCAAGCCATGCTGTACCTTTTTCAAGTAAACATACTTTTAATTTTCCTTTTTTAAGATACGCATCTAAAACTGATGTTATTTCTAATTCTCCCCTGTCAGAGGGTTTTATTTTTTTTGCAATTCTTATTACTTCATTGTCACAAAAATAAAGACCTGCACTTGCATAATTAGATTTTGGATTTTTAGGTTTTTCTTCAATTGATAACACATTCATATCTTTATCAAATTCATAGACACCGTAACGTTCAGGATCATTAACTTGTGTAGCAAAACCAACAGCACCATCAATGTTTGTATATTTCTCTAATTGTTTATCCATTTGCGATCCGTAAAAAATATTGTCTCCTAGTATCATAGCCACTTTATCATTTCCTATAAATTCATCACCTACAATAAACGCATCAGCCAGTCCTCTTGGTTTTTCTTGAACTTTATACTGGAAAGAACAACCAATTTGAGATCCGTCACCAAGTAGGTCTTTAAATCTGGGTAAATCTAATTTAGTAGAAATAATTAGTATTTCTCTAATTCCGGCCTGAAGTAATATCGAAAGCGGATAATAAATCATCGGCTTATCATAAATTGGCATTAACTGCTTGCTTATCGCTTTAGTTAATGGATACAATCTCGTTCCGCTTCCTCCTGCAAGGATTATACCTTTCATATAATGAGTGATGTTAGCATAACTACACCTAATATGGCAACTGCTACGTATTCTAAAATTATTGAAAGACATATATCTTTATGAATTGTATGATGAATAATTCCCCAAGAAACATAGGCTGAGGCTAAAGCAAAAGAAACACCAATTTGGAAGTTTGTATCATAGGAAAATACATAAAATCCAATAATTCCAGCAATAAATATAAATATTAAACTTATATAATGAGGCATATGTTTAATAAAATTTTGCATGTTATAAAATGTTACCCGCCTTTAATATTAAAACAATTGATAATATCATTACTAAAAAGGCAACGTGGGCAAATGTTCTACCTGCAACTCTAGTAATTCTTCTCTTAGAAACTAAAACTGCATCTACGATAAAGATCAAAAGAAGTATTGCTACGACAATTAAAGATAATGTGCGTGTTGTTGTAAATGGTGAAATTAGTACTTGCGACTGAACTTGTGGCTCTACTATTTGTGTAACAACTGGTGCGATGGTTGGTTGAGTAGTGGCTAATTGCGTCTTTGGAAGCTCTGTAGTCACACCAGCAAGGGGCTCAATAACTTTGTCAGTATATGTTGCTCCAAAGAATTGAACTATTATGGTAGTATCTACTCCAGCAAGATCACCTTCAACCACTCCAATCCCAATTTCTTTATACTTTGGATTTAACATATTTTCCTTGTGTGTGGGAGAATTCATCCATGCATCAACAGCTGAAGATGCGTCACTAAAGTCTCTTGCTAAATTTTCTCCAGCATATCTATATTTATATCCAAAATCTTTAAAAAATTTCCAAGGTTCTGTCCCATCAGGAGCAATATGAGCCCAATAATCTCTTGCAATCATATCTTGACCTTTGGTATAAGCTGCAGCAGATAATTCTTGATTAAGTGACAAGGCAGATAGTCCTGCAGTAGCTCTTTTTTCATTTGTAAGTCTTACAACCTCACTTGGTGAGATATTTGAGGCATATCCTAGGATAGATGGACCTAATTTTGACAAAAAATTCAGTCCAATTTGAAATAATATTAAAAAAGAAGCTAAGACAATTAAACTTGAAGAATGTAAAACTTTAGCTTTGTGATTATTACTTTCCCTTGGTATTAAAAAATGAATTATTTTCTCTACAAATTGCATACATATCCATCATACCAAATTTCTATGAGGTTTTCTTTTTTCTCCAGAGAAGCAGTAATGCAAGAATCGCTAATGCAGATCCAAAACTAATTAGTGCAATATTTCTTGCATTCCAATTGCTTGTATCTGTTCCTTTTACTTCAGGTGTTGGAGTGGAATTGTCTGTTTCTGTTGAAGTTGAATCAAGATTCTGTTCTGTAGATTCACCTAAAACTCCAGCCTCAAATCCAGGAGCGACTCCTTCAACAAATCCTCCGCTTGGTGTAACTGAAGCTTCATTGGAATAATCTCCAGGTGCACAGCCATTACCAGCCCTTACTTTAAAGTAATATCTTACTCCACCCGAAAGATTAGTTATCGTATATGAAGTGGTTGAAGAACCACCAATATTTGGATTGCCATAAGTTTGACTTCCTGAAGAAGTTCCATAAGTAATTAAATAGTAAGAAACTGGATCATTAGCTTTATTCCAAGATAATGTAACTGAATTAAATCCTGCCACAGCAATTAATCCTGATGGAGCACTTCCTGGTTTGGTATCGTTACAAACAGGGGCGCTGGCAGTAGTAGTTCCTCCGCCGGAGGTTGAATTAGTCGTCTGAGTATAGGCAGCAAATTTGGTAAAGTGTTTAGTCCAGATAACTAAGTCACTACCCACGTCTATCTTACACTCACCGTCGGCTGGCAGGGCATCCCCCGCTGCCTGATTATCGGCCGAACAAGTATTTGTGATTTCAGTAAAGGCAGTTCCTGGTCTGGAGTAACCAGCCCGTTTACCGGCTTGTCCCGGAAGTAAAATCCTGACCGCGTTATCAAAAGATAATTTATCTGTGGCAAAGCCTATTTCAATCGCAGTACCTAGGGTCGAGGTTTCTCCAGAAACAACCGGTAAATCTACAGTTGTAACTGTTGGAGCAGCAATTACTCCATCCCAGCCCTCAGGACCGGTTACGGTAGTAGCTGGGATAGTAATATTAGCAGTACTAGAGTTAATGTTAATTTGAGGTATATCTCCTGTTCCACCATCCACAAATGAGCTAACGTCAATGGTGGCCTCTGTTGTTCCGTCAACTGTAACCGTAACTTCCTGATCAGGATCAGTAATCACAACTTCGGGATTGTCAGAATCTGCGGTAGCTTCACCATCGCTATCAGGAGAAATTTGTGTATCTGACAGTTTTGAATCAACCAACAACAAACTACTCGTTGTATTACCTGCAATATCCGAAACGTTGACTATAACATCATTAGCGAAAGTAGCGGTAACAGTATTCGTAACAGAGATTCTTAATTTATTACTAATATCTCCACTACCCCATCTAAATGTTAAGGTTTTATCAGCACCAGTATTTAAAGCATTCTCTACAGCAGTCTTACTCTCAGCATTTAATTCTTCATTAAAAATAAGTGTGGTACCG
The DNA here is from genome assembly GCA_964610395.1 of uncultured Gammaproteobacteria bacterium. Classification (GTDB taxonomy): domain Bacteria; phylum Patescibacteriota; class Microgenomatia; order UBA8517; family UBA8517; genus JAUYMM01. Next base: position 45,887 of record CAZSXP010000003.1, read on the forward strand.
AACCTTCCATCTCCCAACAAATCAGGCAAGGAATAATCAGATTCACCACCACCTAGTATAGTAACTGTCGGTGATGTATTGTCTATGGTATAACTAGTTTGTCCTGTTGCCAAGTCATTAGAATTTCCAGCTCTGTCCTTTGCTTTTATAGATACAGTATGAGTCCCATCATTTCCCGTTGGAACATCCCACATATATGTCCAGATTAAATTATTTATCGAAGTCATCAATCCATTGTCTACAAGATAGGGATTAGAATGAATAGAAATTGTTGGAGGAGTAATTTCATTGACTTGATCGGCTTCTGTAAATGTTGCTGTGATAACAACTGCATCTGCATCCCTAACGAGAGAGTCGGAATGGTCATCTGTTAGTACTACTGTTGGTGCAACTGTATCAATCGTTAACGGGCTACTATTACCACTAAAGGATGAGGAATTGCCATCTGGATCATAAGCCAATACTTTACTGTACCAAATAGAATTGGTTAAAGGATTTGTATGTATGTAGGAATTTCCATTTATATTACCTGAATTAAAAGTTGTTCCTCCTAAAACGGTAGACCAATAAAAAATATAATGGTCGGCATCAATAGAGGAAGTCCAATTCCAAGTAGGAGTCGTGTTATTAGTTGGAGAAGTTGAAACTGTTGTTGGCGTTCCAGGAGCCGTCGGTGATAAGATTGTTTTACCAGAATCAGTGTAGTAAGGGCGGAATGTTATATTACCTGAGGTACTGGCTTGTACTACCGTCGGATCTGAACTTCCCCACCAGTTTTCTGTAGCATCAACTGTCCCCGATGTATCACCCCAACTTGTTCTATATATGCCACTTTGGCTGTTATTTTCGATTTTATTTTCATTTATGCTTTGATTTGCATTCCACGATACAACCCCATAAGCATTATCATAGATATTATTGTTTTCTATCTTTGTTGAGGGTCCGGCTTCTATATCTATACCGACACCGTTATCATATATATTGTTATTTGATATTTCCAAATCGGCCGCAGTATCCATAATTAACAGTCCTGCGCCTCCCTCGTTACCGGTTTCATAATCACCTGTTGCAACGTCACCATCCATCCAATAACAATCGCTAATTTCATTGCTATCAATAGTTCCTGTAATGCCTAGAGCAGGAGAAGTGCTGTCACCATTAAGATAACCAATCTGTATGCCGTTTGGTATAACATGAGGTGTAACAGCACTGTAAAGTTCGGAGATATTATTCCCCTCAATTTGAACGGAATTAGCATCGTTAACCCTTATTCCTACTGGGCCAACATTTTTAATTGCATTATTTAGAATTTTGACATCTACACTACTTACACCGCCATTATCTACATTAATACCATGTCCAAGATCATCACTGTTATTGGTATTCTTTATTGTGAATCCTGAAAGAGTAACTGTCCCACTACTCGCAGTTATTTTAACTAATCCTCCAGTGCTTGTCCCTCCACCGTCTATTATAGTAGTTGCATATCCAGCACCCTGTAATGTCAATGGTTTGTTAATAAGAATCTGACTTTCATTATATGTTCCCGCCGCGACATTAATTGTGGCGCTGGGACTTGCCGCATTAATTGCAGCTTGAATAGTCGCGTATTTCACTCCTGTCGTCTCGTTCGTAACGGGATACTCTATGTCAAACTGAGTAAAATGGCTTGTTGTGAAGGTTAGAGTTTTTGCGGTATTGTCCCATATTTTTACAATAGTTGGATAATCGTCAGTACCGGGTTGGATCACAGTGTCCGCATCGTTCTTAACTATCAAGTTGGGTATGGCGTTAAAATCAGTCAAACCATACATATAGAGTGTGGCTCCGGCAGCATCCATTGCGCTAGCTGTCGTTGAGTCAAACTCGATATGTCCATCAGACATATCCATTGCCGTTCCTAAATTTTGAAGTTTTGCAACTATATCTTGATCTGTCATATTTATCGTATTAGAAAGAGAAATTTTACCTAACCCTGTTTTTTCAAAATATAGACCCGTAATAGAAGAAGGGTCATCTGCAGAAGTAATATTAGAGGCTATTCCAACTGCACATGGACCTGGTACAGGATTACAAAATTGTGAACTTATTGTATTCCAAGTTGGTGCTCCTCCAGAAGTATCATTAAACCAACCCTTGGTGGGAGTTGTGAAAACTTGCCAGGCAGTTGGATTTCCATTTCCGTCTGTCGTTCGACCGATTGATTGCCCAGAGTCAACCTCACCCACATTGGCCGTTCCTACAACTGCTGTTGCGCCGGCATCTTTAAAAGTTATTTGAGAAATAATTGTCCCAGTATCATTTTTTAGTGTAGCTGTATCTCCGTCATCGTTTAACCACAGATTGGCGTGTTCAAAAACTATGATTCCATGAGCAGGAATTGTTCCTGACAAGTCGATATCATCAGTAGTAACAGTATTTCCATCCGAAAGCCTCCAACCCGTCAAAAGAACTGGCGAGTTACTATTATTGTATAGTTCAATCCATTCATTACCCGAGCTGGGTCTATAAAGAATTTCATTAATAATAACCGTATCCGATCCTTCAGTAAACGGAACTCCTTCATCGGGGATAGGCGCTTCGTTAATTGTTCCGGTAATAACAAAAATCGTAAAGTGGTTTAGACCAATAACTGTTAAAGTATCCGTTTGGGCACTAACACCGCCAACTGTCACAAAAGTTTGACCGTCTTCCGAAGCTTTGACTTCTACATTGTTAGTTGTAGTAGTCGGAAGAGTTAATGTATATTCAAAAGTTCCGTTTTCCATGTCCGATGTTATGTCATAGGCTTTATTGGATAAGGATCCTGTTTGTTTAATTTGCTCTTCCGTTAAAGTTATTTCCTCGATTTTTATGTTGCCCGAAGGATCCGGAAGTTTTGTAAATGTTAATGTCACTCCACCTTTTTGGTACTCTTTATTTAGTTCTACTTTTTCAAAAGTCCATGGTGATGGAGATGGTGTTGGTGTGATTTCCGGAGTTGTGGTCGGTGTTGCAGTTGGTGTAACGTCAGGTGTTGGCGTTATCTCTGGGGTTGCAGATGGTTCAACTGTTGGTTCAGGTGAAGGAGTTACTATTTCTTCAACAATAGGTGTTGGCTCTGGAGTAGAAGTTTCTTCTTGTGCATAAACATATGAAAACGGATACAGTAAGGAGTTTGCCAAAATGGCCAATGAGGCAACAACTGAAAGTATCTTTTTCATGTTCCTGGGGCGAGTTTACTCTCCAAATATTTTCTTGTCAAGAAAATACCAATTGTAGCTCCTATTGTATCAATAATAACATCTCTTACTGCAGGTCCTCTGCCAGGAATAAAAGATTGATGAAATTCATCACTTACTCCATATAATCCTGCGATTAAAATTGCAAAAAATAATGCTTTATTTGTATTAACATCATAATTTAATAGAGCTCTATATAAAAGTATTGCTAGTACTCCGTACTCAAAAAGATGTGCTGATTTTTTAATTAAAAAATCACCTAAAAAAAACTCTGTTGTCTGAACAGTTGGAAAACTTGAAAATATAAAAATTATCAACGCCCAAAGAATTGGAGGAAGCCAGTAATTAAGAACTTTTTGGATTCTCTGCATGCATTTGATTATATAGTAAATATCCACCGTAACCAAGAAATCCGATTCCTAAAGTAATTAAAATAATTGGCAAAATTGGTGATTTTTTAGTGGTTGATACTCCTGCAACCATTCCAATTGGAGTTTTTGTATTTAAAACTATCAATGGTTCAATGGTTTGATAAGGTTTGCTAGTTACTTTTGGAGTACTTGTCAAAGTAGGTGTTGGCTTTGGTGAAGGCGTTTTGGTTGGAGTCGGTTTTGGAGTAGATGATGGAGTGGGAGTAGATGTAGGTGTAGCGGTTGCAGTTGGTGTTGGAGTTGGAGTAGGTGTAGGAGTTGGTAAACTCATACATGATATCTCACTTTTAGAAAACACCGTGTTTCCTTGCCATTCTGATCCATCTGGGATTCTTGAATACGAAGTGTTTAAGGTAGAAGTAGTATAGGTATATGTATCTAAAACATCTCCATTCGATGCAAAAAGTGTTGGGGTATCGCCTCCGTCATTTAAATATGCGTTAAGATCCCAATAACACAAACTATTGGGTGGAAACAGCCCACGAAGTAAAATTTTTGCCGAGTTACCAGTATCGGAAGCTAAATCGGGATCATCATCAAAATAGTAATTTTCAAGATTTATCTCGTAATTGTTTTTGTTATAAAACTCTACCCATTCAGGACTTTTTGGACTAAATTCATTTATTAAAACTTGTGCTGAAACTTTTTGAGGTAAAATTAAAAATAATACGCTCAAGAATACTAATGTATTAATACATTGGTATATTTTACTTTTATAATAAATTCCTTTTCTTTTTTCTAATTTCATTTCTACTAGTAAAATAACCCGCTGATTTAGCACCACCAATTGCATCTATATTTGTAAAGCCTTCAGCAATATCTAACAAAAATTCTTTATTTTTCATTTTACTAACTATTCTATCTACCATTTGTTTGTATGATGTACCATTTTTATATATTGATGAAAAAGTACTTACAGTTGTAGTACTTACTTTTAATGTTCTTGAAATTTCTCGTTGATCATATTCTTTAGCAATTAAATATCCAATAGCTAACCTTTTTGTGAACATTATCATTTCGGTTGGAGTTAAAAACTCATAAAGAAAATCTGAAACTTGTTTTTTGTTTGTTAGATTTGAAATTGTTTCAAATAAAAAATCCTGAATCTGATCGGTAACATTCTGTGAAACTTTATATTTAGATATTTGTGTCATACCTTAGTATATTACTAATATCAATGTATTAATACATTGATATTTTATTTTATTTCAATAATTAACATGTAAATACAAAGTATCTAGATCACTGTCATCATGATCAATACGAACATATTTAAGCATACAACCAACATTATAGCTTCCTTGATATAAAGTCCCTGCTTTTACAGCCCTTACTTCATTTGAATTACTATTGATGTCTATACCATTATGAAAAGTGTAAATCTGTCTGATGATCGGATCATTCTGTACGGCCCATGTATATCCATAACCTTGATTAAACTTAATTTTTGGACTAATAGGCCACGGCCAAGCGCCTGACGGATTAAAGCTATCACCATCACTACTTCCACAAAATGATCCAGAACAGTTCTCGTAATCTATACCTCCGCTTAAATAATTAAAGGGATTATCGGTACTTTTGTCAGCCTTACGAACAATAAAATGCGTATGTGTCCCTTTAGAATTGCACGATGAACCTTGTATTATTGAAGCTATTCGCTGTCCCTGACTTACTTTTCCGACTTCGGTCTCAACCCCACGCCCAGCTATAATTCCCTGAATAGCTGCGTACTCGGCCCTCGCCACTGTTAAAAGAGTCTGATATTTTTTTTCATCATTTTTAGTTATAGCTAAAAGATTTGCTTTTTGCTGTTTTTGACTATCTAAATTTTTCTTTTGTTGTGCTAACTTATTTTGTAAATCTTCTTGATCCACTTTTTGATCTTTATAAGTATCATTTGCTTTTTTAAGACGATCAAGTAAATTTCTATCCCCATCTTGTATCTTTTTTAAATACGAAAACCGATTAAAGGCTTCATTTAAATTATCAGAAGATATTATTAATAAAAGTGGATCACTAACTTTAGCCATTTTATATGTTTCAACCGCTCTTTCTGAAAATGCTTGGTTTAATGAATCAAGAGATCCTTCTATTTGGTCTATCCTTCCTGATAATAAACTTATTTGTTCTTCAGTTTGGGCAATTTTTAAACTTGTTAATTTAATTTGAGCATCAAATTGCGATATTTGACTAATAAGTGTCTTGCCTGAATCTTTAAGTTTATTTATATTATTTTCATAACAGATAATTCTTTCTGTTACATTACCATTACAATCTTCTGCCTTTACACTTGTATTAAAAATTAAAAAGAATAAAAATAGTAATAAAAATATCATCTTGCCTTTTTGAGAGACCTCTTAACAGCAATCAAGCTTCCTGTAATTGCAATTGCTAAACCAATAATAATCTCTACTCCTAAAATTGCAGCAAAAAGAAGGAAAAAAGATAATGGTTCTTTTGGAAGAACAGGAATTGTACCAAAGTAAGAAAGTAAACTTGGTGAAGCATAAAGCCAAAAAATAAATGATAACGTCCAACCTGTAATAACTCCAATTAAAGAATAAAAAACACCTTCTAAAACAATAGGGCTTCTAATAAATGCTGGGGTTGCTCCTATTAAACTTAATATTTCAATTTCACCTTTTCTGGTAGTCATTCTCATGCTAATAATTACAAGTAAAACTAAAAATGAGGTAAGAGCCAATGCTCCCACAAAAACTATTCCTCCAACCCTTAAATAATAACTAATAGTTTTAAGTCTACCCACAACATCCCCCAATGATTTTTCTCCTCCAATATTTGCAGTAAAACCAACTTGTTCAACAATTGCCTCATTTTTAATTTCATTGATTACTTCTTCTGCTAATTTTAAATCTGTTACTGAAAATTCAAGTGATGCAGGAAAAATTGAAGGGCTAACAAGCTCTGCAAGAAGAGGATTATCTTCTGTTGCTTTTTTATAAATTTCCAAAGCCTGTTCTTTAGGAACATATTTAACATCTTTTACACGAGTATCAAGTGTAAGTTTGTTTTGAAGAGCTGTGATTGCATCATTACTTGTTTCATTTTTTATGAAAGAAATTATTTGTGGTCTTGTCTCAAAATATGAAAGTGCTTTACTTGAAGAGTAGACTAAAATTGAAACAGTTGTAGCTACAAAAAAGGTTAAGGCCAAAACAAAAATAGCAGAAACAGCTTGAAATGGTGATCTTTTTATTGCTTCGATCGCTGTTTTTGTATGTATACTCATATTTATTTTATTTTACCATCTTCAAGATGAATTATTCTGTGTTTTCCATGTTTGATTATTCCTTCATGATGTGTTGCCATTATTATTGTTTTCCCCTCTTTGTTAATCTTCTCCAATAATTCCATTATTCCTTCTGCTGTTTTCCAATCTAAATTACCAGTGGGTTCATCAGCTAAAATTAATTTAGGATTAATAACTAAAGCCCGTGCCAACGAAACTCTCTGTAGTTCTCCACCCGAGAGTTGAGAAGGAAACAGTTTTGCTCTACTTGAAAGTCCTACAAGTTTTAATACATGTTTTACTCTTTTTTCCCATTCTTCTTGATCTACACCAAAAACTGCTAAAGCAACTTCAACATTTTCAGTTACTGTCCTCTCAGATAAAACCTTAAAATCTTGAAAAACAATTCCCATTTGTTGTCTTAGAAATGGAACTTCTTTTGCTGGAATATCTGCTACATTTTTACCTTCAAATAAAACTTTGCCTGAATCTGGCAAGATTTCTCGCAGTATCATTTTTAAAATAGTACTTTTACCAGCCCCTGATGGTCCTGTTAAAAACACAAACTCACCATTTTTAACCTCTAGTGAAACACCTTCCAGTGCTTTTATTGATCCGAAGGATTTTGTTACATTGTCAAAAGTGATCATTCTCCCTCCACTACTTTAATTTTGCCAACATCAATTAGCCAGCCGGCTTTTTTGCCAGAAACTGTTTCTCCCCAGATTTGAACTTTTTTACCTACAAAGACACCAAGGTCAACAACGCTTGAAGTAAGATAGGCATACTGTGAAGGGCCATTTCCACGAACTAAATGATAAGTTCCTTCTCCACCAATTCCACCTTCTTCCAAAACACCATCTGTTGTAGTTGAAAACTTTGATTCATCTTTAATTCCTGCCTCATTTTCGGTTGCAACTACAGATTTACCCGAAGCGTTTCCTGTAGGTGATCCAGAAGTTTTTCCTACTCCAGAAAATAAATAACCGGTACCAATCCCCAGAAGAACAACTGTAATTGAAATTGCACCTAATATAATATTCTTTTTAAGAGGAGACGGACTAAGTGTATTTTCCATATATTAATAATATCACAACTTTAATTTTAATTCTGCTTCGATAAATTCGTCAAGTTCGCCATCTAAAACTGAGTCAGGATTACCTGACTCTACTTCAGTTCTTAAGTCCTTAACCATTTTGTAGGGATGTAAGACGTAAGATCTGATTTGATTGCCCCAGCTTGCAGGTTTATATTCACCCTTTATATCCTTTAAATTATTTTTTTCCATTTCCTGTTGTCTAATCCATAATTTAGCGCGAAGAAGACCTAGGGCAATTTTTCTATTTTGTTCTTGAAATCTTTCTGTCCTTGCTGTAATTACAATTCCTGTGGGTAAATGAGTAAGTCTTACAGCAGTACTAACTTTATTAACATTTTGGCCACCATGTCCACCCGCCCTAGTAAATTGCCAATCAAGTTCTTCATCTTTAATTTGAATATCAGGTAAATCAGAAGCTTCTAAATCTGGTAAGACTTCAACTAAAGCAAAAGAAGTTTGTCTTAAATCATTGGCATTAAACGGAGATTGCCTGACAAGCCTGTGTGTTCCTGCTTCGCCTTTTAAATACCCATAGGCATATCGGCCTTTAATCTCAAAGGTAACACTTTTAAGACCAGCTTCCTCGCCTTGGGTTGAATCAATTGTTTCTGTTGTTAATCCTTTTCTTTCGCAATATCTAATATACATTCTAAAAAGCATAGCCGTCCAATCCATTGCTTCAGTTCCGCCTTGACCCGCATGAATTGTTATTATTGTATTTTTATTATCATACGGTCCTGAGAGGTATGACTTAAGTTCAAGTTTTGCAATTTGTCTTGCCAGTTTATTTAATTCTTCAACGTCCTCGACTTCATTTAAAATTTCAAGTGTATCTGAAACGTCTTTGATTTCGTCAATTTCATCTTTTAAGCTTGATAGATTTTGGAGCGTTGCTCGTGCATTATTTTGATCATCCCAAAGTTTGGGATCAGTTGAATCTGCTGTAAGTTTTTTTAATTCTTCCTCTTTTTTGGCAATATCCAAGGAAATCTTCAAATTTTTTAATTTTTCATTTAGCTCTTCTATGTTTACATCTGGGATGTTCATAGTTGAAGTATATCAATTTATTAGTTAATTCCCAAAACAACATCGGGGATCTGATCTAAACGACTAATCTTATAAACATTTGGGTTAACTGGTTGATTGTGTACTGACCATTGTTTTAGATCATCCACAAGAAAACAATGTCTTACACCCAGTTCCCATACTGGATTTATATCAGATCTAGGACTATCACCAATTACAACGCAATTATCAACATTTAAATTAAAATATTGAATTGCTTGAGCCCACGATTTTGATGTTTTATGTCCATTTTCATTTACAATAAAAACATCTTCCCATTTTAAAAATCTGTCTAAACCAAGCCATCCATATTTTTGGGACGTCCATTCTAGTCCAGCATGTGTAACTATACCCATTGGAATTCCCGTTTTAGATATAAACTCTAGACCCTCTTCAGCACCGTCCAGCATGGTTAATGGAGTTTTATAAATCTGTTGAAATATAGATTTAACTGAATTTTTTATATCTTTATCAAAAAAGTATTTTACAGATAATTCATCAACTACATAATCCCAACGATTTGAGTTCACACCAAGTTGCTCGAAAAGTCTATTGTTTACAACTTCAATTTCATTCATCCAATGTTCTTTTGTAAGGGTTGAAGAATTAATTGCTAAAAAATCACATGCTTTAGACATAACCTTTCTAAAAACTGGTCGGGTCGGACAGATTGTATCATCCAAATCAAAAAGAAATCTTTTTATATTCTCCTTTTTACACCATTCACCAAAAAGAATTTCCTTTTCATTTAGGTTCAAAGGATTGTTTTCCTGTTTCATAACGGGGATTATAACAGAATTTATTTTAATTGAGTATACACTTTTTTGTGCCCGCCTATTGCTAAAAATCTTACTGTATTTTTACCCAACCATTCATAAATTATTCTCATATCACCAGTAATGCTAAATGCAAATTTACCTTTCATGTTTATCTGGTTTTATTTTTTTGAATAACTTATTAAATTATCATCGCTTTTTTTATACAAAAGACGCCTTAAGGCGTCTCTGATCAATTCACTAACTGAACTATAACCATTTTTCTTGGCAAAAACTTTCGCGTCTTTATACATCTGGGTAGGAATTGATATGTTAACTGTGGTATTCTTCATACAAAGATTGTATCACTTCAATACAAACCTTGTCAAGGTTGACATATTATAGCCCTAATTTTAGTTATTTCAGCAGGATCTAAATTTTGAAGAGTATTCAGAGCATCTTCTGTGGTTGGATTTGTTGATGCATATGTTTTATTAATCTCTTTACTTGTACCTAAAACATTAACAAGTTTTTCATGTCCCATATCAAGCGCTGTTTTAATTGGTTTTGGAGCATTTTTCCAACCTAATAATTCAGTTACTGCTGTCCTACCTGCAATTAATAAAAATCCTTCTAAAAATAAAGCAAGTAAAAATCCAAAAAACAAACCTATTAAACCACCTTTTAAAGACCATTTAACAAAGTGGTGTCTAAATTGAGCTAAACTTATTATTAATAGAAACAATAAAAGTATTATTGCCCCAGCTTTTATATATGTAGGAGCAACTGAGAAACTAGCAAAGAAAGCCATAATCTTTTGCCATAAATCTTGAACAAATTGCATGAACTAATTATATACCAGTTGGGGTAGGTGTTGCAGACGGCGAAGCCGATGCACTTGCTTTAGGTGTAGGTGTTGCACTTGGTTTTGAAGTTTGGCTACCTCTTAAACCTGTAATTATAACTATATCGGATTTTTGTGTTGAAGATGTTTTTACATTTACCGTTTTATAAAAACTATCTAACTCTTTTTTAATTTCATCTTGAACTGATTGAGACAAGGTCTTTGAAAAAGTAACTGTAGTGTCAGTATTATCCGAAGTTTCTGCATTTCCTGAAGTTATATCAGAATATCCTAATGCTTTTAATTTATCTGATAATAATTTTGCTTCACCCGATATTCCTGTACCATTTAAAACTTCAATTGAAATAGTTTCTCTATTAATTGGTTCTGGAGATTTTGTTGGAACTGGTGTTGTTTCTGGTTCATCTATTGGAACTACTCCAAATGATGGTGTTGGCGTTGGGATAGCTTCACCACTTGATTTAGTAAAGAAAAATATTCCTGCTCCTCCAAGAATCAAAAGACCTATAAAAATAATTATCCATTTTGAACTTGAACTTTTGGCCTTTGCAGTTGTTTGAAAACTTGAAGCCTGAGGTGGGCCCTGTTGTGCTACTTCATTTTGTGTTATTTGATCTTGTTCCATATCTTGAGCCGAAGTATACCTATAAGGTATGGTGTTTGTCAACCCCCCGTAATTTTTCCATCAACATTGAATAGAAACGGAGGTTATGGATAGTAAGTAATCTTCCTGCTGTAAAGTCTTTGACTCTAAATAAATGTGCAATATAACTTCTAGTGTATCTTGTACAAGTTATACAATCACATTTATCACTAAGTGGTCTATCATCCTCCATCATTTTTCCTTTTGTAAGGTCTAAAAATTCGTAAAAGTTGTCATTATCGAGCTTTATATCTTCGATCGACGAGGCGTCGTAAACATATGCCCTTCCATGTCTTGCATCTCTAGTTGGTAAAACACAATCAAAAATTGTATAACCCATTTTAACAAGTTCAACAATTTCATCAGGCATTCCAATTCCAAGTCCATATAATAAGTATCCTTTTGGAGCATTTTCTGCAATCGTTTTAGCAGACTTGTAATCAAACGTTTTATCATCATTAATTGGCCAACCTCCATATCCAAAACCATCAAATCCAATTTTTACTAATTCTTTAGCACAATATTTTCGTAGGTCTTGAAAAAAACCGCCTTGAACTACTCCTAAAATTAATGGCCTATTTTTGCCATTTAATTTTTTCTGTTTACAAATTAAATCAAATTCTTCTTTACTTCTTTTGGCCCAAAGAATAGTCCTGTCTACTGAAATTTTTGCTTCATCATATGTTGCTTTTGGATCCGTAAAGTCATCTAATACTACTACCATGTCACTTCCTAATTCCAACTGAAATTCAATTGATTTTTCAGGTGTTAATTTAACAATTTTTTCACCTACTGGTTTAAAAATTGCACCTTTGTTATTAACATGACCTGCTGAAGGATTCATTTTGATTAAACTCCCCACTTGAAATCCTCCAGAATCAGATATTACAAATCCATTCCAGTCCATAAATTTTTTAATCCCTCCACGAGCCTTTATATAATCTATTCCTAAATCTTTGTACAAATGATATGTATTGACCAAAACCCCTTTTGTTTTTGTACTTTCAATATCACTAGTATCTAAAGATTTAATTAATCCACGTGTTGCATCAGGAAAAAAAACTGGAAGAGGCGAAAGTTTCATTTATTTATTACCAAGTGTGATGACGAAATCATATTTACTTGAAGCTGAAAGTGTTTCTGTTTTTTCTGCTACTTTATAATTTTTAGCTAAATCAGTTTTAATCGTTTCTAAAAATTCTTTTTTACTATCTTTAACAGAGATAATAGTATTAGTAAAATCTGAAGTTGCTGCATTTCCTGTCATAACATCTTTATAACCTAATTCTTCTAAATAAGTTTTTGCTTTTCCTGCAAAGCCTGAAATTCCACTACCATTTAATACCTGCAATTTTATTTCTTCTCTTTTTAAAGATGATGACGGAGAAGCTGTTGGCCCCGATTGAATCGGGGTTGGTGTTTCAACTGTATTTGGTGTAGGTGTTGCTATCATCTCATTAAGACGAGATATTCCAGAAAAATATGTAATTAATCCACCAACTAATGCACCAACTAAAAGAGCTGTTGGAATTATAATCCATAAATAATTTGATTTTTCTTCTTCGACAACCACTTCTGGTTCTACTACAGTTTCAGGTTCTGATTTAGATTCAATAATTGGGGCTTCGACTTCTTCAACTACAACTACCTTTTTATTTTCCTTTTTAGTTTCTTCTTCTTTTGACATACATTAATAATACCACAATTTAAGTAAATTACTTAACTCCAAGCAATTCAACTTCAAAAATTAAAGTGGCATTTGGAGGAATTACTCCCCCTGCACCTTGTTCACCATATCCTAAACTTGATGGAATTGTTAATTTTCTTTGTCCTCCAATTTTCATGCCAGCAAATCCTTGATCCCAACCCTTAATTACTTGACCTGCACCTAAAGTAAATTCAAATGGTTCACCTCTATCTTTACTGGAATCAAACTTAGTTCCATTAGTTAAAGTTCCCGTGTAGTGCACTGAAATTGTTTTACCAGCAATTGCCTCTTCTCCTGTTCCTACTACTAAATCTTCTATTTTTAATTCTTCCACGTCAATATTTTCCACTATCGGAGTACTTTCTGCAATAGCAGAAACATCTTGTGGAGCTATTTCAACAACTTTACTTTTTAAAAAATAAATAAGACCAAAGGTAACAATACCAACAACTACGAAATAGCCCAAAAATGAAAATATATTAAATTTGTTTTCTTCTTGCATTTATAGAATATAGTTTATTATCCAACTTTTGGAAAGTGGCATTTTTTCCATTTCTTTTTTGACCCGCACCAACAAGGATCGTTGCGACCAAGTTTAGTCGTAGTGGACGTTGATTCAGACAAGCCTGTTCCATCTTTTATATCAATATTTTCTCTCATCAAATTAGTTGGTATTTCTTGTGGTTTTTCTGAAACTCCAATTCTAAAAATTCTTCTTACTACTTCTTCATTAATTCTGGCCAATAAGGCCCCAAACATTTCATATGCTTCACCTTTAAATTCAACTAATGGATCACGTTGGCCATATGCACGTAGTCCTATTGCACCCCTTAAATCATCAATTGTATCAATGTGTTCAATCCAATGGTGATCAATTGATCCTAAATATGCATATTTTTCAATTTGGCGCATAGTTTCAGATCCCACCTGTTCTTCTCTTGATTTATACATATCAGTAAAAACTTTTTCTATAAACTCCTCAGCAGCTTGTGAAGTTTCTCTTTTTTGAAGTTCCGTTTTAAATTTCTTTGTTGAATCAGGATCAAAAGGAATAACTTCCAAAAATCCAGCCACTACAGAATCATAGTCAACTCTCTCTGTTTCACTTTGTGTTATTCTTCCTGCATGAATACCTAATTTTTCTAATATCTCATCTTTTAAATTAGTACTTTCTAGAACTTTTCTTCTTAACTTATATATAATTTCTCTTTGTTGATTTGCAACATCATCAAATTCTACCAATCTTTTTCTAGTATCAAAATGAAATCCTTCCACCTTAACTTGTGATTGTTCTATAGCTTTACTAACTAGTGAATTTTCAATCGGTTGATCATCAGGAATTGATAATTTATCCATTAATGATTTTATTTGTTCTCCTCCAAAAATTCTCATTAAATCATCCTCAAGTGACAGATAAAATTTTGACGAGCCAGGATCTCCTTGTCTTCCTGCGCGTCCTCTTAATTGGTTGTCAATTCTTCTTGATTCATGTCTTTCAGTTCCAATGACGTGGAGACCACCTACATTTATAACATCATGATGAGCTCTCTCCCATTTTGTAACATCATTTTTCGATTCAGGTACTGCTCCACCTAAAATAATGTCAACACCACGACCAGCCATATTAGTTGCAACTGTTATGGCTTTAAGTTTTCCTGCATTGGCTATAATTTCAGCTTCTCTTTCATGATTTTTAGCATTTAATACGTTGTGTGGAATTTTTCTTCTTTTTAAGAGGTCAGAAATTATTACGTTTTTATCTATTGAAGTAGTACCAATCAAGACTGGCTGGCCAGACTTATATTTTTCTTCTATATCATTTACAATTGCACTATATTTTCCTGAAAGGGTTTTGTAAATTAAATCTCCTTCATCAATTCTGACATTTTCCCTATTTGTTGGAATTGCTACAACATCAAGTTTGTATATTTTTTTAAATTCTTCAGCCTCAGTAACTGCAGTTCCTGTCATACCTGATAAATGTTCATACATTCTGAAGTAATTTTGAAATGAAATAGTTGCCAATGTTTTACTTTCCTGTTGGATAACAACTCCTTCTTTTGCTTCAACTGCTTGATGTAAACCATCACTCCATCTTCTACCAACCATCAGCCTTCCTGTAAATTCATCAACTATTGTTACCCCATTATCATTAACTACATAATCTCTATCCTTTAAATAAAGGCTTCTCGCACGTAGGGCATTTTCAATATGGTGAATGCTTTCAAAATCTTTTTCGTATAGATTATCAACACCAAGTATCTTCTCAACCTTACTAATTCCAGTTTCGGTAAGTGAAGCACTTTTTGCTTTTTCATCAATTTTAAAATCTATATCAAGCTGTAATTTATCTACAATTTGAGCAAATTGATAATACTTTTGAGTTGGTTCAGTGTCTGGTGCTGAAATTATTAAAGGAGTTCTGGCTTCATCAATCAAAATAGAATCAACTTCGTCAACAATTGAGAAATAATGTTCTCGTTGAACCATTTCATTTAAACTTTGTACCATGTTGTCTCTTAAATAATCAAACCCAAATTCATTATTTGTCCCATATGTAATATCGGCTGCATATGCTTCTTTTCTACTACATGGTTTTAAATGAGCAAGTCTTTCGTCGCCATGAGTGTTATCAATAAACTTACTCTCGTACGTAAAAGATTTATTTTCTTGTGTAATAACTCCAACAGATAATCCTAGTTTTTCAAAAATAGGGGCATTCCAACCAGCACCAAGTCTTGCTAAAAAATCGTTGACCGTAACAAGATGTACTCCTTTGCCACTTAATGCCCTTAAATATAATGCGGGAACAGCTGACAATGTTTTACCTTCACCTGTTTTTTGTTCAACTATTTTACCTTCAAAAAGAGCCACAGCTGCCATTAATTGAACATCATAATGCCGTTGACCTAAAACCCTCCATGATGCTTCACGGGCAAGAGCAAATGCAGAGGGTAAGACGGATGTAATATCTAAGTTGTCAGATATAAGTTTTTTTAATTTCTGGGTCTCTTTGACAAAATCAGAATCTTTTAGTTTTTTGTATTTTGATTCTGAAGCGTTGATTAAGGCAACAGTTTTACTTAATTTATCAACCTCTCTCTGATTTAAATCTAAAAATTTGAATAAGTTTTTAAACATAACAATATTATATCAGATGTGAAGCCAAACTCCTCTCACGTCTTTGTATGTCCAACCCATGGCGTCCTTGTGGTTAGTTATTATTGCCCATATCCAAATTCCGGCGTCGCCATAGTTAATTCTTAATCTAGAAAGTCTTTGCCAAAAACCAGTACCATAAAAAACCATCGGTTGTCCTGCCTCTTTTGAAACTTCCTTTCCTTCCTGTAATTTTAGTTCAAACAAGTCAAGATACTGATCGACTTTGTATTTTTCAAAAAGCGGTCTGCTTTCCGAATTTCCGGTTTTAGCAAGAGATGTAATGTGATAATTATTCCCCACAATTAAAAGATATGGGGCGGTCACTGCTTCTTTTGGCATAAAAACTCTGATACCTTCATTTAGATATCCATCAATTTGATCCATATCACCAGTTTCAAACCAGAGGATCTTCCCGTCATATTTTGTAAATGGATAATAATAGTGCGATTGAATTATAACCTGATTTTTGGGAAGTTCGTCAATTTTTTGTTGCATAAATTCAAGTGGCATGTTCAACAAGTTTTTGTAATAGGAAGCCGCATTAAATGCTGTGATTGGAATCAAAAATATAATCAAATATATTGATTTCTTACCCATATATTTATAAAGGGAAAGAGATATGATTACACCGGCAAAAACAATTCTTCTCATCATCAAATCCCCAGCCCAGTAGGCACCCCCAATTGATATTAATAAAACAAACAATATCCAACTGATCCAGACAGACTTCAATTTCACATTTTTGACTAATAAGGAAACTAAAATGAAGGGTGTGATGCTTCCAAAATTATTAATAATACCTACCCAAATATTTCTAATAATTCGTAACACTCCAAAAGAACTGTAAGCAAAAATTTGTTCGGTTGATCCGCCGAAATCTTTTCTTATCAATAAATATATAAAAGCATAAAAGAGGACGGAAAAGACAATTGATAAAATTGCCAATTTAAAAAATCTTCGAATCTCCTTTTTATCAATTTTAAATTCATCTTTAAATATGTTTGGCAGAAGAAAAATTGAGAGAGTCCAATAAACGGCATCCACATGTATTCCTACCATTAAAAATATGAAGATTGCAAAGAGTATCGATTTTTTCAAAAGAAAAAAATATATTGCAAATAAATAAAAGGTCAGAAGAATCGACTGAATCATTAAATTAGTGTTAACAAGCCACACTCCAGGAAAGAGCAAAAATATTACTGTGGGAATCCAAAAATATTTTCCTTTAAAAACCTTTTGACAAATCTTGTACATCAAAAAAGTGGAAATTGCCCCAAATATAAATGCCGTGTAATTGGGCAATATTAAACGTGACGTCAACCAGAAAATTGAAAGGAAAAATGGGTGAATCGGAAAGTGCCCCAGAGAAAATACTTGCCAGAAAGAGTGAGTTGAAACAATACTTAAGTATTCGATTTGATCATAGAAAAGAAGAGTTTTAGGTGAAGTCAAAAATTCCGCTAGAAATATGAATGTAAAAATTATTAGCTGCATATGAACATGAGGTTTGCCTCAGGATAAAACCATGTGACTTTTTTGAATATTTTTTCTAAATTGTTTCCAAACCTAACAGTGTCTGGTCTTTTATCTCCAAAATATAATCTATTAAATACCGTAATCTCAGCCATTGCAGGGTCCGACCCTGCAATTTCTGCTACTTTATCACCAAAGTAAGTATCGACTATTAATAAATCATATTTTTCAATTTTAAATTTATTAGCATCAACTATTTTAATATCAATATTATATTTATCTAAATCTAAATATTTTTTGCCTAGTTCAATCATTATTGGATCTATTTCCACCCCTGTTATTTTTGCCTTTGGATATTTTTTCCTAAGTAATTTTGCAAGTGTTCCACCACCCAAACCTAATATTAGTATGTTCTCGGAGTTATCTTTAATTTGTTTTAGTGTAGATTTCCATATCGTCTCAACGATACCACCAGATTGTGTAAGTCCACCAGCTTGTATATATGTTCCCATTCCTAAAGTTTTGACAACTTTTAGGTGACCATTATATTTTGATTCTCTCTCTTCCAAAATTTTAGTTCCCAACATATTTATTGATAACCTTTTGCTTGGAGTTTAAAGGCATGAGCGTATTTCCCGTCATTTTTAAGTAGGTCTTCATGTGATCCTTGTTCAATAATTTTTCCTTTATCTAAAACTATAATTCTGTCTGCATTTCTAACAGTTGAAAATCTATGAGAAATAATTATAACTGTTTTGTTTTTTGCAAATTTATAAATATTATCAAAAATTGCAGCTTCTGCTACGGCATCAATTGATGCAGTTGGTTCATCAAGAATTAAAACAGGTGAATCACGATGAAAAACTATTGCAATTGCAATCTTTTGCCATTGTCCTGTACTTGGCCTAATTCCACCCTTATACCTTTCAGATAAAATCTGATCTATTCCATTTTTATATTTTTCTACAAATCCTAAAGCATCTGCTTTTTTGAGTGATTCCATAATTGATTCTTTAGTAACCTGTCTATTAGTGCTATCGATTTCTATATTTTCCCTAACCGTTAAATTTGTATATTGGTTATAGTCTTGAAAGAGAATTGCTAAATTTTTATACCAAGAATTAATTTCCAAATCATTAATGTTTATTTTATTCAAATTTATTGAACCGCTCGTAACCCTATATATTCTACAAAGTAGTTTGACTAATGTCGTTTTACCTGCTCCATTTCACCCACAATTGCAACCTTCTCACCAGCTTTGATATCAAGGTTAATACCTTTAAAAATTAATTTGTCTGAGTTTGGATATTAAAACGAAACATTATTAAGATTAATTGATTGCACTTTGTTTGTTAATTTAGATTCTCCATCTTTTTCTGAAATATATTTTGTAAACAGTTCCATTACATCACTTATCCTCACAGAGTTCTCTCTTAAAGAGACAATATTGCCAGTAAAACTACTGAAAGAATCTGCAAAAATTCTTAGGGATCGTATCTCAAAAGTTAGTTGACCAATACTAATGATTTTACTTACTAATCTTTGTAAAATTGTAATTATTCCGTATCCGAAAACAACAGAGTCTAGAATAGAACCAACAAACATAGTTACATTCCATCTTTTTCGAATTGATACAACTTGATCAACCATGTAATTAATATATTTTTTTATCCTGCCTTCTAGAAAGTTAGTTCCCTGAGACAATATCAATTCTTTTAGAGGGGCTGGTTCGGCTAAATAATTCATTGAGCCGTTATTTTTTCTTCTTTCTTCTGTCAAATCTCTATTTAGAGTCCATAATAATCTTATATATTTTTGATTTGTAGCAAACTTAAAAATCATAACCATAAAAAAGGCTAAGGCAACAATAGGTATAGATTTAATAATTACAATTCCAGAAATTATAAATGTAAAAATTCCAGCTACAATTGACATTAAGTTTTGCATGTAATTTAAAATATTACTTTGTTCCTCATTAAATCGTTGAGTTTTATTTGTAACTTCAGGATTTTCTAAGTTTTGTATCCCTAAAACCGAAAGTCTTTTTATAAGCATTTCTCGTAAGGTGTAATAATCTCTATACGAAATAATTCTCCAAAAATAAGTGTTAATAATATCTATAAACTGGAAAAATAAATAAGAACCAATTATCATAAAAACTATTGGTAGAAATGAGTAAATATCTGTTGCTTTAATTTCTAACACATGTATAGCTTGATCTGTTGCTAAAGCCACAATATACGCGTTTATCAAACCTGAAAGCGCTGATATCATGTGTGTGACTATTGTCACAGATATCATTAAGGGATAATTTTTGAAATATATAGAAAGTACCCACTTGGTAACATCGAATGTGCGGAGTAATTCGGTTTTTAAAAGTTTCATTTTGGAACGCTAATTTTTTCCTTCCCCATCCATTTTTGAAGAACTTTGGGAATGTTTACTGATCCATCTTCATTTTGATAATTTTCCAAAATTGCAATTGGAACACGTGACATAACAACTGCAGTCCCATTTATCATATGAATATATTCTGTTTCACCATTTTTCTTTTTATATTTAATATTTAAATTTCTTGCTTGGTAATCTGTACAATTTGAAGTTGAAGTAACTTCGCCGTAATCTTCTCTTCCTGGCATCCAAACTTCTATATCAAACTTTCTTGCAGCCATTGCACCCAAATCTCCTGTGCACATTTCAAGAACTCTATATGGAAGTTCTAGTTCCTGATAAATTTCTTCTTCTATTCTTAATATTTCTTCATGTAACCTTTCAGAATCTTCTGGCTTACAATAAATAAACATTTCAGTTTTTGAAAATTGGTGAACTCTGTAAAGTCCTTTTGAATATTTTCCATATGCCCCTGCTTCTTGTCTAAAGCAATGTGAATAACCAATATATTTAAGTGGTAATACGCTTTCTGGAATAACCTCGTCTGCATGACTTCCAGCAAGAGTTACTTCTGCTGTTGCTATTAGTCCTAAATCTTGTCCTTCAATAGTATATGTCTGTGCTTCATCACCTTTTGGAGCATAACCTGTACCTAAATAATATCTAGATTTTGCAAGGTCTGGTGTAATTACTGGTAAAAAACCAAGTTTTGATAATTTATCAAAAACATAATGTGTAAGTGCTAGTTCAAGCATTGCTCCATCACCATAAAGAAAATAAAATTGGGATCCTGCAACTTTCGATCCTGCTTCAAAATCTAAAATGCCCAAACTTTTTCCTAATTCCAAGTGATCTTTTGGTGTAAAAGTGAATTTTGTAGGTGTTTCCCATTTTTTAATTTCTATATTATCTTTTTCATTTTTCCCAACTGGAGATTTTGAAGATGAGACGTTTGGAACTTTCCATAAAAGCTCATTAAATTCTTCTTCAACTTCTTTTAACTTTTCTTCAAGTTTTTTAAGTTCTACTTTTAAATTTTTGCCTTCTTCAACATCGTCTCTACCCAATTTGTTCTTCTTTGCACGAATTTCCTCTGAAGCTAGAATATGTTTTCTTCTTTCTTTATCAACTTCTAATAATTTATCAACAAC
>CAZSXP010000003.1:67200-70144 GCA_964610395.1 uncultured Gammaproteobacteria bacterium
TAGTTTAATTCCCAATTTTTCGTCACATAATTCAATATTTTCTCTTTCCACTCCTTTTGCAAATGATTTTTCAGGCCATTTTTTCAAAATATTTTCTACTGTAACTATTGATATTTTGCGTTCAGGACGAACTAAAGCAACAGCTACAATTAAACCAGTTAATTCATCACAGCAATACAAACTCCACTCTAATTTTGATTTAGGTATCTGATCCATTCCATTGTAATTCCAAGCATGGGATTTAATTGCATTAATTATTATTGGATCTTCTTGTCTTTTTTCCAATTCTTCAATTAAAACTTTGGGGTGTTTGTCGGGATATTTCTCATAATCAGCATCATGGATCAAACCAACTACCTTCCATAAGTCCTCGTCCTCAGCAAAGTGTTTAGCTAATCCTCCCATTGCAGCTTCAACAGCAAGCATATGTTTAACTAGATTTTGGTTTTCTGTCCAAGTGGTAATTAAATTAAATGCGTCTCCTCTTGAGATCATTTTTTAGATGAGAGTGATTTTTGAAGTTTATAAATTCTAATATAATTAAATCCATTTCCCAAAATTGCTAGTATCCATAATACTGTAGGAACAGCAACAATTGCTTGCATAATTTTTAAAGAAGATGGAAGATATGGATTAATTATTTCAGGGAAAACTGATGGAGCTCCAATAAATAAAAGTAGAGCTAATATTGAAACTGCAACTGACTCAATTGCACAATGAATCATCATCATTCGAATTGCTAGAATTTTTTCTTTAGTTTGTTCAGAGTTTAATTTTTCAGCTACTGTTACTGATTTAATTAACTTTGTAATATTCTTGATTATTTTATTCATAGAAATAATTTACCCTCTTTTAGACCTCTTGTAAAGCCCTAAATCTTTCCAATACTTTTTTCCTTCCGATATTAATAAGCAATGCACCTGCACGTGGACCATGAGTTTTACCAATTAAAGAAATATAAATAGCAGCAAAACCATCTTTTGTGGGAATTTTCATTCTCTTAGTTAGTTCATATAATGAAATTTGTAATGATTCTGCAGTTTCATTATCATGAAAAATATCACAAATATTTTTGAGATATTCCTTTTGTAAATCAGAAAGTTTTAGTGCATCTTTTGGAATTGTTTTAGTTAATTCAAATCTATACTCATCTGGAGCAAAATCAGAAAGCCATATTTTTGCATATTTTAATCTTTCTTCAAAAAGTTTTTTATTATTGCTTGAAACTTTTTCTGAAACTTCTTTGTCAGAAAAACCTTGTGATACATAATTTGCAACATCTCTAAATCTTGGAGTTTGAACTTCAACTTTTTCAGGAATAGAATTAATTTGCGATAATACAAAAGTTCTTGATAAAGCTTCATCTCCACTTTTTGTATATGCCTCCCAGCATTTATCATATTCATCAAATAAATCTGGAATTGACATTGTCCCATATGGATCAAAATTGCTCTGTTTATTTATATCTTTATTTATAAATAAAAATCTTGCTATTTCTGCAGGAAGAATTTTTACAAGATCGTGCGCTTTTAAACCAATTCCCTTTGATGATGACATTTTTCTTCCACCAATTAATAAAAATTCGTTAAAAAACTTGTATGGCTTTTCATATTTGAAAATGTTTTTACAAATTGTCATTGCAATATCATATGAACCACCTTTACTGGCATGGTCTTTCCCTGCGCCTTCAATCGTTACACCAATTACTGCCCAGTGTGCCGCCCAGTCAACTTTCCAAGGAAGTTTTCCTGTTCCACCAAAAGGAGATACTTTTCCTTCATGACCACAGCCTTCTGCCCAAGTAACAAGTTTTGACTCACATCTATAACTTACTTTTTCTCCATCCCAAGCATAAACAAGTGTCGTTCCAACTTTCTGACATTTCTCACATATTACTTGAAAAGGTAGCCAGCCACTTTCTTTTTTTTGACTACCAGAAATTTTTTTATATATGTCTTGAATTTTCTCTGAATTGTCTAGGGCAATTTTTATAACTTCATCAAATTTACCTGCTTTGTATAGTTCCCAACTTGAAATGTATTCTGCCTCAAAACCTAAATATTCAATAGATTTTTTAAGATCATCTGCTAAAAAATCGGCTAGATTATCAAAATTAGGGGAAGGTGATGGAATCATTTTTAAAGCTTTACCTTGATGACCATCAAGAACATCTTTTAAAATTGCTGGAAATTCATCTGCAACATCAAAATCATTAAAAACGTAAGTTAATTTAACATCTTTTCCTAAATCCTTTAGTGCTCTATATATTGCACTATGCATAACTGGCCCTAACATCGAACCAATATGGGCATATCCAGACGGGGTTTTCATATCATCAACCCAATATGGTTTGTATTTTCCAGATTTTACGATTTCTTTTGCAATTCTATCTGCCCAATGCATATGAAGCTAATTGTATCAGAGGAATCAATCAATAGCCACAACTTCATATAATATCTTGCCTACAGGAGCTTCTACTTCAAATTTTTCACCAATTTTTTTACCAACCAAAGCTGATCCTAATGGAGAAGCATGACTAATTTTTTTATTTGCCATATCTGCTTCCCATTCACCAACTATTTCAAAAGTGTTTTTAACTCCATTGACACGAATTGTAACTTTTGTACCAACACCAACATTTTTTCCATTATTAGTATCTTTAACTACTTTTGCATTTTTAATTACTAATTGAAGTTCTTCTATTCTTCCTTGCAAAAATTCTAACTCTTCTTTTGCATTTTGATAGTCAGAATTCTCTGATAAATCTCCTTGAGAACGAGCATTAGATAGCCTATCAACCAAAGCTGGTCGCTTGACTTTCAATAACTGTTCAAGCTCTTTTTTAAGAGCTTCAAGTCCTTTTTCTGTAAGTTGTATTTGTTTTGTCATGATTTCAAAAAAAATAATCTCCCCTTAATTGAGGAGAGTAGGCGTTTATCATAAC
>CAZSXP010000004.1:0-4270 GCA_964610395.1 uncultured Gammaproteobacteria bacterium
TTGGCTTTTCCAAATAATATTGAAGCAAAAACTGATGATCAATTTATCACAATTGTTAACCCAGTACGTGTCTCTTCCTACACAGCTAATCCAGAAAGATCAATAGAAGCAGAGTATCGAGTAGTGAAAAATTATAATCTCCCATCTACATGGCTTCTAAGCTACGATACTTTAATAAACGATAAAATTATAGCAATTGTTAAAAAAATGGATGACCAACAAGAGTTGGGGATTTTGTTAGAAGTTAGTCCAGCTTTTGCGGAAGCATCTGGGGTTATTTACCACAACACAGGTTTTTGGCACCACGCTAACGCATTATTTTTATCTGGCTATACTCAAGCTGAAAGACCTAAATTAATTGATACCGTTTTTACAAAATTCAAGGCTGTTTTTGGTTATTATCCTAAATCAGTAGGTTCTTGGTGGACTGATTCTTATTCTTTAGCTTACTTGCAAAATAAATATGGGGTAGTTGCAAATCTTGGGTGTTCAGATCAATTTGGAACAGATGGTTATTTTTTGTGGGGTCAACCTTGGATGCAACCTTTCTATCCCAGCCTTAATCACTCGGGCATTCCTGCAATAGATAGTTCGGTAAAATTGAATATTGTTAATCTACAGTGGGCCGCTCGCGATCCATTTTTGGGATATAAAAACAGTTTGTATTCCACTCAGGATTACAAACAACTAGGTAATCTTTATGACATAACCTATTTTGAGAAACTATTAGATATTTATGGTTTAAAAAACCTAAATAGTTTTGGTCAAATAACTGTAGGTTTAGAAGCCGATTTAAGTCCAGAAACTTATGATAACGAATATACTAAACAACTTGATCTAGTTGCTAAGAAAACCCAACAAGGTATCTTTCAGGCTGTGACCATGAATCAGTTTGGCAATTGGTATAATAATAAATTTTCTGACTTATCACCTTCAGGTGTAATAGTTACCCCTGAAGCTATCTGGTATCAATCACCCAAGTATAGAATTGGTTTAACTTTTGATAAAGCTTTAGGTGAATTGACAGTAAGAGATCTACGAACTTATTCGGCTAATTTTCAGGAACCATATTATTTAACGCCTAATAGTCAGTTTAACCTTACGATTAACAATCCATCTATTATCGATTCAGCAAGTAACCCCCAAGAGGCATGGATTATAAATGGGGTTAATCAAATTAATATCTCGGGTGATTATTTAGATTTTAAATTGGAATCAAATCAAATTAATTTTGAATTTTTACCAGACAAGTTATTAATAACTTCTTCATTAGTTGATGTGCCAAAGTTAGTAACTAATTTACAACCAGGAATTAATTTTTCTTATTCTACTGATGGTTATCCCTTTAAGGTTCTATTGCCCGAAAAACCTCTTATCTTAAGGCACAAACGGACTTTTGGTGTAATTCTACTAGTAATGCTTATTGGTTGGTTTTATTTGTGGAAAACTAGGAAAAGTAAGTTTGAGAAAATTATTATAGTTTGTTTTCCTCTAGTGATATTTGTTCTAGGATTCGGCTATTGGTACTTTTCATCTAATCGGAGATTTTTTGTTAGCCAAGCAGAAGTAGATACCTTAATTCGTTTGTCACGGATGGAAACGGGAAAAGTAGTAGTTTATGATCGAGAATGTGTAAATTGTCAATGGATAACTCCATATAAACCAGCTGTTTTTTCTAATAAGCGAGACTATGTTACAGATATTAGCCACCAATCAATTGTCTACAATAGTCGCATTTTTACTACCACTTCACGAGAGGAAGGTAGACAAGAATTAAAACGCATAGGAGCTAAATATATTTATGTTGTACGTTATGGTGATTATCAAGAGATAGTTCCATTTTCACCAGGTGATTACAATTTAGAAAAAATTTATGAAAATGCTAACTCCACTCTTTGGCAAATAAAGTCTTTATGACATCTCCGTCATAAGTTATATTGAAAGTATTTTAACTGCTTCAATTGTTCTTGAGTAAGAGTTAAAATCTTAGTTTTGAGTAGATACAAATCTGTATTTTTACCATCCCTTTTTATTACATCGTATTGAGGTAAATAATTTACAAAACTACTTTGAGAACACTTCTCACAATAAAAAAAAGTAGGTGGAGATTTCATAAACATATGGTTTACCGATTTATTAAAGCTGGGTATTTGAGAGAGAACTTGAAAAAACCCAAAATTTTTTGGACCATGGTTTAAACCACTAGACCAATAGATAAGCCAATTGTCAGGATAGACAAATAGATTATCCTTTGGAGAATTAGATAGTAGTTTCACTACTTGACCATATGATTCCTCTTGAGAGTAATTTACGTAAAAATCTCTTTGTTTATCTCGTGGGGGTAATAAATATTTTATAAAAATTAATGATGAGAGCAAGATAATTACTCCCAGTTCTCCAGCTATTAATATTTTTACTAATTTTGTGTCTATTTTTTGGAAACTTTCAGTTAACGAGGAAACACAAAGGTAGACCAATAAACTAAACCAAGGTAGTGAATGAAACCCTTGATAATAATCTAGACCAGGTGTATAGAATCGAAGATTGGCTAACCCTAATAATACAAAGGTAAAAATTATAGGACGGTATCTATGCTGAAGAAAACTAATAATAAAGTAAGTTAATAATCCTACAGTCAGACCCCTTTCTAACCAAAGTAATAAACTACCGTTTAGGTGAGTTAAAGATATTAAGGGAGCAAAAAAACCTTTCGCGAAGGTAATATACCAAGGCCCAAAATAACTAGTAGCAGGAATCGTATATTTAAAATTATTTATTATTGTGTGTTCCCAGTACTTGAGGGGATTAAGAAAAGGAACAACAATTAATAAAACTACAATAGAGCCTAACAAAAATATCCATCTTTGGCGCAAGTTGAATTTTTTAACTAGTAAATAAGCTAGATAAATTATTAAAGGCCAGATTGGTGATAAAAGAAATAAACAACTAGTAATTAAAATTCCATAAATGAATGCATGTTTGTAAGTAACACGAATTTTTTTTGTAGCGAAAATAACTAAAAAAATTAATGGGTAAGTAATCAGAGATTCAGCGATAAAAAGATTGCCAAATAGAAGTATTTTTGTAGTCTCAAATATCAATACAAAAAGAAAACCTGTAAATCCTGCACTTGCTACCAAAACAATATCCCAAATTACCGAATAGATAATCATAGCTTCACGGTGGCGTTTTATAAGCATAAAAAGATTATCAGGGTGGCTTACTTTTTGTAAAAAAGAGCTGGAGATAGTTGTTAAGGGTTGATGACTGGTAACCAAATCCAAATAAAGATGCTCTCCTTGATTTAGGTACTTACCGGCCGCTAAAGTTTCTTCTTCATCAAAAAAACGTAAAGTAAATATTTGCTTATGGTAAAAAAAGGCTAAAAATAGGCAAAAAAATAAAGTTATAAATATCAAAGCAACTTTTTTAATCATAATTTGTTTTCATTGTAAGCATTATTTTAGTATAATATAAACTACATTACATATATATGATACTAAAACCATTTTTAATAGTAACTTTATTAGGGTTTGTTGGTGTTGGTATTTTATTACTGACTAATCATCCTGGATTTGCCATAAAAGTTACTAATTACCTTTTTTTTATTTTGTTTGCAGCAATAGTATATGAAAAAGTTTATTAAAAATAGTTATTGGTTATTACTTTTAATATCTGTATTTTTTGTTTTTAAAAATTTGTTTTTAGGTAATCTTTTTTATAGTGGTGATGCCCCATTTTTTTACATTGATGCAGTTAAAAATCTTGTATCAGACCCTCTAGTTTGGACAGAAAGAGGCTATTCTTTTGGTGGTGTAAATTTAACTCTTTGGCTTTCTCCCATAATGCTTGTTTATGGGGCAATGGGTAAATTTTTATTTCTAAATAACGATATGATTGTCAAAATATTATTTATTCTTCCGTCTATCGCCTTATCATTAATTGGACCTGTATTTTTAACAAGATATTTAAAATTATCAAATACAGTTCAGTTTTTTACTTCCCTAATATACGTATTTAATACTTATTTTTTATTATTATTAGATGGTGGACAAGTTGGTGTAGCTTTGGCCTATGGAATTTTCCCCATAACTCTTTTGTTTTTGAAAAAGTTTATTGATAACATTAATAAAAACAATTTTCTGCTTGCTTTATCTTTTTCGTTTTTACTTTCGATAATTGATCCCAGAATTTTAGTTATTTGTTTTTTGACTATATTTATCTGGTCTCTATTAGATAAGAAGTTTACATTTTGGCTTGTATTAATGGG
>CAZSXP010000004.1:4370-64403 GCA_964610395.1 uncultured Gammaproteobacteria bacterium
TATTTATCTGGTCTCTATTAGATAAGAAGTTTACATTTTGGCTTGTATTAATGGGAACTTTGTTAATTTTTCTTAATTTTTATTGGATATATCCATTATTTAAATTAGGCACTGGCGATATCAGTAGTTCTGTTTCAAGTTTAGGGCTATTGTCTCTAATAAATCCGCTTTTACTTTTCTCACCTCATTGGCCAGCCAACATATTTGGTAAGATTAGTTACCCTCCATTTTATTTTGTGTTAGTACCAATAACTATTTTTTCTGGACTAATATTAAATAAAGATAAGAAATACATAAATTTTGGATTATTATTTTTATTTTTTGCGTTTTTGACTAAAGGAAAGTCTGCACCATTGGGAATTAATTTAGGTTATATTTTTAGGGATTCAAGTAAATTTTTTATACCAGTAATTTTGTTTGCAGGATTTTTAATTGGAAATACCCTAGATTTACTAAAAAATAATTATTTAAAATTAATAGGATTTTTATATATTTTATTTTTAATTAGTCCTGTTTTTTTTGGAAAAATGAATTTTATGATGTCTGGTAATACAAGTGACAATAGTTATTTAGAAATTTCAAAAGAAATATCTTCCCAAAACCAAGAATTTAGGACGCTTTGGTTTACTAATAAGAACCCTCTTAGTTATGAATCTAAAAGTAATCCAGCCATTGATGCCAGCAGTCTGGTTAGTTTTTCTCCCTTTGCTCAAATAAATGAATCTGAAGATGCTTTTAATTTCCTAAATAATAACAGTTATATAGATTGGCTTCGGGTATTGGGTGTTAAATACATATTTCTAAATGGAGATGCAAGAAATATTAACCCAGATCAAACAGATATAAAGAATTGGAACACAATAACAAAACTTGTTGATGATTCCTTCGCTGGTAAAAAGTATGAAATAACTAATCCTTATCCAAAATTTTATGCTGTAGATAGTTTAGTTGCAGTTGTTGGTTCTAGCTATCCTTTAAGAGAAAAATCATTTGTTCCTACGATATATTTTGAAGATGGTAAATGGGATCCTTCTACAATTTATGAAAAGAAACCAAATTCACTAAAAATATATTTTACAGATGGAAACAAGACAGATTTGGCCATGAGTTTTTTACAGAAATATTTTGTATCTCCTCTAACTAATAATAAATCTGAGTGGTCTGTTTTTGATAAAAATGAATATCTAAAGTATAAATATCAACTATTAATACGGGATTATAAGTTTTTAGATTTTGATTATGGACAGGGAATAGCCTTCTCAACTAAAAAAGGAGAATCGATTAGTTTTAATATTAAAGTGCCTCAAGATGGTGATTATGTATTAGCGAAAAGAATATCTAATCAAGTTACTCAAAAGCTTTCATGGGAAATTGAAGAAAAATATCTAAAAAAAGGTAGTTATAAGTTTGTAGTAACAAATAATAGTGAATTATCTATATTAAACACTGTTGCATTAATTCCCAAGAATGATTATACAAAAGCATTGACTCTGACAGATCAAATGTTAACTAAATTTGAAGTTGTTACTAAAATAGATAATATTTCAGACATTAAGAATATAGAGGTTAATAATTTTGGAACTTCTAAGTACACGATAGTTTCTAAAAATATTGGATACTGGGTAATTTTATCAGATAACTATAATAGTTGGTGGAATTTAAAAAGGGGATTGAATTATACTAAATCGTATCCAGTTTATTCTATGCTCAACGCATTTTATGTAGATCCTGAATGGAATAATATTTCAATTGAATTTACAGGGCAAACAATTTTTAGATGGGGAATCTGGGGCAGCGCATTAACAATTTTAATTATTGTAATTTACTTTATATACAAAAAAGAAAATAAATGAAAAAAATAATTATCTTATTGTTTCTATTAGCTTTTACCCTTCGTGTTTATAGTATTTTCCCCAATAAAATAATTTTAGGTTACGATCAAATAAGAGACTTGTTTGCCGCAAAAAGTATGTGGGTAGATGGAGACTTAAAAATTATTGGACCCACTGCCGGAAACAATCTTAATCTTCATCACGGCGTGGCCTTTTTATATTATGTTTTACCTCCAATTATTATGTTTAATGGTAATCCCTTTTGGATAAGTGTGTGGAATTCTCTAATTAATTCTTTAGCTGTAATTATAATATATCTTTTTTCAAAATCTCTTTTTAAGGATAACGTTTCTGCAACTATTGCAGCTTTTATTACGGCAGTTTCGTATTATTTTGTATCTTATGCTGGTTGGATAGGAAATCCAGCCCCTACATTAGTTACTGTGCCGTTATTTTTTTATTTTCTGTGGGAATATATAAATGGAGATCAAAAATCGTTAATTTTATCATCTCTCTTTTTGGGTCTATCAATTCAATTTGAATTATTTTTTATATACCTAATACCAGTATCAATAGCGATATTAATACTTTTTAGGACGAAACTTCCAAGTAAAAAAATTATCTGTCTATCTTTGTTTGTATTTTTAATGACTGTTTCTACAATGATAGCTACAGAAATTAAATATAATTTTTCTGGAATAAAAGATATTTTTGGGGCAGTATTTTTAGGAAAAACTCAAGGTCAGGGAATGGCTAATAATCTTACATTTATGATTAATGGGTTTGCTGAAACTTTCTCTAGCAATATTTGGCCTGGAAAGATTATCTTTGGAAAATTGTTTGCATTATTTACGATATTATTTTTCTTAATTAGGATTAAGAAAAAATCTTTTTCCTTTTTACTTATTTATCTTTTATCTCCTTTTATTATGTTAATAGCAGGTTTTCATGGTTCTCCATGGTTTTTAATTGGTTTATCTCCAGCAATTGCAATTTCGTCGGGTTATCTGATATCAAAACTTAAATATCCAGTTCTAATCTTTATCGCTTGTTTTTTTATTTTTTATGTAAATTTTGGTGTAGATATTAATTTATTAGGGGCTGACAAGTCTTCTATTTTAGCTAATCAAATTGCTGTGATAGATTATACGTATGAAAGTTCTGATCATAAGAATTTTGCAATTAATTCAGTAACAAATCCTTTATACATAAACTATCCATGGGCCTACAACTATGGATGGTATGGGTTAAAAAAATATGGCTATCTACCTACTTGGACAGGAGGCGAGCAACTAGCACCTTATGATGTTCTTTCAAGTAGTAAAAATGATGAAGAATATTTGTATTTAATTATAGATCAAACTCCTAGAATCCCTAATATTTATAAAGATAATGCTTATGATTGGGCTAATCAAATAAGTTTGTTGGTTGAAGAGAAAAAATTTGATGGTTTAATAGTTCAAAAACGAAGATTATTCCATAAAAT
This sequence comes from uncultured Gammaproteobacteria bacterium, assembly GCA_964610395.1. Lineage (GTDB taxonomy): Bacteria > Patescibacteriota > Microgenomatia > UBA8517 > UBA8517 > JAUYMM01. Next base: position 7,689 of record CAZSXP010000004.1, read on the forward strand.
ATGAAAAAGGAAGAATCACATAATTTCTTCAAATTTTTGTAACAGGAGATTTTTTATTTCTGGTATGATTGACCTATCTTTTAAGGGTAAAAATCTTCTTATGTCACTATCTAGTTCTTTTTCATCCCATTTATTTATTTTCTTTACAAAATCTTCTGGATTATATTTTTCTTTGTAATAATTTAATTTTTCATTTACCAACTTAAGGTTGAATTTAACACCTCTTTTAAGTAAAAAAAGAAAATCATACAAGTCTCTACCTTTAATTCTGTTAATTATTGCCCGATATTTTTCAGCTAGAATTTCTTCATCTGATAAGTGTTGGATAACACTAGATGTTGTTATTGGTAGACTGGTAAAAATAGTACCAGATTTTGGATCTACTACACTTTCTCTTTGAGAAAAATCAAGCTTAATTGTAAGTGGTTGACTGGAAATATCTGTAGGTATAGATATTTTTTTGAAGATACCTGTCAATGTGTCTAAATTTTTAATTGTTAATTTTGGATACTCTTTATTTAATTGGCTTGCAGTTTCATCTACAATTTTAATAATTTCTTTTGCATCTAGATTCGTTGTAAAATCAAGATCTTCAGAATACCTAGTTGAGTCAAAGAGTATTTTTAAAGCAGTTCCACCCTTAAAAAACAACCTCTTACTTTGTGGAAGTTTGTATAGTTCTTCTAAAAATGAAATCTGGATAATTTCTCTTAATATAGAGTATTTATCAATACCATTTTTATCAGACAGGCTTTGTAATGTGTTTGTTGATATCATATATTATTTCTTTCTAAATAATTTTGAAACGGTATATAATTTATTTGTACTCTTAATTTATTAAAAGCGTCCCAGTCTATTATACTCATATCTAAATCTGTTAATTCAACCTTTCTTAATTTCTTACTTGCTAAGTAGATTAAATCTACAAGTGCTTTTTCTGGTGTAGCAATCAAGAAATTATCTTTTTTGACAAAGTCTGAATAAAAGTTTCTTGATATTTTTGTATATTCATATTCCTTACCACCAATTTCAAACCTTTTAGATTTTTGTGTTGTAACTGATGTGATTGAGTATGTAAATTGTGGTAAAACACCATAATAATTAAGGGCAGATTCTAAGCTGATATATGATGGTGAAAGAATTAAATTCGCTTTCTCAAAATCTGAAAGGTTGACATTGGAAACAGTATATTTACCTTTTATTAAACGATTGATTAGTTTATTTTTTTCTAATCTTTCAATAATTTTATAAATTGTATTTTCATTATTAATGTCAAGAATTTTTGAAAGTGACGAAGAAGTCACGACTTTTATGCCTAAATTATTAAGTGTAGTAATAACTTTCAAAATAGATATAGACGACATAATTAGTATAAATATATACTAATGCAGGCATCCATGTCAAGTAGTAGTCTTTTTGATTTTAGGTTACAATATAGATAATGAAAAAATATATTAATAAAGTAAAATTTTTGATTTTTTCTGATACATCACGTGATACTGTAACTCTTTTTGTAGGCAACACGCTGTCAGCATTTTTTGGTTTTATATTTATTTATTTACTTACTCAAAAATTAACAGTTTCCGAATTTGGAATATTTTCTGCTGCTGCCAATTTAATAGTTATAATTTCTTCTTTTACTGATCTCGGAATTACTACAGCCATGATTAATTTTGTTTCGACTAAATTAGGGAATAATGATAAAAGTGGTGCCAGTAGGTATTTGAAAGCATCTTTTGTAATTAGATTTATCTCAATTTTATTAGTATCTGGAATTGTTGTTTTAATTCCTAAAATAATTTCGTTAAATTTACTCGCTACAGCTGATTATACTGTGTCATACTGGGTTGCAGGTATATCTATTGGACTCACGGCTTGGTTGACTTTCCCTTACGCTATGATGGCCTACAAGAAGTTTTGGCAATCTGTTGTTTTGGATTGGTCATTGGGAATTCCTAGGATTCTAATTTTCTTAGGATTAGGAATGATGTTTCCTATAAATCTAAATCTAGCTCTTGCCTCGTACGGCTTAAGTACTATATTACCTATGATATTTGGATTTAGCGTTATAGGTATAAAATTTTTACAGTCGAAAACGACAACAAGTGATTATATTGATTTGGCTAAATTCTCTGGTTGGCTTGGTGTAAATAGAGTAATATCATCAATCTCAGGTAGGCTTGATATTACCATGCTTGCTAATTTAACTACTGCAGGGATAGTTGGACAATATTCAATTGCATCTCGTCTCTCATCTTTTGTAATTGTTTTATCATCAAGTTTAGGTTCAGTTTTATCAACGCGATTTGCACGCTTCAATAATAAAGAAGAAGAGAAAAAATATTTAATTAAATCTACACTCTTTACCTTACCCATAATTTTAGGAGTAATTATCTGGATTTTAGTTGCTAAACCATTTGTTTTAATCTTATTTGGTGATAAATACTTTGATTCAATAATAATCTTAAAATATTTATTACTTTCTATGATACCTTTTGTTATAGCTACTCCTGCAGTGACTGCTATTGTTCACTCAATGAGAAAGCCTATTTATATAGGGGTGTTTTCCTTTGTACAAATAGTAATGGTATTTATATTTAATTTATATTTCACAAATCTGTGGGGAGGATTGGGTCCAGCGGTTGCATTTTTAATATCTAATACTATTCTTGCAGTTTGCTCATTTATTATTATTTACAAATATTATTTTAAATAAAATATGAAAATTGGTGCACACGTATTATTAAAGAATGAATCAAGATTTGCTTGGTATTCAATCATGTCCGTAATTAACTATGTAGATGAAATATTAATTTGGGATACTGGAAGCACCGATAAAACAATTGATATTTTAAATAAAATAAACAGTAAAAAGATTGTCTTTAAAAAAATAAAGATGGAAAAATTTGATGAAGGGACAATTCGTCAACAAATGCTTGATGAAACAAATTCTGATTGGTTTATTGTTTTAGATGCTGATGAAATATGGTGGGAAGATTCTATTAGATTAGTTACAAATCTTATTCAAAAAGAAGGAGATCGACTGGATTCGATTGTTGTACCTACAATAAATATGATAGGAGATATGTTCCATTATCAAGAAAATGAGGCTGGACGTTATCATCTGGCTGGAAAGGTAGGACACCTTGCCATACGTGCAATTAACAGGAAAATTCCTGGACTTCATGGGCAAGGTGAGCATGGTGTTTTTATGTGGGCTGATGAAAAAAATGTAAGAATAGAAATGCGAGATCAAAACAAAATAAAATTCTTAAACGCTCCCTATATTCATGTTACACATCTTAAAAGATCAGATAATATTGCTGGCGATAAGGCAGTATACAAACGTGCTAAAAAGTTAAAATATGAAATTGGGACAAGTACCAGAAGAGATTATTTTTACCCCGAAGTTTTTTTTAAAGATAGACCAGAATTTGTGAAGTCACCATGGGAAACTCCAAGCCTTCTTTATAAAATTATCGCTATGGTTGAAACACCACTTAAAAAGTTTAGACGTAGATATTTAATGAAAGGCGTAAAACATGGATATTAAGTATACTAAATGCTATATTGATCAATCAGGTAAGATTGAGAATACGAAGAATTTGACTGTTGTTGCATATGCAAACGGGAAATCCAAATCGTTAAAAATAAGTGCTGTAGAAAAAAGAAAATTATTGAGAGTATTGAGGATAACTTCAGAGAGAAAGAAATTGATAACATATGAAATATTTGCAACATTGATATTTATTTTAATTAAGGAAGATCAGATTAAGGATCTTGTAATAGATATTGAATATAAAGGTCATGAAGGATCGATCAAAAACTTTATAAAGAATTATTGTAATAAATTTAATAAAAAACTTCCAAATATAGATTTTGAATTAATAACAAAGAAAAGCCCAGCACACGAAGTTGCTATAAATACCTATAGAGGGATTAGAAAAGCAGATATAATGGTTGGTGCGGTAGAAGTATTAAAATATCTTTTATAGCCAAAAAAATAGGCTGGAGAATCATCCTAAGATGAGTAGAACTTAGTTAAGACCGTCAATTACGAGCGGTGGTCGCTAAATCATCCAACCTGAGATAATATTAACAGAAAGTAACAAAATGTCAAACATAGATATTAATTACAAAAATTATCACAGGGATGATGATTATAATAAAAATAAAGACTTATTTAGAAACATATTTTTAAAAAGATATAATTTAATCTCTAAATATATAAATTTACCTAAAAAAGTTTTGGATATTGGATGTTCAAACGGGATTTTTTTGGATCTATTTAAACATAGTGAAACTTGGGGAGTGGAGCCGTCTGATTCTGGATATAAGATAGAGGATGGAAGACATAAGATAGTTCATGAGTATTTTGAGAAGGCAAAATTGCCTCAAGATTACTTTGATTTAGTGATAATGAATCATACTCTAGAACACGTTAAAGATGCTGATTTAGTTTTAGAAAAAATATATAAGATATTAAAAAAGGGCGGGATTTTATTCATAGATGTCCCAAATGTTGGGGGATTAGGATCAAGGATATTAGGTGATAAGTGGCCTTATAAATTGCCAGAAGAACATAATTATCAATTTACAAGAGCTTCACTCTCAAAAAAAATAAAAGATTCTAGATTTAAAATAATACATTGGGAATCAAGGTCGGGGCTATTTGAGTTCGAAGAGCCTTTTAAAGAGTGTTTGCAATCCTTGATTGGCTTCAAAAAACGATTTTTTACAAATTTACTTAGCTTGCCTTATTCTATGTTTGTCACAGCATTAAATATGGGTGATAGTATGTCTATTATTGCCAAGAAAAATTAAATGGTTCGTATTTAAAATCTACAAATTTTGTATCCTTTTTTACCTTTACCATTCTTATTTTATCTATCGTTTCAATAACTTTTACCTTTTCATCTCCATTTAAATAGGCATTCCAATCTGGATTATATACTTCTGGAATTATTAAATTATCTACTTCAATAACTATTTTTACACGAATAAAATTTGGTTTATATATTTCATAATTAGGATTTATATAAAGCATATTTTGATATATATAATAGTTTTCAACTTTAGTTAATAAATCAAGATTTTTTACACTTACTTCATACGGAGAGATAATATACTTAACTCTGTACGCAGTTAATGCCGGTGGATATGGTTTAAATTGTTCATAGAGATAATTTTGAAATGGAGGAAGTGATAATGTATATTTTTTCTCCCAGTATCCTTGAGCCAGTTGTTGACTGTATTCAAAATAATTTTTTTGTTGCAAAGTGCCATATCCTTCAGCAAGTTCTATGTCATGTAATGCGGCATCTTTTTGGCGAATGCATTTATTTAAACAAAAAACTCGATATATATCATTATCTTTTTCTAAAAAGTTAATTATTGCTGGTGGTGTAGGGGAAATATATTTAATAGGTTTTTCAAGTATATATTTAGCTATTAATAAATATTCAAGTAGAGCAAATATTCCAAAAATTACAAATAACTTGTTTTTGCTAATTAAATAATCAAGTCCTTTTGCAGCTAGATATAAACAAATTATTACTATTGGAAACCAAAATCTTGTTGAAACTCTAAATAAAATAAACCAATCGTACTTCAAAATATTTAGTGCTAAAAGCGAAATCGTTAATAGCGATATTAAAACATATATCTTATATTTTTTACTTAATTTAACATATCCAATTAAACTTAATAAAATTACTACAATACCAACAGTTATATTTTTTTCAGTGTCATAAGTTGCCACGAAAAAATTTTGTATAAATTCTCTCTTACCATTCCATATTGGATATGTTTCAGGATTTTCTAATAGTAAATTTCTTGTTGTTTGTGATTGCCATCTTATTTGAGGAATTAAAATTGGTAGCGAAATGGCTAACAAAATTATATGACTAATTAGAAATATTTTAAAAGCTTTCTTGTTTTGAGTTAAAAAGAAAATAGAGTTAGTAACGACTAGAATTAAAAAAATTAAAATATGACTTGTATAAACTAGAAGCAAAAACATTGAAAGCAAGAATGCAGATTTAACATTTTTTCTAGTAATTAAATTAATTGTTGCCCAATAGACCCATGGAATAAATGCCCATGACTGTATAAGTCCCAGATGTCCTGCTTCAAGGTATGAAAAGAATTTGGGTGATATAGCAAATAGAATTGCAATTATTATACTTGTTAATTTTGTGACGTTGTTTATTTTGAGAAGTAGATACATTCCTATTCCTGCAAGAATAATATGAATAAATATAGAAATTAGTATTCCAGTATCAATAGGTAAAAACAAAAAAATAATATTAAGTGGGTATATAAATAAATTTTGTGGATCAGGTAATAACGGGGTACCTGAAAAAAACATCTTATTCCAAAGCGGAATTCCATTGCCTAAAACAATTTGATTTTTAATGTAGTAGAGAATAGGCCAGAAAAATTCTGTTAAATCGTTGCCTCTGTCTAAAATTATGTTAAACATTTACAATATTAGTATGATTCTAGCAGTTTTGATAATGATTCACATAGTATTACTTCTCAATTTGAGATTTACTGCTTGGCCTGAAATGTTTTCTTTCCCTTATCTTTATAATAATGGATTTAATTTATATAAAGATATGATTCATCCTTATACACCATTACTTACAACGTTATTAGCTTATCTATATAAAATATTTGGTTATAATATCTGGGTAGTCAAATTTCTTACTTATTTTCTTATTTTAATAAACGATCTTCTTATCTTTAAAATTGTTTCAAAAATCACAAAAAATTCTAAATATGGTTTATATGCAGTACTATTTTACCTATTAACGCAACCCTTTTTAGATGGCAACCAACTATGGTTTGATTTTGCTATGTCAACACCAATACTTGTTGGTTCATTATTAATTTTAAATAAAAAATATTTCTTAAGTGGTGTAGCTTTTGCTATTGCTTTTTTAACTAAACAAAATAGTGCATTATTTTTGATATTTGGATTACTCTTATCACTTAAAAATAAAAATTACTTTAAAATATTACTTGGCTCTCTTTTGCCTATTATTCCATTTAGTATCTATTTAATTCAAAAAAATTCAATTGCAGAATTTTTTAATTGGGTATTAATTTATCCATCTAAATACTGGACCAACTTTCCAAATTATGTTCAAATGATTCCCAACAACAGACAACTTTTTATTCTCTTAATTTTATTCGTGCCAACAATTTATTTATTAATTAAAAGTAAACTTAGAAACAATCTTTTATTGTACGGATCATTAATAATTTCACTTGTATTAATATACCCAAGATTTTCATTTTTCCATTTTCAGGTTGGATTAGCTTTTTTGGCAATTATTTTTGGTGTAGTGTCATCAACTGTAAAAAAACATTTTATTTATTTATATCTATTTGCATTATTTTTAATTCTTCCAAAAGACTGGAGTCACTTAACACGTTTTATTGATGATAATAAATTAGAAATTAATCAGAGTGAAAAAGTATATTTACTTGGGGTTCACTCTTTAAATTATGTAGTTAATAATTCATTGCCTCCTAAACCATGGATTGATAACTATGGATGGTATTTTGAAATGCCAAACATGCAACAAAAAATGATTGATGGATGGAAAATCGATCCACCACAATATATTTATTGGTCAATTCCCCAAAATGGAAATTGGTATGATTTGGGAACATATCAACCAAAAGAGGTAGTAAAATATATTATGGATAATTATAAAAAGATTGATCAACAAGAAAGTGTAGAGATATGGAAATTGCAATAATTAATAAGTATCAAAATAAAGTTAACCGAGGTGCTGAAACTTTTGTGTCTGAACTTTCAAAAAGACTTTCAAAAAACCATCAAGTAGATATTCTTACAAAAATTAACTTTTTTAAGAAATATGACATTGTAATACCTACAAATGGAAGACTGCAGGTATTTATTGTGAGAATTCTTACTTGGCTAACTGGTTCAAAAATGATAGTTTCAGGTCAGTCTGGGGTTGGCTTAGATGACAGATTGAATTTATATGCAATGCCAAATGTGTTTGTTGCGATTTCTTCATATGCTTTATATAAATCTAAAAAAATAAATCCTTTTGTAAAATCTGTTTATATTCTCAACGGTGTAGATTTAAACACCTTTAAAGGACAGGCCCTTAAAGGTGGTCGTACAATTTTGGCAGTAGGAGCATTTACAAAAGAAAAAAGACATGATTTAATTATTAAAGCTGTGGCAAAGTTAAAGGATACAAAATTAATAATTGCAGGAGGTGGAGGAGAATTAAAGCAAGATATAAAGACATTAGGTGAAAAGTTATTAGGGAAAGAAAGATTTGAAATTATAGAAACAACAAATGACAAAATGCCAGAAATTTACAACAAAGCAAATTTGCTTGTTTTTCCAACAGTTCCATGGGAATCATTTGGAATTGTGTTAGTTGAAGCAATGGCAAGTGGTTTACCTGTTGTAGCAACTGATGATCCTATACGACGCGAGATCGTAGGCGATGCAGGTTTATTTGTAGACCCAACAGATATAAATAAATTTGCAAATACAATTGAAAAAGCATTAAATACTGCTTGGGGTGAGAAACCTAGAAAACAAGCAGAAAAGTTTAGTTGGGATAAAATTGCATTAAAATACGAAAAATTATTTCAAAAATTATGAAAATATCTGTAATTATTCCTACATACAATGAAGAAGATGTGATTTTAGATTGCCTTAATTCATTATCTAAACAATCGTTACAAAACTTTGAAGTAATAGTTGTTGATGATGGCTCGACTGACAAAACTTTACAGGTTTTGTCAGAATTAAAAATTAATAATTATAAATTAAAAATTTTAAAACAAGAACATAAGGGAGCAGGATCAGGGAGAAATTTGGGTGCTAAGCATGCCAAGGGAGATATTTTAGTTTTTGTTGATAGTGATATGACTTTTGACAAGAACTTCTTAAAAATGCTTGTTAAACCAATCTTGGCAGGTAAATCGAAGGGGACCTTCTCAAAAGATGAGTATGTTAGTAATTGGAACAATATTTGGTCTAAGTGTTGGAATAAAAATGAAGGCTGGATAGACAAAAAGAGGCATCCAAAGAATTATCCAGACCGTCAGAAAGTTTTTCGAGCAATACTAAAGTCAGAGTTTGATAAAGTAGATGGGTTTACTGCAGGTGGATACAATGATGATTGGAGTTTGTCTGAAAAATTAGGATATGAAGCAACACTAGCAGAGAAGGCTATCTTCTTTCACAAAAATCCATCCACCTTAAAAGAAATATATAATCATGCAAAATGGGTAGGGAAGAGAAAGTATAAATTTGGTCTGCTTGGTTACTTAGTAGGTTTAGTAAGAAGCTCTTTACCTGTATCAATTGTCGTTGGTATTCTACGTTCTACATACTACTTTCTACCAACTTATTTAATTTTTAAAATTGTTTACGATTTTGGTATTTTTGTTGGTATTTTAAATTTTATTTTTACTAAAGACGGATCAAAATGATTTATTTAATTTTAATTCTTGGACTTATACTTCGACTAATTTCACTTAATCAATCTTTGTGGCTTGATGAGGCAACAACAGCACTTGTTGCAAAAATGCCTATTTATGATTTTTTTACTAAATTTATGCCTGCAGATTTCCACCCACCACTTTATTACATGATTGTCAGTCTATGGTCAAAAGTCTTCGGCTATAGTGAGATAGCTTTAAGAATTCCATCTATAATTTTTGGAGTTTTAACTATTTATATTGTTTACTTGATTGCAAAGCAAGCAAGATTAAAATATCCACTTCTACCCGCCTTGTTTTTGGCTACATCCGGACTTCATGTTTATTATTCACAAGAAGCAAGAATGTACGGACTAGTTACTTGGTTAGTTAGTTGCTTAGTATTGACTTTTATAAAGCGAGATTGGTTAAAATTTTCTATTTTATTGCCACTTATTTTTTTAACTGATTATGTTTCACTTTTAATACTTCCAGTTCTTTTTCTGTACAAATATTCAAGAAAATTATTTTATTCTGCTATTCCATTAGCCTTTACTTTTTTGGTATGGTTGCCCATTTTATCAAAACAATTAACCGCAGGAATGTCTATACGAGAGAGCGCCTGGTGGAATATATTGGGATCTGTAACCTTTAAAAACATTGCTCTAGTACCAACTAAATTTATGATAGGTAGAGTTAATTTTGATAATAAATTTTTATATGCATTAATAATTATTATAATTTCTGCTATCTTTATCTATGTAATCGGCAAAGCAAAAAACAAACTTAATTGGTATTGGTTTGCATTAAGTCTACTTTTTGGAATATTGTTATCATTTTTTATTCCAACCTTAACTTATTTTAGATATTTATTTATATTACCTGCCTTTTACCTATTACTCTCTGAGAGCACTAGTAAAGTATTTATAATTATTATTTTGTTTATAAACCTATTGTCTACTGGTTTTTACTTATTTGATTCTAGATTCCAAAGAGAGGATTGGAGAGGTGTTGCAAAACTAATTGCTGATGAAAAAATTGTTTTCCCTGTTAACTCCCAGAAAGAAGCACTAATATATTACGGAAAAGAAAATCAGATAATTAGTAAAGAGCAGTTGACAGCAGATGACAAACAGTTTTGGCTATCTCGGTATGTTTGGGAGATTTTTGATAATGGTGATAGCACAAGACTTAAGATAGAAGATATAGGATATAAGAAAACACAAGAATTTAATTTTAATGGCGTGGTAATATGGAAATATATATATGAAAATAGCAATTGACTTGTCACAAATAATTTACGGTACAGGCGTATCCCACTATAGGGAGAACTTGGTTAGAAACTTACTAAAAATAGATTCTAAAAATGAATATGTTTTATATGCTGGCAGTCTTCGAAGAAAGCAAGATATTTTAAATTTTTTTCCTCAAACCAAAGTTTTCCCTATTCCCCCTAGGCTTGCACACTTCGTGTGGAACAAGTTACATATATTACCCATTGAAAAATTAATTGGTCAAGTTGATGTTATTCACACCTCTGATTGGGCAGAACCGCCATCTAAAATAAATAAAGTTACAACAATACATGATTTGGTTGCATTGAAATTTTCAAAAATTACTCCAAAAATTATAGTTGAAACACACAAAAACAGATTAAAGTGGGTGAATAAAGAATCAAAATTAATAATTGTTCCAAGTATTGCAACAAAAAATGATCTTTTAGAGTTAGGATTTAAAGAAAAAAACATTAGAGTAATTTATGAAGCACCAAACCTTAATAAGGCTACAACTGATGAAGTTTTGGAAGTAAAAAAGAAATATTCAATTCGTGAAGATTACTTGATTGCAATTGGGGTTAATCCTAGAAAAAACATTAAAGCGATTATTGATGCATACCATCTTTCTAAATTTGGGAAAAATTTGAAATTAATTATAGCTGGGGAAAAGATAAATACTAAATTAGAAGATGAAAGGGGAGTGAGATTTTTGGGTTATGTTCCAGATACAGATTTGGGTGCACTTTTGACTGGTTCAAAAGCCTTAATATTCCCTTCTTTGTATGAAGGGCTTGGTATTCCAGTACTTGATGCATTTAATTGTGAAGTACCTGTAGTTACCTCAAACATTTCCAGTATGCCAGAGGTTGCTGGTGGAGCTGCAGTTTTAGTTGATCCATATGATATAAATTCTATTGCAGCTGGAATTGAAGAAGCAATTAGTAAACCTAAAACTTTAATTGCAAAAGGTTTAAAACATGTGTCTAATTTTTCTTGGACAAAAACTGCAGAAGAAACATTAAAAGTCTACAATGAAGCGGTGAAATGATACAATCTAGGTATGGGCTTGCGGTTTGCATTGACAAGTGGAGTAAAACTGATATAATAACTATGTATTCAGGTAAATGAATACCACGAATTTGCTAATTCCCCTCGGTTCATCTCGACCCGAGGGAATTTTTTTGCTTTGGCCATTAAATTAGCTTAAAATAAAACAATGAAGAAGGTCTTAGTCCAATTTGATGGAAGTAATTTTTACAAAAAAGTTAAGAAGTTAGTTCCTGATATTCATCTTACAAATTTTAATTATTCAGAATTTTCAGAGTCTGTAACAAAATCAACCAAATTCAAATCAATATATTATGTAGGCGAAATTAAAAAATTTAGTAACGACAAAAAATCACAATCTTTATACTCAGGACAACAGTCACTTTTTTCAAACTTAAGAAGCCAGTCAATTGGTATAAAGCTTGGATATATACTTTTCTCTAACGGTGAATATCATGAAAAGGGTGTTGATGTACAAATCGCAGTCGATATGGTCCGTGGGGCAATTAAGAATGAGTATGACACTTGCTATCTGATTTCTTCAGATACTGATTTGTTGCCTGCAATTAAGGATGCAAAGTCTTGTGGTAAGAAAATTATTTATGTTGCTTTTGATGGTAATGTAAGTCAAGCGTTGTTAAATAATTGTACCTCAGTCGTTATTCTAAAGAAGAGAGATCTGGAGATGTTTAAAAGAAATAGAATATGAATATAGGAATAGATGGGAATGAAGCGAATGTAGAAGATAGAATGGGGGTAAATAAATATGCCTTCGAAATGCTTTGGGGTTTAAAAAAAGAAAATGAAAAAAAACCAAAACCAAGCAGTCTCATAGTTTACCTTAAAAATAAACCTCTTTTTGATCTACCTAAAGAATCTAACTATTTTAAATATAAAGTAATTAATGGACGAGGCGTGTGGATTATTACAAAGTTTACTCCCTATCTTTTAAAGAACCCAGAAAAAATAGGTGTTTTGTTTTCTCCAAGTCACTACATTCCACCGTTTTTGACGATTCCTCGTATCTGTTCGGTAATGGATCTGGGTTATCTCGAAAATACGACACAATTTGAAAAAATGGTACTTTGGCAGTTGAAGTACTGGACTGCTATTTCTGTTTTTGCCTCAAAACAGGTTTTAACTATATCAGAAGCTAGCAAAAGTGATATTGTACGACATTATCCTTTTGCCTCAAACAAAGTGACTGTTATTCATTTGGGATATGATAAAGATAAATTCAATTTAAGAGTTTCTAATAATCTTGTGCGACAGCTAAAAAACAAGTACTCTATAGTAGAAGATTATATACTCTTTCTAAGCACTCTGAAGCCATCTAAGAACATCGAAGGTTTATTAGATGCATACTCGTCATTAAACACTAAAAAGGTATTTAAGAATTTACCACAGCTTGTTATAGCAGGCAAAAAAGGATGGATGTTTGATGATATCTATAAAAAGGTTAAAGATTTAAATCTTACAGATAAAGTTATCTTTACAGATTTTATAAAAGAAGAAGAAAAACCAACACTCATTGCCGGATCAAAACTTTTTATACTTCCATCTTTTTGGGAAGGTTTTGGACTTGATATTTTATCTGCCTTTGGCTGTGGTGTTCCTGTTATTGCCTCAAACGTTGGTAGTTTACCAGAAGTTACAGGTAAAGCTGCAGTTTTAATTGATCCAAACAGTATTGAAAGTATTGCAAATGCTATCGAAAAAGTTTTAAAAATGAATAAAGAAGAATATAATAGTTTAATAAACCTAGGGTTTGAACAGTCAAAGAAATTTAGTTGGGAAAATTGCTCAAAGAAGACATTAGAAGTAATTGAAAATGCTATACGACAAAAACGGTAAACAGCTATCATTAGATGAAGCATCATCTAAAATAATAAATAGATTATCCAATTATTTATTAGATTTTGAATTGATGCTTCTTAGGTGGATTGGTCATATTCCGTCTCATACTATTAGAAACATTAAATATAGATTTTTTGGAATTAAAATTGGAAAGGGTTCAACTTTCCATATGTGGGCGAATTTTTATGAACCAAAAAATATTAAGATCGGATCAGATACGATCATTGGAGATCATGCCTTTTTAGATGGTAGAGATAAACTTACTATTGGTAGTCATACTGATATTGCATCTTCTGTGATGATCTTTAATTCAGAACACGATTTAGAAAAAGAGGATTTTTCTGCAATAGTTGCTCCAGTTGAGATTGGTGATTATGTTTTCATTGGTCCAAGAGTAATTATTATGCCAGGAGTTAAAATTGGAAAGGGGGCAGTTGTTGCAGGTGGAGCAGTTGTAACAAAAGATGTCGATCCTTTTACAATTGTTGGTGGTGTTCCTGCAAAGTTAATAGGGGAAAGAAAAGAGAAAAATCCAAATTATCGCCTTGGAAGGGCAAGACTTTTCCAGTAATGACGAACAAATTGTTAAAGCTATTCTTTTTTTTAATTTCTGTATTTCTTTTAATTTATATTCTTCCTAAAAGTCCTGAGTTTCCAAAGCCACCTGAAGGTTCTGTCCAATCTTTTGAACCTGCAGATGTTGAGTCATCATTAAGACGGGCATATTATACAAATTTAACAAGAGCAGAAGTAATTAGCTATTACACAAATGAATTTAATCGTGTATTTAATATATATACCCCTAGACTTAATTATCCACCTGAAGATGCACCTGTTTTTATCAGAGATCAAACAAAAAGCACTTTTTTAGAAGAAATTGTTCATCCTTTAAGAGAGTCAATTTACATTAATGGATTTGAACCTAAATCAGAGGAATATGCTCAATATTATAAAGGAATTAGATATAATCAAAAAATAATTATTAGGTATATACCAAGTTCTGTTTGGATTAGAGTTTTAATTTTAGTATTAACAATGGTTTTTAGTTACCTTTTGTTTAAAGAGTATCAATATGCAAAAAAAACAAATTGATCTTTCAATAATTATAGTTAATTTTGGAAATACCAAAAACTATACAAAAAAATGCCTTGACTCTTTAGAAAAAGCTGTCAAAAAAATAAATACAGAAATCATCGTGGTTGATAATATCTCCCGTGACGGTACTCTTCAAATGATTAAAAAAGATTATCCAGAAGTTATATATATTAGAAAAGAAAAAGCATACGGATTTGGAGCTAATAATAACTTTGGCATTAAAGTTGCTATTGGTAGATATGTTTTGTTTTTAAATAATGATACAGAGATAATAGATAAGAATATATTTAGTGAAATGATCGAATGGATGGATAAAAATCCACAAGTTGCAGTATCGTCATCCGGTCTTTTAAATTCAGACAAAAAAACTATTCAAGCTTCAGGCGGAGCATTTCCAAATTTGTTTAGGGTAATAGCATGGATGACTTTTTTAAACAACTCATATCATCATAATCTTAACTATTATAACAAGGCGCATAGTCAAGACTGGGTAACTGGGGCATTTTATATGGTAAGAAAAGAAGTTTTAGACAAAGTTCGTTACTTTGATGAAGATTATGACGCATATGTTGAAGAGGTTGATTTATCTTATCGAATTAAAAAATTAGGTTATGAAATTTCCTATCTTCCTAATTGGAAAATAGTTCATTATGGTGGAATATCGTATGGTAGTGAAAAAGCATTAATTTATGAAATGAAAAATTTGAAACTGTTTTACAAAAAGCACTATCCAAAATGGCAGTTACCTATTTTAAACATTATAATTAAATTTGGTTGTTTGTTAAGAATAATTATTTTTGGTTTAATTAATCCAAAACTTTCAAAAATATATGCAAAAGCTATCAATAATATTTAGTTCGTATTACAAATATGTAGTCACGGCTGTTTTAATGGTTGTGCCATTATTTCCAAAATTTCCTGCAATTAAAATACCTGGGATATATGTTGCTATACGCTTGGAAGACTTTTTGATTTTATTTACATTATTAATATTTTTAATTCCTATGTTAATTAATTTTAAAATCTTTTTTAAAGAAAAAGTTTCAAGAGCTATTATTTTATTTTTATTAATTGGTTTTATCTCAACAATCTCTGGAATATTAATAACGCAAACCGTAGTTTCTTCAATCGCCCTTTTGCATTTTTTCAGAAGAGTTGAATACTTATCATTATTTTTTGTAGGATTTATTTTTATTAGACAAACAAAAGATGATTATTTTTTTGAATACCTAATTAAAATTTTATTAGTAATTAATTTGTTAGTTTTTCTTTATGGGTTTGGGCAAAAATATTTTAATCTTCCAATAATTATTACTCAAAATGAAGAATATTCTAAAGGTGTTGCTTTAAGTTATACAGTTGGAGCTCATATTAATTCAAGTTTCGCAGGACATTATGATTTAGCTTCATTTTTAGTCTTAATAATGCCTATTTTTATCTCAGCGTTTTATATACTAAAAGACAAGATATCAAAAATTATATTAGCCATATCTACATTACTGGGATTCTGGTTGTTGTCTGCTGCTGTTTCAAGAATTGCAATCGTAGCTTTTATAATATCCGCTACCGTCTCACTTTTCCTTCTAAAAAAATATAAGGCAATTGTAGCAGTTTTAGTAATAAGCGCGATTATTTTCGGTTTTTCATCAGACCTAAAAGTTAGATATGGCAGAATAATAGAAGTTGTAAGAGAAAAGATAACTTCAGCAATTGTTGTCTACGCGTCTAGCGATGTATCTGCAGAAGGTAGTGGTAATGTAAATGAAGATAGATCAACTTCAATCAGATTTAATGTAGAGTGGCCAAGGGCTATAAGAGCTTTTAGTAAAAATCCACTTTTAGGAACTGGATATTCATCAATAACACTGGCTACAGATAATGATTACCTAAGAGCATTAGGGGAAACAGGAATCTTGGGTTTATTTTCTTTTATTTTAATATTTATATCACTGTTTAAAGTATTTTCTATATATAGATTTGAGAGTAATTTAGAATCTGTTTTTGTAGCAAGTTTTATAGGATCAACAATAGGAATACTTATAACTGCCTTGTTTATTGATATCTTTGAAGCATCAAAATTTGCTACAATCTATTGGTTATTTACTGGGTTTACTGTAGGTAAAATTTTACAAAATAATAAATTAATATGAATACTTTAATTATTCGCATGAAAGCAATCGTGAAAAATGAGTACATTATTCTTTCAATGTTACTTATATTTGGCTTTATTGTTAGGTTATATAAAGTTGATAATCCTGTTGCTGATTGGCATTCTTGGCGTCAAGCTGACACTTCTGCAGTATCTCGTAACTACGCTAAAGATGGTATAAATATTTTTTACCCTCAATACGATGATATTAGTAGTATTCAAACAGGGATAGATAACCCAACAGGAATAAGAATGGTGGAACTTCCTGTTTTTAACGTATTACATGCGTTGCTATATAATGCAATGCCCTTTTTTAGCCTTGAAAAGTGGGGAAGACTTCTTACTATTTTTATTTCTCTTGTAACTTCTGTTTTTCTTTTTTTACTAGGTAAAAAACATTATTCGTCAAAAATTGGTCTACTGACCACCTTCTTCTTTCTGTTTTTACCTTTTAATATATATTTTAGTAGAGTAATTTTACCTGACCCATTAGGAGTATTATTTGCAGTTTCTGGACTTTATTTTTTTGGACTAAATAATATTATTTCTGCTATTCTGTTTGCATTAGCTTTATTACAAAAACCATATCTTGCAATTTATTTACTACCATTATTACCCGAGCTTATTAAAAAGAAAAATTTCAAACGCAATTTAGCATTTTTATTTTTAGCGACAGCGCCATTTATGGTCTGGCGTTTTTGGACTGGACTTCATCCTGAAGGGATACCTTTTTATAAATGGGCATTTAATGGAGATAAAATAAGATTTCACCCATCTTGGTTTAGATGGTTATTTGGTGAAAGAATAGGAATTTTAATTTTAGGTACATGGGGATTGGTACCTTTTGCTTTCGGACTAATTCAAAAATTTAAAAACAAATTTAGTCATTATTTTATTTTTTCAGCACTTATTTATTTAGTAGTTGTAGCGACTGCAAACGTAAGGCATGATTATTATCAAATTCTTATTATTCCACCAATTGCGTTGACTTTAGCGCTTGGCACAAGTTGGTTATGGAAAAGATCTAAATTAATATTAATTATTAGTTTAATAACAATGTTTCTTATCAGTTGGGATAAGATTAAACCTTTCTACCAAATTAACCACCCAGAACTTATGATTGTTGGTAAAATAGTTGATGAACTTTTACCAAAGGACGCGAAAATAGTCATTCCTTATAATGGCGACACTGCATTTCTTTATCAGACAAATAGGAAAGGCTGGCCTGCAGTGGACGACTCGATTGATAACATAATAAAAAGGGGTGCTGATTATTATGTATCAATTAATCTAGGAAGTACTGATAGTGTCAATTTTTCTAAAAGATTTGAAACCATTGCCAAAACAGACCTATATCTAATTCTTGATTTACACAAAGAAATTAAAGAAAAATAATATGAAAATTCTGATGCTTACTCCATACTTACCGTTTCCTGATTCTTCAGGTGGACAAATTCGTTCTTATAATTTAATTAAGGATTTAAGTAAAAAACACGAGATTACACTTTTTTCTTTGATTAAAGATGATTCAGAAAAACAATTTGTTTCTGAACTTGAAAAATATTGTAAAAAAGTTGAAGTTTTTAAGAGATCGAAGTCACCATGGACATTGAGAAATATATTTTTGACCGGATTTGGTCCATACCCATTTTTAGTTATTAGAAATTTATCACCAAAGGAAAGATCAGCTGTTAATGATGAAATAAACAAAAATCATTATGATTTAATTCATGCTGAAACTTTTTATGTTATGCCACATATACCAAAAACCAATATTCCAATTTTATTGGTTGAACAAACAATAGAATATTTGGTTTATAAGCATTATGTTCAAAGTTTAAGTAATTTGTTTGTAAGGTTATTATTTTCAATTGATGTTGCAAAACTTAGATATTGGGAAACTAGTTTTTGGAAAAAAGCCGATGGTGTAGTTGCTGTATCTAACGCTGATAAAAAAGAGATGCTTAATTTAGCTCCAAATTTATCTGTAGATTTAGTACCAAACGGAGTAAATCTTGATTTTTTCAAAGCTAAAAAATCGTGGAATGAAAAAGAACCAAAGATATTATTTGTTGCTAATTTTAAGTGGTTGCAAAATGCAGAAGCAGCAGAATTATTGCTAAATAAGGTATTTCCATTAATCTATAAAAAAAACCCTAACACTAAAATATTAATTGTTGGTCAGTATATACCTGAGAATATAATATCTAAAAATTCAAAAAACATAATTATTCGAAATTTGAAAGAAGATGATCAAGAAGGAATAAGACAGGCATATTATGAATCATCAGTATTTGTGTCACCACTAAGAGGTCCAGGCGGAACAAGACTTAAGCATTTTGGTGCAATGGCGGCAAAGTTACCTTTAGTTACGACACGTGTGGGGGCTGAAGGGTTAGGAGCGGAAGATGGTAAGAATATTCTAGTCAGAGATACACCAGAGGAAATTGCTGAAGCAACTTTAAAATTATTGTCAGATAAAAATTTTGCAGAAATAATTGCAAATAGTGCTCGAAAATTAGTAGAAGAAAAGTACAGTTGGTTTATGATGAGTGAATATTTAGATAAAATATATGAAAAAACCAAAATTAACAATAATAATTCTTAGCTATAATACAAAAGAAATACTTCTCAATTGTTTAAAATCACTTGAAAAAGTAAAGAATGAGGTTCCCTGTGAAGTTATAGTTTCAGATAATGCATCAAATGATGGTAGCCCTGAAATGGTTTCAAAACTTTTCCCCGAGGTTAAATTGATTACAGGTCCTAATATTAGTTTTTCTAATGGAAACAATAGGGCAAGAGATATCGTTAATGGAGAATATGTTTTATTTTTAAATTCAGACACATTAGTGTATAAAAATACACTTAAAAAAACGATTGAATATTTTGATTCAGATAATGATATCGGCGCATTAACTTGTAAGTTAATACTAGCTAATAGTAATTTAGATAAAGATGTAAGACGAAGATTCCCTACTCCTTGGATTTCTTTTAATAGATTATTTTTAAAAAATGGTAAAAAATACTGGTATGAAGATATATCTCAAGACAAAATACATGAAGTTGATGCAATACAAGGTGCATTTTTTCTAACAAGAAAAGAAATTTTAGATAAAATCGGTTGGTTTGATGAAAAATTTGTTTTTGATGGTGAAGATTTAGATCTTTGTTTCCAAATTAAAAAACTGGGATATAAAATCATCTATTATCCTGAAGTTTCAATAACACATCTTAAAAAAGCAACCAGAAATAGATTAACAGACGAGCAAAAATTAAAAAGAAAAATGCAGGGCTTAAATTCGATGGAACATTTCTATAAAAAAAATCTTTGGAACAAATATCCACTAATATTTAATTATTTTGTCTTACTTGGTATTAAATTTTTGAAATTAATTAGATATATTCAAGCACACATATGAAAATATTAATAGACGCCAGACTTTATGGACCAAAAGATACTGGAATAGGTAGATATACTCAAAAACTTGTTGACAATCTGTCTCAGATTGATTCAAAAAATCACTATTTAATTCTTTTTAGGCATGGTGATTATGAATCACTTAATCTTCCTAAAAACTTTATAAAAATATTGGCTGATTTTAAACATTATTCGTTTGAAGAACAATTTAAACTTCCTTTTTTATTGTATAAATTAAAACCAGATATTGTTCATTTTCCACATTTTAATGTTCCCCTTTTTTACTTTGGAAAATATATTGTAACGATACATGATCTTATTATGCACAAGTTTAAGGGTGGAGAAGCAACAACAAGAACTTTTCCAGTTAGAGAGATATGGAGACTGGGGTATTATGTTGTGTTTGCCAAAGCTGTCTATGGGTCTACAAAAATTATAGTTCCAAGTAATGCAGTAAAAAACGAACTATTAGATTATTACAAAATTAAAAAAGAAAAAGTGGAGGTAACTTATGAAGGCTGATTATTTTGTATATATCGGTAATGCATATCCTCACAAAAATTTAAGTAGACTTATTGACGCTATAATTCTTGTTAAAACAAAATTAATAATTGTTTCTGGTAGAAGTATATTTATAGACAGATTACAAAAAGAAATTAATAGAAAAAATGCATCAAAATTAGTTGAAGTTTTAGGGTTTGTAACAGATAAAGATTTAAAAAATTTATATAAAAATTCTATTGCTTTTGTTTTTCCAACATTGTCTGAAGGCTTTGGACTCCCACCTAAAGAAGCAATTGAAGCAGGAACTTTAGCGATTATTTCAAATATTCCTGTTTTAAAGGAAGTTTATGCAGATTCTGTTTTTTATTTTGATCCTTTGGATGTTAATTCAATTGCAGATGCATTACTAAAAGTTGTAAATATTAAAGAAGACGAAAGAAAAATAAAGATACTAAAATCTCAACAATTTGTAAAAAAATATTCATGGTCTAAAATGGCAAAAGAAACACTGAAAATTTATGAAAGTACGAAATAAATATGTATATTTTTATTGACGAATCAGGAATACATAAAACTGTTGGGAGGTCAACTTTTTCAGTAGTTTATGTCGAGATTCCAAATTTAGATAAAGCTCGAAAACAATTGATTGAGATAAATAAAAAATTAGGTATTGATTCATTTCATTGGGCAGAACAAAGATGGACATATAGAACTAGATATTTAAAACGAGTAATTGGATTAGACTTCATATTCAAAATAGCAACCTTTGAAAATCCAGTAAATACAGATTTAGCATTTAATAGAATTTTTGAACATTTGATACAAGAAAGTAGCATAAAATCAATAGCAATAGATGGGAAGAAACCTAAATGGTATGAAAGAAAGTTAAAAAAAGAACTTAGAAAGCACGGAACCAAAGTTAAAAAGCTTAGAACAATAAAAAACGAAGCTTCAGAACCAATTCTTCAACTTGCCGATGCACTAGCTGGCTTTTCACTCTATGTTTATGAGAACCAAGATGACAAAACTAATAAAAAATTACTAGAACGATTTAGAAAGTTAAAAAAGTTACTTGTAGAAATGCATTTTTATTAAATTAAAAACCCCGCATCAAAGCGGGGTCAACCTTCCAAGTAGCTTTTTATAGCTCGGTCCACCGGACCTTTGTCCTTGGGGGCTTGTTACTGTGTATAGTATAACACAATAGTCAAATGATTGAAACAAAATTAGATAATTTAAAAATCGCTATTTGTTATGATAGAGTCAATAAATTTGGTGGGGCAGAGAGGGTACTTTTGACCTTACATGAAATGTTTCCCAATGCCCCACTTTACACCTCTATCTATGATCCTAAAAAAGCTCCGTGGTCTAATGTTTTCCCTAAAATTTATACCTCCTTTTTACAAAAAATTCCAATTCTTAAAAATCACCATGAATTAATGGGTTGGTTAATGCCAGTTGCTTTTGAACAATTTGATTTTAGTGAATATGATTTAGTGCTTTCTGTCACATCAGAAGCCGCCAAAGGAATAATAACGGGAACTAAGACATTACATGTTTGTTATATGTTAACCCCAACTAGATATTTATGGAGTGGGTATGATGAATATTTTAAAAATAAAATATTAAAATTTATTTCATTTCCTTTTATTAGTTATCTAAAAATTTGGGATAAAATAGCGGCACAAAGGCCGGACGTTTTGATATCTATTTCTAGTGAAGTTAAAAATAGAATTAAAAAATATTATGATCGTGATTCTGAAATAATTTTTCCTCCCGTTGAAATTATTCGTTCGCATCGTAAAAAATTACTCCTTCGTGGGCCTTCGGCAGCCAGTCATAATTTTTTTGACGATACTTACTTAATAGTTTCAAGATTAGTAAAATATAAAAAAGTAGATTTAGTTATTGATGTTTTTAATGAGCTAAAATTACCATTGGTAATAGTTGGGACAGGATCTGAAGAATTTAGATTAAAATTAAAAGCAAAGAAAAATATAACTTTTTTAGGTAATATAACGGACAATGAGCTTGCAAAAGTCTATCAAAATGCAAAGGCATTTTTAATGCCACAGAATGAAGACTTTGGAATTACATCAGTTGAGGCTCAAAGTTTTGGAGTTCCTGTAATTGCCTATAGAAAGGGTGGAGCACTTGATACGGTAATTGACGGTAAGACTGGAATATTTTTTGATGATCAAAATAAAGAGAGTTTAAAGCAGGCGATTGCAAAATTTGACACAATAAGCTTTAATAGTGGATACTTAATAACTAATGCTAAAAATTTTTCAAAAGAAAATTTCAAGGGAAGATTACAAAGATCACTTGTACGCAATTATTCTAGCTGGAGGGGGGGGTACCCGTCTTTGGCCTCGAAGTAGAAATAAAACTCCAAAACAATTTTTAAAGCTTTTTGGGAATAAAACCTTAACCCAGATCACTTTTGATAGATTTAAAAAGTTAGTCCCTGCCGAAAAAATTTATTGTGTTACTGTTTCTGATGAATATAAAAAAGAGATAATTAAAGAAGTTCCAGAGTTTGTAAAAGAAAATATAATTGTAGAACCTGAAAGAAAAGAAACTGGACCAGCACATGCCTTAGGAGCTTACCTTATTAGTCAAAAAGACCCTGATGCAGTAATTGTTACTGAAGCTGCAGACAGGTTAGTTGAACCAGCTCAGAGATATATTCAGGTTATGAGTGCATCTGCTGAAGTTGCATATTCAGACAAAGTGATGGTTGCAATGGGTGTTACCGCAAAATATCCACATACAGGTTTAGGCCATATTAAAAGAGGTATCAAAAAGATGACCATCAAGGATGTTCACTTTTACAAATTAGATAAATTTGTAGAAAAACCAGAACTTTCTTTGGCAAAAAAATATACAGAATCTGGAGATTATTATTGGAACGCCGGTGAATTTGTTTGGAGAGCTGATGTTTTATTAAATGAAATTAAAAAACATGCCCCACAAATATATAAAAATTTAATAAGGCTTGAAAAAGAATCTATAGAAAATGTTTATAAAGATATGCCTAAAATTTCTATTGATTATGCCGTAGCTGAAAAATCAGATAATTTTTTTGTTGTGCATGGAGATTTCTCTTGGTCTGATATTGGTGATTGGAATGAAGTTTGGGCAAATAGTAAAAAAGATGAAAACGGGAATGTGATAATTGATGGAGATGAAGAAGGCGGCGAAGTAATAAACATTGATACTTCAGATGCATTAATCCATAAAGATGGTCGGATGATTGCAATAATTGATGTTGATAATATTATAGTAGTTGATACAAAGGAAGCATTGCTTATTTGTGCCAAAAGCCGTGCTCAAAACGTAAAGAAAGTTGTAGAATTATTAAAAGAACAAAAAAAGGTGGAACTTCTATAAAAAAATATGCCATTTGAAATTATAAAAAGACTAATTGATATCATCGCCTCAATTTTTCTTATTATTATTTTTTCTCCAATAATGATTGTTACAGCGATAATTATAAAATTTACTTCATCCGGACCAATATTAGTTGAGTCCCAAAATACACACATGAAAAGATTAGGTAAAAATGCTAAAGTGTTTAGGTTATTCAAGTATCGCTCAATGGCAGTAAACTCTGATAAGTCGTTAAAAAGTGATCCTAAATATAGAAAATTATATAAAGAATATAAAGCCTCAAGTTTTAAATTACATATAGATCCTAGAGTTACCCCTTTTGGTAAATTTATTCGAAAATATTCAATTGATGAGACACCACAATTTTTTAATGTATTATTAGGTGACATGAGTCTTGTGGGACCAAGACCATATCATGCAGATGAATTAGAAGCTCAACAAGAAAAGTACCCTGGAACAGATAAATTTGTTAAAGAAATGCATAAAGTAAAACCTGGAATAACTGGATATTGGCAAGTTGAAGGAAGAAGTGATGTAAATTTTGACAAAAGAATTGAAATGGATGCATATTATGCAAGAAAAAAGTCTTTATTCTTTGATTTATTGATAATAGCAAAGACTCCATGGGCTATGATTAGTGGGAAAGGTGCTGTATAATTTTATTGATATGCAAGACGAACCTGCCATCTTAATTCCCAAAATTGATCCAGTGAAAAATGATATTGATCTAGATCAAAAACAGAAGGTGAAAATTAAATCAAAATATGTAATTATTCCCTCAGTAATTTTATTAATTATTTTAATTTTTTCAATTCCTGTAATATTGTTTGCAAATAAAGCTAAAAAAGTATATTCAGATCTGACACCTATTTTTTCAGCCTCAGAATTTGCTGACATTGAAAAGATAAAATCAGATTTTAATGTTACTAAAAATTCAATTACAGAACTAAAAAGTTCATATGGTTTAATTTCATGGATGAAATTTGTTCCTTTTGTAGGAACTTATGTAAAAGACTTGGGTCATGGTCTTAATGCCTCAACAAAGGTTTTAGAAGCTGGAGAAATAACATTTGTAACATTAGATCCTTTTCTTTCAGAACTTGGCTTTAAAAAAGATAACGATACAGCAAGTGCAGAAAAATCAGCTCAAGAAAGAATTGATTTTGTTGTAAATTCTATTCCTGAAATACTTCCTAAGGCTGATGAAATTACAAAAAAGTTTGAAGAAGCTGAAGCAGAACTCTTACAAATTGACCCAAATAAATACCCTGAAAATTTTAAAGGAATAAATGTTAGAGAAAAATTAAAATCAATTTTACTTTTATTTGAACAAATTTCATCATATGTCTCAGAAAGTAAACCTCTTCTTGAAAGTACCCCCTATCTTTTGGGAATGGAATCCGACAGGAATTATTTAGTTTTATTTCAAAACGACAAGGAACTAAGACCAACAGGTGGTTTTTTAACGGCGTACTCAGTTATGAAAGTTTCAAAAGCAAAATTTGAACCAGTTTCATCGGATGATATATATAATTTAGATGCTAAATACAAGCCTTCCTTTCCCGCACCTGATGCAATAGTTGATCTTATTAAAGGCCCATATGTTTTGTCTCAAAATATTCGATTAAGAGATATTAATTATAGCCCTGATTATAAAGTAGCTATGGATTTATTTTCAACAGAGGTAGAAAAAGTTGGGATGAAAGGAATTGATGGAATTATAGCAGTTGATACTGGTTTGCTTGTTAATCTTTTGGATGCTCTTGGTGAAATTGGAGTTCCTGGATTCGGAAATTATTCAACTAAAATAGAACCAAAATGCAATTGTCCTCAGGTTATATATGAACTTGAAAGTTTTGCAGATATTGAAGGACCAATCATCTGGGATCCGTTAACGGGCAAAATTATTTTAAGACCTGCAAATATGGATAATAGAAAGAAAATAATAGGACCTTTAATGAATTCAATATTAGCCAACGCTTTTGCACAACCAAAAGAAAAAATACCAGCGCTATTAGATTCTATCTTTAAGTCAGTGCTGGAAAAACATGTTCTTTTATACCTTTTTGATGATAAAGCACAAATGGCTGTCGAGGGCTTTGGTATTGCTGGAAGAATTGAGAAGTATGCTGGTGACTATCTTCATATTAATGATTCAAATTTGGGTGGTAGAAAATCAAATTTATATGTAAAACAAGAAGTTGAACAAGAGATATCAGTCAATAAAGATGGAATGATTGAAAAAAGTTTAACTATCACTTATCAAAATCCAGAAAAATATGATGGTTGGCTTAATTCTGTTCTTCCAAATTGGGTCAGAATTTACGTCCCAGAGGGGAGCCGGCTAATAGCAGTAGAGGGTCTTGAAAAGCAATATGACACAACCACAGAACTTAATAAAACTGTTTTTTCAGGTTATTTTAAATTAAGACCAGAAGGAGTTTCAAAAGTAACTTTTAAATATCTATTGCCATTTAAAAGAGGCAGTGGAGATTATCGAATGCTTATCCAAAAGCAACCTGGAACCAATGCCCCACTTTATACTGTTAGAAGTAGTAAAACAGAAGAAGAATTTCTGTTAAACAGCGATAAAGAATTAAGAATTAAGTTATGAATTACAAGCTTTGCTTATGAGATCTAAAACATATTCTTCAGAGGGGATAATATTATCCAGAAAGAATTATAGTGAGGCAGATAGAATACTTGTTGTGTTATCAAAACATTTTGGAAAAGTAAGTTTGCTTGCAAAAGGAATTAGAAAAATAAAATCTAAAAAAAGAGGTCATTTAGAGATTTTTTCCAAAGTAAAATTTTCAGCTGCTAAAGGTCATGGAATGGATATTGTTACTGAGGTAGAAACACTAAATGATTTTGCCAAAGTCCGAAGTAATTTAAATAAAATTTCACTGGCCTATTATTTTTGTGAAGTTGTAAATAAAATAACTCATGAAGATGGACATCCGTCTACAGTTTATAATCTATTGTCAACAGCATTAGAACAATTAGGACAAAGTACAGAACTTAAAAAGTTAAGGCTTAAATTTATATATGATTTACTTACAAATATGGGCTATTGGCCTGTTAACAAAAAGCTAGTTGAAGCAGATATTGTATTAGATGATGTAATAGAGAGAAAAATTAATTCTGTTAGAGTGGGCAAAGCAGTGCTACAATAACTTTATGGATTTAATGGAAAAAATTGTTAGCTTGGCAAAACGCAGAGGTTTTGTATATCCATCGTCTGAAATATATGGTGGTTATAGAGGATTTTGGGATTATGGACCAGCTGGAGTAGAGCTTAAGAAAAATATAAAAAATGAATGGTGGAAAACCATGGTTTATGAAAGAGAAGATGTTGTAGGAATTGATGCTTCAATTGTTATGAACCCTGTCGTTTGGGAAAAATCAGGCCATCTAACTGCTTTTACAGATCCATTGGTAGAATGCAAAGAATGCCACAAAAGATTTAGAGAGGATCAAAAAGACACTCATGAACATAATAATTGGACTGAAGCTAAAACATTTAACTTAATGACTGAAGTTTTATTAGGGACTACTGAACCAAAAGAAATATCTTATTTACGAGGGGAAATTACACAAGGAGTTTTTGTTAATTTTAAAAATGTAGTCGACTCCACAAGAGTAAAAATCCCATTTGGTATAGCTCAGGTTGGAAAAGCATTCAGAAACGAAGTAACCCCTGGTAATTTCACATTTAGATCAAGAGAATTCGAACAAATGGAACTTGAATATTTCGTAAAACCTGATGAGAAAGAATCAAAGAAAATATTTGAAGATTTTAAAGAGATAAGAATGAATTGGTATAAGAGTTTGGGAATGAATACCAAAAAACTTCATTTTGCGGATCATACACCGGACAAAATAGCTCATTATGCAAAATATGCAACAGATATAGAATATGAAGCTCCATTTGGATGGAGTGAGATGGAAGGAATACATCACAGAAGTGATTATGATTTAAAAAGTCATACTTTAAAATATAAAGATAATATTACAAATGAAGAATATACACCTTGGGTAATTGAAACATCAGGAGGAGTAGACAGGGCAACTTTATTTTTCTTGATTGATGCTTATACAGAAGATGGAGATAGGGTATATCTTAAACTTAATCCAAAAATTGCTCCATACAAAGTTGCAGTATTCCCTCTTTTGGGTAATAAACCAGAATTAACGGCTAAAGCTCGTGAAGTTTACAAAGATTTAAAGAAATCAATGGTAGTTACTTGGGATGATAGAGGAAATATTGGAAAACGTTATTTTGCCCAAGATGAAATAGGTACTCCATGGTGTGTTACAGTTGATTTTGATAGTTTAAAAGATAATTCTGTTACTGTTCGTGACCGTGACACAGGCAAGCAAGAAAGAATAGCTATTGACAAGCTCTTAAATTATTTTCAAAATAGATTAGATGAGTAATACAAAAAAATATCTTCCTTTAATACTTCTTGGAGTTGGTATTCTAATTTTAGTCTTGGTTTTTGTTTTTATTAAAAACAAAAAGAATACAGCTGTAGTTGATGAAAGTGAAGTTGCTATCGAAGTTGCTTTTGCAGATCGTCCATTTGCATCTTTAACCCCAACATCTGATGGACATTATATCAACTTAAAAATAGATAAAATAAAGCTTCCTAAGGCAGTCTCCCTTGATTATGAGTTGCTTTATACACTTCCAGACGGTAGAACACAGGGAGTACCTGGTACAGTTGATTTAAAAGGAGAGACGTCATTTGAGAGGAAACTTCTCTTAGGTTCAGAATCATCAGGAAAATTTAGATATGATGAAGGTGTAACTGATGGTAGTTTAACTGTAAGATTAAGAGATTCTAAAGGAAAACTATTAGCTAAATTTTCTACAAAATGGCATTTGCAGTCAACGGATCTTGAACTGACTTCAATTGATCAAAACTTTACCTATGTTTTGGATAAGAAACCAAAAGGAATGTATTTTATAACCATGGAAACATTCGGTTTACCAGCCAGCGAAGCTTCTGTCTCAGACGCGAAGTTGGGTCCATACGGCATCTTTACTTCAGATACACTTCCTTCAGGTACAGCCGAAGGCTGGCAAGTAGTCACTGATAATATCTTCTTTAAGTAAAGCTATAACCCTTCTATTTTTACCGTGAAATTACCCCTTGACATACCGTGAAAGAAATATCAAAATGGATAGTAATGGTGAAATCTGGTGACAGGTTAAACCTAAGTAATACCTGCCCGGTAAAAATAATATGATTATTGGAAGCTATCAGGCGGTATTAAGCGACGCAAGACGAGTCGCAGTACCTAAAAAATTTATAACAGAACTAGGTGAAAAACCAATTATTGCCAAGTGGTATGAAGATTGTTTGATTATGGTAAAGGCAAGTTTTTGGGAAAATTTATCTAAAAGACTAACAGGAGATAAAAAGACGATTGATCTAGGGGTTCGAGATATCGAAAGATTTATCTTAGGATCAGCTTTTGAAACAGAACCTGATGAGCAAGGAAGAATAATAATACCTGAAATTTTAGAAAAATATGCAAAATTTGATAAAGACCTAGTATTTGTAGGATTAATAGATAGGGTTGAAATTTGGCCAAAAGATATTTGGGACGAAAAGTCTGAAAGTTTAGCCAAAACAACTAAAGAATATATTGAAAATTTAAATAAAAATGAATAAGCAAAGCTTGGCCAGCTCCGCTGGTAAGTATCATGAGTCGGTGATGGTCAAAGAGGTTTTGGAGAGTTTGCACCTTAATACTGGTTCACAAAGAGGTAAGTACATAGACTGCACATTAGGCACCGGTGGACACACTGAAGCCATAATCAAAGCAGGTGGAGATATTCTTGGTATAGAGGCAGATCCTAAAATGCTTGATATTGCTAAAAAACGTCTCAAGGGTAGTGCAAAATTAGTTCTTGGTAATTTCAGAGATATAGAGCAAATTGCAAAAGACAACAATTTTGACAAAGTTGATGGAATACTTTTTGATCTAGGTGTTTCAAATTTACACCTTAAAAATGATGAAAGAGGTTTTTCATTTAGTGACGGTGAGCAGGATCTAGATATGAGACTTAATCCAGAAATACAAGGAGTTAAGGCATCAGATTTGTTAAATGCTCTAGATCAAACACAATTAACAAGTCTTTTTGGAAAAATACTAAGCCATAATGAATCAAAAAGAATTGCAGGCAGAATAATGTCGGTTAGACCTATTAATAAAGTTTCAGAATTAATAAAACTTTTAGAAGGGCTACCTCACAAAGAAAAGCTTAATCCTGCAACTTTACCTATGTTGGCTTTAAGAATTGCAGTTAACAGTGAACTAGATAACTTAAATGAAGTGATACCAACAGCAATTGGTTTACTTAAAAAAAGTGGAAAGTTATTAATTATTACTTTTCACTCAGCTGAAGAAAAAATTGTACAAAAATATATGAACGAGAGAGTAAAAATTAGAATACCAAACTATGAAGAAGTCAACAAGAATATTAGATCAAGGAGTGCAAAATTATATGTATATACAAAAAATTAGTTACATTTGGGCAATAAATTTAATACTGTTTGCAACGGTAGTATTTCTAGGTATTGAGCAAGCTGGAAAAGGTGCTGAAATATCAAATCTAGAAAACAAAATAGAATTATTGGTTACAGAAAAAAGAGATTTATCTGAAGAAATATTTGATTCAGGTTCAGATACAAAAATTGACAAACAAAGTGAGGAATTAGGCTTTGTGAAACCTACTGATGTCTATTATCTTAAAACAGAAGAAGTCTTTGCCCAAAGATGAGATTCAGCTACGCTATGAGGCTAAAAATTACATCTCTTGTTTTTATACTTCTCTTTCTATCAATACTTTCAAAATTATTCTATTGGCAGATTGTTAAAGGAAGTGAATTAAAAAAAGAAGCAAGTTATCAATATAAAGGTACAAAAACAATCACTGCTCCAAGAGGAAATATATATGCCAACGATGGAACATGGTTGGCAGTAATGCGTACAAATTGGCTTCTTTTTGCAGAAAAGCCAAAAATATCTAATCCTAGAATAATTGCCAATTCACTAGAGGATATATTAGAAGAAGATAGCGACAGTATTTATGCAAAATTAACTAGAGACGGTGTTGTATGGTTACCCATAAAACATAAAATAACCACAGAGCAGAAAGAAAAAATTGAAGACTTAAACATTTTAGGTCTGGGTTTTGAAGCTGAAGAATCAAGATATTACCCTGAAGGTTCAGCCTCAGCCCAACTTTTGGGATTTGTGGGTAAAAACGATAAGGGTGATGATACTGGTTATTTCGGACTTGAAGGTTATTATGATATTGCTCTTTCTGGAAAGGATGGTTTTTTACAAAGGGAGAAAGATTTAAGTGGTACGCCACTTTTATCAAGTGGTATATCTGAGATAAATTCAATTGCAGGAACTGATCTTTATACTTTTATAGATAAGAGAATCCAAAACTCTGTTGAAGAAAGACTTAAAGAGGGCATGGAAAAATATGGAGCTAAAGAAGGATCTGTTATTGTTATGGATCCCAAAACTGGAGCAATTCTTGCCATGAGTTCATATCCATCCTATGATCCAGCTCATTATAACGAATACGATCAATTGTTTTACAGAAATCCAGCCATATCTGATACTTTTGAGCCTGGGTCAGTTTTTAAAGTTGTTGTAATGGCAGCAGGTCTTGATGCTAAAGTAATCGAGCCTGATACAATTTGTGATGTCTGTGATAAACCTTTTAAAGTAGATAAATATTTTATTGAAACATGGGATAGAAAATATCATCCAGATTCAACAATGACTGAGGTTTTAGTCCATTCTGATAACGTTGGAATGAGTTTTATCGCGCAGCGACTTAATAGCGAGCGTATGTATGATTATTTAGATAAATTTGGAATAGGTAAATTAACAGAAATTGATCTTCAAGGAGAAAGTAATATTAAATTACGTAAAAAAGGGACATGGAATATTGTTGACCTTGCCACAAGTTCTTTTGGTCAAGGTGTTTCCGTAACTCCAATACAATTTATAAGGGCTGTTTCAGTAATTGCTAATAACGGATATCTTGTATTACCCAAAATTGTAAATACAGAAGAAAAAAATAAGCCTGTACGAATTATTTCAAAAGAAGCAGCAGATCAAACAACGGCAATGATGATTGAATCGGCAAAACATGGAGAATCTCAATGGACCGATCTTAAAGGTTTTAGTGTTGCTGGTAAAACAGGTACAGCACAAATTCCAATTGCAGGACATTATGATGCCGAGAAAACAATTGCATCTTTTGTTGGTTTTGCACCAGCAAATAATCCAAAGTTTATAATGTTAGTTACGTTAAAAGAGCCACAAAGTAGTCAGTGGGCATCAGAAACTGCAGCACCACTTTGGTATTCAATTGCAAAAGATTTATTTAATCACTTTGGCATCCAGCCAGAAAATTAGTAAATTGTGCTAGAATAACCACTATAAAATATGAATAATTTCAAAAAATTTCTTGCTACTGTAAAAACTCAAATTAGAGGTATTGCCGATGATTCGAGGAATGTAAAAAAAGGATATGCATTTGTTGCAATAAGAGGATTAAATTCAGATGGACATAAGTTTATTAATCAAGCAAGGGCAAATGGAGCAAAAATTGTAATAGGAGAAAGTGAAGGAGTTGATATAAAAGTTTCCGATTCTAGAAAAGCACTTTCACTCCTTGCCTCTGCATTTTACGACAATCCTTCTAAAAAGCTGAAAATTATTGGAGTTACGGGAACAGATGGCAAGACAACTACATCGACTTTAATATGTTGGATGCTTAAAACGGCTGGTATAAAAGTTGGACTTGTTTCAACTGTTAGCGCCAAAATCGGAGATCTAGAATACGACACAGGTTTTCATACTACAAATCCTGAACCGCTTGCTCTACAGAAATTTCTTGCTGAGATGGTAAAGGCAAAGAGCAAATATTCAATTCTAGAGGTTACTTCTCATGGTTTGGATCAGGAAAGAGTGCATGGAATAAAGTTTGATATCGGTGTTTTAACCAATATCACTCATGAGCATTTAGATTATCATAAAACATTTGATAACTATGTAAAAGCAAAAGCAAAACTTTTTCAAGATTCCAAGGTTTGTATTATAAACAAAGATTATTACAAGTTTTTTAAAAAATATATAAATAAAAACAAAAAAGTTATCTTGTATGATAAAAAAGTATTGAGTGATAAATTGAGTGAAATTATAAATCTGAAATTCAAAGAAGAATACAATGTACATAACGCAGTAGCCGCAATACTTGTTGCAAAAGAAATTGGTATAAGCGAAGACAAAATAGCAAATGCAATTAAAACTTTTAAAGGGGTAGAGGGTAGGATGGAAGAGATTAAAAACATGTTAGGGATAAAAATAATTATAGATTTTGCACATACTCCAAATGCACTAGAAAATGTTTTAAAAACATTAAAAGAACAAAAAAATAAAAAATCAAAGTTAATAACTATTTTTGGTTGTGCAGGTGAAAGGGATATTATGAAGCGCCCCATGATGGGAAAAATATCTTCAGAAATTGCAGACATATCAATTTTTACAACTGAAGATCCAAGGCATGAAGATATAAATGATATTTTTGGACAGATGTTAAAGGGAGTTAAAAATAAAAGTAAAAATATACATCTAATACCAGATCGGAGGGAAGCAATAAATTTTGCAATAAATAAGATTGCAAAAAGAGGAGATATTGTAGCAATTTGTGGAAAGGGGCATGAAAAAAGTATGAACTTTAATGGTGTAGAACATCCTTGGTCAGATAAAGAAGCTGTCACAAGGACGCTAATGAAAAAAGCAGCCGTCTTAGGGTTAGGTCTAGAAGGTAAAGATTTGGTTAATTTTCTTTTAAAGACAGGAGCAGACATCACTATTTATGATGAAAGACAGAAAGAGGAATTAGATTTAACAGGAATAGATACAAACAAGATATCAATCATTTGTGGAGTTGGAGTGTTTAGTTCTGACACCTTAAATCATTTTGAAACAATTTATCGCTCTCCTGGAATTTACCGCTTTAGAAAAGAAATTAAAAGTATTGAAAATACGGGTGTCAAAATATCAAGTGCCATAAAGTTGTTCTTTGAACTTTGTCCAGCAACAATAATTGGAGTAACTGGAACCAAGGGTAAGGGAACTACAAGTACTCTTATTTATAATATTCTTAAGAAAGCTAACAAAAAAGTGTATTTGGCAGGAAATATAGGCAAACCGTACTTAAGTCTACTCTCAAAGCTTAAAAAAAGTGATTTTGTTGTATTAGAATTGTCATCATTTCAATTAATAGATTTGCATAAAAGCCCGCATATAGCTGTGGTTTTAAATATTACATCTGACCATTTGGATTGGCATAAAAATAGAGATGAGTATGTTAGTGCAAAAAGTAATGTTGTTCGCTTTCAACACAAGGACGATTTTGCCGTGATTAATAGTGAGTACATTACTTCAAAAAGTTTTTCGAAATTAACAAAAGGAAAAGTTATGTATTTCTCTAAAGATGGTTTAGATGCTAAGTTTAAGAAAAAAATATTACTTCGAGGAGAGCACAATTTGGAAAATATTGCTGCAGCTGTAAATGTAGCAAGAATACTAAGGATAAGTGATAAAGTAATATCTAAAAGTGTAACTGGTTTTAAAGGGTTAGAACATAGGTTGGAACTTGTAAAGTCTGTAGATCAAGTCTCATTTTATAATGATTCCTTTTCAACAAATCCAGAACCCACGATTGCTGCGGTTAATTCATTCGGAAATTCAATGACGCTTATTTTGGGCGGATTTGATAAGGGGCTAGACTATCAGAAAATGGGCAAGGAAATTGCGAATAATTCAAAGGTTAATAATATCATTTTAATTGGCGATACCGCTGAAAAAATTAAAAAGTCACTTCTTAGCAATAACTTTAAAGGTAAGATTTGGGAAATGGGAAAAACTTCTATGAAAAAGATAGTATTGAAGGCTAAATCTACTACAGTCAAGGGTGGAATTGTTATCTTGTCACCTGCTTCTGCTTCTTTTGATATGTTTAAAGACTATAAAGAAAGGGGCCTCCTTTTTAAGGAGGCTGTTTATGAGCTAAATAAGTCTTGACTATAGGTATATAATAAAGAATTGTGACGTTAGAAAATCAAACAATTGAGGAAAGAAAATTAGCATTTTTAAAACCTCACCTGCTAATTATAAGAGGTGTCCCAGGTAGTGGAAAAACTAGTCTTGCTAAAGAAATCCAGAAAAGACTCGGTTTGGAATCATCTGTAGTAATAGATCCTGACGAAATAGATAAACAGTCTCCTAATTACAGATCTTTTATTGAAGATCTAAAATCGAATAGCCCTGATATAGACGAAAGTATTTATCCATACCGTTTCTTATTAAGTCGGGCTAAAAAAGCTATAGAGCTTGGAACGACCGTTGTTTGGGATCAGCCTTTTACAGTTCTTGATGGTTTAAAGTATACAACAGGGACGCTAACTGCACATGCTAAGGATTTAGGAATAAGTTTATCTGTTATAATTGTAGAACTTCAGATACCAAAGGAAGAAGCAATAAAACGGATTAATAAAAGAGAATCGGAAGGTGGACATGGACTAACTGTCGATCAAATCAATTTCTTTTTTGAAAAATATTCAACAGCAGAGGGATTTGGTTTTACAACATTAAGATTCGAGACAATTAATAAGAGTTCTATAGAGTTGGTGGACGAGGTAGTATTAAACATAGGAATAAAAAAATGATTGAAAGAAACGTTTTACTGGTTAGACATTTGAAAACAGAATATAACAATACCGGAATGATAATGGGTGGGAAGGTCGATATAGGAATTAAAAAAGATAATAAATCTATGGATGAATTTGTGGAAAGATTTAAAGTTGCTTGCGATAGATTT
Source organism: uncultured Gammaproteobacteria bacterium (assembly GCA_964610395.1). Lineage (GTDB taxonomy): Bacteria > Patescibacteriota > Microgenomatia > UBA8517 > UBA8517 > JAUYMM01. The sequence continues at coordinate 43,847 of CAZSXP010000004.1, forward strand.
CAAATCAAACAGGAAGATGTTGTTATAGTTTCCAGCCCGCTGATAAGATGTCAGGAAACAGCATCGATAATGCGAGACATTATGGGCCCTGGTGCTAATATTTTTATAGATGATAGATTACAAGAAACAGACATGGGAGATTTTGCAGACAAGAAGGCAAGTGATTTAAGGGCAAAATATGGAAGAAGTGTTGACATTTGGATGCATGAACCGGAAAGATTTGTCTTTCCAGGTGGGGAATCATATCAAGATGTAAAGATAAGAGTTAATAACATAAAGGAAGATGTTTTAAGATTATATAAACAGAAAGTGGTCATATTATGTAGTCATGTGGATATTATAAAAATGTTTATCTGTGAAGTTGAGGGTAAATCTTTTAATACAAGGCGATTCTTTTCTGTACCTAATGGATCCATTTCTATTTTATCCATCAACAAAGATAGCCAATTAAAAATTGACGGTATTAATGTTTATCCTTAGAGCTTTACTGAATAAAGATCTAAGGAATTTTCTTTGAAATTCGTGACTAAAAAGCCAGATTTTACTTGGCAAAGACCTGTAGGTTCTGATCCAGTTTTTTGGGAACGACCGATAACTTTTCTGGAATTTGTATCGACGATGTAAACATATGATGAGTCTCTGCATGAAACGGCTACTTTATCCGGGGTTAAAAAATCAATTGAGTTAGGTGATTTTCCGACGGAAATACTTTCTTCAAATATCTTTTTATCAATATTCCAGAAATGTAGCAGGTTTCTGCCTAGATTCGAAATTATGGCTGTTTTGGCATCTTGAGTTATTAAAACATGTCTCATGTTTCCTGAATAATTTGGAGCATCGAAGGGTTTACTTGTGAAGCTAGATTCCCAACAATTGTTATTTTTAGTTAATATTCCGATATTTCCTGAATAGAAACCAGTGACTATTGCTGAATTGCCATCTGGGAGAAATGCTATACCACGAGGTGCTTCCCCCCATTTTAAAATTTGTTTCAAATTTGGTTTTTCAGGATCTGTGATATCAACAACTGAAATATCGTGACTATGCCAATTTGAAATTAGAAGCTCATCGCCCTGAGGCCTAACGGCTATTAGTTTGCTCCAGTTACCACCTGTATCAACTGAAGAAATTATCTCTTTTGATTTTTGGTCTAATAACCAGAGCTTATTTCTGAGCTTGCCTGGGGGTCTATTAAAATTAGTTGTTGTAACAAACAACAAGTCTTTATATATAGCTACTTCAACGCATTGATCTTCAAAAGTGATTTCTTTTTCAAGTTTAATTTTCTTATCTTTAATTTTAAAAACTTGCAAAGCTTGATCTTTCATACACGAAACAAAGGCCTCCTTTGTTTTACTGTTGTACACAACTTGTTTGGGCTGAGCTTTAGTACTTGTTTTATCTTCTCGAAATGCTTTTTCTGACAAATTTAAAGGATCAAGAATAACACCTCTTTCTTTTGGTGGGTTAATATAAATTTTAAAAAATCTAGTAACATTCTTACTGATTTTTTTTGGATTGAGCTCTGGCAGCAGCCGTATTAGTTCTTTCATTTGTCTAAACACTGGCGCTAATTATAATATCTTGACAGCATAATGTAAAATAACATTATTATTTGTATGACTAAAATCGAATTTCATTCAAGCTATCCTTATTCTTACATTGATTTCGTAAAAGCGTTATCAGAAAAGGATGGCATGGTAGCTCAACTTGCCAATATTTTTTTAGATTGTGCCCAGAAAGGTGAAATAAACATACTACCAAATTCTCATGTTCTAACATCAAGATTATCTCCGTATAATTCTGGGGTGACAATTTTCTTACCCGAGGAATATGATAATGATATGGCTATTTTAGAGGCTCCTAGAATTATAATTGATAGCCTGAGAACAATAAATAAACTTCCACAAATTAGAGATATCGAGGATCTATTTAGGAAGAAACTAGCTTGAAAATATCAATAGATACAAGAACAATTAAAAAAGGTGAATATTTTGTACCGATAAAAGGTCCAAATTTTGATGGACATTCTTATGTTAAGAATGCATTAAAAAAAGGTGCCAAAGGGATAATAGAGGAAGAAGAATTTTACAGATTAGCAAAAGATAAACTTAATAAAACTAAACCAATAATAATAGGTATTGCGGGTAGTATTGGAAAGTCAACCTTTAGATCATATTTATACTCGATACTTAAATCAAAGTTTGATGTTTTGGAGTCAGATTTAAACACTAAACTAGGATTTGCTTTAAAGATCATTAACGAATTTGAAAAACAAAAAATAATAGTTGCAGAAATAGGAATAGATAGACTGGGTGAAATGGAAGAAACAAGTAAATTTATAAGCCCCGATTTTGCAGTAATAACAAAGTTAGGAAAAGAACATTTAGAATTTTTAAAGAATTTTAAAAATGTTATTAATGAAAACTTGAAAATTATTAATAATTGTAAATTAAAATTATGTTATTTAAATAAGAAAGACAAAAAGTATTATGACAAATTAATTAATAATAATCAAAATATAATATATTTTCCAAAAACCTATTTATCAACACTTGTCGATAATAAAATTAAAAGTTTAATTATTCCAAATCATGAAAAAGATTACCTTAAAGCAATATATCAAATTGTTTCTGATAGGTTTGCGTTTTCTGATCAAGAATTTGTATTAAGTCTAAATAATTTGGTTAAGCTAAAAGGACGACTAAATATATTAAAAGGCAAAAATAGATCGATTATTATAGATGATACTTACAATGCAGTCTGCGATCAGACAATTATTGAAGGAATAAAATTTGCATCAAAAATTGCGAAACAGAAAGGTAAAAAGTTACATCTAATAATTTCTAATATGAGAGAAAATGGTAAATCTTCAACTGAACAACATAAAAATGTTGCCATATTTATTAATAAAAGAAAATATTTTGATCTGAAAATATTTGGAGATGAAACAGAATTATATAAAAAATATATTAAAAAACCGTGCAGTACATATAAAAGCTGTGATGAAATAAAAATAATTCCCTCGCCAGACGATTTATTTTATATTAAATCTGCAAATTATTATAAAGGATATAAATTAATAGAATTAATTAGAAATAGTATATAATATATGATGTCGTAATACGAAAAACAATATGGGGATTAATAACACATTGTCTCTTGGTTTGGGTCTCATTATTTTTTCATTTTTAATTAATTCAATTTTTATAGTTCCTTTCATTGATTTTTTATATAAATTGAAAATGACTAGGAAGGTGGAATCAGGAAAAGGTAAAAAGTTTTTGTTTGATAAACTTCATGATATAAAAGCAGGAACTCCAGTAGGTGGTGGTAATTACATAATTTTAATGACAATTTTATTGTTTGCAATAGTTTTTCCTATATCAGGAAGGCTTGGTTTATTTATTCAAACTGCGTACAACTTGCGTGGTGAACTTTGGGTAATTTTTATAACCTTTATAGGTTTTGGAATGCTTGGTTTAATGGACGATATAACAAAAATGTTTGGGAAACCTGAAAAAGGGTCTATGGGTATGTGGGTAGGGATGAGGAGAGGTCCTAAATTTATGTTACAAGTTTTGGTTGCGTTAATTGCAGCCTTAATTATGTACTTTGATTTAGGTATAAGTATTCTGCATATTCCTCTAATTGATATTACTTTAAATCTTGGCTTGTTTTATATTCCTTTTGCAACATTTGTAATTGTTGCTTTTTCAAACGCCTTTAATATAACCGATGGACTTGATGGTTTAGCCTCAGGACTTCTTCTTATTTGCCTTCTTGCTTTTAGTGTTATAGCTGCAGGTAATCTCGATACACCGTTATCCATTTTTATGGCAATTTGGGCGGGAAGTCTGATTGCTTTTCTTTATTTCAATGTATATCCAGCTCGTGTATTTTTAGGGGATGCTGGAGCTATGAGTTTTGGCGCTATGCTTGGTCTAATTGGACTTCTTACAGGGAATGTTATTTCACTTCTGGTTATTGGAGGAATATTTATAGTTGAAGTCTTATCATCAGCAGTTCAAATATTTGGTTGGAGAGTACTTAAAAGACCAATTCTACCCTTAGCACCATTACATAACACCTTTATGGTTAAAGGATGGCAGGAACCAAAGATTGTAATGAGGGCTTGGATAATTGGTATAATCCTTGCTATTTTTGGACTTTGGTTGGCTACAATATGAAAAGTTTTTTTTACCTAATACTATTATTAGTTGCAATAGGTCTTGTTTTTATTGCAGATATATCAACTCCACAGGCTCTAAATTATTTTAATGATAGATTTTATTTTTTGAAACAACAAGCTGTTTGGGCTAGTTTAGGAATAATTGCTATGTTGATTATTAGTAAAATCCATTATAATTTTTGGAAAAAAATTGCAGTACCTTTCTTTTTTTTGTCATGTTTGTTACTTATTGTCGTTTTGATTCCTGAGCTATCACTTAAAGCTTTAGGTGCCAGACGCTGGATATCTATAGGAAATATCAATTTTCAGCCTTCAGAGGTTATTAAATTATCTCTTGCCATATACCTTGCAAAGGTTGCAGATAGTAAAATAACAAAACCACTAGCTTTTTTTATTCCTTTAGCAGTAGTCTGTGGTCTTATAATGATCCAGCCAGATTTAGGTACCACTTTGATAATAGGAACAATAGGTATGGTTCAAATATTTATGTCAGGTATTGCCTTAATTCCTTTTTTGGGATGGATTATTTCAGGTATAATCTCAGTTGCTGTTTTAATTATGACCTCACCTTATAGAAGGGATAGATTAATGACATTTTTGGAAGTGGGCTCAGATCCTTTAGGAAAAGAATATCATATAAGACAAATATTATTAGCATTGGGTTCAGGAGGACTTTTTGGTTTAGGAATTGGTCAGTCAAGACAAAAATATCTATTTTTACCTGAGGCTTCAACTGATTCTATCTTTGCAGCAATTGCAGAAGAAATTGGTTTTATTGGATCAGTTGCATTAGTTTTACTTTTTGCCTATTTTGTTTTTAGAGCAATTAAGATTGCTGCAAATGCTCCTGACCAATTTTCACGGATCTTATCCATTGGAATAGTAGCTTGGATTGGTGGACAAATTATTCTAAATCTGTCATCGATGACAGCTTTAACTCCTTTAACAGGCATACCTTTACCATTTTTCTCGTATGGTGGAACAAGTCTATTAATGATTTTGGCTTCATGCGGTATACTATTAAATATAAGTAAATATGAAATTAAAAAAATTACTTCTCGCAGGTAGTCATGCAGGTTCAACTGCAATTGCCGTTATTGAGGAGATTAGAAAAAGAAATTTACCTTATGAGATCCATTGGTTGGGGATGGAGTATAAAAATCTATTAAATATAGGTGTAATTTTTCACCATTTAGATTCTGGAAAAATTGAAAATAAAGCTACAAAACATACAATTCCTTCACTTTTAAAAATTCCATTTGGAATCTACAAAAGTCGCAAATTAGTTAAAGAAATAAATCCAGATTTGGTTTTATCTTTTGGAAGCGCAGCCGGAGCACTTGTCTCATTTTGGGCAAATATGTTAAAAATTCCTGTAATAGTACATGAACAAACTGCAACTGCGGGTAGGGCTAATATATTTTCATCTTATTTTGCTAAACTTGTTTTAATTTCAAGAGAAAGTTCTTCCACCTTTTTTAACAAACACAAAACAAAATTGGTTGGTAACCCAATAAACAATAATATTATTATGAGTATCAAAAATGAAGCTCGTCCAAAAGTAAAAACAATATTAATTACAGGTGGATCAAGAGGGTCAACTTGGATTAACGATGCCTTAATACCAATACTGCCACAACTTCTTCAAAAATATTATGTAGTCCATCAAACAGGTAGTGGAAAATTATCAGATAAAATTAAAAACAACAAATACTTTGCTTTTGAGCAAACTAATCCCAAAAATATGGCCGAAATTTTAACTAAGTCTGATATCGTAATAGCAAGAGCAGGTGCAAATACTGTTTCTGAATTAATTGCCTTAAAAAAACCTTCAATTTTAATTCCTATTCCTTGGACATATAACAATGAACAAGCAGAAAATGCAAAATATATGGAAAGTTTAGGCCTTGCTAGAATCTTAGCTCAAAAAGAATTAACAGCACAAAAGTTATTATCAGAAATTAATAATCTGGTAGATAATTATTCTACAATTGTTAAAAATTCTGTTGATGTTGTTAGCCCCGATCTTTTAGCTTCAGAAAAAATAGTAGATATTTTAGAAGATGAAATATAAACGAAAACAAAATTTTAATATTTTTAAAGTACTTTCTATTGTATTAATTATAATTTTTATTATTTTGATTCCTACAATAATTCAAAAACTGATTAAAATAAATAAAATTGAATGCAGTTTAGAATTTCAAAAATGTCCATATATTTCCAACGGAAACTACAGAGATACAAAGAAACAAATAGAACAACAATTTAAGAATGATATTCAAATTAATAACTATTTAATTCAATACAAAATTCCTAATACAATAAAAATTGATATAAATTTAAAAAAGCCAAAATATGCCATTTTTAATGGTAGTAAATATTTTTTAATTGATAAAGATGGATTAATAATTGAGGAAAGTAGTGAAACAAACCTACCAACATTAAATAAAGAAAATGTCAATTTAGTTATTGGTGAAAAAATTGGAGAAAAAGATAAATTTGCTTTAAGTATAATTAATGGTTTGGCCTATTTATATTCAATTAATTCAGGGAATATCATAAATGATGAACTTAAAGTTACAAGTAGTGAGGGTATAATAATTAGATTTCCACTTGAAGGAGATAAAGATGTATTATTAGGAAGTCTAAGGCTTATATTTTCACGCTTGAATGACGAGACAAAGGGAATTAGAATAGAAGATACTAAAGAAATAGACTTAAGATTTAAAAACGCTTTACTTAGATGACTAAAAATAAAATAATAGCAGGAATAGAATTAGGTAGCAGTAAAACTGCAACTGTTATTGCCCAAGTTACAACAGAAGAAGGTTCAAACCAAGAAAAAATAAATATAATTGGTGTTTCGCAAGTATCCTCAAGGGGGGTTAAAAAAGGTCAAATTGTAAATATTGAAGAATCTGTTGAGTCAACAATATCTTCAATTGAAGCAGCAGAAAGAATGGCGGGTCACAATCTTGATTCTGCCTTTATCTCTTTAGGAGGCGCACATATTCATTCTCAAAACTCTCATGGGGTAGTAGCTGTTTCAGGCGCAACTGGTGAGATTGTTTCTTCTGATATTGATCGTGTAATTGAGGCGGCTTCCGCCATTTCCCTTCCTGCTTCTCGCGAAATTGTTCATGTCTTACCTCGTGAGTTTGTGGTTGATGGTGAATCTGGAGTTAAAGATCCAGTGGGTATGAGTGGTGTAAGGCTTGAAGTTGAGACACACGTTATTACTGCATCAAATGCAGCTGTTAAAAATCTTTCTAAAACATTAATTGAAGCTGGAGTTAAAATAGATGACATTGCATTTTCAGGCCTTGCCTCTTCCTATGCAGTTTTAACAGAAACAGAAAAAGAATTGGGTTGTGTTCTAATTGATATAGGAGCAGGTACAACTTCAGTTGTGGCATATGTTGATGGATCTCTTAGTTATTCTGGAGTAATTCCGGTAGGGGCAAAAAATGTTACCAACGATATTGCAATTGGACTTCGCGTGTCGCTAGATTCTGCTGAAAAGATAAAAATATCACTATCTACTCCTAACGAGAAAGAAAAAGATGGAAAAGATGAGTTAGACCTTTCTTCACTTGGAATATCTGAAGTAAGTAAGGTTTCTAAAAAAACATTAATTGATGGAATAATCAGACCTCGCTTAAATGAAATATTTACTATGGTTAGATTGGAACTTGAAAAAGAAAAGATTATTAACAGAATTCCATCAGGTGCGGTTATAACAGGAGGGGGAGCAAAAACAATTGGAGTAAATGATTCTGCAAAAAGAATGTTATCTCTTCCTGTCAGGATTGGTGTTCCATCAGGTATATCAGGTCTTATTGATGATTGTCTTGATCCTGCTTTTTCGGTTCCAATAGGACTTTTAGTCTATGGTTTACAACAAGAAGTATCTGAATCTGGTGGAATTAAATTTCCATTGAAAATAAATCTTCCAGGGAAAGGATTTATAAATAAAATCATAGAAAGTGTCAAAGACTTACTGCCTTAGAAAAAATTCTCTTTGACAAGTGGAAGAAAGTATATATAATGCTTTTTAAGTAACCTGCCCCAATGTTAATAATAAATTTATATGGCTTTAGTTAAACCTGATTCTGCAAGAATTGCAAAAATAAAAGTAATTGGAGTTGGTGGTGGCGGTGGAAACGCTATTTCTTCAATGGTTGAAAATGGTACTATTTCAGGAGTTGAGTTTATTGTTTGTAATACTGATTCACAAGTTCTTTTAACAAATAAAGCAGGAACAAAAATTCAAATTGGTGAAAAAATTACAAAAGGATTAGGTGTTGGTGGAAATCCTGAAATTGGTGCCCAAGCTGCTGAAGAATCAATTGAAAAGCTAAAGGAATTAATGATTGATACTGATATGGTTTTTGTAACTGCAGGTATGGGTGGGGGAACAGGAACAGGGGCAGCACCTGTTATAGCACGACTTGCAAAAGAATCAGGAGCATTAACTGTTGGAATTGTGACAAAACCGTTTGCCTTTGAAGGTACAAGAAGAACAGTTGCAGCTGAGGATGGAATAGAAAAACTTCGGGAAGCTGTCGACACCTTAATTGTTATTCCTAACCAGAGACTTATGGATGTTATTGATAGAAAAATGAGCCTGATGGATGCATTTAAAGTTGTTGATTCAGTACTTGAGCAAGGTGTTGGTGGCATTGCTGAAATTATTACAATACCAGGTCTTGTTAACGTTGATTTTGCCGATGTACGTGCAATTATGAGTGAAGCAGGAACTGCACTTTTGGGTATTGGTACAGGAGTTGGTGAAAATAGGGCTCAAATGGCAGCACGTGCCGCAGTTAGTTCACCACTTCTTGATCTTTCTATTGAGGGCGCTAGGGGAGTCTTGTTTAATATTGCAGGCGGAAAAGATTTGACTATGTATGAAGTTGATGAAGCTGCAAAAATAATTAGTTCTGCAGCAGATCAAGATGCAAATATAATTTTTGGGGCAGTAATTAAAGAAGATTTAGCAGACCAAGTTAGAATTACAGTAATTGCAACAGGTTTTGATGAAACAAGATCAAGAATTGCTCAAATGCGACCTTCAAATATACGTCAAGTTGTTTCAGGTGTTATGTCAGAACCTACAAAAAATGAAGAATTAGAGGAAGAAAAGAAAAAAGATAATACAGATGATTATGAAGGTGATGATAACGGAGTTAGTAAAGATGAAGATTTGTTTGGTGAAAAATTTGAAATCCCAGCCTTCCTTCGCAAAATTCATTAAATAGTTTATAATTAGCCTATGAAATTTGATTGGTTATTAATAATTCCTATTTTTTTGCTTCTAATATTTAGTTTCTTTATATTAAATTCAGTAAGTTCATCTCTTTTTCCATCATATTATTGGTATTTTGGTTTAAGTATCGCTGCTTTTTTATTTTTTTCACTTTTTGATTTTGAAATTATTTCAGCTTTTTCTAGATATTTTTATGTAATTAGTATCATTTTACTTTTAATAACTTTAGTTATTGGTCAAGTTACAAGAGGCACTGTTCGTTGGTTCCCTATTGGTTCAATTTCATTACAACCATCAGAAATAGTTAGACCTTTTTTGCTTATCTTTTTTGCAAATTTTATTTTTAAGAATAAACTTAGTTTTAAAAGATTAATACAAATTTTATCTTTAATGGCACTGCCATTGTTTTTAATTTTAGTTCAACCTTCACTTGGTGTTACCGCCTTAACTGCTGTAGGTTTTTTGGGATTATTTTTAGCATCTGAAATAGATAAAAAAAGTATATTGTATATAGTATGTTGTATATTGGCGGCGATCCCACTTGTATATTTAGTGCTTCAGCCTTATCAAAAAACACGTCTTACTAGTTTTTTAGATCCCTCAAAAGATCCACAGGGAGCAGGATATAATGCAATTCAATCAACTATTTCAGTTGGTTCAGGTAAATTATTTGGTAGGGGACTGGGTAAAGGAGTTGGAACACAGTTATCGTTTCTTCCTGAACGTCATACTGATTTTATCTTTGCCTCTGTTGCCGAAGAAATGGGTTTTTTAGGAGCACTTGTTTTACTTATTTTAACCATGTTTTTGATGTATAGAATAATTTACTATTCAGAACATTCAATTAATTTCCAAGCAAGAATATTTCTTTCAGGATTATTTTTAACTTTTTTTGCACAAATAGTAATTCATGTAGGTATGAATATGGGATTATTTCCAATTACAGGAGTCCCCTATCCATTAGTTTCAGCAGGAGGATCATCACTTCTTGCTACCATGACCTCACTTGGTATTGTAATGGGAACAAAAAGAAGCTAAAATACAACAAGTATGGACAAAATAGAAAAATTTGCAGTAATTAGAATCGCTGGAAAACAATACAGAGTCACTGAAGGTGAAGAAATTTTGGTTGACAAACTTAATGATCTTAAAGTTCAACCAGAAGTACTTTTATTTGTTGATGGTGATAAAGTTGAGATTGGAACTCCTGTACTTAAAAAGGCAAAAGTTAGCATAAAAGTCATAACTGAGGTTGAAAAGGGAGAAAAAATTGATATTTTCAAATATAAAGCCAAATCAAGGGAAAGAAGACATGTAGGGTTTCGTGCACAACACACAAGACTTCTAGTAGAAAAGATATCAAACTGATAACTTCTGATCTCTTGACAAGCGTGAAAATGTAGTTTATATTGCTATAAGAATTTATATAATATGTCAACACATAAAGCAGCAGGAAAAGCCAAACAACATGTATCACCAGCCGGTAAAAGGCTTGGTACTAAAGTTAGTGGTCTACAAAAAGTAGCTTCAGGTGAAATACTAGTACGTCAAAATGGTACAAAAATTGGTGCAGGTAAAAATGTAAAAACAGGAAGAGATCATACATTATATGCAGTAGCATCTGGTATGGTTCAGTTCTCAACAAAACTTGGTAAAAAGTTAGTAAATATTGTAACCAAATAATATGGCAGAAGAAGTAATACAACTTGATATAAACCAACTTCAACCAAACCCATTACAGCCACGTGGTGCTATTACACCTGAGAGTTTAGTAGATCTTGTCGATTCTATAAGAGAACATGGGATTTTAGAACCATTAGTTATTGCTAAAACTCCAGCAGGATTTCAAATAATTGCAGGGGAACGAAGATGGAGAGCTAGTAAACTTGCAGGTTTAACACACGTTCCTGTGATTATTCGTGAAACAACTCCAAAAGGCATGCTTGAAATGGCAATTGTTGAAAACGTTCAAAGAGTAGATCTTAATGCTTTAGATCGCGCCAAAGGCTTTGAAAGATTAATGGACGAGTTTGGTTTAACAACTTCAGAAGTTGCAGTTAGAATTGGAAAATCAGTCGCCTATGTTAGTAACTCTTTAAGATTATTAACTTTACCCGATGCTTTAAAAGACGGACTTCTTTCAGGACTTATCTCTGAAGGTCATGCAAGAGCATTAGCCGCAATCGACGACGTTGATTTGATGGTTGAAGCTTATAAAATAATACTTCGTGAAAGTGGGTCAGTTAGGCGTGCAGAAGAACTAGCCAGAAGAATGAAAGCAGAACATAATGAAAAGAGAAAAGTTAATTTACCAAAGATGCATATTGTATCTGATGAAATAGACAAAATGAAATCTGACTTTGAGCATGCATTAGGTGAGAAACACCAAGTGAAACTTGCTAGAAGTAGAAGAGAAACAAGACTTACATTTGTACTTAAAGGATCTCTAGACGAAACTGAAAATACTCTTCAATTAATTTACAAAGCAATAGCTAGTAATTAGGTTTTGGGACAAAACCTCCTAGTTTAAATGGATAATAAATTAACCACGCCTTACCTGTTATTACCTTTTTTGTGATTGGTCCCCAAGCTCTAGAATCTGATGAATGAGGCCTATTGTCTCCCATTACAAAGTAATTTCCATCAGGAACTTGATATTTTTCTCCTTCAGAGAGAAAACTTCCAGGATACGAACTTACTTTTATATAATTTTCTTTTAATTCAGTATCATTAACAAAAACTCTGCCATTTATCAAAGTAATAGTATCTCCAGGAAGTCCAATTACTCTTTTAATAAACTCATCCTCAGAAATTGGAGGTTTAAAAACTATTACATCACCTCTTTTGGGATCATCTTTGTAATAACTTACCTTTTCGGTTAAAAGATATTCACCATCTGGAAAATTAGGTTCCATTGAAGCACCTTTAATTTTATGTGGTCTTAAAATTAATAAATAAACAATTAAAAATATTCCAACAGCCAGAACTATTACTTCTAAAATATCCATAAAAAAAGCACCAAGTTTTGCAAACATATAGTTAAATTAAATTTATCACAGAATGTCTTGCGGGGCCAGTTGTAATCATCATTATGTCTACCTTTAGTTGTTTAGAAAGATATTTTAAATATTTAATTAATTCCGGTGGAAGATATTTATAATCTGTTTTATCTTTTATAGAATTTCCGTCCCACGGCTTAAAGTTTATGTAAACAGGCTTTAAGTTGTTTAAATATAATTGATCAGGTCTGTAATCTACAACATTTCCTTTTAAATCACGATATTCAATACATACTTTAATAGGATTGTCTAAATAAGAAATATCTAGATGAGTTAAAATAATATGGGTTGGCTTTGAAACTTTTGAAAAATATACTAGAGCTGGAATATCAACATTATAAATATCTCTTGGCCTCTTAGTAGTGGCACCGTATTCATTTGCATCATCTCTGATTTTAGTGGCAAGCACTTCATCCATTTTACTAGGCAATACCCTTTTACCCACACTAGATATATAAGTTGCCTTTAGTACATTTGCTCTTATTTCAATTTCATCTGGATTAATTAATCCGTCAGTAGAGTAGGCGATTCCAGAAAAAGTTGGGTCAGATGCTGTTACATCAGGATATACGCCCCATCTTAAATCAAGGCCAACACCTTGTGCACCTTCAAAAATAAATGGTATTTTAGATTTCCATGAATCTTCAATCAGGCTATAAACATCGTCCACATATTTATAAATTATTTCCCTTTGTTTTTCTAGTCTTTTTAAAAATTGTTGTTTATTTCCATTTACTATTAACCCCTGTAACGAATTAACTTTAGTTCTTTCTAATTTTTCATTAAGACCCATAATTAGCCCATTATAGAGATCAAAGTGTTTACTAAATTTAACCTTCCAATCTTTTGAAACCAAATCCCTCATCCTCATTGGATGCCTATAAATTACATCAGCATATGCAGGAGAAATTCCACGGCCAGTAGAACCAGCTCCACCAGTCTCCCATTTTTTAAGAACTGACTCAAAGGCTCTATGAGTATCAAGGGCGAGAGGTGTTTGCTTGTCAATTAATATTTTGGATGGCAGTTTGCCGTTCTTTAAAATACTTTGAATTTCAATACACAAATCTCCTGGATGAATCACCATACCTTTGCCTAGTATTACTAGCGCATTTTTAATTAAGGCACCTGATGGTATTTGATGAAGGACGACTTTTTTCTTTCCCAAGACAACTGTATGACCTGCATTTGATCCTCCATTCCATCTATAAACAATAACCTTACCATATTGCCTCATTAATTTTGAGGCAATTTCGTCAACAATTTTACCCTTACCTTCATCTCCAAAAGCACCACCAGCAATTGCTATACTGTTTTGTCGGATATTATTCATTTGTTTCATGTTTCAATATGTCCTATATATGTTTCAGGAGTAAGATTAATAAGTTTATTTTTATTTTCATCAGAAATTTCAAATGATTTAACAAATTTGATCCAATGATCTTGCTTAAAAACTTTTTCTTTTACTAATTTAGCAACCTTTTCGTAACCACACGATACACCTTCTTTTCTCAATATGGTTTGAAGCGCTTCAGTTAATATTGCCCAATTTGCGTTTAAACAATTAGTTATTTCCTGTTTATTTAATTCTATAGATTCAAGTCCTTTAACTAAACTTTTATATCCAATAAGGCAGTGTGCAAAAGTAACACCTATATTTCTTAAGACTGTACTATCTGACAAATCTCTTTGGAGTCTACTTATAGGTAACTTTCTAGATAGGGTCTCAAAAATTCCATTAGCTAGAATTAAATTTCCTTCACTATTTTCAAATTCAATAGGATTTATTTTTTGAGGCATTGTTGACGAACCCACATTTCTAAGTTTTCCTTTTTGAACAACCCAATTATCAGAAATATATCTCCACATGTCTTGGTTTAAATCAATAAAAATTGAATTCATTCGAGAAAGAATTTGAAAAGTCTCAACAATATCTTCACTAGGTGCACTTTGTGTAGCAGGATAAGAATGATTAAGTCCTAAATTACTAAGAAATTTTGTAGAAAGTTTAGACCAATTTTCTTGAGGATATGCAAAATATAATGCATTCCAATTTCCTATTGCACCAGAAAATTTCCCATATAATTTAATTTTTCGTAGTTTTTCTAATTCCTTATTTAATCTAACTAGAAAAACTGCAATTTCTTTTCCAAATGTAGTAGGAATAGCAGGTTGTCCATGAGTACGACCTAAAATAGGTGAGTATTTATACTTTATTGCAATTGATTTTAACTCTTTTCTAATACTATCTATTGAAGGAATTAAACAATTCTTCAAACTGTCCAAAATCATTAATCTGTATGCATTATCATTAATGTCGTTTGAAGTGATACCAAAATGAATCCACTCTAAAAATTTTGAAAAGCTTTTGTTTTTTAATTCATTCCTTAAATAATATTCAATAGCCTTAACATCATGTTTTGTTAAAATTTCTATATTTTTAATCTTAGTTGCTTCCTGAATATCAAATTCTAAATAAATATTTCTTAATAATTTAATTTGTAGACCAGAAAACTTTGGAGAAATCTTTATTTTTGAGAGAAAAATAAAATACTCAATTTCAATTTTAAGACGATACTTAATTAAAGCGAATTCTGAAAAATATGTAGATAGAACTTTTGTTTGCTGATGATATCTACCATCAATAGGAGAAATAGCTGCTAAAGTGGATAAAAGATTATTCATTAAATTAAAATTACATCATGTGCGTCGCTTTCACGAAGGCCTTGGGATGTTATTTTTACAAACTTTGCATTTTTCCAGAGCATGTTAATATCAATAGCCCCAGAATAACTAAAACCCGATCTTATATTTGCTGTTAATTTTTCAACTAGTTTCAAAAGTGGACCTTTATAAAGTACTAGAGATTCAATTCCTTCAATATGGGAATTTGATTCCTGTTTTGTTTTTTCAGCTAGTGATGTTGAGGCATTATAGACTTTATATTTTTTACCATCTTTATTAACCAATTGTCCTGGAGTTTCGTCACATCCTGCAAAAATATTACCTGCCATAATAGCAGAAGCTCCTGCGGCAAGCCCCTTAACAATATCGCCTGACGTTTTAACACCACCATCAGCAATAATATATTTTTTGTGAAGCTTTGCAGACCTTGCTGATTCAATAATGGCTGTAATTTGGGGAACACCTGACCCCGTTTCAATCCTTGTTGTACAAATTGATCCTGGACCTATTCCAACTTTGACTGAGTCAGCACCTGCTTTAAAAATAGCATCAGCCGCCTCGTATGTAGCAGTGTTTCCTGAAACTATATCAACACTGTTTCCAAACATTTGTTTTAATTTAGTCGTTGCGTCAAGAGTTTTTTGCATATGACCATGTGCAACATCTATAAATAAAATATCAACACCTGCCTTAACTAAAGCTTCTGCTCTTTCAACTATTCCATTTCTGGCACCAACTGCAGCTCCAACTAATACCTTTTCTAATTTTACTTTTTCAACTTCATCAGCTTGTAAATTAATTGGCATAAATCTTGGAATTACACCAAGCCCACCAAGTTTACCCAGTGCAATTGCCATTTTAGAATCTGTAACATCACTCATATTTGCAGAAATAAGAGGAATATCTAAGGTAATTCGTGTACTAATCCTAGTTTTTAGTGAAACATCATTTCTACTATTAATATTTGAGTATTGGGGTACTAGAAGAACATCGTCATAAGACAGGGCTAAAGGTATGTTGTTAAGATTTTTCGACACAACATGAATAAGATTATGTCAGAGTTCTTAAGATGTCAAGACATAATTTTAGCAATAAGTCCAGGATAATTTCTAGCGAAATCTTTGGGTAAACCATCTCCATCAGACTCTAAATTCATTCCACAGCCTCCGACCCAAACATCACTAATTTGTAGTGCAACTAAAGACCTTGGTATAGATATTTGGTTTTCTATTCCATTCTTTTTAGTTAAAAAAACAAAAGAGGCATTTGGAGCATCATTTAAAATATCTAGGCCAGTACCACCACCATCTAAAATATCATCAACAATACAAATTCTCTGATTTTTTAAATAATTAGGAACCGGAATTATAATTTTATGATCTCTGTGATATTCAATATTTATAATTTCACCATGATAATTTTTTAATTTAGCTAATGATTTTGCAAAATATTCGCCACCTTTCAGATTAACAACGATTTTATGAAACCAATTTAGATCAATCTGATTTGCAAAACTTCTAATTATCATTTCCATGTCATTAGGTTTTATATATTCATAGACAAGATTCCCTTCTAATTCAAATACTCTTGGTTTTTTTGGAAACTCAAAAAAGGGGGGAGTGATTCTAGGTAGGTTGTCGTGTCTCTCTATCATATATGATTACTTAATATACGATAGCGCAAACAATGTCAAGGTGTAGTAAACTATGCATATTGGATTTGTAGCTCAGTTGGTTAGAGCGTTGCATTCACATTGCAAAGGCCGATGGTTCAAATCCATCCAAATCCACCAAAACAATGACAAAAAGACACAAAAGGGAAAAAGCGATATTAATGGAAGAACATCCTAATAGGCCTGGCCAACCAGATGTTATTGGACATAGGCAGTTAAGAATAATGAAAATGGGAGTTACCGTACGAGGAAAAGGGATTATCCAATCATTAGAAGATAGACTAAGACGATCTAAAAAAGAGTTAGGTCTTGAAGTATCAACTGATAATTTTAGTGAAAGACGAATATAATTAGTATATGACAAATTTGGCAATTGTAAATTTAGTACAAAGTATAACTGCAATAATTGCATTTGTTTTTTTGACTCTGCAGATTTGTACAAATGCAAAAATATTTAAATATCTAACTTATTTTTTTGTTTTTATTCAACCAATTTTAATAATTATTTCTGTCTATTTTTTATATGGTAGGCTTGATCCTTTTTACATGTACACTGATCTTTGTCTACTTTGTGGTAAAAAATATGAATATGATATCAATTATTTAAGAATTGTCTTCTATGCAATTAGCATTGCATTTTTTGCTCCATATTTTAAATTATCAAAATATTTTAATTACTTATATTATATTGGCTTTTATTCACTATCTATCTATTTATACAACACCAGTCCATACAGCAACTTAAAATTATTTATTTATTTCTTTTGGCTGGCTCAGGCAGTAGTCTTATACCGATTATTATTAGTATTAAGAAAGAAGCAAGGCTAATTAAAAATATATCTACTTTATCCAATTGTTTAGCAGTTGTCTTTATAGTTTCAATATTTTTGCCAAGAACTTCCATTTTTTCATCTACCTTTTCTTCTTTTTGATCTTCGTAATTTTGATCTTGATAGACAATATATTTTTTGAAAATATCACTACCTAGAACTTGAACATTACTATTTTGTGTATCGTTTACAATTGGAGGTCCAGCTTTTGATAAAGTTCTAAAAGTATGTTCATTGCTAATTGATACAGGAGAACCCTCTGAAATAACTCTGTAATAATAAAGTGTGTTACTGTTAAGCCCAGTAATAGTTACTGAATGAGAAGTTGCTTTTGGAGACTGGTTATATGTAGCTGTTGAATATGCATATCCATAATTAGGAGCACTTCCTGATGAATCATGTGAGATGGCGTCATATATAACCCTACTTGAAGAAAGTTTATCTGTAGTCCATGTAACTGTAGTTGCGCCGTAAGTTGAGGAAGTACCACTTTCATCAGAAATAGTAGCTAGGATATCAATGTTGTTTGTGTCACTATTTTCTTTTGTGTAAACAATATCATAAATATCAGTGCCATCAGATAATAGTGTTTGGCTAAAAGAATTTTGGTTAACAACACCATCAACATTATACAAATAACTATCAAGAGTATATTCTCCTGCACTTCCTTTAACTCTTAATTTATAATTACCTGAACTTGGTTTATCAAATAATAAAATAGATGATGATTCACCACTTTTGTTATTTGAATCAGAAATATCATTTATAGGATCTTCAATAAAAGATGTCGCAATAACATTACCGTTTGAATCAACAAGTTCTAAAACAATGTCAGAGTCTGCAGTAAACATCATGTATGAAAGATCTGAATCAGTGGGAGTATATGAATTAAGAGCAAGAAAAGTATTATTGTAGAAAGATAAATCATTTCTATCTGCATATCCAGGATCATTAATAGTATAAATTCCTGTATATAATTGTCCCTTTGCAACTACAAAATGACCATCCTCTTTTAAAATAACAGGGCGATTGTTATTTAATTCAATATCAAGATTTGTACTATTTGGAGTTAGTCTTTTATACTCAAGAGTACGAGATGTTGATGAGTAATTAAGTTTTGTATACCTTGAAATAGCAAGCCAGTTAATTAAACCATTTCTAGTATAACCATCCGATTGGCTTGTTAACCAAGTGTTTAGGGCGTCAGGCATGATATTATGGCCGTGATATTTTAAGACCATTGCTGCAGAAGTTAATACACAGCCCCATTGTTTAATCGTGCCTTGAGTACTGTCATATAAATTATTCTGCCAAGGTTCTGAATATTGTTTTAAACTTGGAACATTTAAATCAGAAATAATTGGAGTTGGTGTTGGACTTGGTGTTGGTGTTGGCGTTGGAGTTGGGGTAGGAGTAGGTGTCGCAGTTGGCGTTGCAGTGGGTGTTGCTGTTGGTGTTGACGTTGGAGTTGGTGTCGCATCAGATAATAATGTAACTTTTACATTATCAAACCAAACCTCAGATGGGGTTACTGCACCTGCACCTACCCTCAACCCAATTTGACCAGTAAGTAGTGGTGAATTGGTATCGGTGTAATCAATATAAAGTGTTTCGTCAACATATATTTTATAGTTATTATTACTAGCAATAATTTTTATTTTATAGTTAATATCATTAGTAAAACTTGCAGAATTTGTAACTAAATTTATAGATGATCCAGGAGTATGTTTTTCCAAAGATATATCTTTAATTGTCAAATGAATTCCATATTTTGAATTTGATGCTGTGTACCTAAACATAGCATTTTTATCGACGCCCTGTTTACCTAATAGATCAAATTCATATGTGTAATTTTTCCAAGATATGTCTCCAGCAACTGATTCAGCACAGCAAGTTGCAAAAGTAGAACCATAACGTTTACTCTCATTTATTGTTTGCCAATTCCATGTCCCAGATATAGGAGTCCATTGCGAGGTATCTGTTTCAAAATCATCGCTGAATATTGCAGACGCTTGAATTATTTGTGAAGAAAAAAATAGAATTGATGTACAATATAAAAATAATATTACCGCAGTAATTAATATTTTACGACTAAACATTATTGCTATAGTATTATACTTTAGGTATTTGTCAATGGTTATATATGAAAATTAATAATAATACCTCCGAATTTTGGGATCTAATGAATGTACAAAATGATAATAAATTGTCTTGTAGTTCCATTTACATTCATAAAAATAAAATAATTTCAGACTGGATTACAGGTAAAAACAAAAAATTACTAAATATTGGAGCAGGTAATGGATATTTAGAAAGTAAAATTTTACTTCAAAACAATTATATTAAATTATATGGTATTGATATATCAAAATTGACAATAAAAAATATCAATAAAAAAATAAAAGGAAATTTTAAAGTAGCTAATATTAAAAATATTCCGTTTAGTAATAATTTGTTTGATTTTGTTTTAGTTATAGATATTTTAGAGCATCTTACCTATCAAGAATTAAGTATAAGTATTAGGGAAATAAATAGAGTAATTAAAGATAATGGTAAATTAATAATTTCAGTTCCATTAAATGAAAATTTAATTGATAAAAAATTGAATAGACACATGATGTCGTTTACTTTGGAAAAATTATCAAATTTATTGACAAAAAATAGTTTTAAAATTAGTAAATATAAATATTTATATGCTTTTAAAAATTTCTACAGTATTAAATCAATTATAGTTAAGTATTTGCATATTAAAAAACCAAATTTATTAATTATTGAAGCTACTAAAATATGAAAATATTATTTTTTCCAAGCATAAATATAGCCAAAATTTTCTCCGATAGATACTTGTTT
>CAZSXP010000005.1:0-3437 GCA_964610395.1 uncultured Gammaproteobacteria bacterium
ATTACATCAATTTTTCTTTTTTTAGCTTCTTTAATTGCATCATATGCAACTATTCCATTATCGACTGTAATAATCAATTTGGGATTATTTAATTTGACTATACTTGATGTTTTAATTCCATAACCTTCGCTAAACCTGTCTGGAATATATGGCATAGCATCATAACCTAATTTATAAAGAGTTTCCCAAAGAATAGCTGTAGCACATATTCCATCTGCATCATAATCGCCAAAAACTACTATCCTTTCTTTGTTCTTTTTTGCAATCTGAAGCCGTTTTAGTATTTTATTTATATCTTCTTTCTTAATTCCCAAATCCTGAATCTTAATATTGGCAGGGTCTTTGGGGTTTATAAAATCTTTAATTTCTTTTTTAGATTTAAGATTTCTATTTTCTAAAAGACTTTTAAGTATATTGTTTCTGTTTGTATTTAAGATTTTCCACTTCATACTCTGATATAATAACATATATGACTACCTTTAAACTTCCCATTGAAGTAAGGGAAATTATGACGAAATTTGCTAAAGCAAATTTTGAAATATATGTAGTTGGTGGAGCAGTTAGAGATATTTTAATGGGTAAAATAGTAAGTGATTGGGATTTTACAACCAATGCAACTCCAGAAGAAATATTAAAAATATACCCTGATGGGTTTTGTGACAATATCTATGGAACAGTTGGTTTAACTGTAGAAGGATATGATAAACCATTTGAGATAACAACATTTAGAACTGAGCATGGTTATTCTGACAACAGAAGACCCGACACTGTGTCGTGGGGAAAAACATTAAAAGAAGATTTGGAACGAAGAGATTTTACAATTAACGCAATGGCTTTTGATGGTAACAAGATTATTGATTTATACGATGGGCAAAAAGATTTAGATAATAAAATAGTAAGAGCTGTTGGAGATGCATCAGAACGATTTAATGAAGATGCACTTCGAATGATGAGAGCAGTTAGAATTGCAGGAGAATTAAATTTTAAAATTGAAGAAAAAACTATTGAAGCAATTCAAACAAATTCAGCACTTATTAATAAAATTGCAAAGGAAAGAGTTAAAGATGAATTATTTAAAATTTTAAAAAGTAATAATCCTTATGCTGGTATTCTCCACCTTAAAGAAACTGGTTTAATGCAAGAAATTATTCCTGAAATGACGAAATGTTTTGGAGTAGAGCAAAAATCCCCAAGTAGACATCATATTTATGATGTTGGACAACACCTACTGATGTCACTAAAAGAATGTAAGTCAATAGACCCTGTAACAAGATTTGCAACCTTAATACATGATATTGGAAAACCACAAACTTTTAGAAAGCTTCCTACAGGTGTAATTACTTTCTATAACCACGAAATGGTATCGACAAGAATTGCAGAAAATTTAGCAGAAAGACTTAAATTTTCTACTAAAGAAAGAGAAAAATTTGTAAAACTTGTTAGATTCCATCAATTTACTGTCGATGAGAATCAAACAGATTCAGCAATTCGCAGATTTATTACAAATGTAGGACTTGAGTATGTTCAAGATATGCTAGATCTTCGTGTTGCAGATAGATTGGGTGGAGGTGCAAGAGAAACAAGCTGGCGTCTTGAAGAATTTAAAAAGAGACTTGTTGAAGTTCAAAAACAGCCCTTTAGTATTAAGGATCTAAAAATTAGTGGTCGTGACGTAATGGAAGAATTAGATATTCCAGCTGGGCCAAAAGTTGGTGAAATATTAGAAAAGTTATTTAATGAAGTTGTAGAAAAAAAAGTTCCAAATGAAAAAGAATTACTTCTTAAATCTCTTCGCGACTTCTTCCCAAGTAACTAAGATTGGAACGGCAACGAAAGGCGAGGAATAAGTTCCTGAGATTGTTCCAATTAAGAGTGCGACTCCAAACCATCTAATAGTATCACCACCCATTAAGATTAATGCCAAAAGCATGAATATAATTGTGAATGAATTATTAAGACTTCTAATCATTGTTTCGGTTAAAGCACTATTTGCAATTTTATTAATATCATCTCCTAAGACTGGATCATGTTTTTTTTGTTTTTCTCGAATCCTGTCATATACAACAATTGTGTCATGAACTGAAAAAGAAAGAATTGTTAAAACTGCAGTAACGAAAAGGAAATCAATTTGAACACCTGCAAAATGACCCAAAAGTGAAAATCCTCCAACTAAAATTAATGAATCATGGATCATGGCTAAAATTGCAGAAACCCCAAATTTAACACTTTTAAATTGGATTGCTACCCAAAAAAGAATAAGAAGAGCAGATGTACCCAAAGCAAAAAAAGTCTTTTTAACAAGTTCTGGACCTATTGAAGGACCAACTGTTTCAAATCTTAATTCCTGTGCACCTTTTTGTTTTATATCTTCTCTTATTTTATCAATCTCCTCATTTGATTTGATTCCATATTTTACATTTTCAATTTCACCACTAGGAAGTTTGTATTCTGTAACTACTCCACCAGTAAAATCAATTCCAAGATTTAAACCCCATTTTACTAAGCTAAATATTCCAGCACTCAAAAATATTGCAGAAACTGTAAAATAAATAAATCTATATTTCATCCACGAAATCATATTTTATCCTCTCTAAAGAACAATCTCATTAAATTTCTTGTTACAACAATGCCAGTAAATAATGATATCGCAATACCTAAGGCAAGTGTAATTGCAAAACCTCTAACTGGCCCTGATACATGTAAGAAACTCCAGTCTAAAGGATTAGCTAGTATAAAGGCTGTCACAAGTGTTGCAACATTAGCATCCCTTATGGAATCCCATGCTCTACCAAAAGACACTTCGAGAGCTTGTGAAAGAGGTTTTAATTTAATTTCCTCTTTTAGTCTTTCAAAAATTAATATATTACTATCAACTGCCATACCAACAGAAAGTAAAAATCCTGCAATTCCTGGAAGTGTTAATGTAATTGGTACCAATTTATAAATCGCTAAAGTTATAATTCCAAAAATAATGAGTGCTATATCAGCTATTAATCCATATTTACCATAAATTAAAATCATAAAAAGAGAAACCATAATAATACCAATCACACCTGCTTTGATACTTTTATTAACAGAGTCAGCTCCCAGTGTTGCTCCAACTGTTTTTTCCTCAACTAATTTGATGGGTACAGGAAGGGCACCTGCATTTAATTGAACTTCAAGCTTATTAGCTTCTTCTACAGTAAAACTTCCTGAAATTTGTGCTTTACCTCCAATAATTTTTTCATTTACCTGGGGTGAAGATACAATGTCATTGTCTAAAATAATTACGACAGATTTACCAATATTTCTGCCAGTTATTTCTTCAAACTTTTTTGAACCTTCCTCACTAAATTCAATAGATACTGAAGGCTTACCTGTGTTTCTATCAAAAACGGTGGCTGCAGATTTTAAATCTGCCCCTGTTAAATCTGTCGGAGATAATTGTGAAGAAG
>CAZSXP010000005.1:3537-46818 GCA_964610395.1 uncultured Gammaproteobacteria bacterium
CTTGCTGCTTCTTTAGGATTATTGATTCCAGGAAGTTCAACTATGATTCTATTTTTTCCTTCAAATTCTGATGTTTGGACATTACTTTCAAAAACACCAAAAAGATTGACTCTTTTCTCTATTATATTTCTTAGTGATTTAATTGCTTGTTCTTTTTTAGATGCATCCAATTTTGATGTATCTGCCTCAAAAACTAAATGACTTCCACCAGATAAATCTAGTCCTAATGACAGATCAAAAGTCTTACCAAATAAAGGATAACCAAAACTTATAAAACTACAAGCTACGGTAACCAGAAGTATTAAAATAACTTTAATTAGTAAGTTCTTCTTCATCTCCAATAATCATAACTCTACTTCCTAAGAATATACTCTGTAAAAAGGGATCTCTTCTTTTCTTTCTATAATCTAATTCTTCTTTTGTCATTACAGTATAATTTATTTCCCTAGCTAGTTTTGATTCATAAGTACGAATAATCATAGCCAGCTCAGGAAGGACAACTTCTCCAACAATTAAAATATCTACATTATCATCCTTTTTTCTTGACTTCATTCGTACAAACGAACCCGAAAACATGACTATAGATACTTTCCCAAGTTTTGCTCGTGAATCACAAATTTCTTTTCCCAGACCTGTGGATTTTGCAACAATTGAGAGAAGATCACTAAAACCACCATAGTCAGTGCGAACAAAATAATATATTCTATTTCCTCTTGGTTCTTTCTTTAATATTCCAGCTTTTTCAAGCCTTTCTAATTCCCTTCTTACTGCATTAATTTCTTCTCTTATCTCACGAACAATTCCCCTGACATGATACATTTCAGTTAAATTAGAAAAGAATAATTCTAATACCTTAACTCTTACTTTCGAAGTAATAATGTCGTCAAAAATTGATTTCATTCCCCAATGGTAGCACTTCTATCCAAGTTTGTCCTCTAACAAATTTTATTTCATCTCCATTCTCATCCATTAATACTAAACGATCTGTGGCGGTTGTCTTTTCCCAAGTGGCATTTATTACTCCACCGTTTTGAAATACCATTGCCTCTCCTTTACCAGTTACTGTATATAGCATGTGATGTTCTTTATCAACTGGTCCCTCTTCTTTGACAAAAATAATAGCTACATTTTTAGCAGTTAATTGTTCTCCATTTTCTAAATCTTTGTGTTCATTTCCTCCATTTGATCTTAAATATTTATTATTAGCTGAATCATATTTCCAATTTACATCATAATCAGGCATACTTTCCCAAAATGAAAACTTAATGTCTGTTGCAGTTGCAGTTTGTGGTTTGTCATCCATAAACTTCCAAGAAACAAAATTTTTATCCCATGTACTTCCATCAGAATCTTTGTAATCATAACCTCTCTTTGTTGCCTCTTCATAAATCTTATCTGTAGAACCAACTTTTTGATGCTCTGTTGCAAGATCCATTCTTCTGTCATCAGTAAATAATGCTGGGTAACCTGTATTTGTTGCACCATTCATGTCACTACCATATCTTCCATTAACCCAACCAATTTTTTCAAGAAGCTTGTAAGCATCTACTCTTGGATCAATCTGACCCTTAATTTTAACTCCATTCGGCATATTATTATCAATATTATTTGCTCCACCCCAATGCACAAATAATGGATTATCTCCATATTCCAAAGCATAGTTAATAAAATAAACTCTGGCACTTCTGATTTGACCAATAATATAGTTATTATCAGCAATACCACAATAAAAAACTCCTAAAAATCTTGTAATACCCCCTTCAGCCACTATTTCATAGATAATATCTGCTTTTGATAAACCAGATTGTGGACGTGATTCTAAATGATTTTCAATTACTGCAACAATTGGCCTTTTGGTTGACCAAAGATTTTTTTGTTCTTTAGTAAACATTTCTCCATTAATTGGACAGCTTTCAGTTTTTGGTTTTGACAGATCAACTCTTGATGATTTTTCAGATGACGAATTATCAACCATAGAAGAAGATGGATTTTTTACTAAAAAAGTAAATCCCGCCAAAGAAACACCAGTAGAAACTAAAAATAATCCGATAAAACCTAAGACCAACATAAAATTTTTAGAACTAGTTATTTTTTCCATTTGCTATTTTTAATGCATTTTGTTCCTCATTTGAAAGCTCTATTTTACTCTTCCCTCTTAAAACATCTTTTAAATATAACCTTGTTCTCTCACGAGTGTGAAGGCTAGTAATAATAATACCATTTTTATCACCATCTAAAAGAACCAAAGAGAAACTATTACTTCCACCAGCTTCCTTAAATGGGTTAAATTTAACAAGTCCAACCTTTTGGATATGAGAAGTTGAAGAATTAATAAATGACTTAAGTTCTGTTTTTATTTCTTTAATATCTTTTGTGTTATTACTAAATTCTTTATTTTTAGAAATTTTAATTAAATCTCTAAAAACAATTAAAATCCAAACAAGAAAAGCTGTAAGCAAGGTAAACCATGTGATTGCAATTATCACTATCGTTAAGTTAATATTCATATATCAAGAATATATTAAATTAAAGAATATGAAAAGAACAAAAAAACAAAAGATGACTGCCAAGCTTAGGCATGTCAATACCCAATTTATATATAACTTTGACAAACCCCATACAACAGGTAGTAAAAAAAATAACACCAGAATCTCGGCTGAATTTAGCTATTTAGGCTCAATCAAAAACAACCTTATTAAAAGCCTTACTGTAGCTATTTTAATCCTAATTAGCCTTGTGGTGGTATACTGGTTTTCGTAACGGTAAAGGGGGTGATTTAATATGATGTACTGCGTAAAATGTAGAACAAAGAGAGAAGGTAAAGACGCACAAGCTGTAACAATGAAGAATGGTAAAAAGGCAACAAAAGCAGTTTGTGAAGTTTGTGGAACAACAATGTTTAGAATTGGTGGAAACTAATTTTTAGCAAAGTGTTTAAAACCTTCAGGAGGAACTATCATTTAGTGCCTCTTGAAGTGTTTGGTAACAACCCCTACAAAACATTAATCTCCAATTGAATTTCTAAAGAAAGAAAAATTAATTTAATTTTCTAAAACAATTGTAACTGGGCCGTCAAGGATGCAATCTATTTTCATATAATCACCGAAACTTCCTGTTTGGATATTTAATCCAGAATTTTTTAATTTACTAATCATATATTCATATAATAATTTTGCTTTTGCTGGTTCTTCCGCTTCAATAAAAGATGGTCTATTACCATCTTTTGTGTTTGCTAAAAGTGTAAACTGAGAAACTAACAATATTTCAGACTTAGTATCCACAACAGATAAATTCATCTTGTTACTATCGTCGGATATAATTCTTAATTTTAAAATCTTATTAATTAATTCATCAGCTTGTTTTTCAGTATCACCTTTTTTAATTCCCAAAAGAATAAAAAGACCTTTATTAATTTTTGCCTTGTTAACTTTTGCTGACTTAACTCGTTGTATAACTAACTTCATGGCTATATTATAACAGAGATGATATAATCTAGCCTCTAGAGAGAAGATAATCGCTACATTCAGTTACATGAATGTAGAGGAAAGTCCAGACAGCAGAAGACAGGGTGTCTAGCGTAAGCTAGAGACCACATTCAGTTACATGAATGTGGGCCAGTCAGAGCAACAGAGACGAGTCCCGATTTAATCGGGAGTGAAACGAGGCAATCCTCCCCGCTGCAACCTCCGAATTGGTCAAAGGGATGTCTTCCCCAACACCGCAAGGTGTTCCTGACCTAAAGTATGAGGGCATTAGATAGATGATTATCGAGACACAGAATCTGGCTTATTACTCTCTAGAAGCCGAAAGGCTCTGAATTAGGGTTTGGATAATTATAACTATTGGGATTGATATAATCATTCCCACAATTCCTGCAAGTCTAAAACCGACCGCAAGTGATATCAAAGTAATAATTGGAGAAACACCTGTTGATTTTTCCATTATTTTTGGAACTAAAACATAATTTTCAAGTTGTTGAATTAATATTGCAAGACCAATTGCTGCAAATCCCAAAAACGGAGATATACTAAATCCTAAAATTATTGCAGGAACTGCTGCAATGATCGGACCTATGTACGGTACGATTTCAAAAATTCCGGCAAGCATAGCAAGTGGTAACGCATATGGAATGCCTAAAATAATAAATCCTAAATAACTTAAAATACCTATCAATAACATTAAAATAAATTGGCCTCTTGCCCATCCTCCTAATTTTGTTTCTAAAATATTTACCAAATTCGTAATTCCTTTTGTTTTATCTTTACCAAACAGAAACTCAATACTAGTTTCAAATCTATCTCTAACTATTAGTAAATAAAAAGCAAAGATAGCAACAGTTATTATGCTTAATATATTTCCGAATAATGAAAATCCGGCTTTTATTATTTGTCCGGGTATAGACCCTAATTGAGATACTGTTTGTTTTAACACTTCTTCATTTGCGTATTTTTGTAGCCCTAAATTCTGAAGATAGCTAGGAAGATTATTTGCCAAATTGGTTGTTTGCTCTATAAGTGGTGGTAAAATTGATCCAACAGTAAATCCTAAAAAACTGAAGATTAAAATATAGGAAAATAAAATAGAAATAATCCTAGGAATTTTAAATTTTGAGAGTTTTGTAACAAATGGAGTTAAAATTGAAACTAAAAGTAAGGCTATAAAAAGCTGTAGAACAATATCACGAATAAAATAAAGGAACCATATAGACCCCAAGAAAACTACCGTAAATATTATTGTTTTATGCGAAACTTCAACTTTTCTTATCATGTTTATCTAAAGAATACCATTTACTAACCAAATTTACTACATTTTGATCAAAATTTATATCATCTATATCAAACCAATCAATTCTTTTTTGACCACTGTGATAAGTCTCTTTCTTAAACCAAGTCATTTGTCTTTTGCTATATTTAATTTCGTTGTTTACCCATTGGCTAATAAATTCTTCATAAGTCAACCCTTTTTTAAAAAAAGCCTCTGATTCTTTATAGCCCAATGACTTCATTGACTGATGTTGCCACGAAACACCCATTTTAAGTAAATTCTCAACTTCTAAAATAAATCCTTCGTTTATTCTTTTATCTACTCTATTTTCTATATTATTTAAAATCGTTAAAGAAGATGCTGACAATCCAATCATCAGTAAGTCTACGTTTTTATCTAGAACTTTCTTTCTTTTTTCTATCACATGTTTCTCTGTTCCATGTTGAGTATTCCAAACAGCTATTTCGATAGCTCTAATTAATCTTCTTGAATTTTTTTTGTCAGATGAATTTAAAGAAGCTGCTTTAGTACCATCAAGATCTGCAAGTTTATTAAATAACTCATCGATGCTCATTTTTTCTAAACTAATTCTTAAATTTTCATTTTTGGGTATATCAACTGTTGCTATCCCATCAATTAAACTTTTGATATAAAATCCAGTCCCGCCAACAATAACTGGTAATTTATTTCTCTGCCAAATATCTGAAATAACAATCTTCATTGATTTAAAATAGTCAGAAACACTATAATTTTCAGTTGGTTCTGCTAAATCATATCCCCAAATTTTAATAGAATCATTCCATTCTTTACCAGTCCCTATATCCATGTGTTTATAAACTTGTCTAGAATCAGCTGAAGCAATTTCACCATTAAATTGTTTAGCCAATAAAAAACCAAGTGAAGTTTTACCCGTTGCCGTCGGTCCACAAATTACAAGAAGTTTTTTAGTAGATAATTCCATAATTTAAAGGATAAAAATAAAAGTGATATGGCAAATAAAAGTATAGACAAAATACCCATCAAACTGGTTAAGCCAATAAGAGAATTATTAAAAATAGCAAGCAAAAATGAAAAAATAACTATTGGTAAAATTTTTTCTATTGGCAATTTATAGTTTATGAATAATGTTAATGACAAGACAAGAAGATAAAGAGCAAATAAGATTATTAATACCCCAAATACAAGTAATAATTTACTAGGAAAACTTGCACAAAATATAATGATTATTAGTATTGACACTATTAAATCAATTGGATTTGCTCCATAGATTAATATTCTAAAGATTGGATTGACTGGTTTTAATAAAATATAAATAAAATCATTAGTATTTATTAATTGTTTTAATATATATATATTTTTATATATATATTTAACAAAAATTATTAAAAATAATAGTATTAAAGATAAATAAATATTATTTAAGACTAAATTCAAAAGAACAAAATATATTAAATATTCAATTATTTTTTCAAAAACAGAAAAATAAGACATATTTTTTTTCGAGTCTAATAACCAAATTTTAATGTAATTAAAAATCATTTTATTTAATAATATTTTTAATAATTTCTTCTATAGAAAATTCTTCAATAGATAAATTAACAACTGGATAATTTTGCAATAACTCTGCTGCGGCAAAAGTTATTGTTGTTCTTGGTACTGAGATATAAATTTGGGGGAATGAATATTTTTTCACCACTCCGATATTAGCAATTGATTTGATATCTATCTCTTCAGAAAAAGTAGCTTTTATTATTTTCTCCGTTGCAAATTTAGTTGTTATCTCCTCCATCGCACCATCAAAAAGAATTGATCCTTCATTAATTATGATTATTCTTCTCAATAAATTAGTAAAATCACCTATAGAGGAAGACGATAAAAGAATAGTTGTTCCATATTCTCGATTGTAATCAAAAACAAAATCTTTTAATAATGGTTCATCTAAAAGTAAAACTTTAGGTTTGTGTATCAAACTTGCAATCATTTCCATTTTAGCTCTTTGGATTGGTGTTAATTTATTAACAGGAATCTTTAATATTTTTGATATGTTAAATAAAGATATTAACTGATCTAGATTTTTTTTATATTCTCTTTCTGGTATTTGATATAAAGATTTATTTAACTCAAATGTTGCTACTGCTGGTAAATCCCACCATAGTTCTATATGTTGTCCTAAAACTAATGATATTTGTTTTAAAAAATTTTGATTTCTTTGATAAGGATCAAAATCTAGAACAGAAACAAATCCTGAAGTTGACGGTGAAAGACCTGCCAATACTTTCATTACAGCAGTTTTACCTGCTCCATTAGGACCAATGATGCCAACTAATTCTCCAGCCTGTATAGTAAAGGATATTTTTTTTAAAACTTTTGATGACAATCGATCAACAATTATAGCCTTGTCCATGGACAGATTATAGCACTTTTTATCTAGCTACCTGTCTTTTTAAAGTTTTGCCTGGAGTGAATTTTGGAGCTCTATGAGTCTTGATTGTAACTAGTTTATCAGTCTTTGGAATTTTAACAGTTTTACCTTTCATTGAAATTACCCTAAATGTACCAAAACCTGAAAGGACTACTTTTTCACCTTTGGAGAGAACTCTACCTACCTCAGACAAAAATACGTCAACCGCTTCCTCAGCACCTTTTTTGGTTAAATGAGCTTTCCTCGAAACTAGTTCAACTATTTCTCTTTTTGTCATGTTATATGGCTAATATACTATTTAGCTGATGTGGTGTCAACTGCACGAACTTCTCGAACCGCAGTAACTTTGATTTGACCTGCGTATTCTGCTTCTTTTTCAAGTTTCCTTACTATATCATGTACTAAAATAGTAAGTTTGTCATCATCCACTTCATTTGGATCTACAAAAACTCTAACATCTCGACCCGCCTGGAATGCATATGCAGTTTCAACTCCATCAAAATTCTTAACAATTTCTTCAATTTTGTCCATTCTTTTGACATAACCTTCGTGTGGTTCATATCTAGCTCCTGGTCTTGAACCAGAAGCAGCATCTGCAATCCAA
Organism: uncultured Gammaproteobacteria bacterium; assembly: GCA_964610395.1. Lineage (GTDB taxonomy): Bacteria > Patescibacteriota > Microgenomatia > UBA8517 > UBA8517 > JAUYMM01. Next base: position 11,328 of record CAZSXP010000005.1, read on the forward strand.
ACTATATAACTTTCAATTGAGGAGAATGGTTTATCTTCATGATGCTCTGCAATTACGGCAACAACTTCTTTGGGAATACCAAATTTTTTAGCAGTAGTTACACCTACATCTATATGATTTCCCTCTTCATCTGTTACAACCTTACCAATATCATGGAGTAAACATCCTAGGCGGACTACATCTACTTTTGCTCCAAGTTCTACTGCAATTGCTACTCCCATTTTTGTTTCTTCAATTGTGTGATGACCTAGGTTTTGTCCATATGAAGTTCTAAATTTAAATTTTCCGATAAGCTTTAATAAATCAACAGATAAATTATAAACTCCACATTCTTCAGAAATTTTTTTGCCTTCTTCTAGTAAAACATCTTCCATGTTAGCCCTTGTTAATTTCACTACTTCTTCAATTCTAGTAGGTTGGATTCTTGAATCTTTTATCAATATTTCCAATGCTCTTTTTGCAACTTCTCTTCTAACTGAGTCAAAAGAAGAAATTCTAATCTCATTAGTATCATCAATTAATACTTCAACACCTGCTTCTTTTTCAAAACTTCTAATATTTCTTCCTTCTGCTCCAATAATTCTTCCTTTTACTTCTTCATTTGGAACTATGATTGAAGATACAGTATATTCTGCCACAAATGCAGTTACTCCATGTTTTAAAGCATCAGCTAAAATTTCCTTTGATTTTTCTCCCGCTTCAAGTTTTATTCTTTCTTCGGCCTGTCTTATTTTTTTTGCAATTTCAGAAGATAAATCACGTTGCACTTCATCTAGTATTGCCTTTTTTGCTTCATCAGCAGTCATTTTAGAAACTGTTTCTAATTTTTTTATATAATCATTCTGTGCGTTCATACGAGTCACTTATTTTAGCACATCATTAACTACATTCCAACCAAATCCTTTTCCTGCTAAATATTGTGAGATTTTTTGTTTTTTTTCTTTTTCATTATATTTTTGCCATTTGTAAAGTTTTTTATCAATTAAGTCTTTGGCAATTTTTACTTCATCAATTTCACTATCATCTAGTATATTTTTAATTGTATTACTATCTATTCCTTTTTGTCTTAATTCAAATGTTATATCTTTTTTTGATTTATTTTTAAATTCAAGCCTCTGCCTTACCCACCACTGGGCAAATTTAATATCGTTTAATAACTCAAGTTTTTTTAATCTATTAATTAATTCTTCTTGTATACTTTCTGGAGTTTTTTTACGTCTGTAATAATCCTGAATTTCTCGTTCGCTTCTTGGCCTTACCATTGCAAAATTAATAATTTTATCTAAACATTTTTGGAATTCCCCTTTTTTAATAATTTCTTCAACTTCATTTTCGGTTAATCTCTGATTAACCTTCAATCCTAGGCGGATAAAATTTTCAAGATCTAGCCCAAAACCAAATACTCCATCAATATTTATATTTACTCTTTTCTGGCTCTTTTGAGCTTTAATTGAGGTGATTACAGGCATTAATCTTCTTTAACATCTTCACCAATTTCAGTTGGGAGTTTTTTACCTGAAACGGAAATTTCTCTTATTTTCTTCTCTATCTCATCTGCAAACTTTGGATTTTCTTTGAAATAAGTCTTTGACCCCTCTCTACCTTGTGCAATTACTTTCCCTTCATAATTAAAGAATGATCCAGATTTTTGGATAATATCAAGTTCTACTGCAACATCAAGTAAATTCCCATTTCTACTTATTCCATCTTCATTCATAATATCAAACTCTGCAACTCTTAAAGGTGGTGCTACCTTATTTTTAACAACTCTTACCCTTACCCTTGTTCCAATAACTAAATCATTATCTCCTTTTAAGGATTCAATCCTTCTGATATCAATTCTTATCGAAGAATAAAATTTAAGAGCAAGTCCTCCTGGTGTTGTTTCAGGATTTCCAAACATGACACCAATTTTTTGTCTTAATTGGTTTGTAAAAATTAAAACAGTTTTTGATTTAGATATTGCACCTGTTAATTTTCGAAGGGCTTGGCTCATTAATCTTGCTTGCATACCCATTACAGAATCTCCCATATCTCCTTCAAGTTCTGCTCTTGGAACTAAAGCAGCAACTGAGTCAACAACAATAACATCCATCGCACCTGATCTTATTAAAGTTTCTGTAATTTCTAATGCTTGTTCTCCTGTATCAGGTTGGCTCATTAATAAATCATCAAGATTAACCCCTATAATTTGAGCTCTTACAGGGTCTAGGGCATGTTCTGCATCGATGAATGCACACTGACCACCCTTCTTCTGTGCTTGAGCTATTACAGACAGTGCAAGAGTAGTTTTTCCAGAAGCTTCTGGTCCATATATTTCGACGATTCTTCCTCTAGGAAAACCACCAACTCCAAGAGCAAGGTCAAGAGCTATTGCACCAGTTGAAATGACCTCAACTTGTGCCATTTTTTCTGCATTACCACCTAAACGCATAATAGAACCCTTGCCATACTGCTTGTCAATTTGTTCCATGGCCATTTTAATAGCTTGAAGTTTTGCAGGAGCTCCTTCTTGTTTTACTGGAGCATCAACTGTTTCATTTTTTTTCTTTGCCATTTGTATTCTTGTACAGAATAATACGAAGTATTCCCAAATGCAATATGTAATTTTGTCGGGGATGAGTGAGTCGCTGTTAAACTAATCCCCGTTATTCATATCTTATCGCATCGATTGGTGATAGTTTTGCTGCACGACGTGCAGGAAAAATTCCAAAGAAAATTCCAATTGCTGATGAAACTACAAGTGCAATTATTACCGCTAATAAATTTATACTAGCAGGAAAAAAGAACCTAGTAATTAAAACTACTATTATTGCAAGAATTAATCCTGAAATTCCCCCTAAAAGGGACAGTGTAACTGATTCTGATAAAAACTGTAATAATATATCTTTTTCTGTTGCTCCAATTGCTCTTCGAATTCCTATTTCTTTTGTTCTTTCAGTAACAGTTGAATACATAATATTCATAATTCCAATACCACCAACAAAAAGTGATATTGAACCAATTGCAATTAAAAATAAATTAATAATTCCAAAAATTTGATTTATAGAATTTAATAGTTCTGCTTGTTCAGTTACTGCAAATCCTTCTGCTTCATATCTTTTTAAAAGAGTTTCTTCTGCTTTTTTCTTAACTTCAGAAATAAGATCATCTGATTTAACCCCTAGATATATCGCCCAAAATTTCTTGTCTGGATTGATGCTTTCATAGGCAGTTTTATATGGTATAAAAATTGCAGTATCTGCCTGTCTATCTCCTTTTTTCTTGGAAACACCTACAACTTTAAACCGTTGATTCTCAAATCTAATTATTTTACCTACAGCTTTTTCTGTTGCACCAAAAAGATCTGTTGCAATAGTATTTCCTAATACTGCAACCTTGGCACTTCCTTGAACATCTGACTTTGCAAATAATTTGCCTTCATCTGTTTCAATATTCATTAGTTTAAAACCATCTTCATTTATTGCCATTACACTACCAAACTTTTTCTTTCCTTCTGTTTCAATGCTCGTTCCTCGCATAAAAATAGGAACAACATAATCAACGCCAGTTATTCTTTCTAAATTTCGCACATCTCTTTCATCAAAAGATATTCCTCCAACTGTTCCTTGTCCTCCAAAACTAGCACCTCCTTCACCAGTAAATCCACTTCCAGGAAGAATCATTATTAAACTTGCCCCCATACTTTGAAATTGTCCTTCTATATAATTTTTAAGACCTAATCCTAATGCAATTAAAATGACAACAGAAAAAACTCCAACCATTATTCCAAGTGAGGTTAAAAGTGTTCTAACCTTATTTCTTTTAAAATCATTAAAGGCCAGTTTAATATTTTTTGGTAATTTTTCCATCTTTAATATATATTTTCCTATTTGTTCTATCAGCAACTTCTTTTTCATGAGTTACAATAATGACAGTAACTCCAGTTTTCTTATTTAATTCTTCCAAGATCGAAAGAATATCATCTCCAGTTTTACTATCTAAATTTCCTGTTGGTTCATCAGCTAAAATTAAATCTGGATCCATAATTAATGATCTTGCGATTGCGACCCTTTGCTGTTGACCCCCTGAAATTTTATTTGGATAAAAATTAAGTCTTTCTCCCATTCCAAACTTTTCTAATAGCTCTTTTGCTTTTTTATACGGATCAAAAGAAAGCTTTCCTTTAAAATAAATTGCAGGCAATGCAACATTTTCTAAAACTGTAAGCTTATTTATTAAGTTAAACTGTTGAAAAACAAATCCTACAAAAATATTTCTTAGAATAGAAAGTTCATCATCTCTTAATTTTGATATATCTTTTTTGTTAATTAAAATTTTCCCTGAAGTTGGCCTATCCAATAGGCCAATTATGTGCATTAGTGTTGATTTACCTGACCCTGAAGTTCCTAGAATACTGACATACTCACCCTTTTTGATTTCAATTGACACATTGTCAACTGCCTTGACAACATCTTCACCTAAAAAGTACGTTTTATTAACATTACTTAGCTTAATCATATATAAGCTGGCCTTCTTTAATATCACCTATCATTTCTATATTATCTTCAGACTCTATACCTGTTTTAATGTAAATTTTATTTCCTTTTTTATCACTTTTTACATAACTTCCATCCTTATCTTGTTTAACAAAATCAGTTGGAACATAAAAAATATCATTTTTTTCAGAAATTACAAATTTTGCATCTCCAGTCATTCCAATTCTAAAGTTTGATTCAGATAGATTTACATTTTGAAAGGCAACTTTAATTCCATATACCGATCCAGATTCTCCTGCCTTAGGAACAAATGAAATATAGCTAACTACTCCTTCAAATTCTTTCTCATCAAATGAATCAAGATTTACAATAACTTTTTGCCCGACCTTTAACCTTGTCACCTCAGTCTGATCAGCTAAAACATCAAAATAAATTGTTGTTGGGTCAATTATTTGAGCCTCAATAGACCCAACACTTGTATAAACGCCAGTAAAAGGATGATTTAAATAAGTAACTATTCCATTAAATGGTGCATACAAACTAGCTCCATCTAAATTCCTTTTTGCTTGCAATACTGCTTCATAAGCTTTATCTTTATTTACTTCAGCTGTAGTTCTTAAATCTTTTTGTGCATAACTTTCATCACTGTCGTGACCTTTGACCTGATCATGAATATTCGCGGCTGTGGCCTCGTAAGCTCTTAAATTTGAAAGAGCAATTTGATAACTAGAATTTAAAACTGTGGTGTCAAGTTTACTAATTAATTTTCCCCTATTAATTTTTTCTCCTTCCGTCGTACCGACGAAAACTATTTTTCCTGAAGTTTCGAAAGAGAGTTTTGCATAATTTAGTGCATTAATCTGACCTGATAAAATCATTTCTTCTTTTAAATTACCTTTTTGAATATTTGCTGTCTTAATATCTTTATTTTTATTTTTGAAGAAAAAAAAAGAAATCACTCCAATAACAACAATAACAACTATCAATATTTTCTTCATTATCTTTTAGGTGATTGCTTCTTACGTCTTGCTTTTCCACCCGTTCCAACCATTCTTCTTTGTCTTTCTCTTGGATCTCTAGTTAATAGATTACTTTTCTTTAAAACAACTCTGAATTTATCTGCATTAATCTTAATGAGTGCCCTTGAAACTCCATGAATAATTGCTTCCATTTGCCCTTCTTTACCACCTCCTGAAACCTTAGCTGTGAAGAAATATTTACCTTGTGTATCAGTAACTTTAAATGGCTTATCTAAAATAATTAATGCAGTTTTATTTTCATATACTTCTAATATTTTTTTATCATTAATTAAACTTTCACCACTACCCTTGAATAAACGAACTCTAGCAGAAGAACTTTTTCTTCTACCAACTGCATATGTATAATTTTTTTTGTGATTCATAATCAGTTATTTGATGAAGTTGTTGTCATATTTGTGTTTTTCTCCTTTTGTAACATGCAATCTTGCCATTCTATCTGATTTTAATCTATTATCAGGAAGCATTCCAGAAACCGCAAATTCAATAATTCTATTTGGGTGCTCCTTAGACATTTTTTCAAAACTAACTTCCTTAAAACCACCTGGATATCCAGAATGACTTCTATAAACTTTTTGTTCCGCTTTTTTACCCGTAGTAATAATTTTTTCTGCGTTAATAACTACCACATTATCTCCAGAATCCATATGAGTTGAATAAGTAGACTTTTGTTTACCCATTAAAAGTATGGCAACTTTACTTGCCAATCTCCCAAGGACTTCTCCTTTGGCATCAATTAAATGCCAAGCCTTTTTAATTTCTTTTTGTTTTGGTTGATATGTTTTTGCCATCTTTTTTAATCTTTAATTCGGGCTTTTCTATTTTATCAGTCCATTCAATTCTAACCATCTCTGCCATATCGCCTTTTCTTTGTGTTAAAGGAATAATTCTTGTATATCCACCATTTCTAGTTTCAAATGTTTTAGCAATATTTGTCCAAAGTAAAGTTGAAATTTCTTTATTTCCTTTTAGTCTTTTTAAAACTTGTCTTTTTGATGCTAATGTTCCTTTTTTTGCCAAAACAACCAATCGGTCTATTAGACCGATGATTGATTTTGCTTTAGCTTTAGTTGTTTTGATTTGCCCATGGTGGACTAAACTTTCAACTAAAGATACAAACAATAATTCTCTAGAAGATCTTTCGCGAGAAAGCTTTCTTCCAAAAACTCTTTTAACCATACTAAAAACTTACCCCTTTCTCACCTAAGGCTGCTGAAATAATTTTTAGAGATTTTTCTCCTAAATTTCTTACTTTTACCAATTCGGTTTTATCAGCTTTGACAAGGAGTTCAACTGTTTCAAAACCTGCTTTTGCAAGTGCATTAGCAACTCTTGTTGGAAGTCCAATTTCTTCAACAGACAATCTTCCAACTAGTCCTAAGTCATCAGCTTCTACTTCTTCTTTTTTATTTTCGGCCTTAACTGGTTTAACTATTTGTGAAAAATAATTAACCAAAATATCTGCAGCTTGTACTACAGCATCTTTTGCTTTAATTGTTCCATCAGTCCAGACTTCAAGTGTAAGCTTATCAAAATTAGTTAATCTACCAACACGAGTTTCTTCAACTTTGTAATTAACTCTAACAATAGGTGAAAATGATGCATCAAGTGGAATCATTCCTATTTCAGTAGAACTTCTTGTATCTGCTGGAATATAACCTGAACCCGACTCAATAATTATGTCTGCATTAAGTTTGGCACCTTTGTTTAATACTGCTAAAACTAATTCAGGATTTGATATTTCTACTCCTGCTGGAAGTTTAATATCTCCCGCCTTAACTTCTCCTGCTGTTGTTACTTTTAAAGTTGCATTAACTTCTTTTTCTCCTTTATATGATAATCTAACTTTTTTAAGGTTTAATACAAATTCAACAACATCTTCTTTCATACCATTAAGGCTTGAAAATTGATGATTAACACCTGCAATTTTGACAGATGTTATTGCTGCGCCTGGAAGTGAAGTTAATAAAACTCTTCTTAATGAATTACCTAATGTAAAACCATAACCTTGCTCCAATGGAGTTATAGCCAGTACTGAATAATTCTTTTCTTTTTTTTCTTCTAATATTTCAAATATTGGTTGCGACATAAAATATCACCTCCTTAAAGGTTTTCGGCATGAAATGTTTGTGTATTGTATCATTATCGAGAATAAAATTCTACTATATCTTGCTCTGAGACAATTTCTGTTATATCTGACCTTTTAGGTTCAGTTGAAACTTTACCAACAATAGCTTTTCTTAAAAGCCAAGATGGTGTTTCGTAATCTTCAATATTTATTACTTTTTTAATGTTTGGATTATCTACAATTTTTGGGGTTAAAGAAATTACATCTCCCACTTCTGTTTGATATGAAGGTATATTTAATTTCTTACCATTTACCAAAACATGTCTATGAGAAACTAATTGTCTTGCCATTGGACGACTCTCGGCAAAACCTAGTTTATAAACAACATTGTCAAGTCTTTTTTCAAGTAAAATTAACAAAGCTTCTCCTGTATTGCCTTTTGATTTTAGAGCTTTTTCTACATAAATTCTAAATTGTTTCTCCAAAATTCCATATATTCTTTTTACCTTTTGTTTTTCACGAAGTTGTTTACCATATTGAGATTGATTTCTTTTTGCACCTTTTGGTCCATGAACACCTGGAAAGACATTGAGTCTTGTTAATTTTGCACCTTTACCAAAAATATCAATTCCCTCTCTTCTTGATAATCGATCTTTAGGTCCGTTATATTTTGCCATCTTAAACTCTCCTTTTCTTTTTTGGTCTTGGTCCATTATGTGGAATTGGTGTTACATCTGCAATTAATGCAATTTTGACACCAGATGATTTAATTGCACGAAGTGCTGCATCTCTTCCTGGTCCTGGACCTTTGACGTAAACTTCAACTTCAGTTATTCCTTTTTCTTTAGCTTTTTTAATTGCAGTTTCAATTGCTGTTGTTGCTGCATAAGGAGTTGATTTTCTAGTTCCTTTAAAACCAGATGCACCTGATGAGCACCAAGAAATAGTTCCACCTAAACTATCACAAATATTTGCTAAAGTATTATTAAAAGAAGCAGAAATATAAATTTTTGCTAAGGATTCTGTTTTTAACTTTTTAGCTTTCATGTTATTTTTTAATAGTTGCTTTTGCTAATGCTTCTTTTTTAAATGCACCAACTGTCTTTCTCTTACCTCTTTTTGTTCTAGCATTAGTTTTTGTTCTTTGACCTCTTGTTGGTAATCCTTTGTTATGCCTTATTCCTCTATATGATCCAATTGCTTGTAGTCTATTTATATTTGCTTTAACTCTTCTTACCAAATCTCCCTCTGTTGGAAATTCTTCAATTTTTCCAGAAATTTTATTTAATTCTTCTGCTGTTAAATCCTTAACTCTTTTTGATTCATCAAACTTTAATGTGGTTAGTACTTTTTTAGACAATGACCAACCAATCCCTTTAACTTTAGTTAAAGCGTAATCAATTCTCCATTTATCATTTAATTCAATGCCTGATATTCTTGCCATATATTTAGATTTTTACAAGCTTCGCTTACCCTTGCTTTGCTTTGTGTCTTGGATTTTTACAAATCAAACGCAAAACTCCCGCTCTTTTGATAAGTTTGCAATCTTTACACCTTGGTTTTATCGATGCTAATACTTTCATAATTTTATTTTAATAATTTAATACTTATATACTATTCTTCCTCTATCTTCATCATACTTTGTCATCTCAACTCTTACTCTATCTCCAGGAAAAACCCTGACATATGCTTTCCTCATTCTGCCCTTAAGCGTTGTAAGTAAGCTTTTTCCCTCCAAAGTAACTACTCTAAACATTGTATTTGGTAAAAGTTCAGTAACAGTGCCTTCAACCTCATAACTTCCATCTCTTTTTATCTTTTCAAGCTTATTCATACAAAAAAGTCACTTAAGTGACTATTTTCCTCCCTTTCTCGGTAACTATAACAGTATCTTCAAAAAGCCCTGCTATTTTACCATCCTGAGTTACGATTGTCCAGCCATCTTTTTCTTTAGCTAAGTCTGGTTCTCCTGATGCGTACATAACTTCAACAGCCAATGCCATACCAGGAATTATTTTTTCAGTTTCAATCCTAAGCCCCGAAGCATAACAAGGTATATATGGATTTTCATGTAAATTTTTACCTATTCCATGACCTGTTAAATCTAAAATAGGTGAGTAATTATTTTTATATAGCACTGATTCCATTTCTTTAGAAATATCATAGATATAACTTTTATTGGGTATAATTGCAGAAACTGCTTTTTCAAAAGCTTCTTTACCAACTTTTAAAAATCTGACAACTTCTTCACTTGGGTTAATCGCTGTACTTACTGAAGTATCGGTATGAAATCCTTTGTAATACATTCCCAAATCAATACTTACCAGATCCCCACTTTTAAAAATAAGTTCTCTATGGGGTATACCATGTACTACGCCCTGATTAACATTGATACATGTCGACCATGAATAACCATCTACCATTTTAAAAGAAGGTTTACCTCCTTTTTCTAAAATTAACTTTTCAGCCAAAATATCTAAATCGAGAGCAGAAACTCCTTCCTTAACTTCATTTATTAGAGCATGTTTAACTTCAGAAAGTTTTTTGCCCCCTTCTATCATTAATTCTAATTCTTCTGGAGTTTTATATGTTATTTTGTTCATTATTAATAATTTCCACTAAATCTTTTTGTATATCTTCTATTGATCTTTCACCATCAACTTCAATCACTTTTGTATCTTTTTTGATTTCATTAATTAATACTTCTGTCCTGTCTCTATAAAGTGATAATCTTTTTTTGATTGCTTCTGGGGTATCGTCATCTCTTTTTCTAAGTAAAAGTCTTTTCATTGTTTCCCCTTCACTTATTTCTAAAACTAGTCCTAAATCTAGTTTTACTTGTTTATGAACTAACCAATTTTTTAAAAAATGATATTGCTCTATGGTTCTTGGAAATCCATCAAATAATATATCATCATATAAATTTTTTTCATCAAAAAAAGCTGTTAAATAAGATGTCATTTCTTTATCTGGGACAAGGTTGCCTTCATCAAGAGATTTTTTTAAATCAGGATGTGTTTCAGCAATCCTTCTTAAATATGCTCCAGACTCAAAGTAAAAAAGTCCATATTTCTGACATAAAAGAAGAGCCTGTGTTCCTTTACCTGAACCCTGTGGACCAAAAAGCACTATATTCATTTTGTATATCCTTCATACTTACTCATTAGCAAATCTCCTTCGATTTCGCGGATTATTTCAAGAACTACTGAAATTACGATTAGTGCCCCAGTTCCACCTATTGCCAAATTTGAAATACCAATTGTACCTTGAACTAAAGATGGTAAAACTGCAACTAAACCTAAAAATACAGCGCCCACAACAGTAATTCTATTTAAGACAAAAGTTAAATATTTAATAGTTGATACTCCTGGACGAATTCCAGGGATAAATCCTCCTGATTTTTGCAAATTTTCTGCAATTTTTTCAGGATTAAAAACAACAGATGTATAGAAAAATGTAAAACCTACAACTAATAAGAAATAGGTTATATTATAAGAAAGAGATGCTGGACTAAAAAACCTTTGAATTGCAGTTGTTATGTTTACTAAAACTTGATTATTACTAGCTGCTAAAAATTGCGAAACCATAGATGGCATAAGTACTAAAGATACAGCAAAAATAATTGGTATAACTCCTGCCTGATTTAAACGGAGTGGAAGATAGGATTGGGCTTGTTTTAGCCCTCTTACAGCTTTAGCATAACTTATTGGAATTTGCCTTATTGCCTCATTTACAAAAATAATCATTGCCATAACAGCAAGAGCTACTATCGCAAAAATTACAAGTTTTAAAGTATCTTCACTTCTAAATGTCGAAATTGTTTGTCCTAAAGTTATTGGAAGTCTTGAGATAATACCTACAAAAATTAAAAATGATATACCACTTTTAAACGCGTACTCAGTAATTATGTCGCCAAGCCAAACAGCGAGCATTGTCCCTGCTGTCATTGTCAAACAAAGAAAAATAAGATCCAAAGCAGCTAAATTGCCAATTATAGACTGGGATTTAAGAAGAGCATACATACCAAAACTTTGCATTATAGCAAGTGGAACTGTTAAAAATCTTGTATATTGATTGATTTTTTCTTGTCCATATTCTCCTTCTTTTTGTAATTCTTCAAGATGAGGGACAACATATCCTAAAATTTGTAAAATAATTGAGGCATTAATATAAGGATTAAGTCCTAGTGCCATAATTGAAAAATTAGCAAGAGTTCCACCTGAAAAAACATCGAGAAGAGATAACAATGGACTTCCTGAAAATAAAGCTGATAAACTATCCCTATCTATCCCAGCTGCAGGTATATGGGCAGCAATTCTAAAGACTATCAAGGCTAGTGCTGTTACTAATATTTTTTTTCTTAAACGTGGACTTAGAAAAATTTTTTTAAAAAATTGGGCAATGTTATTAGGCATTCTTACTAATATATCTTTCTTTTGATTTAGGTTTTGCTAAAAATTTACCTTTTCCACGAAGTAACGGGAATTTTTTAAGTGTAGATTTTTTAACCTTTAAACCTTCAAAAAGAATGTGTACTTTAGTTCTTGATTTTTGTCCTTTTTGACCACGTCCAGAGGTATGTCCACCTTTACCACTACCATATCCACGACCTAATCTTTTTGCCATTATTTGTTTTTTCCTTTCAAAAAATCTTTCTTTTCTAATAGCTCTGATGCTTTTTCTAGTGCTAAAATAGTTGCTCTGACGTTTGAGATTTTATTATTACTTCCCATTGTTTTACCAACAACATCTCTAACTCCAGCGGACTCAAGTACAATTCTCATGGGACCTCCTGCAATAATACCTGATCCAGGAGGAGCTGGTTTAAGCATTACTTTTGATGCACCTAGCTTGCAAATTACTGAATAGGGAATTGTTGTACCTCTCATTGTAATTGTTATCATTTTTTTCTTAGCATCTTCAATCGCTTTTCTTATAGCATTTCTAACATCAGTTGCCTTAGAATTACCAACTCCAACCTTTCCTTTTCTATCTCCCAACACAACCACAGCCCCAAATCTTACTTGATTTCCACCTTTAGTTTTCTTTGAAATTCTATTGATTTGAACTACTGTCTCGTTAAATTCTTTTTCTGGTCGTTGATAATCCATCAGAAATCTAAGCCTCCTTCTCTAGCTCCTTCAGCAATAGCTTTTATCTTACCGTGATATGTATAACCATTTTTGTCAAAAACTATTTTTTTAACTTTCTTTTTTTTAGCTGCCTCAGCTAACTTAAGCCCTATCTCTTTACCATCCTTACCTTTTTCAGACACCAAAGTTATTCCTTTTTCATCATTAATAATTTGGGTATAAAGCATCTTATTTGACCTAAAGACACTAAGCCTTGGTCTATCAGTTGTACCTACAATTTTTCTTTTCATTTTAATTAAGCTGCTGCTTTTGCTGCCTTTCCTGCCTTTCTGCGAATATACTCACCAACATATTTAACACCTTTGCCTTTATATGGTTCTGGTGGTCGGCAACTTCTTATGTCAGCTGAAACTTGTCCAACAATTTGTTTATCAATTCCTTCTACATTTATAACACTTTTTTCTACTTTAAAAGTAATCCCCTCTGGTGCTTCAACCTTAATAGGATGTGAATAACCTACTGTTAAAACCAAGGTGTTTCCAGCTACTTCTGATCTATATCCAGTTCCTACCAATTCAAGTTGTTTTTTCCAACCTTCTGTCACACCTTTGATGTTATTTGCAATTAACATTCTAGTTGTACCCCAAACTGATCTTGCTATTTTACTTTCCTTTTTGAGAGTAACTAATATTTTATTTTCTTCAGTTTTAATATCAATTAAATCTTTCTTAAAATTTGTCTCCAATTTACCTTTTGGACCAGAAACACTAACAAGGCTACCGTTTATTTCAACAGTTACTCCTGATGGTATTTCTATTGGTTGTTGTCCGATTTTTGACATATATGAAACTTCGTTTTAGATAACTTTTGCTATTACTTCCCCACCTATTCGTTTTTTAATTGCTTGTTTTCCAGACATAACTCCTTTATTTGTATTTATTATATAAACTTCAGGTGTTTTAATTGCTTCAATTTCATCTGCATTCATATAAATTCTTAAACCTGGTCTTGAAATTATAGTTACATTTGAAAGAACTGGTTTTTTCATATAAATTGCAAGTTGTACTGTTATTTTCCTATCTTTAATAGTTACCTCATTTAAAAACTTCTCATCTTTTAATGTTTTTGCTACAGCATTAATTAAATTAGTTGTAGGCATAGTTAATTCCTTAATATTTGCCATAGAAGCATTCTTAAGTCGTATTAAAAAATCTGCTATGTGATAGTTTGTCATATTACCAACTTGCCTTTCTTACTCCTGGAATTTCTCCTTTTAGAGCATGTTCTCTGAAACAGAGTCTACAGATTCCATATTTTCTCATAAAACCTCTTGGTCTTCCACAAAGACTACATCTATTTCTATACATTGTTTTATGTTTTAGTTTTTTTGTTTCTCTAGCTGTTTTTGATGTTTTTGCCATATTTATTTATTTGTTCTCTTTTACAAAGGGCATTCCCAATAATTCCATTAATCTTGTTCCCTTTTCAACTGACCCTGCTTCTGTTACAAATGTTATTTCCATTCCATGAGCAGGTGCAGCCTTTGCTATATCAATTTCTGGAAAAACAGTGTGGTCGGTGAGTCCAATTGTATAGTTTCCTGATTTATCAAAACTTGTTTTCTTTACACCTCTAAAATCACGCAACCTTGGAAGAACAATGTTAACAAATTTATCAAAGAAATCATACATTCTTTCTCCTCTTAAGGTCGCTGATAATCCAACTACCATTCCTTCTCTTACCGAGAAGGTTGCAACTGAAATTTTAGCTTTTCTTTCAGACAATTTTTGTCCTGCAATTAAAGAAAAATCTCGAACTAAAGATTCTTTTAGTTCTTTATTTTTTAGAGAATCACCAATTCCCACATTAATATTAATTTTGACAAGTTTTGGCACTGCCATGACATTTTTAATATCAAATTCCTTTTTAAATGTTTCCTTGATCTCTTCTTGATATTTTTGTTTTAATCTTTTTGTATTCATATTTTTTTCTTACATTTTTTACAAGTCCTTAGTTTTATACCTTTAACTATATTTGTTCCTATTCTTGTTTGTTTCTTACAATTAGGGCAAATTAAGGCAATTTTAGCTAGATTTAGAGGCCTTGGGATATCATACATTCCACCTTTTTGTCCCTGTGAACCTTTAACATGTTTTTTGTACATATTAACCTCAGGTACGACAACTGTATTTTTCTTGGGTATTACTCTTTCAATTTTACCCTCTCGACCTTTGTCTTTACCTATCGTTATTTTAACTGTATCTCCTATTTTAAATTTCATTTTTATATATATTTAAACAACTTCTCTTGAGAGAGAAGCTATTTTATTAAATCCTGCTTCTTTAACTTCTCTTGCAATTGGTCCTAATACACGAGTGCCTAGGGGTAATCCCTGTTTATCAATTACTACTCCTGCATTGTCATCAAATCTAACATAAGTTCCATCAAATCTACCAACTTCTTTTCTTGTTCTCACAATTAATACTTTTACTTTTTCGTGATCTTTTATTGCACCATTTGGATCACAACCTTTAACAACACACAAAACAACATCTCCCAAAGATGCAATCTTACCAATTCTTCCAGGAACTCCAATTACCATTAATTTTTTAGCTCCAGAATTATCAGCAGGAACTAAATATGATCTTAGTTGTACCATTTTACTTTATAATCTCCTTCCATCTTTTTAATTTACTAATTGGTGGAGTTTCAACAAATTGAACAGTATCCCCAATTTTATGAGCATTCTCTGAATGCACATGATATTTTTTACTTCTTTTAAACCTCTTTTTATAAATAGGGTGAGCCAATAATCTTTCCACTTCAACAGTAATGGTTTTTGCCATTTTCATGCTAACTATTTTGCCTTTAAAAACTTTCATTTTTGTTTAAGTATTGTTAATATCTGAGCTATCTCTTTTCTTAATATCCAAGCTGTTTTCAAATTCTTTTCTTTGCCACTTGCAATTTTAACAGCATTTTTTAAAAGAAGAAGTCTCTTTTTAGAAACTAAATCTTCTAATTTCTTTATTTCTTCGTTTTTTAAACTTTTAAGTTCTTTAATTTTCATTTAGATTTTTACAAGCTTTGCTTATTTCATAACCATTCTAGTTGCAACAGGTAGTTTAGCAGATGCCCTAATAAACGCCTCTTTTACAAGTTTTTCTGGTGCTCCTGCAACTTCAAACATTATTCTACCTGGTTTAACAACAGCTACGTGCTTCTCAACATCTCCTTTTCCTCCACCCATTCTTTTTCCAGCAGCTCTGCCTGATACTGGTTTATCTGGAAAAATTCTAATCCAAACTTTTCCACCTCTTTTAAGATGATGTGAAATTGCTTTTCTAGCAGCTTCGATTTGTGCTGCAGTTACCCATGATACTTCCAATGATTTTAGCCCAAAGTCTCCAAAAGAAACAGAACTACCACGAAGTGCGGTACCCCTTCTTCTACCTCTAAAGTTCTTTGTAAATTTTTCTTTCTTTGGTTGTAACATTAGTTTTGTTCCTTTCTATGAATCCAGACTTTTACACCTACGTAACCTCTTTTTGTTAAAGCTGGTCGTTCGGCATAATCAATATCTTCTCTTAAGGTCTGTGTTGGAACTGAACCTTGATGAAATTTCTCAACTCTTGAAATTTCAGCTCCATTAATACGACCACCTAAAACAATCTTAATTCCTCCTGCTCCTGCAGCCATTACTCTCTCCATTGATTTTGTTACAGATCTTCTGTGTGGAATTCTTCTTTCCAAATCTTGTGCAACTCTTTCTGCAACTAAATAAGCGGAAAGCTCAGGATTTTTTACTTCGTTTACTTTAAGATCAATTTTTTGTTGTTTAGATTTTAAAATTGAGACTATAAATTTCTTTAAATCTTCAATTCCCGATCCTCCTCTTCCTATTACAACACCAGGTCTTGAGACTGTAACAATTATCACAATACTTTTTGGTTGTCTTTCAATTTCAACTCCAACAATTCCTGCAGATAACAATCTTTTCATTAATTCTTTTCTTACTGCAAAATCCTCAAGCAATAAGTCTTTGTAAACACCACTATCAGAGAACCACCTAGATTTCCATCCAGTCATTCTACCTGTTCTAAAACCAATCGGATTAACTTTTTGTCCCATTTTTTTTACTTTCTAATATAACTTTGATATGGCTCATTCTTTTCTTTATAGGATGCCATCTTCCGCGAGATACGGGTTGGCCTCTTTTAAGTCTTGGTCCTTCACCGATTTGGATTTCTTTAAAAATTAAATCCTCTGCATTTACCCCTTTTTGGCTTGCGTTAGCAAGTGCTGATTTAATTACCTTTAAAATAAATTCAGATGCTCTTTTTTTAATAAAAGGCAGTTTTTCCAAAGCTTTTATAGGTGTCATTTTTTTAATAACTTCAACCACAGGCCTGATTTTCCTTGGGCTTAGTATTAAATATTTTTGTTCAGATTTAAATTCCATATTTTTAAGTTTTGTCCATCGTACGTTTAACAACTTCTCCATGTCCTTTGAATGTTCTTGTTGGTGAGAATTCTCCCAATGTATGTCCAACCATATCTTCACTAACAAAAACATCAATAAATATCTTGCCGTTATGAACGGTAAAGTATTTATTAACAAATTCTGGTGGAATTTGACATGCTCTTGACCATGTTTTTATTGGATTTTCTTTTTGACCCAGCCCAATTTCTAACTTCTTTACAAGCCTTTGATCTACATATGGTCCTTTTTTAGAGCTTCTTGACATATTACTTAAATAAACCAGCCTTTCCTCTTTTTCTTCCATGTACAATTACACTATCGGAATATTTCTTTGGACTTCTAGTTTTACCAACAGCCTTTTTACCCCAAGGTGTCTTTGGATACTTTAAACCAATTCCACTTCTACCTTCTCCACCTCCGTGAGGATGAGCCCCAGGATGCATAGCAACACCTCTTACTGTTGGTCTTTTACCTCTCCACCTATTGGCTCCAGCTTTTCTTAGATTTTTATTCTTATCATCAACATTACCCACTTGACCAATTACTGCAGTGCAGAGAGGATCAAATTTTCTAATCTCACTTGAAGGCATTTTGATTAAGACATGTGTTTCATCTTTACCAAAAACAAAAGCTACTATTCCAGCACCTCTTGCAATTTGACCACCCTTACCACTTCTTATTTCAATGTTATGTACTGCTGTACCTACTGGAATTTTAGCAAGTGGCAAACAATTACCAACTTCTAAAGGTGCATCATTCGATGCAATAACCTTCATACCTTCTTCTAAACTTACGGGGGCTATTATATATGATCTTGTGCCATCAGGGTAAACCAATTTTGCGATCCTAGCATTTCTGTTTGGATCATATTCAATAGCTTCTACTTTTGCCCAAACATCTTTTTTACTTCTTTTGAAATCAATTACTCTTAAAAATCTTTTTGCTCGTCCACCTTGATGTCTGACAGTAATTGTTCCTTTACTTCTTCCTGAACTCTTTTTTAATAGTGTTTTAAGTTTTGTCATTTTGATTTATTACTGCATAGCAGCAAGCTTCGCTTACTTTTTACTCTCTTCGAAAAGATCAATTTTTCCTGATTTTAAAGTGATTAAAACTTTCTTCTTTGCAGGAATGGTTTTTATAGTACCCCTCATTGTTTTTGCTACCATTTTTTTATAATTTTGTGTTTTAATAGAATCAATTTTAATATCAAGTGTTTTTTCTAAAATATCTTTTATCTGATCTTTACTAAATTTTGGCAAAAACCAAAAGGAATACCTACCACTTTTGGCTTGATTCATACTTTTCTCTGTAAATATTGGTTTTAAATTCATATTATTTAGTCTTCTTCCTTTCTTTTTTACTTTTATCAAATACAAAACTGTCTATTAAAATCATGTTTGATGTTAAAACATTAAAAGCATTTAAAGATGGAAAATCATTAACTATAACGTTTTTAATATTTTTGAAATACTTTGCAGATTTATAATTCTCTTTTGAAAAAACTACAACAACTTTTGATTTTATTTTCAAATTATCTTTAAGTGTTTTTATTATTTTATTAGCTTCTGATGTTTTTGAGACTTTGTTTAATCCTTCAACTAATATTGCAGTTTTCAAATTAAACTTTTTAACTAAGGATAGATAAAGTGCTTTCTTTTTCATCTTTAAAGGAAGATTTAAATCTCTTTTCTCTCCTTTTGGTCCATGAGCTACTCCCCCTCCAACAAAAATATGTGCTGATTTTGCACCATGTCTTGCTCCACCTGTACCTTTTTGTTTATATAATTTCTTTCTTGTTTTATTAACTTCTGACCTTGTTTTAACTCTTGCTAAACCAAAATGCGTTCTGTCTTCAAAAACTCTAATAGCTTGTAAAAGTAGAGAATTAGATGGTTTTAGACCATATTCTTTAGGAAGATTAATATCTCCCTTAACTTCACCTTTAATTGTATATAATTTAGTTTTCATTTTTTACTTCTTTTTTTATTTCTTCTGGTTCTCCTTCTACGATTGTTGCGACTACTTCATGTTCTAAATCTTTAAGTGTTCCAGCTTTAATTTTATTAATGGTCAAAAATATCCCAGTTCTTCCTGGGATTGCGCCTGAAACTATTACTTCATTTTTTTCATTATCAACTTCTATAATATGTAGATTTTTAATTGTAATCTGTTCTCCACCCATTCTACCTGCCATTTTCTTACCTTTATAGACTCTTCCCGGTGTTGTAGTTTGTCCAATTGATCCAGGAGCTCTGTGGCGATCTGATTGGCCATGAGTTTTTGGTCCACCTCTAAAACCATATCTTTTTACCCCTCCTGCAAAACCTTTACCTTTACTAACTGCTGCAACTGATACAACATCTCCTTTGTGGAAAACATCACCAGCTTTTATAATATCTCCTACATTATATTTTGGTTCAGATGAAAGCCTAATTTCTTTAATATATCTTGGATTTAATTTTGTTTCTTTGAGGTGTCCTTGAAGTGCTTTTGAAGTATTTTTTTGTTTTTTAGTTCCTGTACCTAATTGAATTGCCCAGTAACCATCTCTCTTTTCATTTTTAATTTGGGTAACAACACAAGGTCCGAGGGTTATTTTTGTGACAGGAATCCTAAACCCTTCTATAAAGGTTTGAGACATTGTTCCTTTTGTACCAAATAATGTATTCATATAAACTATCTATTTTGCCGACAAAAAAACCATTAGAATTAATCATCATGATTCTAAGGGTGAATTATATCACATTTTAATCTCAATGGAAACGCCTGCAGGAAGGTCAAGGTTTCCGAGGGAATCTACTGTTCTTGCAGTTGGATCAAGAATATCAATCAATCTTTTGTGAATTAAAACCTCGTAATGTTCTTGTGCATCTTTATCTGTAAAGGGAGACTCTTTAACTGACATTACACTTCTATCTGTTGGAAGTGGGGTGGGACCGGATATTTTGGCGCCAGACGCTAAAGCTACATCTATTATTTTAGTTGCTGCTTCATCTATAACTCTATGATCGTAAGCTTTTAGCTTAACTCTAAGTCTTTGCATATAAGTGTGCTAGTTATTTTAATACTTTTGTAATGACCCCAGCGCCTACTGTGTGGCCACCTTCACGAATTGCAAATCTTAATCCTTCTTCCATAGCTATAGGTGCGATTAATTTTACTGTCATTTTTGCATTGTCTCCAGGCATAACCATTTCAACTCCATCTGCAAGTTTTACGTCTCCTGTTATATCTGCTGTTCTTATAAAGAATTGTGGTTTATAACCTGTAAAGAATGGTGTGTGTCTTCCACCTTCATCCTTAGAAAGGATGTAAACTTCAGCTTCAAATTCAGTATGTGGAGTAACTGTTCCCGATTTTGCCAAGACTTGTCCTCTTTCTACTTGATTTTTATCAACTCCTCGAAGTAATACTCCAACGTTGTCACCTGCCATTGCAGAATCTAATAATTTTCTAAACATTTCAAGACCCGTGACAACTGATTTCATGGTAGCTTTAATACCTACAATCTCAATCTCTTCGTTAACTTTAATTTCTCCTCTTTCAACTCTTCCAGTAACAACTGTGCCTCTTCCTGAAATTGAGAATACATCTTCAACAGGCATTAAAAATGGTTTTTCAACATCTCTAACTGGATCTGGAATATAGGAATCTGCAGTTTCCATTAATTTTAATATTCCTTTTTCTGCTTCTGCGTCACCCTCAAGTGCTTTAAGTGCTGAAACTCTAACAATTGGGGTAGTGTCTCCTGGGAATTGGTATTTAGTTAATAATTCTCTAATATCTGCTTCAACAAGTTCCAAAAGTTCTGGATCATCCATTGCATCGCATTTGTTTAAAGCAACAATTAAAGATGGAACGTTAACTTGTCTTGCTAAAATTACGTGTTCTCTTGTTTGAGGCATTGGCCCGTCAGGTGCAGAAACAACTAAAATTGCTCCATCCATTTGTGCAGCACCAGTAATCATGTTTTTAATGTAATCTGCGTGTCCTGGAGCATCTATATGAGCATAATGTCTTTTGTCTGTTTCGTATTCAACGTGGCTGATATTAATTGTAACTCCTCTTTGTTTTTCTTCTGGAGCTGAATCAATTTGATCAAAGGCGTAAGCTTTATTTACTCCACCTGGAAAATTTTTTGCAAGAACTGTGGTAATAGCAGCAGTTAAAGTAGTCTTGCCGTGATCGACATGACCAATAGTACCAATATTTAAATGTGGTTTTGTTCTATCAAATTTTACTTTTGCGTCAGCTGCCATAGTGTGTATTATAACCGAGACTACTAAAAAGTGTCAACGGGGAAATTTTTATCCTCTTGCCATTTCGACCTTACCTGCTTTTTCAACAATTTGGGCTGCAATATGGCTTGGAACTTCTTCGTAATGACTAGGTTCTACAAAAGCTCTTGCTCTTCCTTGAGTTAGGGATCTTAGTTTTGTTGCATAACCTGAAAGTTCAGCTAGTGGTGCTGTGGCATAAACTACAGTTTCTCCCATCTTTTCTTCAGTTCCTGAAATTTGTGCTCTTTTACTTGAAAGGTCTCCCATAACATCTCCCATATATTCTGCTGGAGTAAAGACTTCAACTTTCATAATAGGTTCAAGAAGGCACATATCAGCTTTTCTAATTGCATCCTCAACAGCTAAAGATCCTGCAATTTTAAATGACATTTCTGAAGAATCTATATCATGATAACTTCCGTCATAGACAATTGCTTTTAAGTCAATCATTGGATAACCAGCCATAATTCCATTCTCAAGTTTTTCTTTAATACCTTTTTCAATTGCTGGAATATACTCTTGCGGGATTGATCCCCCTTTAATTTCAGATTTAAATTCAAAACCTTCACCCCTACCTCTTGGCTCAACACGAATCAAACAATGTCCATATTGTCCACGACCACCAGTTTGTCTTATATATTTACCCTCTCCGTCACCATTTTTCTTAATTGTTTCTTTATAAGCAACTTGTGGTGCACCTGTTGTTGCGACCACATTAAATTCTCTTTTCATTCTATCAACTAAGACTTCAAGTTGTAATTCACCCATTCCCGCAATAATTGTTTGTCCTGTTTCAGGATTACTTTTAATTTTAAATGTTGGATCTTCGTCTGAAAGTTTGTTTAAAGCCAAGCCCATTTTCTCCTGATCAGCTTTTGTTGCAGGTTCAATAGCAAGCGAAATAACTGGTTCTGGAAAAGTAATTGACTCTAAATGAATTGGGTGGGCTGGATCACAAATTGTATGTCCTGTAGTTGTATCTTTCATACCAACAACAGCAACAATTTCTCCAGCATAAGCTTCTTCAATAAGTTCTCTTTGATCGGCATGAAGTAAAACTAATTTTCCAATTCTCTCTGATGTTTGTTTGTTGGCGTTATAGACAGTTTGTCCTGTTTTTAAGACACCTGAATAAACTCTAACATAGAGAAGTCTTCCAACATGGGGGTCAGTTACAACTTTGAATGCAATACCTGAGAAAGGCGCTTCATTATTTCTTTCTCTGTGTTCTATTTCACCAGTTTTAGCATTTGTTCCTTCAATTGCACTAAGATCAATAGGGGAAGGTAAATATTCTACAACTCCATCAAGTAATAACTGTGATTCTGCAGATCTATTGTCTCCACCAAAAATTGGGAAAAACTTTCCTGCTATAACTCCTTTTCTAATTGCTCTTTTAATTTCTATCTCAGAGGGTTCAGCTCCTTCTAAATATTTTGTTAAAGTATCATCATCAAATTCTGAGATGGCATCAATTAATTCTTGTCTATATTTCTTTGCAGTTTCAAGAAGATCAGCGGGAATTTCTTCTTCCGTTAATTTTGGATCTTCAATTGCTTTATAAGACAGGGCTTTCATCCTAATAAGATCAATAACTCCACGATGGTCGTGTTCTTGACCAATTGGATAAGTTACAGGAGAAGCATTAGCTTTTAATCTTTCGCGAATGGACTTTATTGAGCCATCAAAATCAGCACCAATTAAGTTAAGTTTATTTAAAACACAAATTCTTGGAACTTTGTATTTATCTGCCTGTCTCCAAACAGTTTCAGATTGACTTTCAACACCGGTTCTTCCATCAAAAACCATTAAAGCACCATCTAAAACCCTTAAAGACCTTTCAACTTCTGCAGTAAAATCAATGTGTCCTGGAGTATCAATTAAATTTATTCTGTAATGACCTTTAGGAACTGAAGAATCTTCTTTTAAATCCCAGAATGCAGTTATTGCAGCGGAAACTATTGTGATTCCTCTTTCTCTTTCTTGAGCCATCCAGTCTGTGACGGTCGTACCATCGTCGACAGAACCCTGTTTATATGTTCTTCCTGTTTCAAAGAGAAGTCTTTCTGTGGTTGTTGTTTTACCTGCATCAATGTGAGCTATAATTCCAAGATTTCGGATTTTATCCAATGAAACATTACGGTCTTTTGTAGCCGTCATAACCATTGCTGATTTTTTCTTTGCTTCTTCTGCCATGTTTAATAAGATATAAAGTGATTAGATATAAAGTGAATCTAACACAGAAACTCCATTGTGGAGCAAGAGTGATTGTATCAGGAGTGGAAAACTTATTCAATCTCCAGCTACAGATACTCCCCATTTTTCTAAAATAGAGGATTCCATCTTTTTAAAAATCAATGTTTCAACTAAAAAACCAATCATTGCAATTATAAAAATACTTACAAATATTTTGTCAAAATCGAACGAAAACTGAGCATTGATCATAAAATTTCCAAGTCCGCCAGCCCCACCGACTAACATCTCGGCAGCAACCACTGATCTCCAAACAGCACCAAAACCAATTCTCATTCCAGTAATTATATTTGGTAAAGCACCTGGAATAATTACTTTGAAAACAAGTTGGGTTTTATTGAGACCTAAATTTCTACCAATCAGTACCCAAATCGGATTCAAATTACGCACTCCTGCAATCATATTGTAAATCATCTTTAGAAAACTTGATGTAAAAAGTAGAACCCATACTGATTGTCGTGTGAATCCATATAGAATGATAATGAACGGCAACCATGCTATAGATGGTATTGGATAAAGAATTGAGATAAAAGGAAAAAATATTCTTCTAAATGTTGTGTTAACTCCAATTAGAATACCAAAAATAACTGCTGCAACTACAGCAAATAAATATGGTGGTATTAAGTTTAATGTACTTTCAATTACTATTTTTAACACAGTTCCATCACTTAAGAGATTTTTAAAGGATGTCACAACTTGTGTAGGGCTTGGTAAAAACCACTTCGGCATTAAGTTGAAGGTGGCCGCTAAATACCACAATACAAAAATAAATAGAAAAGGTAGTGTTCCAAACAGAAGTTCTTTAGTTTTTTGTAGAACCATAGATATCTTTTTGAGCAGACTCTAATAAATCCTTAAATCTAAGATCATATAAATCGTTTAATGTTAATATTTTCTTTGTCTGACCTAAATCATAACTCATGCTTGCCATTTTAATAACCGATTCCGTATCTTCCCAGAGGTTATAAGTTACTCTACCACTACTAACAAGGTCTTTAAAGTTTTGAGTGTCAATATTCATAGCACCATTTGTATTATCTTTAAAGAACTTTGCACTAATTTCAGACGCATCATTGATATCAGATTTAAGATAACGATTGGCCTTAATTATTGCATTAAAAAAACTTTTTACATCTTTTTCATGGCTGTTTAAAAAGTCAGTGTTTGCTGCAACAACAAGACCTGTTGGCATTTTGTGATAATTCTTTGTCTGCCATTCCGGTAAAATTATTGCTCCTAATTTTAATGCTTGGTCAACATAATTTGCATCAGCAATGAGAGCCACGTCGATTGCTTTTTTATCCATCAAGGTCGTAGGTAAATAAATATTATCAACAGTAACAAAATTTATTTTTTTAGCATCTACTCCTTCATTCTTCAAAATACTTTTCAAAAAAAGTTCTTTCGTTCCACCCCCAGGACCAAATGAAACTTTTTTGCCTTCTAAATCTTTTAATGTTTTTATGCCAGAGTTCGAGCGAACAAAAATTTCCGAGTCAGTACTACTCATTGGTGATAACATCTTGATTGGAACATTTTTATCAATAGGACCATAAAGACGAGGTGCGCTAGTTATAACCAGATCTACTTTTCCGCTACTTACTGCCACAGCCCCATCCGATCCTGTTGCTTGTATTAATTCGACTTCTATCCCTTCATCACGGAAATAACCCTTCTGGTAGGCAATTATTAAAGGTACTGTGTCAAGAGAATTAATGTTGTATGCAACTTTAATCTTTGAATTTGAGATGTTGTTATTTTTTAAAAACTTATCAGGAAATACTTTTAAATAACCAATTAAAAATATAACAGCCAGAACTAAGAAGGTTAGATAAAAATATTTTGATTTAATCATAGTAAAATTTATAATTTATTTATTATATCACTATTCATATCAATATCAATTTGGTCTTCATTTCTATTTCTGTCGTCAAATTCTTGTTCGAGATCCTTTTCAAGTACCTTGAGCAACTTCACAAAACATGGATCAGACATATCACGTGGCCTTGGAAGATTAATTCTATAAGTCTTTTTAATTGATGTCGGCCTCGAACCCATCACGTATGTTGTGTCAGCTAAATATATAGCTTCATCCATACTGTGGGTAACAAATAAAGTAGTCTTTTTGGTCTTCTGCCAAATTTCAATTAAGTTTTTTCTAAGATGTCTCCTTGTAAGTGAATCGAGCGCAGAAAAAGGCTCGTCCATAAGAAGTACTTTTGGATCATTTATCAACGACCTTGCAAATGATACTCTTTGCTTCATACCTCCAGATAATTTATGAATTGGCCAGTCTTTAAACTCCAACAAACCAACAATATTTAAATAATATTCGGCCAAAGAAACCTTTTTACTCTCTTCCAATTTTGAATTTGATAAACCAAACATAACATTTCCGATTACAGTTTTCCAAGGGAAAAGCATATTATCTTGAAAAACCATTGTACGCTCAGGTCCAACTGAATTAATTGTTTGACTGTCCATTAAAATAGCACCTGAAGAAACTGGTAAAAAACCAGCAATTAAATACAAGAGAACAGTTTTACCACACCCTGAAGGCCCAATAAAACACACGAATTCTCCTTCTTTAATTTTCAAACTCACATCTTTGACCACTCTAAAATCCTTACCAAAGGTTTTACTTACGTTTTTTAAATCTAATATAACGCTGGCTTTAGTCATAAAATGTATTATACTCGTGATTAAATTTTTTGTAGTAATATTTTTGAAAGTTTACTCTCAGTAAGCCTATCCAATTCATTTCCTGTAAACCTTAGTACTTTGTAACCTAAACTCTGTAGTAAAACATCTTTTCTTTTGTCTCTTTCTTTTACATTGGGTTTTAAATGCCAGAATTCTCCATCACATTCAATAACTGTTTTATATTTTTCAAGTAAAAAATCGACTCTAAATCTTTTAAATTTTACTTCTCTTTGGTAATTAACTTTTAATCGATCAAGTGAATTTTTCATCATTTCTTCCAGAGAAGATTCGCCTCTAAAATGCATATGGCATTCAAAAGAACAAAAATTTCCTCTTCCAAAACCTCTGTTTAGTTCCGAGCGTGGCATCTCAAAATATTGGCTGCATTTCTTGCATATTTTGTTAACATAATCTCTCATTGAATCGTCTTGGCATTTTTTACTACAAAACTTTCTCTTGGATACCCACGATGGTGGAACATAATAAACCTTACTACACTGCGGGCAAACCTTTTTAACTTGATCAGGATAGGTTTTATGCTGACATTCTCTACTACAATAAATGCCAAATCCATGTTTAATTTGTGTCCCAGTTGCAATAAAACTCTTGCTACATATTTTGCAAATACGTTTTTCTTTTGTTCTTGTCGAATTCCAATAACAATTAATTGAACAATAATTAGTCTTACGCACTAGATTCGAGTATTTTTGAAAAGATTTACCGCATCCACCGCAAACGCAATCAATTAAAATATTTGTAGAAGATTCGGGCATTAATTAATGATAATACCGAATAACTTGCGAAGTCAATATGAAGAAAAGACCGAAAATACGACCTACCATTTAAAATGTGAGAAAGCTTTATTAGCCTCTGCAGCCCGCTCCATCTCTTGTCTTTTTCTAACAGCTCCACCTTCACCCTTTGATGCATCCATTAATTCTTGTGCGATTTTTTCGCCATATGTGTGAAATTCAGAATTTGATTTTGCTCTTGCTGCGGCAACTAACCATCTTATTGCTAAAGACTCTTTTCTTTCTCCTCTAACTTGCATAGGAACTTGGTAAGCAGCTCCTCCAACTCTTTTTGCCCTAACTTCCATTTCTGGTTTGATATTTTCAATTGCTTTTTCAAAAACTTTTAATGCATCTTCCTTTGTTTTTTCTAAAATTATGTCAAGTGCTTTATATATTTCTTTTTGTGAAACTGATTTTTTTCCATCATACATACTCCTATTTATAAGTTTGGCTAAAAGATAGCTACTATGTATAGGATCTACTTCAACTAATCTTTTTCTTGCTGGTCCTTTTCTTGGCATTATTTAGTTCCTCCTTGATCTTTCTTAACTCCATACCTACTTCTTGATGTTTTTCTTCCACTAACTCCTGTAGTATCTAATTTTCCCCTAACAATTGTATATTTAACTCCAGCTAAATCTTTAACTCTTCCACCTCTAACCAAAACTACAGAATGCTCTGCAAGTTCATGGCCTTCTCCTGGAATATAAACTGTTACTTCCTGTTTGTTTGAAAGTCTGACTCTTGCAACCTTTCTCAAGGCTGAATTAGGTTTTCTAGGAGTCATGGTTCTAACAGTTAAAACTACTCCTCTTTTAAATGGTGATGAATTTTCTCCAAACTCACGATCTTTGGCATTAAACCACTTTTTTAAAGAAGTTGTTTTTGACTTCTTTTTATTTGATTTTCTACCATGTTTTACTAGTTGATTTGCTGTTGGCATAATTTTAATTATTTTTGATCAATGCTTTTTCTGCTGTAACTGGGATAAGTCTTCCTATAATAACATTTTCTTTAAGACCTAATAAATGATCTTCCTTTGACATCAATGAACTTTCAGTTAAAACATCAGTTGTTTGTTCAAATGAAGCTGCAGACAGCCACGATTCCGTGTAAAGGGATCTTCTTGTTATTCCTAAAACTATTTGTTGGGCTGATGCTGGTTCTCCACCCGCTGCTAAAGTTTTTTCATTTTCACTTTCAAATGTAGCTCTACTTGAAAGTTCACCTGGCAAGAATTGGGTATCTCCTGCTGTTACAACTCTTATCTCATCACTCATTTTTCTAGCAATTACTTCAAAATGTTTATCATTAATACCAATACCTTGTGATTCATAAACTTTTTGAAGTTCAGTAACTAGATATTCTTGTGCAGCTCGAAGTCCTTTAATTAATAATATTTCTTTTATATCAAGTGGGCCATGAGCCAAAGCTGTACCAGCTTCAATTGTTTGTTTATCAGTAACTGCTAATTCTAAAGTTTTTGGTAACAAATATTCTCTTTCTTCTTTTGTTTTTCCTGTTCCCAAAACAACTACTTTCCATCCCTCTTCAGTTTCAGAAACGTTAACTTTACCAGAAATTTCAGAGATAGATGAAACAACTTTTGGGGCTCGCGCCTCAACTAATTCCTCAACTCTTGGAAGACCTTGGGTAACATCTAATACACCAAGTGCACCAGCAGCATGTTTTGTGCGAAGTGTAAGTTGTGTTCCAGGTTCTCCAATTGATTGGGCTGCAATTACTCCAACAGGTGTTCCTGCTTCAACATCAATTTTAGTAGAAAGATCCCATCCATAACATTTTGCACAAAGTCCATGTCTTGCAGCACATGTCAAAGCAGATCTTAACATGACTTCTTCTACACCTGATTCATCAATTTTCTTTGCCAACTCTTCATTTATTAAATCACCCTTAACAGCAATTACTTTGTTCTTATTATCTTTTACGTCAGAGACTAAATATCTACCAATTATTCTAGTTGTAAAAATTGCAGGTCTATCTGCTTTTCTAATTGTAATTCCATCAAGTGTTTCACAATCAATAAGTCTAATTATAAGATCGTGAGATACATCAACCAATCTTCTTGTTAAGTAACCTGCATCTGCTGTTTTAATAGCAGTATCGGTTAATCCTTTTCTTGATCCACGTGACGAAGTAACATATTCAAATACTGATAACCCTTCTCTAAAGTTAGATTTAATAGGAAGTTCAACAATTTTTCCAAGTGGATCAACAACTAAACCTCTCATTGCTGATAATTGTTTAACTTGATCTCGACTTGCTCGGCCTACTTTCGCGTCGATAACAACTCTAATTGGGTTTGTTGGTTTCATTAAAGCCCATGTTTTATCTGCCAAATCATCTGAAACTTCAATCCAAATTTCTTGAACCATTCTTTTCTTTTCACCAAGAGTGATGAGACCTGTATTAAAATTGTTTTCAATTTCAGTTATTTTATCTTCTGCTTGCTTTAATATTTTTGCTTTTTCAGGAAGTAATACAGCGTCAAAAATTCCAAATGAAATCCCTGAAATTGTTCCATAAGAAAAACCTAAATTCTTAACTGCATCAATCATTTCAACAACAGTTGACGGATCACATTTTGTATATGCAATACTAAATAATTTTTTAATAACAGTTGAAGTACAAGCTTCATTTA
The DNA here is from genome assembly GCA_964610395.1 of uncultured Gammaproteobacteria bacterium. GTDB lineage: Bacteria > Patescibacteriota > Microgenomatia > UBA8517 > UBA8517 > JAUYMM01. Next base: position 41,182 of record CAZSXP010000005.1, read on the forward strand.
CAAAATCAAAAACAGGAGGTAATATTTCATTAAAGTAAATTCTTCCAACTGTAGTCTCAATAATTTTTCCGTCGATTCTAACCTTTATTGGTTGCCTTAATTCAATCTTTTCACTTTGATGAGAAAATACAGCTTCATTTTTGTCTGAAAAAATAGCGTCACTAATTTTTAGGTTAGTATCAACTGATGTTAAATAATAAACACCAAGTGCCATTTCTTTAGATGCAGGAGTAGAGACAGGTGATCCGTCTGAAGGACGTAACAAATTGTGTTCAGGAAGCATTAACGTTTTTGCTTCTTCAATTGCTTGTTTTGATAAAGGAACATGAACTGCCATTTGGTCACCATCAAAGTCTGCAGCAAATCCCGCGCAAACCGCAGGGTGAAGTCTAATAGCACTTCCTTCAATTAAAATTGGGTAAAAGGCTTGAATTGAAAGTTTGTGCAAAGTAGGAGCACGATTCAAAAGAACTGGGTGATCTTTAGTTATTTCTTCTAAAATATCAAAAATTTCTGGTGGCCTTCTATCAAGCATGTTTTTGGCTGATTTTACATTTGGTGCAATACCTCTTGAAATCATTTCACGAAGTACAAATGGTTTAAACATTTCAAGAGCCATTTCTTTAGGTAAACCACATTGATTAAGTTTTAAATCAGGTCCTACAATAACAACACTACGACCTGAATAATCTACTCTTTTACCAAGAAGATTTTGTCTAAATCTTCCTTGTTTTCCTTTTAACATGTCAGAAAGAGAACGAAGTGGTTGCCTACCACGAGCACGCCTAGTAGCTTTTCTTTGAGATGCATCAATTAAAGAATCAACTGCTTCCTGTAACATTCTTTTTTCATTTCTTAAAATTATTTCAGGAGCTCCAAGACCTATTAAATGTTTTAGTCTATTGTTTCTATTTATAACTCTTCTATATAAATCATTTAAATCGCTGGTTGCAAATCTTCCACCAGACAGTTGAACCATAGGTCTAAGATCAGGAGGAAGTACAGGAAGTACTTTTAATATCATCCAAACTGGATCAATTTTAGATTTTCTTAAGCCATCAACTAATTTTAGTCTTTTAACAATCTTTATATATTTTGTACTGGTTGTTTTTGTCTCATCAACTTCTTTTCTAATTTCTGTTGACAATTTTTCTAAGTTAACTTCAGATAGAACTGACAAAACTGCTTCGGCACCCATTTTGGCTTCAAAGAAATCAGCTGCCCCAAAAGTATAAAGTTCATCATATTCTTCTTCTGATAAAATGCTCAAGGTCTTTAGCCCACGAACTAATGATATTAAATTTTCAAAAAGCCTAGAATTTCTAGATAGATTTGCTTTTTCATCTTCTGAAATTGATGTTTCTTTTTTCCTTTGATCAAGCTCAATTTCAGAAATTGCAAGAGATAATTGTTCTTTATCTTTAATTTTGTTTTCAATTTTTTCTCTTGCTTTTTGTGCTTCTTGACTTAATAAATTCTTTTTATCCTTAAAGGTTGTAATTATTTGATTTTCACCTTCTGTTAAAGCAGTTTCTAGTAGCTTGATTGCATTCTTCTTTTTATCTTCATCTACATTTAAGGCCATATATCTAGCAAAATAAATAACTTGTTCCATTGCTCTTGGAGGAACACCTAAAATAGTAGAGATTTTACTTGGAGCACCTTTGAAAAACCAGATATGGGCAACAGGACAAGCAAGACTAATATGTCCCATTCTCTCACGCCTTACTCTAGATTGTGTTACTTCAACTCCACATTTATCACAAATAACACCTTTGTATCTAATTCTTTTGTATTTTCCACAATAACATTCCCAATCTTTGGTAGGTCCAAAAATCTTTTCATCAAAAAGACCATCTTTTTCAGATTTTAGAGTTCTATAATTAATTGTTTCTGGCTTTGTAACTTCACCTCTGCTCCATCTTCTAATATCTTCAGGAGAAGCAAGTCTAATTATTAATGAACCAAAATCTTCTAAGTTTTTCAAATCAAATAGTGTATCTAGTGTATTAGTTAACATTTTCTACCTCCATATTTCCTTTTGGATCTAATAGTTCTTTTGTTGCAACCATTTCAGCACCTAAAACTTCAGCTAATTTTTCTCCCTCTTTAGTGTCTTGCTCAGAAGTATCACTCGAAAGTATAACTCCTTTTGGTAAAATACTTAAACCTAATGCATTTAACTCTCTGACTAAGACTTTAAAGCTTTCAGGAATTGTTGATTCTGGAATATCAGTTCCTTTAACTATCGCTTCAAAAGCCTTGGCTCTTCCCACGATATCGTCGGACTTTATAGTAAGCATTTCTTGTAAAATATGTTGTGCTCTGTGAGCCTCAAGTGCCCAAACTTCCATTTCTCCTAAACGTTGTCCACCCATTTGGGCTTTACCACCTAATGGTTGTTGTGTAACTAATGAGTATGGTCCAGTAGATCTTGCATGAGTCTTATCCTCAACCATGTGAGTTAATTTAAGAATATATCCAATTCCTACAACCGTATCTTCTTTAAAGGATTCTCCAGTTCTACCATCAATAAGTCTTGTTTTTCCAGTTACTGGTAGATTTGCGCTTTTAAGTTCATTGATTAAATCTCCTTCTGTTACATGGTCAAATACAGGAAATGCACCTTTTTCATTGTTTTGATGAAGAGCTAATCCAAAGTGGGCTTCTAATAATTGTCCTAAATTCATACGAGAAAGAACAGAAAGTGGTGAAATAATAATATCAACAGGTGTACCATCTGCGAGATATGGCATGTCAGAAACTGCCATAATTTTTGCAATTACTCCCTTATTTCCATGCCTACCTGCAATTTTATCTCCTACTGTGATCTTGCGGATCTGCGCAACTTTAACTGTAATTTTTTCAATTACACCAGGTCCTAAATCATCACCCTTATTACGATCCAATATACTAACTCCTACTACAATTCCCTTTTCTCCATGAGGAACTCGAAGTGATGTATCCCTAACCTCTCTTGCCTTTTCTCCAAAAATTGCACGCAAGAGTCTTTCTTCTGATGTTAATTCAGTCTCACCTTTTGGAGCAATTTTACCAACTAATATATCATTTGGACCAACTTCAGCTCCAATAACTACTATTCCATCCTCAGCAAGATTTGCAAGTTCATTTTCTGAAACATTAGGTATGTCTTTTGTTCTTTCTTCTGCACCTAATTTAGTATCAACCACTTCGGCGTCGTATTCTTCAATGTGGATTGATGTTAATGAATCATCTTTAACTAATCTATCTGATATTAAAATTGCATCTTCAAATCCATAACCACCAAATGAAGTGTATGCAACCATTAAATTACACCCCAAAGCAAGTTCTCCGTTTTCGCTTGCTGGTCCATCAACTAACAGATCTCCTTGTTTTATTTTTTGGCCCGGATTAACTAAAACTCTTTGGTTATAACAAGTTGAATGAGCTGTCTTTTTAAATTTCATCAAAGAATATACCTCATTTTTACCACCATCTGTTACTTCAATATCCTCTGTTGAATCATCAATCGATACTTTTTTGTCAAGTTTAATTATTACTTTTTCATTATCTGCATGAAGAACTTCTCCACTATGTCTTGCTATTACATTTCTAATCATGGCTTTTGATATTTCAGATTCCATTCCTGTTCCTACAATTGGAGATTCTGGAGCAACTAGAGGAACAGCTTGACATTGCATGTTCGAACCCATTAGAGCTCTATTTCCTTCATCATGAGCCAAAAATGGAATTAATGATGCAGAAGTACCAACTAATTGCCTTGGACTAATATCAATATATTCAACTAAAGATACTGGTCCTTCTGTAAAATTACCTAAATGTCTTAAAGGTACTCTTGCATCTTTTATATAACCATTTTCATCAATGTTAATTCCTGAATGGGTAATATTTGAAACTTCTTCATCATCTGCGGTCAAATAAACGATTTCATCAGTAACCTTCATCTTTGCGCCAATTTTAACTACTTTTTTGTAAGGAGATTCTAAAAATCCAAATTCATTTACTTTTGCATAAAGGGATAGATATGTAACAAGTCCAATATTTGGTCCCTCAGGACTTCTTACGGGATCAAGTCTTCCATATTGTGAAGAGTTAACGTCACGAATTGAGAATGAAGCTCTTTCTTTGTTTATTCCACCAGCACCTAAAACCGACACGCGTCGTAAATTATCAATTTCTGAAAGAGGATTGGTGTCATCTAAAATAGTAGATAATTGATTACTTCTAAAGAATTCGTTTAGTGAGGAAATTAGAGGTCTTGCGTTAATTAAATTTGATGGAAGTGGTCTGTCATCTGCTGAAATTAAACTCATTTTTTCTTTAACGGATCTTTCTAGCCTTAACAAACCAATTCTAAAAGCATTAACACCAACCAATTCTCCAACTCTTCTAAGTCTTCTGTTTGAAAGATGATCTATGTCATCAACTCTTCCAACTCCATTTTGTAAACCTAACAAATAAGTTAGAGAAGAAGAAATATCTTTTAAAGTTAATACATTTGATGCCTTGTCAGAATCACTATTATTAAATCTTTTATTTATCTTATATCTTCCAACTTCACCTAAATCATATCTTCTTTTATCCAAAAACATGCTCTCAAATAAATTAGTAGCGTTTTCAATTAAAACTGGTTCTCCTGGTCTTAATTTTCTATAAATTTCAAGAAGTGCTTCATCTCTACTTTTTGTTGTATCTTTTGCTAACGTGCTTTCAATATATTTATGATCCTTGTCAACGTCTGCATCTTTAAAGAAATTAAGTATCTCTTTCTCACTTTCCATACCAAGAGCTTTAAGAAATACTGTTGCTAATACTTTTTTCCTTCTATCAATTCTGGCATGAATCAAGTCTCCTCTTGTGGTTTCAAATTCTAACCATGAACCATGAAGCGGCCTTACTTCAGCTTTATACAAAGTTCTTCCAGAAGAAACATCAAGTTCACCTGAAAAATATATTCCTGGAGATCTTACAATTTGATTTATGACTGCTCTTTCAATTCCATTAACTATAAATGTTCCACGAGCTGTCATTTGAGGTAGGTCACCCAAAAAAACTTCTTGACTTACTTCTTTACCTGTTCTTTTATTGATTAATGTTGCAGTAATTTTAAGTGGAGATGAATAGGTTAGACCTTTTTGTTGTGCATGTGAAGCTGTAATTGTTGGTTTTCCAAGAGAATGATCACCTAGCATTAGTTGCCAATTTTTACCTGTAAAATCATCAATTGGAGAAATTGCTTTTAATTCTTCAGCTACACCATTTGTTAAAAACCATTGCCATGATTCCCTTTGTACTAAGGTTAAATCCAATTTTGGTAAGTTGTGCTCTGTCTTTCCAAAATTTCGGCGCAAATTAGTTTTTGATTTCATTAAGATTTGGTAATATGAAAGAAGCCTACATGAGTAGACCTAGAAGGGATTATATTAGAATATCAGCCAATGTCAACAACTAAAATTATCTTAAATACTTAGCAATGTTTGCGTTATGTTCTTCAAGAGTTCTTGCAAAATGAATTTTGGCGTCGTTATCATGAATATAATACCAATAATCACTTTCTTCTGGAGAAATCGCTGCTTCAATTGAAGAAAGTCCAGGGTTTGAAATTGGGCTAGGTGGAAGTCCTAAATTTTTATA
>CAZSXP010000006.1:0-46712 GCA_964610395.1 uncultured Gammaproteobacteria bacterium
ATTATTTTTTCCAAGCATAAATATAGCCAAAATTTTCTCCGATAGATACTTGTTTAGTGTTAAAATTGTTTTTAATTAAAATCTGAATTATCTGTTTATGATTTATTGGAGATACATTGTCGTGATATTCAAGTGATATTTTATTTATTTTTGACAAAACCGTTTTGTTAATAGATTTAAATATCAATCCTTCACTACCTTCGCAATCAATTTTTAAAAAGTCAATTTTGCTTATTTTGTTTTGTTTAAAAACATCTAGTAATTTAATACTGCAAACTTTAATTGCTTTTCCTTCTTTGTCATTATTAAATACTGAATTTCCACCATTATTTTTATAAGTATATAATTTTACGAAGATATTTTTATTTGTAATTGCCAAATTTACAGGTTTAATAGTGTCAATGTTATTAATTTTTATATTATTTTGAAGGTCCTTGAAAGAAACTGGATCTGGTTCATATGAAATAATTTTTGATGCACCGTTAAGGTATGCAAATATGCTAAAAATTCCAATATTTGCTCCAATATCAACTACAACGTCACCTGTATTTACAACCATTTCTTTTGGAGTATATCTACGCAATATAAAAGTCTCATCCATAACTATAGTAAGTGGAGAATTCACAGAACCAACAATTTTATGGCCGTTTCTAAGGTTTACTCTTGTAGAATTAATACCATTTAATCTATTTAGTAACAATTCTGGCCAGTTCTTGTATAATACGATAAAACCAAACCAATATTTTATTTTTTCAACCATAAATGCGATTATACTATGAATATACTCTTCTTAACTCATCATAAACATCCACGGGTCGGTGGCGTAGAACGCCACCTCAAATTTCTAATTTCAAATCTCAAATCTACAAATACAGATATTGTTATAAAAACTATTTCAGAGGAAGATATAAAACCACCACATATTAAAATTTTTGGACTTTTATATATCTGGTATTGGTTATTTAAAAACCGAGAGCTAATTACAAGGTCGGACCTTGTGCATATACATGATGTTTTTATTTGGTATTTACCATTTAGATTTTTGTATCCTATAAAAAAAGTATATATAACTTTCCATGGTTGGGAAGGAGTTTATCCAATTCCACTTTGGAATATTTTAAACAAAAAAGTTGCCAATTATTTATCAAATGGCAGCATTGCAGTAGGAAAATATATTGAAAAATATTACAAAATTAAAACAAATTATATAATTCACGGGGGAATAGACAATATTAACAAAGTAAAATATTTAAAAATTAAAAATACTATTGTATGGCTAGGTAGACAAGATAAAGATACCGGAATTCATGAATTTCAGGAATCGTTGAAAACAAGAAAGAATTTGAATGTTACCTATATAACTAACGATCCAAATCCAGAAAAGTATTTAAAAACTGCAGAGTATTGTGTGCCAACAGGATATTTAAGTTATCTAGAAGCCAAAAGTTATGGTTGTAAAATTATTACCTTTCCAAATAATCCACTGAAGATTGATTACTGGAAAGAAGTGAAGTTATTGAAAACAATCCCAACTTGGAATGAAGTTGTAAAGATATATTTAAAATTATGGAAAATCTGAGAATCAGTGTTTGTATAACTATTTATAACGAAAAAAAGGAAACTATTAAAAAACTTCTTGATGCCTTGAACACTCAGACTTTAAAACCAGATGAAATAATTATAATAGATGCAAAAGATTATGATAATTGCAGCAGATCTAAGGGGAGAAATATTGCAATTAGGAAGGCAAAAAATGAAATAATAGCAATTACAGATGCAGGGTGCGTTCCTCATAAAGATTGGCTCGAGAATATATCACACCCGCCGGGTGTGATAAATTGGAATGTGGTTGCTGGTGGATATGAAATGGTTACAAGTAATCATTTCCAAGAGGCTTGTAAAATGTTTTTAGGAGTTAGTACTAAAGATATGGATAGTGACTTCATGCCATCTGCCAGATCAATGGCTTTTACAAAGACAATATGGAAAAAGGCAGGTGGGTTTCCTGAAAAATTAGATAACACTGCGGAGGACACACTATTTAATGTGAATTTAATAAAAGCTGGTGCAAAATTTGTTGTTGCAAAAGATGCCATTGTCGATTGGCAAATGCCTGATTCAATTAAAAATTTTTATTTAAAAATTAAGAATTATGCCCAAGGTGATGCTGAAAGTGGTATTTGGTGGCACCCCGTTAAAAAATGGCAAACGCATAATATCAAAATACTAACTATTTTTTTAAGGTACATACTTTTTGTTTTATTTCCATGGTTAATTTTGATTTACATAATATACTCATATTACAAAGCTGGATTATGGGGGATTATTCTTCAATTTACTTCAGATTTTGCTGGTATAATAGGATTTAGTCATGGGATATTACAAACAAGCAGTTAACGGCCTTAGTTGGATGGGGGCTTTGAGAGCACTTACGAGGTCACTTGCATTACTTAAAATTGCAATTTTAGCCCGTATTCTTTTACCTTTTCAATTTGGTATTTATGGTATCGCCACTTTAGTTTTGGGTTTTCTTGAAATGATGACTGAAACCGGAATTAATATTTTTCTAATTCAACAAAAAGAAAAAATTGATGAATACATAGATTCTGCTTGGGTAGTTTCAATTATCAGAGGATTTTTAATTGGTATCTTAATTTTTATTTTAGCTCCGTTTATAGCAAATTATTTTAAGAATCCAAACGCTACATATATTTTATATCTTATAAGTCTTGTTCCAATAATTCGTGGTTTTATTAACCCTTCGTGTATTAAATACCAAAAAAACTTGGAATTTAACAAACAATTTAAATATGACTCTGTAGTCTTTTTTGTTGATGCTTTTTTTGCAATATTACTTGGTGTAATTACAAAATCTGAGAATTCGCTTATTTATGCAATGATAATTTCTACTACCTTGGAGGTTGTATTGTCATTTGTTTACTTTAATCCAAAACCTAAGTTTGCATTTGACTTTGTCAAGAGTTTAAAAGTTATAAATCGTGGCAAGTGGATAACTGGGGCTGGAATTGCTAATTATTTATTCCAAAATATAGATGATATTGTAGTTGGTAGGGTTTTGGGGACAACTAGTCTAGGTATATATCAGCAAGCATATAAAATTTCCACACTTCCTATTTCTGAGGTTGGAGAAGTGTTTAATAAAGTGACATTCCCTATCTATGTTAATCTTACTGCTGATATAAAGAGACTAAGACGGGCATTTTTAAAAACCTTAGTAATAATTTGTATATTAGTTATACCTTTTGGATTTATAGTTTTTACCTACCCAATTCAAATTATTAGATTTGTTTTAGGAGAAACATGGATTAGTGCTGCACCAGTACTTCAACTATTGGCAATTTATGGATCCATTAAAGCAATTGCGAATTCTTTCTATTCCCTATTCCTCGGAATAGGCAAACAAGAAGTAGTGACATATATAACACTAATATCAGTAATTTGTTTAGTAATAATTCTATATCCATTAATTAATCTATTTGGCATATTGGGAGCAGGGTACGCAACTATTATTGCAACTTTATTTTCACTTCCACTACTAATCTACTATTATGTTAAGTATTTTAATTTTAAACAAACCTAATATTACAGACTTTGCTTCGGTACGAAATGATTTACTTGCAAAGTCTAAATCTGATTGGAACTTATTTTTAGATAGTGATGAGAGAATTAAGAGTGAAGAAATAAAAATTAATAATTATTATGATTGCTATTTGTTCAAGAGAAAGAATTATTTCCTAGGACAATATGTTGGTACTGATAAAATAATTAGACTAATTAAAAAGGGAACTGGTAAATTTGTACGAGAAGTCCATGAAGTCTGGCTTCCCAAGACATCACACCCGGCGGGTGTGATATCTGATAATTATATTATTCATAATACGGCAGATAATCTAGCTGACTATATAAAAAAAATAAATTATTATAGTGATTTACATGCGAAAGCAAACTTAAAAGAAGGTAAAAAATCAAATTTATCAAAAATTATATTTTTTCCTATAGCTAAATTTATTGTAACTTTAATTAAATCAAAACACTTAGTATTTAGTATAATGCAGTCATTACATTCATTTTTAGCATGGACAAAATTATATTTTTTACAACCCTAGTATTGTTTCCATTTGGACAACTAATTAAGTTTGGTATTTTTAATTTGTTTGACGCCGTAGTTTTATCGCTCGCGGCGATTACTTTTTTTAAAAAACCTAAATATCCAGAATGGTATAGATATTTTATTTATTTTATTTTATTTGCATCATTTTCACTATTAGTTAATTACAAATTGTTTGAACTCAAAAGCATTTTGTATCTAGTTAGGTTAATTTCATATTCATTTATAGCTGTATATATTCAAAATTTTTTCAAAAAACAAATTATTACCTCGAAGAGGCAAGCTCCGCTTATTTCTTATTTATTAATTCTTAGTTGCGCCTCAGCGGCGCTAGGTTGGTTGCAGTACATATTTTGGCCTAATTTAACTGCTTTAAAGTATTTAGGTTGGGATGATCATTTACTCCGAATGGTTGGAACTTTTTTAGATCCTACATATTTAGGTTTAATTTTGGTATTAGGAATTATATTAGCTGAAAAATTAAACATAAAAAAAATAATATACTTCTTGCTAATTAGTTTGGCGTTTACTTATTCAAGATCTTCATATTTAATAGCTAGTTTGTTTTTAATTTACAAAAAGAAATTTTTGCCACTAATTATTTTTATATTAATAATATTGTTATTACCAAAAAATATAGGTGAAGGGACAAATTTAGCAAGAACAGTTAGTGGAAATAATAAATTAATAAATTATAAGGAGACAATTGAAATTTTTAAAAAATCACCTCTTGTTGGAATTGGCTTTAATAATATATGTAATGCAAGACAGTTTTTCTTAAACGACAAAAGCATAGACTCACATTCTTGTAATGGCGCCGATTCATCAATATTATTTTTACTTGCTACAACTGGAATTATTGGATTAATTTTATTTCTTAATTTTCTTTTGCATGTTCCAAAATTATTATTTCTTCACTCTTCATTTTTAATTGTTTTACTGCACAGTCTTTTTGCCAACAGTCTGTTTTATCCTCATATTATGTTTTGGATGTTTGCACTATTAGGATTAAGGAGTAAAAGTAACAGTTAATGAAGCTACTGCTTCATTTTTGGCTGGATCTACTGCTTTGACGTCAAATTTATTTTCTCCTTCAGATAATGTAGTTGCAAAGGAAAAAGTTCCATCATCTTTAGTTGAAATAACGCGTTCATTTATTGTTAGGTTTACCTTTTCACTAACTGTTCCCTTTATAGATAGTTGTCTTTGTCCACTGCCAAAGTATTCAGTACCATCTGCTGGAGAAGTAATTTCAAGAACAGGATCCTTTCCATCAAAAACTATTTTATAAGTTTTTGTTTGAACACTTTCATTATTTGAAGAGTCAATTGCCTTAGCATCAATTGAATTTTCACCATCATTTAAATTAAATATAAAGCTAAATCTTCCATCACTATTTGCTACTACTTCATCTGAATGGTTGTTTGATCTAATAACAATTACTGCTCCATCTTCAGAAGTACCTTCAATTTTAATACTTTCACTATTTGTAAATTCTGGAACTTGATCAAATTGTGGTGGTGCTGGAGGGGTAGTATCGTTTATTTCCACTGGTTTATCAGACTTTGCAACATCTCCAATAAATCCTGCAAATTTAACTAATGTTGGTAAGCCAAAGAAAATTAGAAAGACTAGGGCTAGAATTGATAAAATAACATACCAATATGCTTTTTTAATATTTTTTCTTTCCTCAACTGAGGCCAATCTTGAATATCTTTTCATATGTCCATTATACTACAAATTAAAAAATTTGATTTGTTGTGTATAATATATTTATGTCAGCAGAAGATATAAAAGCAATTAATGCTAAACGAGAGGCGGCCTACGAATTTGTAAGAAAACATGTAAAAGGTAGTGGTGGAGTAGGATTTGGTGATATCGATCCTGAACCATTAGTGTCAGATACAATAGAAGTTGTCAGTAATCCTATAAAAATACAGACAAAAGAAGAAGTTAAAACTGTTGTTCGTAAATCAAGAATCGTACTTTTATCAAATGGTGAAGTTGACGTAATAGGTGGTGGTTTGAATGCACCAATTTCAGAAAAAGATGCAAAGAAAATATTTGATCAAAATTTAAAAACTAGATTAAAGAATAGTCTTCATCCACAAAAAGTGACTAAAAAACTTCATGAAGGATAAATACAAAGCAGTTTGGGTGAGTCATTCTTCAATTTCTGATTTTTTGGCCTGCCCTAGGGCATATTATCTTAGAAATGTTTACAAGGACCCAAAGACTGGTCATAAAATTACAGTTACTTCACCTGCATTATCTTTAGGTCAAACAGTTCACGAAGTTGTTGAAGGATTATCAGTGTTAGCAGTTAATGACAGACTTAAAACACCTCTTCTTAAAAAGCTAGATATTGCTTGGCAAAAAGTATCTGGCAAAGTTGGTGGATTTAAAAATAAAGAACAAGAAGAGGAATTTAAAGAAAGAGGAAGAGTAATGCTTAAAAGAGTAGAAAGTCACCCTGGACCAATATTAAAAAAAGCAGTAAAAATTCCTACTGATTTTCTACCTAATTATTACCTTTCAGAAGAAGATGACATAATTCTTTGTGGAAAAATTGACTGGCTTGAATATTTAGAAGATTCAGATTCAGTCCACATAATTGATTTTAAAACAGGAAAAAATGAAGAAGATGTAGAATCATTACAGCTTCCAATTTATTTACTTCTTGCCACAAACACACAACCTAGAACTATTACAAAAGCTTCGTATTGGTATTTAAACAAATCAGATGATTTAACCCCAAAAGAACTACCAAACTATGAGGATTCATTAGACAAAGTGCTAACAGTTGCAAGAAGAATAAAACTTGCAAGGCAACTTAAGCATTTTGTTTGCCCAACAAAAGGTTGTATGAAATGCAGACCTTTGGAGAGAATCCTAAGAAGTGAAGGAGAAAAAGTTGGCGTTTCCGAAACGCGACAAGATATTTATATATTACCTTGAGCTGGTGAGTGTAATCGAAACACTGTCGATGGTTTACGATACCATTGCTCTACCACTGAGCTACACCAGCATCTCGTAATTATATCTCAATATCCAATGAATTTCTCTGTCCTGATATTTTCTGGTGGAATTTTCAGCTCGTCAAGAGCATCCTCCATGGCATTGACAAAGGGAGGAGGACCGACGGCCCAAACAGCTATATACTTTAAGCTATATACTGTAAGTAGGGAAGACAGCTTAGAACTGTCGAGATGGTCAGAGACAGAAGAATTATGATATTCAATTTTTAAATTATTATTTTCTTCTTGCCATTTATCTAATTCCTTTTTAAATACAAAGTCCGTTCCGGACTGTGAATAAATTAAATTCATCGGTACGTTTAATTTCATATCAATATTATATTTAATCATTGATCTAAATGGAGTAATACCTATTCCACCAGCCAAAAATAGATGATTAGATGAATAGTTAACTAGATCAATAGTAAATAAGCCAAATGGCGCGCGCGCTTCTATTTCTGATCCTATTTCTAAACTATTTAACATCTGTTTAAATTCTGACTCTTTTCTAATTCTGGTTGTAATTTGAATTAACTTTTCAGTAGGGGAGCTGGCAATTGTGAATTGTTTAGTAATTCCATCTAGTGTTAAATACAAATATTGTCCTGCTTGAAAATTAAAACCATCTGGTTTATTAAAGAAAAAAGATTTTGTATCTTTACTTTCATTAACTTTCTTGACTAGTTTTAGGAGCATGATATGATATTAACATATGTGCTTTAACTGTGGGTGTGATTTACCAGAAGATAACATGGGAAAGCCTGACGTAAAAGGTGCATCTTTAACGGAAATATCATTTGAAGACATGGCCAAACAATGGGATATGAGTGTTGAGGAAACTAAGAAAAATGTATATAATCTTCTTAAGAAGCAGTTTGCGAATTAACTAATCTCCAGTGGTATTTATAAAGTGGGATTCCGACTATTAACATTGCTAATGCTGTTGAAGCTTGTCTTTGTCTATTTCTCTTTGTCTCAACATCTTGTTGTTTTTTTTGATCTTCTTTCTCTTTATCTGTTAATATAGTTTCTTTACCATTAGGATCAAACTTTACAGCTACAGGATAATCAAATCTGTCAGCATCTTTGAATAAATATACTTTCATACCCAAATCAACAAGTTGTACTGTACCGACAACAGCAATAATTAAACCTATGAAAGAGAAAAGATAGAGGTATAATAATCTTATCGAGAATTTCATTAATATAATTATACGCTAATATGTCAAATACTGTTAAATGTAACAAATGTGGGAATGTTATAGATGTTGGGGAACAATTGGCCCATGATATTAAAGAATCTGTGGTTCTTGAGGAAAGAAAAAAGGCTCAAGATGAAGTAGATATTGTACGACGTAAATTTACAACTGATATCAGTAAACTTCTTGATGAAATCAAAACTTTGCGTGAAAAAAATGAGATGAGAGATATTGAGATGAAAAAGAAACTTCTTGAAAGTGAAGAAACTATTAGGCAGGATGCAAGAAGAAAAGCTGAAGAAGAACATCAATTAAAAGATACTGAAAAAGAAAAATTAATAAATGATTTAAAAAAATCACTAGAAGACGCACAGAAAAAAGCAACCCAAGGATCACAACAGACGCAAGGTGAGAGTTTAGAACTAACTTTAGAGTCAAAACTTAGACAGGAATTTCCCAATGATGAAATTTCAGAAGTTAAAAAAGGTGTAAGAGGGGCTGATATTACACAACTTGTAGTAGACAAACTAAACAGAAAATGTGGATCAATTCTTTGGGAATCTAAAAATGCTAAATGGAGTGATGGCTGGATAGAGAAACTAAAGGAAGATCAAAGACATGCAAAAGCTGATCTTGCTGTTTTGGTATCTGTTAATCTACCCGATGGAATTAATACTTTTAATTTTGTAAGAGGAGTGTGGGTTTGCAACTGGACTAGTTTTGTTCCGCTGGCCTTAGCACTCCGTTTTAATTTAATTAATATTTATTTTGAAAAACAAAATGCAGTAGGAGTTGATGAAAAAATGAAAGTACTATATGAATACTTAACTGGAAATGAGTTTAAACACAGAGTAGAGGGCATTGTAGAGGCTTTTGGAACTCTTCAAGATGATATTGAGAGAGAGAAAAGGTGGTTTAGTTCAAAGTGGGCAAGACAGGAAAAAGAAATCAGAAAAGTAATCGATCATACACATGGTATGTATGGAGACCTCCAAGGTGTAACAGGTAGAGCCTTACCAGAAATTAAATCACTAGAGCGGGATGGGGGAGACGAGCCCCCTTCTCCACCTTGGGAAGGTGGCGTTAGGCCGTTTAACTAATCCCGCTTAAATCAGCGAGATAATTATACACTTCTTGCTTATCTAGGTAAAACCAATATGTTTCCAGAGTGAATTATATTAGGGTTTACCACATTGTTTGCATTTGCAATTTCTACCCATTTATAACCATCTCCATAAGCTCTAACAGCTATATCCCAAAGATTATCACCTTTTACTACTTCATAAGTTGTTGTTGTAATAGAAACAGAATTAGAATCATCAGCAACTGCTACAGTTTCAACATTTGGAATAGTTAATTCTTGTCCTACCTCAATAATGCTGGCATTATCTAATTTGTTTTCAGTTGCAATTTCTGTCCATTTAAATCCATTACCATAATAAGTAACAGCAATATTCCAAAGATTATCACCTCTTGTTACTGTGTGAACTTTAGTTGACATCGCAGTTGAATTTGTACCATTTAATAATTCTTGTGGAATTGTACCCCTGTCTGTTTTTAAGTATTTGACTACTAAAACACCAACAATGACTATGACAAAAAAACCTAAGATCATACTAATAGATGACTCATTGAGTTTAATAGTTTTTAGAAGCTTTTTTAAATTAAAATTATTTATTTTTATTCACCCCTATTTCTTCAGGGCAGAAGTTAATATTGACAATTTAACCCAGAAGCTAATTGAAGTCAAGAGGGTAAGTAAGAGTATAAAGATAGTGAGTACATAGCTTGCACTCGCTATGAAAGTATATTAACATAAATCATGGAGATTACTTCAAATATAAAAGGTCAATTGGCTGTGAGCAAGGCTGAAATTAGAGCTTTTGAGTTGGGTTTCATTCCAAGTCGTCCCTTGTATGATTCCAAATATGATTTATTAATTGATAATGGATCAAAAATTTTACGTTTACAAGTTAAATATGCAGATGGAAAACCATCAAATTCCAAAGGTGCAGTGGTAGTTAAATTGGAATATGTCGATAGACAGAAAATTGTTCATACATATCAGAACAAACAGGTTGATGGGCTGGTGATTTACATTCCAAAAATAAACCGTTTATGTTATTTTCCTAAAAAGATATTTGTAAATAAAAGAAGATTAAATATTCGCATATCAGATTCCAAGAATAATCAAAAACAAAGAGTTATTTTTGCCAAAGATTATTATTGGTAGTAAAAAATTTGATTTTATTGTAAAATGACGGTAAGTTTACAAAGCGGGGTCGTAGCTCAATTGGTTAGAGCGCTTCCCTGTCTTAGTGGCAGCTTTCTGTAGCAATATTGAAATGTAAAATCAGGCTAATTCGGGGAAACCTTTAAAATGGTAATCCCGAGCTAAATCTCCGATTTAATCGGAGTAAATGTGTAGAGACTATATACCTGATACCTCATAGTTTTAAACGAAGAGGTAATGAGATAGTCCAAGCCTTTTGGAAACAAGGGGATTTTTGCACGGAAGAGGTTGCGAGTTCAAGTCTCGTCGATCCCGCTTTGTAAATAAAAAAATGTCAAACTATTTTAGTACACAACAATTTATTTCTTCTAAGAAACTAGAAGAAAAATTAGCAATGATTGAAGTAAATGGTTTAACTCAGAAAATGCCATTATGTGATCCCCAAGCCTGCAGAGCCTATTTGGAAGGACAATGCCAAATTACTGGAGATGAGACAGATGAAACAAAAATTTGTATTCCAGAAAGACAATCAATTGAAAGATAATATGTCAGAAGACCCTAAAACAAATTTAACAGATGAAGAAGTGCTTAAAATCCTAGTGGAAGCTGCAAAAAAGGAAGTAAGAAGAGATGAATCTCCACCAATAATACCCATAAAAATAATAAAAGAAAATATCAGAAAGAAAGGAAAAGTTTGGGAAAAAGATAATGAAGACGAAAATAAATATAATACCCCATAAAGAAACCTTATACGTCTAAGTGACCTATAATATTGACATTTAGGAATTAATCTGTTATATTTTTATCATCAAATCAGACAAAATTGCGTCTATTTGAAATCTAGTTCTAAGGAGTTTGAAATGTTAATTGGTGGAGTGTTAATTGTGTTAGGTTTGGCCTTTGGTTTTGCATCATTTTTGGGTGGTGCGTATCTTGTCAATAGTAATAAACCAAAACTATCATGTATAGGTATGATAGGTATGTTAGTCGGAGGATTAGTAGCTACGGTAGGCTTTGTATTTTGCTTAATCAGCCTATTTCAGTACTTATTCTAACCACAACCTAAGTTGTGATGACCCTCGTCTTGATTGAATGCTTATAGCATTTTTTCCAAGCTCCGAGGGTTATTTTTTTGCTATACTTAAGTAATGACTAATTTACAGATTGCAGAGTTACTTCGAAATGTTGCAGCTAGTTATCAACTACAAGATCCAAACAAATACAGATTTCAAGTTATTGCCTATAATCGTGCAGCAGATTCTGTAGAGCATGCAACTTCAGAACTTAAAGATCTCTGGGATGATAATAAACTTTCTGACGTGCCTTCAATCGGCACATCAATTGCAGAACATTTGGATGAAATATTTAAAACAGGAAAATCTACTCATTTTGATAAATTAATGAAAGATATACCAAAAGAAGCCTTTACTTTAATGGCACTTCCAAAAATAGGACTTAAAACTGCGTTGAAAATGATTGATGAGCTACCAAAATCAGAAATTAAAAAATTATTAGATAAAGCTCAAAAATTAACAGATAAAGATAGAAGATTACTGTTACCATATGCAGAAAATATCGCTTCTGAGGTCGTAGAATGGCTTTCTAAGTGTTCTGAAGTAGAAAAGATAGATGTGCTTGGTTCACTCCGTAGAAAAGCTGCTACAGTAGGGGATATTGATATTGCGGTTGCAACAAATAAACCACTAGAAGTAATTAAAAAATTTATTAGTTATCCAAAAATACAAAAAATAATTGAACAAGGAGAACATACTGCATCAATTCTATTACCTAGTAATGTTCAGGTTGATTTATTGGTTATGGAACCCGAGAAATATGGCTCTGCCCTACAACATTTTACTGGTAGTAAATTTCATAATATAGCACTTCGTGAACACGCATTAAAACTTGGTTATTCATTATCAGAGTATGGATTGAGAAAAATAAGAAATAAGAAAGAAGAAATAAAAAATTTTAGAACAGAACAGGAATTATATAATTTCTTAAAATTAGATTATATTGAGCCTGAATTGAGAGAAGATACTGGTGAGATTGAGGCAGCCATTAATAAAACATTGCCTAATCTAATAAAACTAGAAGATATCAAAGCAGATTTACAAATACATAGTGATTTTGATATTGAGACATCACATGATTTAGGAATAGACTCAATGAAAAAATTAACTGAAAAGGGTAGAGAATTGGGTTATGAATATATAGCCTTTACAGAACATAATCCTAGTAAAAGTAAACATACTGAAAAACAAATTGAAGATTTGCTAAAAAGAAAGCGTGAAAAAGTTGACCAATTAAATTACTCGCGTGAAAAGAGAATACCTTTTGTATTCAATAGCCTTGAGATTGATATAAATAAAGACGGAAGCTTACCAATTTCCGTGAAAGGCCTAGAAACATTAGATTTTGCCCTTGTTTCAATTCATTCTGTATTTGATTTGTCTCGTCTTGATATGACAAAAAGAATAATTAATGCACTCTCCTACCCCAAAGTTAAAATTTTTGCTCACCCTACTGCTAGAAAAATTAATGAAAGAGAAGGAGTTGAAATTGATTGGCCTAAAATTTTTGACGTTTGCCTTAAACAATGCATATTTTTAGAAATAAATGCTGATCCAATGCGACTAGATTTACCTGACATTTTAGTTCGTGAAGCTGTGAAGTGTGGTGTGAAATTAACATTAGGTACTGATACTCATGAAATTATGATGATGGATAATATGAAATATGGAGTTAATGTTGCAAGACGAGGTTGGTGCGAGAAAAAAGATATGATAAACTGTTTATCTCTAGAGGATTTAAAAAAAGAATTGAAAGAAGGTGATTAATATATGAATTTAACAATATTATTAT
The DNA here is from genome assembly GCA_964610395.1 of uncultured Gammaproteobacteria bacterium. Classification (GTDB taxonomy): domain Bacteria; phylum Patescibacteriota; class Microgenomatia; order UBA8517; family UBA8517; genus JAUYMM01. The sequence continues at coordinate 13,444 of CAZSXP010000006.1, forward strand.
TAATAGTTTTAGTAGTTTTTATAGGTTGGGTAATTTCTGTTTATAACTTTTTTGTATCAAGTAAAGCAAGAATCAAGGCTTCAATACAGGAAATAGGAAATCAATTAAAAAGACAAGCAGATTTAATACCTAATCTGGAGGCATCAGTCAAAGGATATTTAACACACGAAAAAGGAATAATGGAAATGCTATCTGAAGCTCGAAAATTAATTTCAAAAGGACAAGATGCATCTAAACAAATTTCTGAAGCGCTATCAGGACTTAAGATCGTGGTTGAAAGTAATCCTGAACTTAAAGCAAATACTGTTGTAGAAAATTTAATGAATGAACTTCGTGATACATCTGACAAAGTAATGTACTCAAGAAGGCTTATGATTGACTTAACGGCAGATTATAATGTAAAAAGAGTTTCAGTTCCATCAAACATCGTCGCAAACATGTTTAAGTTTGATGAATTAAAAGGACTTGAAACCGCCGAAAGTGGCGAACATTTAAAAGTAAGCGCTGATGAAATGAAGAGCCCTAAGGTAAACTTGTAATGCAAAATATATATGAGGTTCAGCAAAGTAATAAGATTAAAAGTAGTTTAATAACTGCTTTGTTTTTCGTATTCTCTGTTATTGCCATTTACTTTATGTCCCAAGCTTTTGGATACTATAATGGCTACCAAACTGGCGGACTAGGCTATGTTGGAATTGCCTTGATTTTTTCAGGAATCTCAACATTTATTAGTTATTATTATTCAGATAAAATTGTATTAACAATTTCTGGTGCAAGAGTTGCAAATTCCAAAGAGCATAAACTCTTTACTTCAGTTGCAGAGAATTTATGCATAGGTGCAGGTCTTCCAAAACCAAAATTATATGTAATTGAAGACACAGCTCCTAATGCTTTCGCCACCGGTCGTGATCCAGACCATGCAGTTATTTGTGTTACAACAGGACTCTTGGAAAAATTAAATCGTACAGAACTTGAAGGAGTAATTGCGCATGAATTAAGTCATATTAAAAATTACGACATTAGATTAATGAGTATTGTTTCTGTTATGGTTGGTTTAATTGCTCTTCTTGGCGATTGGTTCTTCCGTGCAAGATTTTTTGGAGGAGGCAGAAGCCGTGACAACAATAATGATAATCAACTTGGAGCAATAATTATGGTTGTAGGAATAATTTTTGCAATACTCTCACCTATTATTGCTACACTAATTCAACTTGCAATATCAAGACGCAGAGAATTCATGGCCGACGCGGGATCAGTTCAAATTACAAGACAACCAGCAGGTTTAATGTCAGCCCTAGCCAAAATTTCTGCTGATCATGAGCCACTCGAGGCTGCAAACAAAGCAACTGCACATTTGTATATTATTAATCCATTTAAAACTGGAATTAAAGGTTCTGTTGGTATGTTTGCAAATTTATTTAACACTCACCCACCTCTTAAAGATAGAATTGCAACTCTTCAAAAAATGACATGATTGAAGTATGATACTAATATGGCGAAATTAACAAAGAAAGAAGTGTTGCATGTTGCAGAACTTTCAAATCTAAAACTTACTGATTCTGAAGTTAAAAAACTTACTCCACAACTTGATAAAATTATTGAATTTGTAGGAATTCTAAATGAAGTTGATACCAATGGTATAGAACCAACAAGCCAAACAACAGGACTTGTTAATAGATTAAGAGATGATGTTACTGATAGCACTAATTCGTTAAAACAAGATGATTATTTCAAAGTTCCAGCAATTCTTTCTAAACGAACATGAATATACCTTTAACTATAAAAGAGACACAAGATGGCTTAAAATCTAAAAAATTTTCTGCTGTAGAACTAGTTGATTCATATCTTGCTCAAATTAATAAATATAATAAAGAATTTAATATTTTTCTAACAGTTACAGAAGAACTTGCATATGCAAAAGCAAAAGAAATAGATCGAGGCGACCGAACCAACCCACTTTCTGGAGTTGTAGTTTCTTACAAAGATATTTTTTTAACTAAGGGTGTGAGGACTACTGCAGGTTCAAAAATACTTGAAAGTTATGTGCCTCCATATTCTGCCACATCAGTTAATAGAATTGAAGCTGCAGGTGCTATTCCAATTGGTAAACTAAACTGCGATGCCTTTGCTCATGGATCAAGTGGAGAAAATTCTGATTTTGGAGTTACTAAAAATCCATGGAATAAAAAATATGTTTCAGGTGGTTCATCGAGTGGTTCAGGAGCAGTACTTTCTGCAAACATGAGTTTGATATCAACCGGTACTGATACTTGTGGTTCTATAAGATTACCTGCAAATTATAATTATGCTGTAGCTTTAAAACCAACCTATGGAGCAGTATCAAGATATGGTGTAATTGCTATGGCATCTTCACTTGATTGTATTGGGCCTTTAGGACGATGTGTTGATGATGTAGAGACAGTATTTAATGTTATAAAAGGAGAAGATGGTTTTGATGGAACAGTTACAAACCAAATGCTAAATGACAAAAAACCAAATGCTAAATTAACGATAGGTATACCAAAAGAGTTCTTTGTCGGTGGACTAGATAAGGAAATTGAAAAAAATATACAAGAGGTAATAAAAACATACAAAAAAGAGAATATAGAATTTGTAGAAGTGTCTTTACCTTCAACTAAATATGGTATTTCTGTTTATTATATTGTCCAACCAGCAGAAGTATCATCTAATTTAGGTAGATTTGATGGAATTAGATATGGTTCCACGAGGGAGAATTTTGGAGAAGAAGCAAAAAGAAGAATAATGCTCGGGAGCTATGTTTTATCGGCTGGTTATTATGATGCATATTATGAGAAAGCAATGAAAGTCAGATCTAAAATAATTTCTGAAGTAGATGAGGTTTTCACAAAGGTTGATGCTCTAATAGCTCCTGTTGCACCGACCCCTGCATTTAAAATTGGAGAAAAGGCTTCTGATCCGCTTACTATGTATTTAACCGATGTTTACGCCGCAACAGCTAATCTTTGTGGTATTCCTTCAATTGCAATACCTAGTGGTTTTAGTAAAAATAAATTGCCATTAGGTTTTCAATTAATGACAAAAAAATTTAATGAAGATGTTTTATTTAAACTAGGAAAATTATATGAATTATCAACAAATTACAAACCAAAAACAGCTTTTTAATATGCAAAAATACACCATAATAATAGGTCTTGAAATACATATAGAGCCAAATACAAAATCTAAAATGTTTTGTAGTTGCCCACAAGATCATTTTGGAGCAAAACCAAATACACAAACTTGCCCAATTTGTTTAGGTCTTCCCGGAGCATTACCTTTTGCCAATGAAGAAGCAATAAACAAAACTATTAAATTAGGTTTAGCATTAGGATCTAGTATTTCAAAGGAAAGTAAATTTTATAGAAAACATTATTTCTACCCAGATCTACCCAAGGGCTATCAAATTGGTCAAAAAGATAATCCATTTTGTGTTGGTGGAAATTTAAGAGGATTTGCAATTAATCATATTCATTTAGAAGAGGATGCAGGTAAACTAATTCATTCAGGAGATAAGTCACTTATTGATTTTAATAGATCAGGGTGCGCCTTAATTGAAATGGTTACAGAGCCAGTATTTCATGACATTTCTGAAGTTATATCTTTTGTCAAAGAACTTCAATTAATTGCAAGGTATTTAGACATTAGTAATGCAGATATGGAAAAAGGAACTATGAGACTTGAAGCAAATATCTCACTATCCTTGACAGAAGATTTGCCTGATTACAAAGTGGAACTTAAAAATATTAACTCGTTTAAATTTTTAGAAAAAGCAATCAAGGCAGAGATTGAAAGACAAGAAAAAGCTTTAGATAACGGAGAAAAACTTAAACAAGAAACTAGAGGCTATGATGAAAAAACAAAAACTACTTTCCCCCAAAGAACAAAAGCTGACTCTGATGATTATAGATATTTTCCAGAGCCGGATTTACCTCCGGTAAATAGTACAGAGTACTTAGTACATAGTACAAAGATTCCAGAACTACCACAGCAAAAGAGAGAAAGATTTTTGGAACAATATAAATTATCAAAAGAATATACAGAAATTTTAGTTAGTGATTTAAATAGGGCAAATTATTTTGAGCGCGCAGCGCAATTATCTCCTGATTTAGTAAAGTCGATCGCTGATCTTATGATTAATAAAAATTTAGACAAAAATTATCCAGAACCAGCAGGATTGGTTAAAAAAATCAAAGAACTTACTAAGATTAAGTATGCATCAGAAGCGGATTTAGAACAAGCAGTTAGAGAAGTAATATATGAAAATCCAGATATAATAACTTCATACAAAAATGGCAAGGGTCAAGTAATTGGATTTTTAATTGGCCAAGTACAAAAAAAATTAAATGGAAAAGGTGATCCTAAGATGATAAATTTATTATTAACTAAAAAGCTTCATGACTAAAAATTTCAAATTTCTTTGGCTTTCTCAATTACTTTCTCAAGTTACTGTCAATATGATGAACTTTTTGCTTCTGGCAAAACTTTTTGAATCTACTGGTTCAGCAATTGCCACTTCTCTTTTGTGGGTAACGTATGCCTTACCAACAATTTTTTTTGGTCCAATTGGAGCTAGTATTGTTGATCTTATAAGTAGAAGAAAAATATTAATGGTAACTAATATTTTGCAAAGTTTAGTAATATTTTTGTATATATTTAGCCATCAATATTCAGTCTTTTTATTGTTCGCTGTGGTTATGGCCTATTCATTCTTAAATCAATTTTATGTTCCAGCTGAAAGTGCTAGTTTGCCTACTTTTGTTAATAAAAATAAATTAGTAAAAGCAAACAGTATTTTCTTTTTAACTCAACAACTATCTCTTGTCATTGGATTTGGTTTTGCAGGAATTATACAAAAATTGGTTGGTTTTGAAGGTGCATTAATAATTTGTGCTAGTGCACTATTTATTGCCTTTTTAAGTGTTTATAGATTACCAAACATTTCGCCAACTAAAAAACTGCCAGACAATTTTGAGGACTTAATGAAAACTTTTTTTAATCATATAGTTGAAGGCTATACTTTTATAAAGAACAAAAAAACTATTCTTTACCCATTGTCTTTACTATTTGTTATTCAAGTTGGACTTGCAATTGTTACAGTTAATATTCCTTTAATAGCACAAGACATCTTACATACTTCAATTGCCTATGTGGGATTATTAATTGTTGTTCCTGCAGGTATTGGTGCAGCAATTGGATCAATATTAATTACTAAACTTATCAAAAATAAATGGAGAAAAATGAAAATTATTAATACTGGTCTTGGACTTTTGGGAATATCAATACTGGGACTTATTTTTGGTAAAGTATCTACAACACCTTTGTTTGTAATACTTGTTGGCATTGGATTTATTGGAGTAAATATTCCAACGTTAACTCATTTACAAGAAGTTACACCTGTTTGGTTAAGAGGAAGAGTTTTTGGAAATTTATGGTTTATAATAACCCTTGCTACAATTTTTCCAATTATTTTTTCAGGAGTAATTTCAGAATTTTTTGGTATAAAAACCCTCTTAACAATTATGTCTTTAGGTGTTATCCTAATCCTAGTTTATTCACTACGAAGCGGTCAAAAATTAATTAAAGAAAATTTTTAAATATGGAAAAAACAACTCATCAAAATATAGCAAAAAAAACTCACGAACTTCTTCTTAATCTTGCTCATAACGATCCGCTTACCGGTTTACTAAATAGACGAGGAGCAATAAATGAGTTTGCTGTAACCAAAAGTAATTTAGATAGAGTAGACAAATTCGGTAATTATTCTCTAGTTATGATGGATTTAATTGGTCTAAAATCTATTAATGACAATTTGGGTTACGATAAGGGAAACGAAATTCTAAAAGATTCTTCATATGCTATTAAATCAAACATTAGAAAAACAGACTTAGCTGTACGTTTAGGTGGAGACGAATTCGTTTTAGTTTTTTTTAATTCAAATAACGATGGATCCAAAAAGAGTATAGAAAAAATAAATAACAATTTACCGGATAACGCTAAATTTTGCATCGGCTATAAAACATTTTCTAAAGATTCAGTATTCGAGGATAATTTATTGGAAATGGAAAAAAAATTAGATGAACTTAAAAAATCAAAGCCCCATGACGGAAATGGTAGAGTTATGGGCGAGGGTGTTGTAGTACAATTGTCTTAATGTCGAAATTTGTTCATCTTCATAACCACACAGAATATTCACTTCTTGATGGACTTTCACGAATTAAAAGACTGTTTACGTATGTTAGAGAAAATAACATGGATGCAATTGCCATTACAGATCATGGTGCAATGTATGGAGCTATAGAATTTTTTAAAGAAGGAAAAAAACAAGAAGTTAAACCAATAATTGGTCTTGAAGGTTATGTAACTCGTGATATGAGTGAAAAAGTTAAAGATAATTATCACATCACGCTTCTTGCCAAAGATTATAAAGGTTATAAAAATTTAATGAAATTAACTTCAATTGCTCATATGGAAGGTTATTATTATAAACCTCGTTTTTCAAAAGAAATATTAAAAGAACATAAAGAAGGTTTAGTTTGTTTTTCAGGTTGCCCACAAGCTGAAATACCTCAATTTTTAATAGACGAAAATTTTAAAGAAGCAAAGAAGCTTAGCGAGTGGTATGCAGATGTCTTTAAAGACGATTTTTATATAGAACTACAAAGGCATAATTACCAAAAAATACTACCAACAATTACAGATCAGGCTTTACATGCCTCACTTTCTGAAATAGAAAAAAATGGCCAAAAAATTGAGGAGGGTGTAATCAAATTAAGTAGAACATTGGGTATTCCACTTGTTGCTACAAACGACTGTCATTATATTAGAAAAGAAGACGCTCCAGCACAAGACGCATTGGTTTGCATTTCTACAGGGAAAAATGTTTCCGATGTTAAGAGGTTGAGATATATAGATAATCCAGATTTCTATATTAAAACGCCTGATGAAATGGAGGAAGTTTTTTATGATTTTTCTGATGCCATAGAAAATACAGTTAAAATTGCAGACAAATGTAATCTTGAAATTCCACTTGGTTCTTGGTCATTCCCAAAATTTAATTTACCTAAAGGAAAAACAGATGCAGAGTATCTAGAAGAACTTGTAACTAAACTGCTTCCACTAAAGATTGACAAAATAACTAAAGAAACAAAAGAAAGAGTTGACTACGAATTAAAAATTATAAACGGCAAAGGTTATGCCCCTTATTTTTTAATAGTTATGGATATGGTTAATTGGTGCCTTGAAAATGGAATTATAACCAATACCAGAGGTTCTGCTGCAGGTTCTCTTGTCTCATATGTCTTAGGAATTACTACAGTTAACCCATTAACTTATAATTTACCTTTTGAAAGGTTTTTAAACCCATACAGACCATCTCCACCAGATATTGATTTTGATATATCAGATAATAGACGAGAAGATGTAATTAAATATATTTCAGATACATATGGAGCAGATAAAACAGCTCAAATTTGTACTTTTGGAAGAATGCTTGCTAAAGCTGCTGTCAGAGATATTGCAAGAGTTTTAGGTTACCCATACGCTACAGGGGATAAAATTGCAAAACTGATCCCGCTGGGATCTCAAGGTTTTGCTATGACCATGGAAAGAGCCTTAAATGAAATTCCTGATTTAAAAACTCTCTATGAAAATGATGCTGATACTAAAAAAATAATAGATTTAGCTATGGGAGTTGAGGGTAATGCTAGACATCTATCAGTTCATGCTGCAGGAGTAGTTGTAGCCCCTACTAAACTAACTGATTTTGCACCAATACAAAAGGAGCCATCTGGAGAAAAGATTATTACTCAATATGAAATGCATGCTTGTGAGGACGTGGGTTTAATTAAATTTGATGTTTTGGGAATAAGAAACCTATCAATTTTGGGTAATGCTATAAAAATTGTTAAAGACACTAGAGGAGTTGATATTGACCTACAAAAAATAGATATAAATGATAAAAAAACTTTTGAAATGCTATCTCGTGGTGAAACAATGGGAACATTCCAGCTTAATGGTTCTGGTATGACTAAGTTTTTAAAAGAATTAAAACCCACAAGAGTTGAAGATATTATGGCAATGGTAGCTTTATATCGTCCTGGACCTTTGGCTGTTATTCCTGAATATATATCTCGAAAAAATAACCCTAAACTTGTTAAATATTTAGATCCAAGAATGGAAAAATTCTTAGACATGTCATATGGTTTGATTGTTTATCAAGATGATTTATTATTTTGTGCCATTGATCTTGCTGGTTATTCATGGGAAGAAGCAGATAAATTTAGAAAAGCTGTTGGTAAAAAGATTCCTGAAGAGATGGCAGCACAAAAGGATAAATTTATAAAAGGAATTATTGAAAACGGTCAAACAAAAAAATTTGCTGAAGAGTTATGGCTTTTATTTGAACCATTTCAATCATACGGGTTTAACAAAGCTCATGCAGCTTCATATGGAATGGTAGCCTACTATACGGCTTATATGAAGGCAAACTACCCAGTTGAATATATGAGTGCTTTATTAACTGCAGAGAGCTCAGATTCAGTTAAGATAAGCCAAGCTGTGCATGAATGTAGAAGGATAGGAATTGGAGTTTTCCCTCCTGATATTAATGAAAGTGAAACAGATTTTACTATTGTGAACACAAAAGATATACGATTTGGACTATCGGCCGTTAAAAATGTTGGAGCTATTGCAATTGAAAATATACTTGAGGCTAGAAAATTAGGATTATTTTTATCTTTTACTGATTTTGTTAACCGTGTCGATGGTAGAAAAGTAAATAAAAGAGTTTTAGAAAGTTTAATTAAAGTTGGTGCTATGGAAAATTTTGGTAAAAAGACTGCCTTACTAGCTGCAATAGATATGATTAAAACAAAACTTTCTAAATCAAAAGATAATAATGGTCAGTCTGGTTTGTTTTCAGAAGAAGATGAATCTAAGATTTCGGCTTTTGTGTCAGATTCTTCTCTAATTGATAATTCTATTGATGATTTTACAGATGAAGAAAGAGAAAATTTTGAAAGAGACCTCCTTGGCTTTTCAATATCTGCAAAACCAATGAATGAATTACTTGATCCTTTAGAAATTAATGCAACACATAAAATATTTGAACTAAATCCTGAAGAACAAAAAGGTAAAGCGGTTAAACTTGCAGTTATAATTCGTGAAGCTAGAATAATTTTAACAAAGAAAAATAATTCAGAAATGGCTTTTGTTAAAGCTGAAGATACTACTGGAGTTGTCGATATGGTAGTTTTCCCTAAAATTTATGGGGAGGTTAAAAATTTATTAACGGACGGAAAAGTAGTTTTAATAACAGGAAGAGTTGAGTCCCGTGAAGACGAAATTTCATTTATTGTAGAATCGATGCAAGAGTATAAAAATGATGGAAGCCATACAATAAATATTCCTGCTGATATTTCTAAAGATAAACTGCTTGAATTAAAGGAATTGTTTTCACAAAACAAAGGAGATGATCAAATTACATTGTTTTTTGAAAGAGATCAAACAAAAATAATTCCAAAACAAAAAATAATTTGGTCAGAAAAGCTATCTCTTCAAATTAGTAATCTTTTAATATATAATACTTCTCATGGCATTAAGAATTAAACACAAGGAAGTTGAATTTGGTGTTGGAGATAAAATAAAAGTATTCCAAAAAATCAAAGAGGGAGAAAAGACTAGAGTCGGATTCTTTGAAGGTATGGTTTTAGCTATCAAAGGTAGAGGTGAAAGAAAAATGTTTACTGTTAGAAGAATTGGCGAAGCAACAATTGGAATTGAGAGAATTTTCCCAATTTCTCTACCTACAATTGAAAAAATTGAAGTTATCAAAAAAGGTACAATGGGAGTAAATAGAGCAAAGCTTTATTACACTAGAGAAAAATCCACAAAAGAGATTGATAAAATTTATTCAAGATCAAAGAGAAGAGAGTTTACAAAAAAGAAGTGATAATATTAGGCATAGACCCCGGAACAGCAACTACTGGTTTTGGTTGTATTGAAGTAACTGACATTTCAGCCATATCAGGTAATGGTCTTCAAGTTATTGAATGGGGATTAATTGAAACAAATAAAGAATTAAAAAAAGAAGAAAGATTAGAAATTATCTACGAAAAAACTCTAAAACTTATTGAAAAATTTTCTCCTGATGCTTTTATTTTTGAAAAAGTCTTCTTTGCTAATAATGCAAAAACTGTAATTGCCGTAGGACAAGCACAAGGAGTAATGCTTTTAGCTGCTAGAAAACTTAATATTTTTGTCGCAGAATACGCCCCTGGGACTATTAAAAAAATGATTACAGGTAGTGGGAGAGCAAATAAAAAAGAGGTACAAATTCATGTTAGAAAAATTTTGGGTAAAAAGATAAAAAGTGAAAAGCACAAAAAAACACATTTTGACAATGCAGCCGATGCTCTTGCAATAGCAATGACACACGCAATGAAATTAATGGAATCTCATGTTTAAGATTGGAAAAGTAATTAATTATTATGAAAAAATTGGAATTACTATTGTTAAGCTTAGCGCTTCTCTTTCAGTTGGAGATAAAATAAAGTTTTATAAAGATGGAGAGCTAATTTTATACCAACAAATTGATAGAATTATAATGAATCAAAAAAATATTCCCTTCGCAAATCCTCATGATGTGGTAGCATTAGTTTTAAATGATAAGGTACAAAAAGGGTCAGAGGTCTACAAAACAGGTCAGCTGGGAACTAGCTCCTGATATAGAGGAAAGGACTCAAAAATTAATAAAAGTACTAGAGCTTGAGTGGCTCTCATATGGCAGAATTTTTTATTATAGATCAATAAATTCAAAAGCCAGAGCCTATGCACGTGCATGGGGGTTGCCAAGACTTTGGCAAAGAACCCTAAATGTTGAACCTGCATATATAGTCGAGGTAATTTCTGAACACTTCGACAAGCTCAGTGTAAAAGAGCAAGATAAAATATTAATTCATGAATTAACACATATCCCTAGAAACTTTTCAGGGGCTCTTGTAGCTCACACTAGACATAAAAAAGGTAGTTTTCATGACAAACTTGATATACTAATAGAAAAATACCATGAAAATCATAATTCTACACGGTGATGACACAATAAATAGTTATAAACGTCTAACTAAATTTATTGACGAAGCAAAAAAACGAGGCTGGGATATTATAAATGACAAGATTGAAGACACACCATCGCTTTTTGGTACCGAAAAACTAATTATAGTCAGAGACTACAAAATTATCGGTAAAAAAGAATTAAATTTAATAAAAAAAATCCCAGGAACATTGGTTATTTATACCACAGGGTTGCACCCTGCTGTATCACTTAAGATGATTAATCCAGATAAAACTGAAAAGTTTGAATTACCACAACTTCTCTGGAAATTTTTAGACAATATGACAATTAAAAACTTTCATGAATTACTTAAAACTCAACCAGTAGAATATATTTTGGCTATGATGGCTTGGAAATTAAAACAAAAATATTTGCGTAATCCCACCCCTGAAGTTATACAAATGATCTCGGAATTGGCTGAAATAGATGTCAAGGCAAAAACCGGCAAAGCTGATTTACTATTATCTATTGATCTATTACTTATTAAGAGATTAATATGAATATATGAAACCACTTTCTACATTAACAAAAGAGGATATTAAAGATTTAAAATTAGTTGTTTTTGATGTTGACGGAGTAACAATTAAAAAAGGAACTGATATTCAAGAAATAAAGACTGTCGAGAATACCACATTAACAGTTAAAACATCTAATTTATCTTTAGATATGCGAGATGCGCTGCTTCTACTAAAGAAAAAATATTTTATAGCAATTTGCAGTGGCAGAAGCTCCATGTATTTAACCAAGGTATTTAATGAATTACTTTGGAATAATTGTGCCTTAATAAGTGAAATTGGAATTTTTACGCTAATCAATGGAGAATTAATACAAAATAAAAAATTTGAGCAAAATACGTTGAATAAGATGATAAATATCAAAAAAGATCTAGCTAATTTGGAAGGTAAGGCAAGAGATTTTAGAGCTTTTGAACCCAAACAATTTTTAATAACGCTTCATGCACATGCTGACATGCCTGAAGTATATGAGGTTATGAAAAAACATGATCCTGAAGGTGAATTTTATACTCTTTGGAATGGTGAAGCCTTTGACATTGCTCCCAAAGTATTAGACAAAGGCACTGGCATAAAAAGCCTGTCTACAACTCTAGGAATTGATATATCTCAAGTAATTGCTATAGGAAATGGACCAAATGATAAATCAATGACTGATGCAGCTGGGATTGGAATAACTACTGATAAAAAATCTTTACAATCTGACTACTATACTGAAGGTAATGAAGAATTGGGTGGATTTGAAATAATAGAGAAACTTTTAGAACTAACAAAATGAATTTAAATGAAGATTATACAAAACTAGGTCTGAGTGGGGTTGAAAAAGCACTTACACTTTTTCCTGAGCAAATCAGATCGGCCTTTGGCCAAGTTAAGAATGAAGAATTAAGAATTAAGAATTTTGAAAACATCATAGTTTCAGGCATGGGTGGGTCAAGTAATGCAGGTAAAATTATTCAGGGGCTTTTAGAAGATAATTATGAAAAACCATTTGCTGTTTACAATGATTATGGCCTTCCTGCTTGGGTAAATAAAAATACTTTAGTAATAGTTAATAGTTATTCAGGTAATACAGAAGAAAGCTTGTCTGGATATGAAAAGGCCAAAGAAATAGGTTGTCAAGTAATTGGCATTTCAACAGGTGGAAAGATAAATGATGTTGTAATAGATCCTAAAGACACAAATCCAACTGGTTTTCCAAAAACTGGCTTAGGGATATCCTTGGGAGGATTAATGGGAGTTTTAAATAAAATTGGCGTACTAAAAAATATAGATGCTGAACTAAATACAGCGCTTACGGAACTTGAAGAAACAAGAAAAAAATGGAATGTAAAAGAAATGGCAGAAAATTTACATGGATCAATCCCTGTGTTATTTGGTGGAAGGCCACTTTTGGGAGCTCTAAATGCAGGGCGTAATGCAATGTGTGAGATATCTCGTAATTTTACAGAATTTTACGATTTCCCTGAGGTTAATCATGTTCTTGTGGAAGCAGTTGGAAAGCCATCTGCCGCATTACAAAAAAAATATTTGTTCTTTGAAAGTAATTTCAATAATGATCGTGTAAAACTTCGTTATAAAATTACAAAGGATATTTTTGCCGAGCAAAATCTAAGTACTATGAACTATGTACTAAGTACTTCAAGTGTATTAGCACAATCACTTGAATTAGCCCATTACTGTGCGTGGGTCGGATTTTATCTTTCAATTTTAGATGACACTGACCCCGGTCCTGAACCATGGATACTTAAGTTAAAATCTGCTATATTAAAAGGATGACTAACCTGCCTCTAGTTATTGATTTTAAGAATATAGATAAAGATTCTATTTCCCTAGTAGGAGGGAAGGGGGCAAATCTTGGTGAGATGATAAATTCTGGTTTCCCTGTTCCTGATGGTTTTGCAGTTACAGTACCTTCATATGAATTATTTTTACGCGAAAGCGGCGTAGCAAAGACCATCTATGATATTTTAAAAATAACTGATGTTGAAGACGCTGTACAACTTGAAAATGCTTCTAAGAAAATTCAAAAAATAATAAACACCTCCAAATTTCCAGAATCTGTTTTTACGGACTTGGTAAAGTCCTATAGAAAGCTTGGTGGAAGATTTAGTAAAGCTCTTGTTGCCGTTAGATCATCAGCTACTGCTGAGGATTTACCTGGTATGAGCTTTGCAGGACAGCAAGCCACATTTTTAAATATTAAGGGTGAGTCAAATTTACAGGTTGCGGTACGTGAGTGTTGGGCATCTCTTTTTACTCCTCGTGCAATTTATTATAGACACTCAAATAAAATCAAAATAGAAAAAGTAGGAATTTCAGTAATTGTCCAAAAAATGGTTCAATCTGAGGTTAGCGGAATTATGTTTTCAATTGACCCAGTAACAAACAGGAAAGATAGAATAATAATTGATGCTGTTTGGGGACTTGGAGAAATGATTGTTCAAGGATCATATATTCCAGACCATTATGTTGTACAAAAAGAAACTTTTGCCATTCTTTCAAAAGAAGTAAACGATCAAAAGATGCAATATATAAAAAAGGGAAACGAAACAAAAGAAATTGCAGTTCCTAAAAAGGATATATCAAAAATTAAACTTACTGAAGATCAGATTATATTTTTAGCTAAAATTGCCCAAAAACTTCAAGATCATTACTTTTTTCCACAAGATACTGAATGGGCATTAGAAAAAGATAAATTATATATAGTTCAAACGAGACCTATAACTACAATTGAGAAAACTACGAAAGTAGTAGGTAGTATGCAGAATGTAGAAAACCAAACAACAGCGCCGATTTTAAAAGGCATATCAGCCAGTCCTGGGATTGGAACTGGCATAGTAAAGATACTAAAGTCGCCTAAAGAAATCGATAAGATATCTAAGGGCGATGTTTTAGTTGCTCCAATGACATCTCCTGATTATGTACCTGCTATGAAGAAGGCAACCGCAATAGTTACAGATCAGGGTGGAATGACAAGCCATGCAGCCATTGTTTCTCGTGAAATGGGAATTCCTTGTGTCGTTGGAACAAAAAATGGTACTTTAATACTTAAAGACGGCGATATTGTAACCGTTAATGGAACTACTGGGGAAATATATCTTGGATCAAAGATCCAAGAAGTACAAAGTACTAAGTACAAAGTACTAAGTACTGCTTCGAAGAAGCTCAGAACTGCAACAAAACTTTATGTCAATCTTGCTGAACCTGACCGCGCTAAAGAAGTATCTAAAATGGATGTCGATGGTGTAGGGCTTTTACGCGCCGAATTTATGATAGCTGATATTGGAATTCATCCAAAAGAAGCAATTAAACGTAAAACACAACATCTTTTCATTGACAAAATGGTTAGTAAATTAACTATTTTTTGTGAAGCTTTCTACCCTCGCCAAATTGTTTACCGTGCCACTGATTTTAAGACGAACGAGTATCGAAGTCTTGAAGGTGGAAAACATTGGGAACCTGTCGAACCAAATCCAATGCTTGGGTTTAGGGGCGCATTTAGATATATTTCTGATCCTGAAGTATTTAATCTAGAATTACAGGCTATTAAAATTGTCAGGCAAAAATATCCAGGATTGCAGATTATGATCCCCTTTGTCAGAAGTCCTGATGAATTAAGAAGAGTCAGAAGACTCATAGAATCCCAAGGGCTTTTTGAAGATCCACATTTTAAATTGTGGATGATGGTAGAGATTCCAGTTAATATCATAATGATTGAAGAATTTATAAAAGTTGGAATAGATGGTATTTCAATTGGCTCAAACGATTTAACTATGTTAATGCAAGGAACAGATAGAGATAATTCAACAGTAGCAACAGCCTTTAATGAAATGAGCCCTGAAGTTTTGTGGGCTATCAAAAAAGTTATTAAAGCTTGTAATAAACACAATGTTACATCATCAATTTGTGGACAAGCCGCAAGCACATACAATGAAATGATAGAAATACTTATTAAAGCAGGTATAACATCAATTTCTGTAAATCCTGATGCAATTACAAGAGTTAGAAAGGAAATATATGATCAAGAGAATATGGTCGCGAGAAATACTAGATAGTAGGGGTATTCCTACCGTTGAATGCTATTGTCAATTAGATGATGGTAGATTTGCTACTGCCTCAGTTCCTGCTGGAACTTCCATGGGGTCTCATGAAGCCTTAGAACTTAGGGATAAAGATAATCCTAGATATCGTGGAGAAGGAGTTCTAAAAGCTTGTGAAAATATAAATACAATCCTGGGTCCTGCTCTTGTTGGTATGGATCCTACTAAACAAATTGAAATAGATAAAAAACTAATTGATCTTGATGGAACCGAAAACAAATCAAAATATGGAGCTAATGCAATACTTGCAATATCAATGGTTGTTTGTAAAGTAGCTGCTATTTCTCAAAATAAAGCATTGTATGGCTGGATAAATGAATTAGCAGTTCAAAAAGGAATTTCAAAAGGAGTAAAAATACCAACACCTCTTTTAAACATGATAAATGGAGGATTACATGGAGCTGGGAACCTAGACTTTCAGGAGTTCTGGATGATACCGGGAACTTCTAAAAAATTTTCCGATGGACTTCAAATGGGAGTTGAGATTTATCAAACCATAGGTGACAATTTGAGTCGCCGTGGAGCAATCCATTCAGTTGGTCATGAAGGTGGGTATGCTCCAAATTTGTTTACAAACGCCGACGCGTTTGAAGTATTTGTAGAATCAGTTAGACAAACAAATTATTCGTTGGGAAGAGATGTATTTTTGGGCCTTGATGTGGCTGCCAATAGTTTTTATAAAGATGGTGATTATACTATTCGTGATCGTTCATCATCCCTGTCTGATGATCAATTGTTAGATTATTACAAAGAACTTATTAGTTCATATAAATTAGCTATACTTGAAGATCCTTTTCAAGAAGACGCATGGGATTCGTGGAAAAAAATATACAATGAACTTAAAGGAACTGCAATTATTGTCGGAGATGACATTTTGGTAACTAATCCTAAAAGATTACAAAAAGCGATTGATGAAAAAGCATGTAATGGTGCGGTCATTAAACCTAACCAAATTGGAACAATATCTGAAACTTTAGATGTTGTTAAAATGGCAAAAGATGCGGGCTGGAAATTGATTACATCTCATAGATCAGGTGAAACAAATGATACTTTTATTGCTGATTTTGCAGTAGGAATTGCTTCAGACTATGCTAAATTTGGAGCTCCAGCCAGAGGGGAGAGAGTCGCAAAATATAATAGATTGACTGCAATTGAAATAGAATTAGATTATTTCAAATGATACCAAAGTTTGTGATTTTAGCAGTTTTAGATGGATGGGGCATCTCATCACCTTCTGCCGGCAATGCTATTTCTCTAGCTAATCCTATAAATATTAATAGATATATGGCCGGATATCCCCATACAGAACTTAGTGCTTCGGGAGAATCTGTTGGTTTACCTCGTGGTGAAGCAGGTAACACAGAAACAGGGCATTTAAACCTAGGTGCAGGCAGAATTGTCTATCAGGATTTAATGAGAATAAATATGTCAATTGCTGATGGTGTATTTTTTAATAATCAGGTACTTCTTGATGCAATTAATCATGCCAAAACAAACAATTCAAATTTACACCTAATGGGTTTAATTGGTGCTGGTGGAGTACATTCTAATATTGAACATTTGTTTGCACTTATTCAACTTTGTAGCAGAAATAATTTTAACAGAGTTTTTCTACACCTTTTTACTGATGGTAGAGATTCACCACCATCTGCAGCAAAAATATATATACAAAGGGTTAGAGAAGTAATGAAAAGGGAAAATGTTGGTCAAATAGCTTCAATCATGGGTAGATATTGGGCAATGGATAGAGATCATAGGTGGGATAGAACTTCAAAAGCATATTTTGCATTAACTAAAGGTGTTGGCAATTTAGTTAAAACACCAGAGGAAGCAATTGAAACTTCATATGCAAGTGGAAAGATTGATGAATTTATTGATCCCGCACTGATCTGCGATCAGACGGGTAAACCTATATCAATAATCAAAGATAATGATTCTGTCATATTTTTTAACTTTAGAATAGATAGACCAAGACAACTCTCAAGAGCTTTTGTTTATAGTGATATAAATAAGGCAGAAGAAATTCAATCATTTGATCCCTTTTTGGTTAAATATAAACAGAAACATTTAGTCACACAAACACCACAATCTATTACTTTTGATAGACCTGAAAAATTAAAGAATTTATTTTTTGCCACAATGACACAATATGAAAAATCTCTAATAGATGAAGGTGCGAAGGTTGTATTTGAACCTGAAGTTGTAGATATGCCATTAGGGCGTGTGATATCTGAGGCTGGATATAAACAGTTAAGAGCTTCTGAGAGTGAAAAGGAACGTTTCGTAACATTTTATTTTAATGGACAGCAAGAAATTCCAATGGAACTAGAGGAAAGATTAATTGTTCCTTCACCTAAAATTGCAACATATGATTTAAAACCTGAAATGAGTTCAATTGAATTAACAGATGGTTTGCTTTCAAAACTTAAAACTTTTGTTGATTATAAATTTATATTAGTAAATTATGCAGCACCTGACATGGTAGGCCATACAGGAAATATCGGATCTGCAGTTAAAGCTTGTGAGACAGTTGATGAATGTGTTGCCCGTCTTGCAAATTTTGCTTTGGCTTATGATGGAGTATTAATAATTACAGCTGACCATGGAAACGTCGAACAAATGATTAACAGTCAAACAGGCCAAATTGAAACAGAGCATAGTTCTAATCCAGTACCATTAATTATTGTTTACAAAGAGTTTATGGGAAACGGACAAACATTGTCTGCAGGAGTTTTGGCTGATGTTGCCCCAACTATTTTAAGATTATTAAATATAGAAGTACCAACAGAGATGACAGGAAGAAACTTAATATCTGCGAATTAAGCCAACTACTCGACCTTGGATAGTAACTTCTTTGGCAAAAATAGGGGACATGGCAGCATTTGCAGGTTCAAGCCTAATTCTTGTTGCTTCTTTAAAATAACGCTTTAAAGTTGCCATACCATTTCTTAAAAGTGCAACTACTATCTCTCCATTATTTGCAGTTTCTGTCTGTTCACAAATTACAAAATCTCCATCATTTATATGATCTTCAATCATTGATAATCCACGAACTTGAAGTACATAAACTCTTTTTTTGCCTGAAGCAAAATTTGGTGGAATTGACATGTGTGCACTAGGATCAGTCATTGGCTCAATTGGAGACCCAGCTGCAATATAACCTAATATTGGTACAGTTATACCTTCATTATTAATACTAATATCAGTTGTTAACTCCATTTTTCGAAGTCTACCAGAAGTTCTTTTCAGAAGTCCTTTTTCAACAAGCCCTTGTACATGCTCATGAACAGTTGCAAGTGAATTAACTCCAATGGCGTTTGCTATATCTCGAAGTGTTGGAGCAAAACCAGTATTTTCAATTGACTGTCTGATAAAATCCAAAACCTGTGCTTGTCTTCTATAAATTACTGGTGCTGAGTTAATTTTTGACATAATTTATATTACGAACTTTAACCGAATGCGTCAAGTATATCTTTCTGTATCGCTCTTACAAGGTCCGACCTTGTTATTACAAATATATAACCTATAATACTTGACTTTCAACAAAACCAATGCTATTATGATATTGGTATATTTTGAGAAATTAGAGTTCAATTTGCAACTTACAGTTTCTCAATTTTTAGTTTTTTTAAGTTTCTTGCACTTTAAAATTGCGAAAAGTTAATTTCTCCAACCTAAGTAGGTAGTTTTCTGGATATCAAGGTATTTAGAAAAATACCTATTTGGGTAGAAAAAATCATTTTCAAAGGAGAAATAAAATGTCTAACCTCTCGAAGAACGAACTTACAAAACTGGCTTCCATCAGTCCGCACATTGGCGAAGATATTCAGAAGGTCATTGAACAAATGGTCTATCGCGCCAATACCTACGGGATTCGCGTAACCTGCGTCTTCAACGAAGCACAGTTTACTGTCGAACCTGGTATGGTTGCCCTCGACGCTTACGAATTATGGAAGACAGACATTGACCGCCAAGGTAAGCAATGGGCAAAATCCATGAAAGCTGAGGTATCTCGCCGTGAACAGAAAGTACGGGAAGATCGTGACGTCGTTCGTGGCCAGAATGTACGCGCTATGCTGGAGGCAGACAAGCTTCAAGTGTCGCTGTTCAAGCGCTCAGCCTTCAACGAGGCTGTTCGTAAGAATTCTGCTGATGGATACAGCGCCGCGACCGTCAACTTCGCCATCGCGTGGGGCGTTGCAATGCAACAAGCTATACGTCAAGGCAAGAAGATCGCTGATATCGCCAATGAACTTTCTCACGAAGTTGACTACAAAGGTATTACCGGTTTTCAGTATGGTTGCGCGGTCTCATTCCTCGCCCAGTTCTGGAAGCATGGTGAAGAGTTGCGCCGATGGCACAACCTTGATACCCAACTTGGGAACGAAGGTGAAGAGGCCAACAAGAAAAAGGGCGCTACTCTCAATCCAGCGTTGCTCAACATCGGCAAGAAGTAGTTCAAGACATTTGAATATTTTAAACTCGAAAGAGGCGCTTAGGCGACAGATGATTCTGTTATCAATCAACTTTTCGTATATTCTCATTTATATGAGAAATTTGGCTCAAGCCAAAGTACAAGAAACACCCTCCACACGGAGAAAAATCGTTTGCTTTTATTAGCAGATAGTTTTTCAAAGTAGGAGGGTGTTTTTTTTGGTTGCCAATCATGTGTTAAAATTGGTTATGAAATTTAAGCTAAAGACTACATACACCCCAATACCTGAGCAACAGAATGCAATAAATCAATTAGTCAGTAATGTCAATAAATCAGTAAAATACCAGACGCTACTTGGGGTTACTGGAAGCGGTAAGACTTTTACTGTTGCTAATGTAATACAAGAATTACAACGTCCTACATTAATAATTTCTCACAATAAAACACTTGCAGCCCAACTATACCAAGAAATGCGTGATTTATTTCCAGACAATGCTGTTTCCTATTTTGTTTCATATTATGATTATTACCAACCTGAAAGTTATCTTCCTTCAACTGATACATATATTGAAAAAGATTCTGCAATTAACGAGTTGATAGACAAATTAAGACTTGCAGCAACAACCAATCTTTTAACTAGAAAGGATACAATAGTTGTAGCTTCAGTATCTTGTATTTATAACATTGGTTCTCCAAATGAATATGGTAAATTTGCCTTTGAATTCGTTGCTGGAATGAAAGTTACAAGAGAACAAATAATTGATAGACTTTTAGATTTACAATATGAAAGAAATGAATTTGAATTTAAAAGAGGTACTTTTAGAATAAGAGGAGAAACAATTGATGTTTATCCAGCTTATACTGACGAAGCTGTTCGAATTGAGCATGACAGTAAAGTCATTAAATCAGTAAAGTCAATAAATTCAATAACGGGACAAATTATTTCAAAGTTAAATACACCATTCACCCTATATCCTGCCAAACACTTCATTGCAGATCCAATGACACACAAGAAAGCATTTGATGATATTAAAAATGATTTAGATTTAAGAACAAAAGAATTAAAAAAACAAAAAAAATTACTTGAGGCACAGAGATTATCACAACGTGTTACGTATGATTTAGAAATGATTAAAGAAATTGGCTATGTTAAAGGAATTGAAAATTATTCAAGATATTTTGATGGTAGAAAGGCAGGAGATGCGCCTTACTCCTTACTTGATTACTATAAAAAGATGGCAGGAGATGATTGGCTAGTTATTGCTGATGAAAGTCATATTACTTTTCCTCAAATAAGAGGTATGTATGCAGGTGATTTTTCAAGAAAATCAACTCTTATTGATTATGGATTTAGACTCCCATCAGCTCTTGACAATAGACCTCTTAAATTTGATGAATTTATGAGAAGAATCCCAAATTTTTTGGCACTCAGCGCCACTCCCAACGAGTGGGAATTGTCACTTTCTGAAGGCCATGTTGTAGAACAACTACTTAGACCAACAGGCATTCCTGATCCTAAAGTTGAAGTTCGACCGACGACAAAGCAAATAGATGACGTCATGACTGAAATTAAGAAAGAAGTTAGTGAAAAAAGAAGAATTTTGGTAACAACACTAACTAAAAAAACTGCAGAAGACTTATCAAGCTATTTAGAAGAACAAGGATTTAAAGTAGCATATTTGCATTCAGACGTTAAAACTTTAGACAGAACAGATATTTTAGATAATTTAAGAAATGGCAAATATGATGTATTAGTAGGTATTAATCTTCTTCGAGAAGGGCTTGACCTTCCTGAGGTTGGTCTAGTGGCAATTTTAGATGCTGATAAAGAAGGTTTCTTACGCAGTCAAACATCCTTGATTCAAACAATGGGACGTGCTGCAAGGCATGTAAAAGGACGAGTTATTATGTATGCAGATCATATTACAGGATCAATGGAAAGAGCATTAAGTGAGGTCAAGAGACGTAGAAAATATCAGCTAGCAATAAATAAAAAATATAAAATTATACCTAAATCGATTACTAAACCTCTTCGTCAAAGATTAATAGATAAACCAGCAGAAGACCCTGTGATAACAATGATGACTGAACTTAATACAGAAAGTTTAACTCCAATGGATAAAAAGAAACTTATCAAAAACTTACAAAAGGAGATGCTTATAGCAGCCAGTGAATTAAATTTTGAACTAGCAGCTGAAGTCAGAGACCGAATACGAAAAATAGAAGAGCTAAGATAATTCTATACCAGCCAAAAAGATTAAAATTATGAGTTTGTACAAACTTGATTAACCATCGTATAGCTACGTAAGCAGTTGCAAAGCTAACTAAGAATCCAATTAACAATGTAACTAAGTTGCTACTAGTCCACATAGACACATCAGTTTTAATTAAATCTAATGATGTTGCTGCAATCATCGTTGGAATTGCCAAAAAAAATGAAAATTCTGTTGCTTCTTCTCTTTTCATTCCTACTATCATTCCACCAAATATAGTTGCAAAAGCTCGCGATACTCCAGGTATCATTGAAAAAACTTGAAATATACCAATTACAAAATAATTTCTATTTGTTAATTTTTTGTTATTCTGTTTGTAAAACTTTTCAAATAAAATCATTATAATTCCGCCAATTAATAAACTCCAGATAACAACTGCAGTGCTACCAATCAAGTACATTTTGATGTACTTGTAAAATAATAATCCAAAAATAGCAGAGGGCAGGAATGCAATTAAAGTGTTTTTAAGTAACACAAAATTACTACGTAATTTTGAGAAATAAATAACCACCACAGCCAAGATTGCACCAAGCTGGATAATAATCTCAAATGATTTTACAAATTCAGTCTGTTGTATCTGAAGTAAACTACTTGTAAGTATCAAGTGTCCAGTCGAAGAAATAGGTAAAAATTCAGTAATACCTTCAACTATAGATAACAGCAGTGTCTGAAATAGATTCATACTGTATAATTGTACATCGATGAATGACTATATAAAAGTTCGTGGTGCAAGACAACATAATTTAAAAAGTGTTAATCTTGATATTCCAAAAAATAAATTAACTGTTCTAACAGGAGTTTCTGGCAGTGGCAAAAGTTCATTTGCTTTTGACACATTATATGCAGAAGGTCAAAGAAGATATGTAGAAAGTCTATCAACATATGCAAGACAATTTTTAGGTATTATGGAAAAACCTGATGTTGATTCAATTACAGGTTTGTCACCAGCCATATCAATAGATCAAAAAACAACTTCAAGAAATCCAAGGTCAACAGTTGGAACAGTAACTGAAATATATGATTATCTAAGGCTTCTTTTTGCGAGAGTTGGTCATCCTCATTGCCCAATTTGTGGAACTGAAATATCAATGCAAACTTTAGAAGAAATAGTAAATAAAATTATACTCATGAAAGGACGATTTTACATACTTGCTCCAGTTGTAAAAGATAGAAAGGGTGAATTTAGTGCACTTTTTGATAATTTAATATCAAAAGGTTACTCAAGAGTAAGGATTGATGGTGTATATAAAGAATTACAAGATGATTTTGCATTAATAAAGACCAATAAACACACAATTGATGTTGTAATAGACAAACTAACATTGCAGGGTCAGACCCTGCAATCTCTTAAATCAAGACTTTTTGATTCTATAGGTCAGGCTTTAAAACTTGCTGATGGATACGTAATTCTATCTGAAATTAAAGATTCTAGTTTTGTAATACCTGATTATCCAAAGTTATATGTTGATCACCTTTTCTCAGAAAAGTTTTCTTGTCCAAAAGATAATATTAGCCTTCCAGAAGTAGAACCTCGTAGTTTCTCTTTTAACTCACCTCACGGAGCATGCCCATCTTGTACAGGATTAGGTAAATTATTAAAAGTAGTTCCAGAGCTTGTTTTTTCAAAAGAATTGTCAATTATGGAGGGTGCTATTTTACCTTTTTCGTCAATGTTTGAAAGAGAAACATGGTATTCACAAAAGATACTAAAACTTTGTGAGGAAAGTAATATCAATACTCATATTCCATTTGACGATTTATCTATAGAATCCAAAAAAATAATTCAAAAAAATGTAATTCATACAATGGAATATAGATACAAAAAAACCCAGTCAGAATATGTAAAAACAGAATTTGAAAAATACATGAGAGAAAAAGTTTGCGAATCATGTAATGGATTAAGACTTAAAAAAGAAAGTTTGGCTATAACAATAAATAATGAATCAATTTCTAAAATTACAAATAAATCAGTAAAGACAATGATTCAATGGGTCAATAAATTAGAACAAATACTCAACTCACGAGAGAAACAAATAGGAAAACTAATACTTAATGAAATAGAAGGAAGATTAAAATTTTTGGAGTCGGTAGGTCTTGAATATTTAACTCTTGATAGAATTGCAGGAACACTTTCAGGTGGTGAGGCGCAAAGAATAAGACTAGCTAGTCAAATAGGATCAGGTTTAACTGGAGTTTTATATGTGTTAGATGAACCGACAATTGGACTTCATCAAAAAGATAATCAGAAATTAATAGATACATTAAAACACTTAAGAGATTTGGGAAACACTGTTGTTGTAGTAGAGCATGATGAAGAAATGATGAAAAGTAGTGATTATTTAGCTGATTTTGGCCCTGGAGCTGGTAAAAATGGTGGTGAACTTGTAGCTAGTGGTACACCAAAGCAGGTTATGGATAACCCAAAGTCATTAACAGGTAAATACTTGTCAGGCAAAATAGAGATTAGCGTACAGCGAATAGTGAATAGTGAAAACAATAACAAATTGATAATTTATGGTGCTAGTCAATTTAATCTAAAAAATATAGATGTAGAATTTCCACTTGGAAAATTAATTTGTATTACAGGAGTTTCAGGTAGTGGTAAATCCACACTCCTTGTTGAAACTGTCTATCCTGCGTTACAACAAGAGTTTAATCCAATGTTTCGTGGTGATGTTGGGGTATACAAAAGAATAGAAGGTATAGATAATATTGACAAGGCAATTTTAATTGATCAATCTCCAATTGGTAGAACTCCTAGAAGTAATCCTGCAACCTATACAGGATTATTTGATCCAATTAGAGATGTTTTTGCATTAACAAGGGAATCGAAAATTCAAGGATATAAAAAGGGACAATTCTCATTTAATTTAAAAGGGGGAAGATGTGAGGCCTGTGAAGGACAAGGACAAAGTAAAATTGAAATGCAATTTATGCCGGATATTTGGATAAATTGTGAGGTTTGTCAAGGCAAGCGATATAATTCTCAAACTTTAGAAGTTCTTTACAAGGGTAAAAACATTTCTGAGATTTTAGATTTAACAATTAATGAAGCAGTGAATTTCTTTGGTTCACACCCTAAAATATATGAAAAGCTTGAGACATTACAAAGCGTGGGCTTAGGTTATATGCAATTAGGTCAACCTGCAACACAACTTTCAGGTGGTGAGGCACAAAGAGTTAAATTATCTACAGAATTATCAAAAAAACAAACAGGTAATACTTTCTACATTTTGGATGAACCAACAACAGGGCTTCACTTTGCAGATATTGAGAAATTATTAAAAGTGTTAAGACTCTTAGTTTCCAAAGGAAATACTGTTTGTGTCATTGAACACAATTTAGATGTAATTAATAATTCTGATTGGATAGTTGATTTGGGACCAAAAGGTGGAGATGAAGGTGGAGAAGTAATTGCAGTAGGAACTCCAAAAAATATTAAAAATAACAAAAACTCTGTCACAGGAAGATATCTTTGATACAATAGTTAAATGAAAAGAATTTTTGTTTTTCTGTTTATGCTAAGTACTTTGTACTATGTACTATGTACTGGCGTCTACGCCTCTGATGAATTTAATACTGATTTTGATGTAACTTATAGAGTTCATGAAACTGGTATTACTGAAGTTAATAATAAAATAACTTTAACTAATATATTTAGTAATTTATATGCAACTTCATATTCAATAGTCCTTGATAATATAAATCCAGCAAATATAAAGGCATATGATGAAAAGGGACCATTAGAAATTATTAAAAATATTACTAATAAAACAGTTTCATTACAAGTTAAATTCAAAGATCCTGTTGTAGGAAAAGATAAATCAAGAGTTTTTTGGGTTAGTTTTGAAGAACCATCATTTGCCATTAGAACAGGTGAAGTTTGGGAGGTTTCTATTCCAAGACTGTCTGAAAATGCTAAATTTGCAAGTTATTATATAAGTCTTGAAGTACCTGAAAGTTTTGGTCAAGAAGCATATATTTCACCAACTCCAAGAGATATTTTTAAATTAGATGGACTACTAAAATATAAATTTAATAAAGAAGATATACAAAAAACAGGAATAACTGCAGGATTTGGACAATTCCAAGTTTTTAGTTTTAATTTAAACTATCATTTAGAAAATCCATTAAATAAGGAGTCGACAACCGAAATTACACTTCCCCCTGATACTGCTTTTCAAAAAGTATATTACACCAACCTAAATCCAAGACCTATTGACATGGAAGTAGATAGTGATGGAAATTGGATTGCCTTATTTAATTTAGAACCAAGAGGGAGAATAGATGTAACAGCTACTGGTTATGTACAAATTTTTGCAAGTCAACGTCCATATCCAAAACCAACACAAAATACATTAAATGAAAATTTACTTGAACAAACATATTGGGAAGTAAGCAATCCTATAATTACAAATGAAGTAAAAAATCTTAAAACTGCAAGTCAAATATATAATTTTGTTTCTAATAAATTAAAGTATGATTATAATAGAGTAAAACCAAACGTTGAGCGACTAGGTGCATCCGCTGCATTACAAAACCCAGATAGTGCTATCTGTATGGAGTTTACCGATTTATTTATTGCGCTCGCGCGTGCTGCCGGTATACCTGCCCGTGAAGTAAATGGTTTTGCTTACACAGAGAATCCAGAAATTCAACCATTATCTCTTGTTAATGATGTTTTACATGCTTGGCCAGAATATTATGACTTTGACAAAGGAGTATGGATACCTGTTGACCCTACCTGGGCATCAACTACAGGTGGGGTAGATTATTTTAATAAATTAGACCTTAGACATTTTAGTTTTGTAATACATGGAAAAAGTTCTACCCAGCCATATCCTGCAGGGTCATATAAATTAGGATCAAATCCACAAAAAGATGTTTTTGTATCTTTTGGATCACTACCTGTTGATCGAAATTCAAAGATAACAATCAAAGCAAATCTTTCAAAATGGATACCTCTTGTTGCCAACAAGCTAGATATAGCAATAAGTAACCCTGGCCCTAGCGCAATTTATAATATTGTGCCAAAAATCTATTTTGATGAAGTAGCTATTAAATCAGATAATTCTTTTGATATTTTAATGCCTTTCCAAACATATAAAACATATATTGATATTCCATTTTCATTCTTGGGGGCAAAAACACCAGAAAAAGTTAAAATGGTAATTGAAGGAGAAGAAGTTGTCGTGGCTACAAATAAAACCCAAGTAGTTATATATAACCTTCTTTTTATATTTGTAGTTTCAATTATTGTATTATTAACAATACTTATAAGATTAAAGAAATGGAAATTTCCACGAAAGCATTCGTAAAACTTCCGGAAGTACCAGGAGTTTATACTTTTTGGAAGAAAAACCTCCCCATATATATTGGTAAGGCAGTCAATTTAAAGTCGCGCCTTAATAGTTATTTGGCACTAAATTTGGGTGTCAAGACAACTCAGATGATGAGTGAAGCTAATTCTGTTACATATATTCAAGTAACTTCTGACTTGGAAGCATTGTTACTCGAATCATCGCTTATAAAGCAATATAAACCAAAATATAACATAGTTTTAAAAGATGATAAGCATGCCTTGTATATTCTAATTACAAAAGAGAAATTTCCTAGAGTTTTAACTTCACGAAAATTTGGTAACTATGGACCTTTTCCAAATAGCACCAATGTTAAAACAATCATGAAGCATGTAAGAAAAATATTTCCTTATTCTGATCACAAATTAGGCAAAAAACCATGTTTTTATAGCCATATAGGATTATGTAATCCTTGCCCTAATCAAATAGTACAAAGTACACAGTACATAGTACTTAGAAAACAATACATGCAAAATATAAGAAATATTAAATTAGTTTTATCAAGAAAATTTAATCTAGTTAGAAAAAATTTAGAAAAAGATATGAAAAACTTATCAAAATTAGAAAAATATGAAGAAGCAAAGAAGATTTATGATCAAATAAAAACATTGGACTATATAACACAGGAAAAAATAGATACTCAAAAATTTTTAGAAAATCCAAATCTAGTAGAAGATAGGAGGAATGAGGAATTAAAAAGTTTAAGTAAATTATTAAATATCAAAAATCTTCAACGTATTGAATGCTACGATGTATCACACCTTGCGGGTGTGAGTGCTACTGCATCGATGGTTGTATTTATTGATGGTGAAAAAGAAATAAGTGAATATAAACATTTTAAAATAAGGCAAATAAATGGACAGAGTGATGTAGATAGTATGAGAGAAATTGCAAACAGGAGAGCTAAATATTTAGATTCTTGGGGCACTCCTAATTTAATAATAGTCGATGGGGGACTAGCGCAAGTAAAAATATTCAATCAAGTCTATGAAAAGTTAGATATACCGGTTGTAGGAATTGCTAAGCAACCTGATAGATTAGTATTTCCAAACGGCACAAAAATTAGATTGCAGGGTCTGACCCTGCAATTAGTTAGTAGAGTTCGTGATGAGGCACATAGATTTGCCAGAAGATATCACCATTTACTTGTAAGCAAAAAACTATTACACTAAATACATGAAGCGAATACTAAGACATTTTGTAATTGATTCTGTATCTATATTTTTAGTCTCTTCAATTGCATCTGGTATGATTTTTGATAAGGGGATAGAAACACTGCTTTTAACTGGTTTTGGTTTAACAATTGCCTCGTTAATTGCTAAACCAGTTATTAATATATTACTTTTGCCTGTTAATTTACTTACTTTTGGTCTTTTCCGTTGGGTTTCAGCGGTTGCAGTCCTTTATATTGTTACTTTAGTTGTACCTGGATTTCATATAATTAATTTTAACTTTGCAGGATATAGTAATCTTTGGTTTGACCTCCCAGTCGTCATCTTTAGTGGTTTTCTGGCCTATCTTGCATTTTCATTTTTGCACTCACTTATTTCATCATTCATATATTGGTTAATCAAATGAAAGAAATAGTACAAGTAATACAGTCTATAAGCGCAATATTATTAATAATATTTGTTCTTCTTCAAGTTCGTGGTACCGGTTTTTCTAGAAGCACAAATTCCTCTAGCTTCACTAGGCGTGGTATAGAAAAATTAGTATTCAGACTGACCTTCGTGGTGACAGCATTGTTTCTATTAATGTCAGCCTTGTCATTGTTTGTATAAAAACATGTCACCTAGATATTTCTACAGGCTCGTGCAAGCTTTTATTAAAAGGTTTAAGGTAATTATATTTTTAGGTGTTATTTTAGGTATCGTTTCATTTTTATTTTTAACGTTTTTATTACCGGACATGATTTCTACTAAAACTAGGATTGGAATTGTTGGTAGATATACTGTAGATAAACTTCCTGAAGAAATATCAATTAAAATTTCTGGTGGTTTAACCAAAACTGATGAAAGCGGCAATGTTATTCCAAATATAGCAAAATCATGGGAAACATTAGACGGTGGTAAAACATGGATTTTTAATCTAGACAAAAATATAACTTGGCAGGATGGTAAAGCAATAAGCAGTAATGAAATAAATTATGAATTTAATGATGCAATTATAGAAAAACCCAATAGTGATCAAATAAAATTTATCCTTGATAGTCAATTTTCTGCTTTTCCAATTATTTTAACCAAACCTTTATTTAAAAAGGGCTTACTTGGAATTGGTGAATATAAAGTTAAAAATATATCTCTAACAGCTGGTTATATCCAGAATATTACTTTGATAAATAGCAAGAAAGATAAATTAACTTATAAATTTTACCCAACAGAGGATAGATTGATTCTTGGTTTTAAACTGGGTGAAATTGATGTAATCAATAAATTACAAGACATTAGTGAATTTGTTAATTGGAAAAAAATTAATATTGATCATGATATTGGTTGGAATAATTTTGTAGGTATATTTTTAAATACAGAAAATGAAAAATTAAAAGAAAAAGTAATAAGACAAGGATTAAACTATTCTATTAATAAAGCGGAAATGGGCGAAAGAGCACTTGGTCCGATTTCTCCTTTTTCTTGGGGTTATAATCCACAAGTTAAACCATATGAGCAAGATAAAGAAAAAATTAAGGAAATAAAAGACATTGAAATTAAACTATCGACCTTACCTAATTTATTAAAAACTGCAGAAAAAATTGCTAAGGATTGGCAAGAAGCAGGAATTAAAACTGAAATAGAAGTGGTTACGTCAGTTCCTGTTGATTATGATGCATTTTTAGCAACAGTTGATATTCCTAAAGACCCTGATCAATATAGCCTTTGGCATTCAACACAGACAACTACAAATATATCACGGCTAGCAAGCCCAAGGATTGATAAACTATTAGAAGATGGTAGAACAGAGCTTGACCAAGAAACAAGAAAAAAAATATATTTAGATTTTCAAAGATTTTTAGTTGAAGACGTTCCTGCTATATTTCTTTATCATCCAACTTTTTACACAATATCAAGATATTAATTTAATAATTTCTTGATTTTTTCAATACTGTCTATGTCATGTATAGATACAGAGATAGCATTTTTGAACTTAATCTTTTCTTTTATTAAATCCGATTTACAAAGTAATATTATTTCTTTTTTCTTTAATAATTCCTTGTTATATTTTCCTAGTTCACTTCTAATTATTTTGTAATCTCTTTCAAAATCAGACGATGTTGCATCAATACAATGAAGTAAAACTTTGACTTTCTCAATGTGTTTTAAGAAATTAATGCCAAGTCCTTTACCCTCTGAGGCTCCTTCAATGAGACCTGGTATATCTGCAATTATTTTTCCATTAACAACACCAAGATTTGGAGATAGAGTAGTAAAACTAAAATTCCCTACTTTTGCATTTGAATTAGTAAGTTCATTAAGTAAACTGCTTTTACCTGCATTTGGAAGGCCTATAAGACCGAAATCAGCAATTAATTTTAGATTAAGAGTAAGATTTAGTGATTCACCAGGGAAACCTTTTTGAGATTTCATAGGTGTGGTATTTCTTGAGCTTCTATATTCAAAATTTCCTTTTCCACCGTCTCCACCTTTTAATAATTTAACTTTTTGACCAACTTCAGTTAGTTCTAGTATTTCTCTGCCTGTATCTCTATTTATTAAAAAAGTACCAACTGGTAATACTATTTCCAAATCGTCTCCTTTTCCACCACTTTTAACATTATTCCAGCCAGAAATACCATTTTCGGCAGCAAAAAAATCTTTTCTACTAAATTGGTAGAGAATGGTTAAATCACTAGAAGCTTTAATATAAAGATCTCCACCTTTTCCACCACTACCTCCATCTGGGCCACGACCGATCTTTTTAAAAGACACCTTGCCGTTTCCTCCATCACCAGCTTTAAATGTTACATCAACTTTATCAATAAGCATGTAGGTATTATAATATAGATATATGAATTATTACACACTAAAGATAGGTGGTATTACTAGAGAATTACCTATCGTTTCAATCCGAGCAAATTTAAAGGTTGCTTCAGTGAATCTATTAGGTGATACAGAGCTTGTAGAGATAATTGCCAAGGAAATACAAAACAAACTTAGGAATATAGAATTTGATTATTTTGTTGGTCCAGAAGTAAAAGTAGTTCCGCTGCTTCATACACTCTCAAGACTCTTTAAGAGTGATAGATATGTTGTTTGTAGAAAAAATATATATGGATATATGGTTTCACCTGTTAAATCTAATTTGAAAAACCATTTTGTTATCAATGGACCGGATATTATTCTTCTGAAGGGGAAAAAAGTTGTAATCGTAGATGATGTGGTAACGACAGGATCAACCTTTTATGCAATAGAGAAACTTATGGAAATGATTGAAGCAAAAGTAGTTGCAAAAATAGCGGTTTTTAAACAAGGAGATAATTTACATATTAATAATAAAGACACCATATTTGTTTCTTCATTACCAACTTTTACTACTTGACGAGTTGTTACATAATCTAGTAATGTAAAGGTACATCTAAAAGAGCTCGTAAGCCGCGGGCATGTTTTATTAATAAAATGGCAGATTATAAATTATATTTTATATTGTGTGGTTATTTATCAACTCGAGTTCTCTCGAGTTTTTTTATGCCAAAAATAAGAAGAGACGAGGTGATTAATAAATGAAAGCTGAAAATATTGGTAGTCGTAACCTCGGAGATTTAAGTTTATTTGCTGGTGAGGCTAGAGAAAAAATTGTAAGAAAAAAAGTTTTAATTTTAAGTAGTCGTCAAAATTTTATAGATCAAAATGGTGTTGAGATAGTTTTTTTGTCTGGGTCTGATTTTTTAGAGTCTCAGGAGACAGAAGCTCTCATAGAAACAACATATGGAAAATGATAGAAATTATCATTTTGCATTAGGACATTTTTGTGCAGGTTGCCCATTGTCTAATGTTTTACATAAAGATTGTCCTATGGTGATTACAAAAAAAGAAACACTAGACAAACCTCAACCTCCTAAGGAAACTAAACCAACACATAAAACATAAACCTTTTTCTGTGCATACTATTTCCTTTCTTGTGATGGTCTTTGTCCTTCTGGAGACATGGGAATGATAACACCGATAATTCTATCTTCTATTATTGTGAATCTAAACTTCGGCCGCTGTCCAAGTTCCTTAAACGACTCCATGTGAGAATCGCAGACTTGATTATCTGTAGGATATATCCTGTCGTCATTATATTTGGTTGTAAGCATATGAACATTACCATCGCATCGAATTGTCTTTCCTGCATAAGGATAAAACTGGGAACAATTTACTATAGAGAGCATTCGGAATTTTAGCTTACATCTGAGGTAAAGTAAATACAAAGTATGAGTTAGAGTAAATTTATCTTACCATGTCTAGATAAAATTTGGGGT
>CAZSXP010000007.1:0-40987 GCA_964610395.1 uncultured Gammaproteobacteria bacterium
TTTTTGCTTCAATATTATTTGGAAAAGCCAATAGTAAAAAACAGGTTAATATCCATGTTATGAGAGGTTTTATTTTTGGATACATATCTTACTTTATTTTTTAAAAAACAATAATAATATCCCAACTACAAGAGCTTGAAAAAAATATTCAACTGTTCTATCTGCCCAAACATCTACCTTGACATATTTTAGAAAGACAGCCAATAACCAAAACGCGAAAGCCACAACAAACATCATTCTACTTGTTGCTTTTAACATTACAACAGAAAGAATTAAACTGATTAAATAAATTAAATTAATATTAATCTCCAAAAATGGAGAAAAGTATCCCGCAAACCTTAAGAGAACTAACAACAGTATTATTATATTAAAAACAAATAAGCCTGCTAAGTTTTCTTTCGCCCATCTATCAATGAATATCTTTTGTTTATCAACTAATTTTTTAAACATTGCCGTATTTTTTTGTAATTACTAAATAAGCGGCAGTAAATCCAACTAGGACAAAGGCTCCAAAACCTATATGTAGATATATCTGTGGTTGATAAAACAATGTAATACTTTGGTGATCTTTTCCTCCCGGTATATACCAACCGTTTGCAAAACCATTAGCCTTAAAATGAACAATTTCCCCTCTGGTATCATTTGACACCAGCTTCCAACCAGAGCTGTAATTTTCTAGAAATACTAAATAATAACCATTTTCCCCTCCTTCAACTTCTACAGTATATTTAACCGGGCTAATTTTTTTAAAAGATATTTTTTTATTATCGATATTTGATTCATCACTATTTAACTCTTGTATCGCAATAAGATGATTATCATAAATCGGAAGTAGTTCGAAGTTTTCAAAAAAAGTCTTACTTCTTTCCCTTTTTTCATTTTTTGGCATAGTTATAAATACATCTAATTTTGACTTTAAATTTACAGGATTTATCGAAATTGTTTTTCGTTCCCAATCAAAAGAAGAACCTACGTAATCTGGAAAGGTTTTAACTGGTGATGTTGGAATAGACTGAACCACATCTACAATGGGTACCCTGCCATAAAAATATTTATAATCGAAACTTAAAATATATCTATTAAATGGATCGAAATCCATTATTGGAATGGTTATTTTTTCATCCCGCAGACTCTCTGAGAAAGCTACCAACGTTTTTGCGGGATCAACTGGTAATTCGTCAGGTCTTAATAAATTATCAGGAGAAAATGGTTGATAATTGGTAATATTAATAAGACTCTCTACTTTTGGAAAAATTACCTTAACTTTGTAAATTCCTTTATTCAGCCAGCCAGGACTAAACTGCAAATAATTTGAATTTTCTTTACTAACTTGACCTAAATAAGAAGTATTGTTCATTGTCACACTTGTACCCAATTTAGCGTTTTCAAGAAATATGTTATAAATTCCGGACTGTGTGATCTCTAATGTATAAAATTGGATATTTGAAGTAAGATTATCTTCCTCAGTGTTGTGTATCGCCTCAGCTAAGTGTAAATATTTATTATCATCAGTAATTGTTTTTGAAAATTCTGAATCTGGAAGGTTTACAATTAAATCCTGATCGCTAGAAGATACTTTAGCTAAATCTGAAAAGAGTTTGTCAGAAAAATTATTAATGTAAATTTTTTCAGAGGAAAATATTTTAGAATTATTTGAATTATCTTTTATATTAATAAAAGACCAGGGTCCGATTTTTTTTATTTCTGAAGTGTATTTACTTACAAAATTATTTTCATTTAATTTAGGTGAGATTGAAATAAAATCCTTCCTGTTAAAAACAGTGTCTATTCCCAAATATTTCATTATATTGATGGCAGAATCATAATTTTCCTTCTTCATGGAAAGA
Source organism: uncultured Gammaproteobacteria bacterium (assembly GCA_964610395.1). Lineage (GTDB taxonomy): Bacteria > Patescibacteriota > Microgenomatia > UBA8517 > UBA8517 > JAUYMM01. The sequence goes on from CAZSXP010000007.1 coordinate 1,848, forward strand.
TAGAATTCATTTAATAAATCTTTTAAAACCTCACTGCTTATATTGAAAGATGGGGTAAAAAATTCTTTAGAAGAAAACAGTGCTAATATTGTGTCTGTCCCTCTGTAACCCCAATCAAAATCCTCTATTTGATCATCAGGGTAGGTAATAATTCTTCCTTTGATCAAATCTGTTGACTTAAGCCAATTTCTTGTTTCAGAAACATAGTCTGGAAAATTAACAAAAAAACCATCGTGCCTTAGGGGTCTAAAAATTTTACCAGTGATTAGAGGATATGAATAAATAAGATAAGAAGATACAAAAACTAACCCAGCTAAATAGAATACATGAGAATAAATCTTTTTTGTTTTAGGTAATATATCAAATATAGTTTCAAACAAAAGAGCTACTAACCCTGCGTAGGCAAGTGTCAAAAAAGGTGTAAATATATACCATGGACTTCTAAAAAAGGAAAAGAATGGAATTTTTTCGACTAAAAAACTATAAATAAGTCCAGTTGGATAATGTGTCCCCGCACCCATAAAAACTCCGACGATCAAAAATATTCCAAATAATAAATAATGTTGTATTTTATCTTTACTTCTCATAAATATAAATGATAAGAGTGCAAGAATGGGAAGGATAAAACTAAAAAGAACAAACGGCGATCTATATAGATAATTTAAAGTATAAGGAAGATAAAGAGGTTGACCAACCGAATCAAATGAATACCAATCCCAGGCTCCTTGAAGACGAAGTATATTTAGAAGACTTGTATTTAGAGATAAACTATCTAACCAGTTGGTAAGTCCTATATCCGACAAACTACTAATTTTAGAGCTGATAAATAAATTGTTGAATAGTGGTAATATCCAATATAGGTTTGTCAAAATAAAAGTAAGAAATAAAATAGCAACACTTTTAATAATATATTTCCAATATTTCTTTGAAAATAGTAAATTTGTAATAGTAAATATAATTATTCCTATAATAATAACGATAAAATATGCAGGATTAATGCCAGAACCAGATGCAATTATTGATACTAAAAAGGAATAGAAAATAAAACGAGGTGTAATAATTTTTTTTGACCAATAAAAGTTTAAAAGTGCCATAAATAATGGTAGCGAAACATAAAAAGCAAGATTGGATACTTTTACATTTTCCCAGGTGTTAAATAGATAGATATTAAAAGAGTAGATAAGCACAAATACCAGTTGAGCAAATTTATTTTTTATACCAAATGATTTAACAAATAGAAAAGACGAAAATATGATTAATGAATACCAAAAAACTAAACTAATAATTTCTACCTTTTGCAAACTAAAACCCAAAATATAAGGAATAACTTGTATTAAATGAAAAAACAATCCTGATACTGAGGAACTAAAATTACTCCCAGCATTTGAAATATCATACCAAACAAAGAATCTTCTTTTAAACCAAACAATAGGATCAAGAGAAAAATTAGTGTCCAAACCATTAATTAAGGTTCCATTTTTACCCCAAAGCCAAATAACTGGAGTAAGAGATAATATTATAAGTACTATCCAGATCCAATTTATTCTTATAAATGTCAATAATTTATTTCTCATCTTCTAATTTTGATCTAATCTCTTGCGTCATATCTGTTAGTTCGTTCAATTTACCATTCCAGTAATATGCAATTACTGAATTTGACTCTAGATCAAATTTATTCACAGTTTCTCTCAATAAATTGTAATCTCGATAAAAACCAAACCCTCTATTTTCACTTTCAAAATATCCTTGCGAGTCAATCTCCCAAAGGTATATACCGGGATAGAATTCGTTTGGTAATTTATTCCTCTGGCTATAAAATACCAGTAAAGCTTGCCCAAGTCCAGACTGAAAAGGAAGAGTTTTAATTTCTTCTGGTAATCCATAATAACTACTATCACTTTGCATAAAAAATATTGTCTTATCAGGTAGGTTTGGATAAGTAGTAATAATTTGATTTAATATCTTTTGTCTTTGAACCCCCACTGTATAAAGACCTCCAGCTTTATTATAATTTTGGATACTACCAAGACCTATCAACATAAACAAAGCTAATAAAAATACCCAATATATTTTTTTACTATAACTAGATTTTAGAATATCAAAAATAACCGACACAAAAAAGGCCATCCCAGCTAGTCCAAAATACATGTATCTAGAAGAAATGTTTAAGAAACCCACCCCTCCAGGAACCAAAACAAAAGGAATAGCGCTAAAGATAATAAATAGAAAACCCAATATTAAATCTTTTCTATGATTTTTTTCAAGTTCCTTCTTCTTATATAAGAAAGCGATTAAGATAAATATAAAAGTAATCCCAATCAACGTTGATAAAATTGGATATATGTTTGTTTCAGAAAATGCAGTACCGTATCTTTCCAAACCCAAAAGATATTGCAAAAAAGTAGATATTGAAAGAAGAACTTTTTGACCAAAAAACAATTGCCCTAAATATCTTGGGACTAACAGTATTATTTCAATAAAGGAAAGATTTATAGAACTACCTTTTACTATAGCTGTTGATGATACACTTTTATATATCATTGGGAATAGCCTCAGCAAGAAATAAATTGTAACGGTATCTAAAAATGGCTTTAGATAAGTTATCGTTTCTTTAATTTTTTTATCCTTGTTCAAATAAATTAATAAAGGTAAAAATAACGAAATCCCAACAGAGTATTCAACCGAAAATACAGACAAAAGAAATAAAATTGAGATTAGCCAAATTCTTTTGGAATCAATTGCTAATAACCAGGCAATTAGTGCAAATGTTAGGGATATGGTGTTTAAATTAATTACTGGCCACATTACAAGTTCTGATGCTACCGATGAAGAAAAAAATAATATTGATCCAATGATGGCAGAAGTTTTATTTTTTGAAACTTTATTACAAATTAAATAGATCAAACAACCATTTAAAAAATGAAAAAATAAACCTATGGAATTATAAATAAAATAATTAGCTCCAAAAAAATGATATATAAAATAAGAAAGACTCATTGTTAAAGGAACGAAATGCATTACACTAGAACTTCCCAAACCCGACAGAATTATTGACCAGCCTTTTTGTATAAACAAGCCAAATCCCAAAATCTCATCCTGTTGAAAAAATATAAACGGGACCTTGCAATATGAAACAATAAAAACCAAACCTACTACCAAATACGGGTAAAGGATTTTACATTTATTCAAAAATTTCATTTTTTTGGCATAACAATGTAATTTCCAATGGCCAATACGTCTATTGTTTTCCAAAGAAGATGGTCTATCGCATCCTTCGGGCTATACACAATAGGTAGACCGTGTTTATTAAAACTTGTATTTAGTATGGCACCAACGCCTGTCTTTTTTTTAAATTCTGAAATAACCTGATAATAGAGATTATTTGACTGAGGAGTAACTAGCTGAGGTCTGACAGTATCATCCACATGAATTGCAGCTATAATTTCTTTTTTATTTTTAATAACAACATCATCTGCGATAATCATAAATGGAGCTTTATTGATACTTTTCAAATACCTAGATGCCTCTTCGTACATCATACTGGGAGCAAAAGGCATAAACCAATCTCTCCCCTTTAGAATATCGTTTATTCTATCTTTTGTTTTAATGTTTCTTGGATCAGCCATAACAGTTCTTTGACCCAAAGCTCTTGGACCCCATTCACCTTTTCCTTGAAACCACCCCACAACCTTACCTTTAACCAACATATCAGAAATTTTATCTGCTAAATTCTGTTTTATAAATTTATAAGAAATTGTTTTCTCTTTTTTTAATTCCAATAAAATTTCGTTGTCTGAATATTCTCGGCCAAATGCAGAATGTAAAACTTCTTGACGTTTATATCCTTTCCCTTTTAAATTAAACCCTAATAGGGCTGCTCCCATAGCGGTTCCCCCATCAGAAGGATTAGGGTATACAAATATATTTTTGCTAATTTCATAATATATTCTCATGTTAGCCTTTACATTAAGAAAAATTCCTCCAACTAAAACTAGTTTTTTCTCGTTATATTTTTTAACCAAATATTTAATATACTTTAGAAGTTCTTCTTCAAATACCAGCTGGCAAGCTGAGGCAAGATTTTCTTTACCATAAACGTCAATGTAAGATTTTAATTTCCTTAAAGTATATGACTCATCGAAAACTTCGTTTCTTTGAATATTTAAAATATCCATTATTGATTCGGTAATAGTCCACTTATTATTTACAAATTTTGGAAAAAATTTTTTCATTTCCTTATAGCAGACATTGGGATTGCCATAAGCTGCTAATCCCATTGTTTTTCCTTCACCATCATTTAGTTTAAAACCCAAAGCCTTTGTTACTGCGCCATAATATAGGCCTAACGTTCCCCACACAGGAATACTTTCAACAACCTTTAGTTTATTTTTCTCGCCTTTAAATATCTGACCACTCAATGGCTCTCCATATTTACCCGGGCCGAATCCATCCATGGCTATCACTAAACACTTGTCAAATGGTCCGTTGTAATAAGCTGCGACAGCGTGCGCCAAATAATGAGAAATTTTAATTAGTTTATTTTTTGGGAAACCTGCGTTGATATAAGTTTTAGAGCTTTTTTCTTTATATGGTTTATCCATCTTGCGAGTAATTCTGTCTATGATATTTTTTAAATAATTAGATATTCCGATCACTGAAATAAATCTTAAACTTGTTAAAAACATTAAAAAAAGATTTTCTTCAGGATTTGCAGAAATAAAATAATCAATTTCCTTTAGTTTACTTCTCGATACCTTAAGAGCTTCTTTAATGGTTAAATATGGAAATCTACCGTCGTGTTTTACTCTAGACAATCTCTCTTCAGCCTCTGCAAATAAAACTTTCCCATCTTCCATTAAGACTGCAGAATTATCATGGACACCATTTCTATGTGAAGAGATTCCTATAATTTTCATATATTTTTGTTAAACATTTTTTTTAATAAAAAACTTAAGGCCCCAGAAGAAGCTGCAAAAACTTTAACAAAATATAACAAAAATAAACCAGAAAAATATAGAGGTTTTTCTAATGCTGATTTTCTAAAATATGAAGCTCTAGGCATAGAATGCAAAGTAACTATTTTAGGGCTAACACCCAAGGCTCTAAAATATCCTTTTCCATATCTATAAAATTTTTTGAATAATACACTCCATTTTTTTACTTCATGGTGCCAAATAGAATAATTTTCTATATACCCAACTTTTGCACCAAAATCAAGTAGCATGCGATACAAAATCGAATCATCAAATATTGAAAGTTTTTTAGGCCAAGGAACAGACATTAGTATATTTTTTCTGAAAAACCGTGGACAAGCTGTATCTAAAAGTGCACTTTGGCTCCTATCTTTATCAATTAGGTGTTTGTCATAGGCTATTAACTTTTCCAAAAAAGTACCTTCGTCTATAAATGATTTTTCAGAAATGATTAAGGCATCATAATTACTTTTTTGGGACTGTTTAACACATTCTTCTATTAAATTTTTGTCCATCACCTGATCGGAATCTAAAGACATTACATATTCACCTTTACTTTCTGTAAATAATTTATACCTAGCATCACCTAATTGTTTAGCATTGTTAATAAGTGCTTTATATCTTCTGGCAATTTTAAGAGTATCATCATTACTTCCTCCATCAGAAATCATTAATTCAATGTTGCTATAACTCTGTTTGTTTACAGATTCTAAAGTTTCAGCTAAAGTCTTTGCCGAATTAAAAGTCCGAATATTTATAGAAACCAGTGGTTTTCTGTTTAGTAATTTTTTTTGTACCATGCAATTGTCCTTTTTAAACCTTTTTTAAGATCAATTTTTGCTTCGAAACCAATTTCTTTTGCTTTTGAAACATCTAATCTTCTTCTTGGTTGACCATCAGGTTTAGTCATATCCCATATAATTTCTCCATTAAAACCTACGATTTGGCTAATTGTTTCAGTAACTTCTTTTATTGATGTCTCAACACCTGTACCCAAATTTATCGGGTCGCTTGAGTCGCATTTTTGAGAAGCCAAGACAAGACCTCTTGCTGCATCCTCTATATATAAAAATTCTCTTGTGGCCAATCCACTACCCCACACTTTTATCGTTTTATCACTGTGTCTTTTTGCTTCCACAAACCTTTTTATAAGTGCAGGAATAACATGAGAAAGTTTTTTATCAAAATTATCCCCAGGTCCGTATAAATTTACAGGGAGTAAGTGAATTGAATTAAATCCATATTGTTTTCTATATGCTTTTGATTGAACTATCAATATTTTTTTAGCTAAACCATATGGAGCAGTAGTTTCTTCAGGGTAACCCATCCAAAGGTCATTTTCGTTGAATGGTATTTTTGTATACTCAGGGTATTCGCAAACTGTTCCTATGGTTACGAACTTTTTGACGCCCGCTTTACGTGAAGCTTCCATTAATTCAATTCCCATTACAGCATTTTGATAAAACAAATCTGCTGGATTTTTATCTATAAAACCAATTCCCCCTATGAGAGCTGCTAAATGAAAAACAACATCAATATCTTTGACAACCTTTTCACAAACATCTCTATTTGTTAAATCTGCTTCTTTGTGTATTGGTACGAATATTTTTTTAGGATTACACTTTTTTAACTCTCTATAAACATAATTACCTAAAAAACCATGTCCCCCAGTAAGTAATATATTTTTATTTCTTAATTCCATATTGTCCAATTATTCTAATATAAAATACTGTTTAATGGAATACATAAATAGATAAATTGTTAATCATTAATATCGTTTTATTTTTTCTTAACTGCTAAAAACAGCATTCTTCCTAGAAAAGTCTTTCCAAATATTTTACTAAAAAATATTTCCATACTAATAACGCATTTGGCACGTATCCCGTTATTGGACAAAGTATAAAATATATCGGGAATACGAGTAAAACTTTGAATATCCAGTATTTCCAAATTATGTTGTTCACAGATATTTTTAAGCTCTTTTTTACTCGATCTGTAAAATGGAGTTTGATGAAAGCTAAAAACATTTAAGGAGTATTTATTTGGCATACAAAATACTGCTATTCCATCATCACTTAAAATTTGAGATACCTTGTCAATCATTTCGATCCAGTTTTTGTTATACTTGAATACTCTAATCGCCGAAATAAAATCAAAGGTAATTTTGAAAGGTATTTTTTCTTTAGAGAAATCGCATGCTACTAGCTTAGTGATTGCTGAGTTATTTTCAAATCTTTTTTTACAAACATCTACCATCCTTTCAGAAATATCAATTCCATAAATTTCGCTCTTTTTAACATCTTGAAGATAATTCGCTAAGATCCTCCCATTTCCAATCCCAATATCTAAAATGTTTTTAGGTTCTATTGAAGAAAGGAACCTGTTTATAAAATCCAATTCTTTAAGTGATAGGTACTCCTTGGATTTTCCAATCCAAGACCTACTATATTTAATACCCACCTTATCCCAATGTTGTTTATTCTTCTTTATTTTCATTTTTCATCTCCAAAAATTCAAAATTAAACTTTTTGATTTCTTTAAAGCTAAACTTAAAATTTTTCTTCTTTAGCATATTCACATTAAAGTCAATCTTGTTTCTTAAGTGTCCCTCAAATACATAGCTTCTCAACAATGGATTCACATTAAAGGACACGCGCCATAAATGAAAAAAGTTGTATATGCTTTTATCTTGAGAAACATAATATTTGGAGGTATAGTTTTGAACCAAATATATTGAATCAATACTTTGAGGTTGCATGATCAATTCTTCATCATGGAGATCTTTGAGCCACTTATCTGCTTTCTTCGCAAAAACGTTGGTTCGAATACTGTTTGGATAAACAATATTCTCTTGTAGGTTTAGCAAAAGGATATCCTCCGCAAGATATTTCCCGCCCCTTTTTAATATTTTTTTAATTAATTCAGTTTTACCATTGTTGCTAGGCGCCAACACACATACATTTTTATAATTGTAATTATAGGCACAACCCTTAAGGGTGGTGATTCCTGCCATAAACAAGTCTAGATTGATGATATCAGATATGTGCAAACCCACGGGGAAAATATTCCCTATTAAGAAAGGGACTAGTGTATATATGCGGTTAAAACTAAAGGTTTTTTTTGTAGGATCAAAACAAAATTTCAAACTTAATGGGCCTAACTTTCTTTCGTAATACCATATATTTTTTGATTTTATAAAATAAGCATCTCTGAAATTGTACTTCTGGGGGATTTTAATATTATTATCTATAAATACACTATAATGAAATTGGTTTTTTTTTCTTGTCTTGGGGTAACTATCAAAATTATCAGAATAGTAAAACCCAGGAAGATTGTTTAACGAAGTCTCAAAAGAAATTAAACCCGGAACAATATTTATATGCATGTTTTATATGTTAACACTATCTGAAAAAAAATTCATGTATTATGATAACATTATCTGATTATGAAAAAGGTGTCGTTATTTGCTATACTTGTTGTTCCTGTAATATTTTTTATTTACTCACTTTTTACTCTTGGGGATTACGGAATCAATTGGGATGAACCATACCATTTCCGAAGAGGACAAGCTTTTTTACAATACTATTTGACTGGCAAGAAAGATTATTCAAACATCCCAAGATATCCAGTATTAAAAGGAACAGCCGATAGCACAAATTTCAGAGATTCAGAAAAACATTTTCAAGAAGTAATTGACAACCCAAAACTTGCTAGTGTAAATTTTAGAAGAAGCTACTATCAGGATGAGGATTGGAATGGTGACTATCACATAGATATAGAGGATTCCACAGGACATCCTGCTCTAAATGGTATTTTTGCCGCACTATTCAACAAAATTTTTTATCAAAAACTAGGAATTCTTGGAGATTTAGAATCTTATCATCTTTTTGAAGTAACTACTGTTTCATTTCTGGTATTTTTTATTGCTCTGTTTATGTGGAAGGAGTATGGCACGATAGAGTCGATTTCATCATCGTTAGCTCTAGCAACTTATCCACTATTAATTGGTGAACAACATTTTAATATCAAGGATCCAATAATTGCTACGTTTTACGCAACCACCTTGATATCTGTATATAAAGCGGTAACCAGAAAAAGTATTGGGTGGCTTTTGTTGTCAATACTATTTTTTGCAATTGGACTGTCTGTAAAATTCAATATTATTTTTATGTTTATTCCTGTGAGTCTTTGGTTATTGTTTTATTTTTGGAAAAATGAAGCAATGAATAAATTTAGCAAAGGATTTTATTTAATTGTAATACTTTCACCAATTTTTATAATTTCATTTTTTATCTTATTTTTCCCAACTTTATGGAAAAACCCATTACAAGAAACTATTAATATCATTCAATATTATTTACATATTGGTTATTCATCAAACAATATCCAAATACAAAATTCTGTTATCTCACTAAATCTTACCCCATTGAAATGGATTGTCTTTACATCACCAATAGCTACTCTTATTTTATTTCTAATATCATTGATAATACCCAAGAGTCTTCTAAAACACAAAATGTTTCCTTTACTATTAATACTCTCTATTTTAATAACAATATTAAGAGTCACTCTTCCTGGAACGGTAAGCTACGGAGGTGTAAGGCAAATTATGGAATATATTCCAATACTAGCCATGTTATGCGGTATCGGGGCTGGCTTCATTTTTGAAAAAATAAGAATTTTCTCAAAGCCTATTTTCATAATACTAATTGTTATTGCTTATATCCCAATAACAATGCGTTTAATTGACCTGCACCCGAACGAAAACGTATATTTTAATCCCTTGATAGGAGGATTGTCTGGAGCAAAAGCAATGCAATTAGACTCTTGGGGAAATTCATATGGAAATGCTTATTTTCCAGCAATCGAATGGTTAAACAAAAATGCTGAAAAAAATGCAAAACTGACAATACCCGTGGGTTCAATTAGTAACATACCGAGATTTAAGTTAAGACCTGACATTTCACTCTCAGCGGACTATTGGTCAGGACCAGAAAATAAAGGGGAATATGTGTTAGAACTTACATATAGTTACGAACCAATGAAATGGTACAGTCTCAATTATTTAAATACCTCTGTTAAACCTGTTTATGAAGTAATTGTTAATGATGTTGCAATTGCAAAACTCTGGAAGAATTCACCCGACTATGTATTAACAGAATTTAAAAATCAAAAAGAAATTACAAATGATATTTCTTCTATATACGAACTTGGAATTCTAGAATTTATTTTGCCAAGTGTCGAAAAAGTAACAAAAATTACATTAACCCAACCAACTAAAAATTGTGATGTCCTCAATACCGGCTATGTTGATACCTCAACAGACAACATAAGCTGGACAAGAGAGATTGAAGATATTGCACGCGAACAGCTAAAACACGCAAAACAAAAAGAAATGCAATCAAATTTTACTTTCTACTTTGTTGCAAAAGAAGCAAAGTATATTAGATTTCATTCAGAAAATATAAATTCATGCCTACTCAAAGGATTTAATCCAAGAATCAGTGTATTGGGGAATAACTAATTCTTATATTTTTAACTACTAAATCCAGTGGAAATTGAAAACCATCAAATTTAATTTCTGTCAATTTTGTGCCACTACAAGGAATTTTAACGACATAATTTCTTATTTTACCATCAGTTATTAGCTGAAAAGAGGTAGTATTGTCACTCTTCCAACCCTCTACTGAGTTCGATTTCCAAAATACAGACACCATAGATTTGTCTTCTAAAATAGCCACTTGAGAAGATTTGGCCATTTTCTCTAAGCTAGATATACTGTAACCATCAAGGTTTGGTGGAATTATCCAAGACTCAGAAATTCCAGGAGAATCTTGATTTAAAGTTTTTGTTAATACCATTTTTATGTATCTTGTCGGAACGGGATTAAACACAACTTCTTTTAATTCTCCGTTTTCGATTCTATTAACATTTTCTACTATTAACGCTTTGGTCCACTTTTTATTATCTAAAGATGTTTCAATTGAATAAAGAGTTGGGGTGCTATTACTAAAAGCGTTAATCCAGGCCAATCTTCCAACTGTTTGTACCCTTCCTAAATCAAATCCAAAAAAAGTATCTTCCTTGTCCCAAGTCACTCTATCCGCCTGCCAGGCCGTATCAGGGTTATCATCAATTAAATTAGAGCCAACCCTTTCTTTCCATTCACTGCTGGTAAATATTTTTGCTGAATTATAAAAATAATATTTTGTCTTTGCATAAGTTATAGCATCCGTAACTGAAAAATCCTCCTTAAAAATTAAATTAACATTTTCTAAATCAGGTTTCGCAGAAATTGCGAATGAGAGTGTGGGTTGTATCACACAAGAATAAGAATTTTTAAAAACATGTTCAAATTGAGAAGATTGATTCGCTACCACTTCATCCTTGAATAATCCATTATCGGATTTTAGAAAGTCTGTTTTTGTCGACACCAGCCCAGTATTTTTGGAATAAAAAAAGGTATAAATCTTTTCCTGAGGAATGTTATTTTCAGAAACTTGTTTTATAAAACTTTGATAACCTTCCGCCATAAAAAAATCATACCTGTCGATCTTGTATCTCCAAGCTATAGCCGTTGTGTCTGGCATCTGAGCAACTGAGAAAGCGTCGGCAAAATACCCACGGGCGTCAGGTGCAACATCAAAATATAGAATGTCTCCTTTTTCAATTTTTGGTAGAATATAACTTAATTGTTGGTAAAATTCCTTTACAGGTTTCGTTCTAAACTTCAGTAGTTTTTTTTGATAACTAAAGGCGCTTACTAAATTCCCTAACCCATAAAAGACAATAAGAACTAGAACAAGAAATTTAGAAAGCTTTTCTTTTTCAAAGTTTCTATAAATTAAAACTATTAATATTGTCAGCGCAAAAAAAGAATGTGATAGATACCTGTTTATTGAATCATAGATAACACTTGGATTATAGGCAGAGTAGCTAGCTAAACTAACTAATATCCAAAAGGCAAAAAGCAAATAATAAACTTTTAATTCTTTACGAATATAAAAGAATATCGTGGACAGAATTGTTAATATTATTCCTCCTAAATAAGCTAATCCAAGCTGATGAGCACTGGGGTTTAGAGAAGGGATTTGATATATTTTTCTTGAAAGTACATACCATAATAATGCTAGGGGTATATTACATAAGATTAACCAACTCATTTTTCTTCGTTTAAAAAGAAAGTAGACCAATATGATAAATATTACTGAATATAGTAAAAAATGAAAATTATGTGTAAACCAATCAGGAATGAATAAATTTGATAATGATGAAAGATAACCATACAAAACTGTAAAATCTCCTTTCAATAATGAACCAATAAAAACAGAGACTCTTTGTGATCTTGTATCTGGATTTTCCATAAAATATTTATAGAAAATAAATGTAAAAGGTATTAGTCTGAGAATTGATTGGAATGCATATTTAATTTTTTTGCCAAAAACAGTAAAAATTAATTCAAAAATAATTATTGGAGCAATCAGATAATGAGTTCTTGCTCTTGCAAATTCAATTGCTAAATAAAATAATGCAACCGCAAGAAAATAAAATAATAATTTTCGTTTTTTAAAATAAAGCCAATAACAATAAAGCAGAAGTGAAACAATAACAACACTTAAACTAGTAATTACATTGTTGTAAAGTCGGATAAATCCGTCTGATGCCATATATCCACAAGCATATAAAAAAGATGAAAGCTTTCCAAAATCTTCATCAAAAATTTTAGCCGCAACTCTATATAGCACTATTACAGACAGAAAATACATTAAAAATCCGAATACAAAATAATATATTGAATCATACCCAAACAATAAATATAGGGGGTAATAAAATGCAGCTGTGTATTTATAAGGACCCTCACCAAAAATACCCCTGCCTAAATATCCTGCGGATTCTTGAATATGTGCCAGCTTAAAAAAGATTGCATTATCATCTTGCCACGGTAACATCGCAATAATCTGTCCATATGAAACCGCAACTAAAATAAGTAAAAATAACCAATAATTTTTACCTAGCCAGTGAACCAGTTTTTTTATTATACTCACTTTTACTATACCTTTTTTAATATAAAAATAGTCGTCGAATCATTAAAATACCAAACCCCGCCTTTAACTGTATATGTCAAACCATATTTATCAAAAATTCTTTCCCATTGTGACCTACTTCTCGTATTGATTTTTTCACGAGGATATAGAACCTTTTCAAAAATATGTCCAAATAAAAATGGGAGTTTGTTTGAATCATCTACTTCTTTTATAAGTAATATAGAAGTACGAGCCAATTTTTTAGCTAAGAATGAAATAAGTTTTTCTTGATTGGAATATGAAATATGATGAAGCACATCAACAATCGTATAAACATCAACCTTTGGTAATTTTATTTTAGTTACATCTGCATTGATAAACGATGTGTGACGATTTTTACTAATTGTTTTTAATGCATCTGTGATTCTACTTTTTGAAAGATCAATCCCAATAAGTTTTCTTTTTGGTGACCCAATAGAAAGATAATTGGTTAACCCACCATTTCCACAACCAATATCTAATATAGTTCCTGATTTAGGAATAATTTTGTCAATCTCAACCGCAGGTAATATCCCAACACGTAGAAACACCCAAACAGCCTTTAATAACCCCTGATTTCTGTATATATCAAACAGTTTCTTCAATTTGTTCATTTTTGTTTTATTGCTAATATTCCCATATTACCAGCATACATCTTAACATTAATTTTATTTAAAATGTCAAGCTTTTTAAATAAATTTTTTATAATTATTGAAAGTGGCATTATTTTTAACCAATATCCAACTGAATACTTAGTGAAAGTATTAAAAACAGAATTTACCTTAAATTTATTTAAATTAAATATTCTTCTAATATTTTTTTTATCAAATAAGTTAATGTGTTGTATGTCAATTATCGGAGATGACTCTCCCAATAACCTAGCCGACAAGGATTTTGAATCATGAATAATAGCAAGCACATACCCCCCAGGTTTAAGAATTCTATAAACTTCTGTTAAAAATTTATTGGGATCAATTACGTGGTCTAAAACTTGAAAAAAAACAACCACATCAAAACTTGATGATTTGAATTGGTTTTCTTTAAAAAAATCAATAACAATTTTTTTTCTATTTACATTTTTAGGACTAGCAGCAACTGCATTTTTACTTGGTTCCAACCCTTGTATGTTTTTAAATCCTAATTTACCTAATCTTGACAACAACCTTCCGTTTCCACAACCAATTTCCAATATATTATTTCTTTTCCCTTTTGGAATTTTAGTATTAACATAATACTCATAGACATCGGTCAAATTATCGATATCCTCTTCAGGATAAAAAGCGCTGTTTATATAAGAATTTAGTATCTTCTTGTCCTTAACAATCGGATTTGAAAAAACCATTTTACATTTTTCACACTCAACTATTCTAAAATGTACTTTGTCAGGAAGTCTGCGTGATATATATATTTCTGGATCAACATCTTTTATGCTGTAATTCGCTTTATACAACACCCTATATTTTGATATATCACCACAAATCACACATCTAATCTTTTTCATTTGTGGTTATTAATTATTTTATCAACTATTGAAACAGGCCTTGATTTAACCTCCTCAAAAATTCGTCTTAAGTATTCACAAATAATACTTAATACAATTAATTGTATACTTCCCAGAAATAGTACAGCAAGAAGTAGAGTCATAAATCCCTTCGGAGAACCTGGAGATAAAAAGTAAGTTATGATATAGACAGCTGAGGCCAAAAGTGAAATTGCAATACTTATAATGGCAATATAAAAAACCCATTCTAGTGGAGCATAAGAAAATGAAAATATTGCTTTTCTTGCCCACCATAATCCTTTAAAAAAACTTGTGGTTGAAACACCTTTTCCAGAAAATCTTTCTGGCCTTATATAGTTAATTCCTGTTTGTTTAAAACCCACCCAAGCCCTTAATCCGCGCATAAATCTGTCTTTTTCGGGTAAAGAATTAATATAATCAACAACTTTTCTATCCATTAAGGAAAAGTCTCCAACATCTCTGGGAACTTTAATATAACTTAATTTACTAAATATTACATAGAAAAGGTGATAGACATTTTCCATCAAATGTCCCATACTTTTTTCTCTTTTTTTTCTAATTCCATAAACTACGTCATATCCTTCCTGCCATTTGATTACAAATTTTTCTATCAATTCAGGTGGATCCTGTAAATCTCCATCCATTAAGACTACAGCATCTCCGATAGCCTGCCTCATACCTGTCGTAAAAGCGTTTTGTGCACCAAAATTTCGGCTATGTAATACCACAGTCAATTTTTTATCTTTTTTAGCTAATTGTTCAAGAATTTCTTGTGAATTATCAGGACTCCTATCATTAACATAAATAATTTCATAATTGGAACTAATCTTACGAAGATTTTTAGTAAGCCGTTTGTAGAGTTCGCGAATATTTCCTTCATCCCCGTAACAAACAGCTATAACTGAGATTTTCTTTCTGGTTAACATAAATTATTTTGGACGGTTTCTACCATGCATATTATCAATAATATCAAGTAAAATAAAGTAGATTCTTTGTGAAATTAATTTGATGCAGTTCAATATTAAAAATATTATTTTTGGATTGTAAAAAAAAACTTTATTACTATTAATCGCGCTTATTAAAGTATCAACTGCCTGGGTTTCAGATATCGACAGTATTGAATGTTTAGAAAAAGGATTCATACCGGTTTTTATGGGACCAAAAAAGATTATTTTGAATTTAATTAAATTTTTAAACTTCTGCCTTAAACTTTCAAAAGATATTGATAATGCTGCCTTACTGGCCGAGTACCCTATTCCTTCTGGACCGCTACCTTTTTGTGAAGACAAAGACGAAATAGCAATAACTTGAGACCCCTGTTTTAATAATGGCAATAAATTATTTATTCCATCTAATATAGAAAAGTAATTAGCTTCAAACAATTCTCGATTGACTTTCAGGTCAATTTGAGTATTGAAATCATTTCTAAGAATTGCTGCGTTAAAAATAACTACATCTGGACTAAATTTTCGTTTTTTAAATGAAGAAACTATTTTTTTCCAGGACTCTTTTTTAGTTAAATCAGCAACATAATAAAAATACTTTTTTGGGTTAGTCACTTCTTTTTGTAAACTAGAAAGAAGTTTTTCTCTCCTAGCGATACCAAAAACACTGTTTCCACTCGCAATTAATTCATTCGTCAAAGCTCTTCCAACCCCAGAGGAAACTCCTGTAATTAATATTTTTTTATTAATTAAACATTTATTCTCCATAAATTTATATCGATTTGCCTAGATTTATGTACCAAGGTTTATTACTCTTTATAACTTTCTTAACAAGTGCAGGTATTTCTTCTTTAGTCTTCGGCCAAACGGATGTGATATTTCTAAAAATTTCCATGACTTTCTTATCTTCTTCTGCCCAGTGAGAAAATCCGTCATGTAAATAGTCTTTATCTCTACCTGAACCTACAAGTATTACAGGAGTCTTTTCGTGATTTATATAATTTCTAATGGTTTCAAATGGTCGATATAGTAAAAAGGGTGTAATTGAATACACTATTGGAATCTTTCCCTCAAGAGCTAGGCCTATTGCAATTCCCACCATTGCTTGTTCAGAGGCTCCAGTATTAATGAATCTATCTGGGTAATCCTCCATCACTCCATCCCACATTTTATAGCCCAAATCCCCACAAACCACCCATATCTTACTGTTTTTTGCCATCTGTTCATGGACATAATAGGCAAAATAACCTCTCATTGTTGGAAATAGTTTCATATTATTTTCATGATAAAATATTCATCGCAACTCTATAATCATCATCAGTCATTAAATAATAGTGGGCATCCAGACCCATTAAGAATGGTAGTTGATCAGACTTAGTCTCCGCAATAATCAAATTTGGTATTCCTTTCTCTCCACCCTTTAAGGCTTGTCTTATTTTTTGAGCATCGTGTCCATTTATAATTTTTGTATCATATCCTAAACCGTCCACCATTCTTATTAATTCGTTAATCATGATACTACTATATCCTCCCCAACCATTTGCACATATGATCACATTTAGATTATCTAACTTATTCAAACGAGCAATTCTTAATGCCTCAATAATACTACCTTCCATGCATTCTCCATCAGAAACAAGACAGTAAACAGGTTTCATTCTGTCAGCAAATGCAAAGCCGACTGCAATTGGTAGTCCTTGTCCTAAACTACCAGAGGATACATCTATTCCAAATTTAGAATTTCTATCGGGATGTATATTTAAGCTCTCCGCTATTTGAGGCGTTATTATTTTTTTATTTTCTAATACAGAATATAAAGCTATGGCAGCGTGTCCATTAGACAAAACGAACTTATCATTTTTGTTTTTAATAGAATAAATTTCGTTGATGACATCAACTACACAGATACAAGAACCAATGTGGGTAAATTTTTTTATATGACAGATCTCAATTATTCTTTTTCTAACTCTCTTTTGCTCTTCGGTTAAAAGATAATTCATATTAGCCATTTCCGGAATTGTAACTCATTATTAAATAAACTACAATTAGATGTACGTAATTACTTAGGTTATTTATTTTTTACCCATCAGGTTTGGAATAGATTTATGAATAATATTAAAAAAAATAAAAATGCGGCAAAAATCTTTAATAAAGACATAAATTCTTGCGGTAGCTATGTCTACACAAGAAAAGAAATATTTTCTGCCAATTTGGTGCATCAAAGAATTACAGACAAAATAATTGAAATAATAAGTAATCATTTTCCTAAGGAAATAAATATTTTGGATATTGGCTGTGGAGATGGAACCTATACTTTAGAAATTTATAACAAGATCAAACCAAATATGATATTAGGTTTTGATCCTGCAACAAAAGCTATCGCATCTGCACAATTAAAAGTGTCCAAAAAACTTTCCAAAAAAATTATTTTTCGGGAAGGAAGTGTTTACGAAATTGACAAATTTATTAATAAAAATAAATTTCAACTGATTATTATTAGAGCTGTATTACATCATCTTGATAGACCTCAGGTCGCAATAAACAAAATCTCTAAATTGGCTGATAAAATCATTGTCCTCGAACCAAATGGTTATAGTCCAATACTAAAAATATTTGAGAGGACATCCAAATATCATCTTGAACATAATGAAAAATCATACTTCCCCAGTTTAATTGATAAATGGTTTTACTATAACAGTATTTTATTAAAAAAAAGGGAAATTTTTAATATCATTCCTTGTTTTTCAAATAGATATCTAGCAAAATTTCTTAAGTTTGTAGAACCTATTTTCGAAAACATACCATTATTTAAGAATATATATTGTTCACTTAATTTATCTTTTTACGAAATAGGTAAACTAAAAATTACTAAGAACTCTTTTTCTTAGACCTATAATCCATAATTGCTTTTTTTAAACCTTCATCGGCTAAGACTGAGCAATGAATTTTTATTGATGGAAGTCCATCTAATGCTTGAATTATTGCCCTTTTAGATATCTTTTCTGCTTTTTTTAATGGTTTACCTTTAACTAAAACCGTAAGCATACTCGAGGTAGCGATGGCGGCACCACAGCCTAAAGTTTGAAACTTTGCATCCGAAAGATGTTCTACATTCTTTTTTACTTCAACCTTGATATAAAATTTCATAATATCTCCGCAAACTGGATTTCCAACAAGTCCTATTCCATCAGCCTTTCGAATTATTCCCATATTTTGAGGATACCTAACATGTTTCATTACTTTTTTAGAATATATTTGTCCAAAAATATCCATAATATTATTTAAACGATGGTGCCATGATTCTTAAATCTTTTACAACTCGAGGTAACTTTTTTATTACGTAGTTTATTTCCAAAGCTGTTGTATTTTTACTCAATGAAAATCGTAAAGAACCATGAGATTTTTCAGGGTTAATCCCCATTGCTGTTAATACATGTGAAGGGGAGAGACTTGAACTGGTACAGGCAGACCCAGATGATGCAATAATACCATTATCACTTAATCGTAATACCATAGCTTCTCCCTCTACTCCGTCAATAACAAACGAGGCAATATGGGGTGCTCTGAAAACAGTGTGCCCAGTTAAACTCGTTCCAGGTATGTTTAATACACCCTTAATTAATTTCTCTCGAAGTGTTTTGATCTTTTTATTGACTTTGATTCTTTCAATTGCCTCACCCAATCCCACAATACATGGTGTATTTTCAGTTCCAGATCTCAAACCCATTTCTTGTGCACCACCATCAATTTGTCTTGTTATTTTCAATTCATTTCTTTTGTACAATACTCCTATTCCTTTAGGCGCTCCAATTTTATGACCAGAAAATGATAATAAATCTATCCAATTAGAGTTTACTTTACAACCATAATACATCAATGCTTGTGTTGCGTCAGTGTGGAAATATATTCTTTTTTTTCTCTGCATATTGATGCTTTTAATTAATAATCCTATTTTTCTTATCTCTTGCACCGTTCCTACTTCATTATTAACATAACCTATCGAAACTAGTACTGTTTGTGGAGAAACGCTTTTTTGCAATTCTTGAAAATTGATCATACCAGTAGAATCTACCTTTAAATATGTTACTTCAACCAAATTTTGTATTTCCAGGTGTCTGCAAGTTTCAAGAACTGCCTTGTGTTCAATTAAAGTGGTTATAATATGTGCCTTTCCCATACCTAAATTATATGTAGATTCAATCAATCCTTTAATAGCTAAATTAATAGACTCTGTGGCTGAACCTGTGAAGATAATTTCATTTTGTTTCGCTCCCAAAAAATCTGCAACCCTAGCTCTAGCTTTTTCAACTGCCATCTTAGCTTCTGTGCCCAATAAATGAAACTCTGATGCATTCCCATATTTTTTTATAAAATACGAACTCATTATTTTATATACTTTTGGATCAACTGCGGTTGTTGCAGCATTATCGAGATATATCTGTTTCATCACAATACTTTCATATCTACTAATTTGAGCATAAACAATATATTATATTATAATTAATGAAAGTCAAACTACTGAAATCAAAAATTATTAGTAACCTAGCATTAAATGATAGGTTCTACAATGTTAAGTTGATATCTACTAGCAAATCTTTTATATTTAAACCTGGCCAATTTATTACGTTAAAGATAACTGATTCTATATATAGATGCTATTCTATCGCAAGCACTCCAGCGAAACTACCTACATGGGAAATGCTCGTCGATATTAAACCAGGGGGACCAGGTACCACATATATAAAAAATTTAAAATGTGGGGATTTTATTCAAACAACAAAACCTGTAGGGATTTTAATTCACGAAACTAATGCAACGAATTATATTTTTGGAGCAACTGGTTGTGGAATAGCTGCAATAAAACCAATAATTGAAGAGGTGCTCGGAAATAAACCTAAGACCAATATTTATTTAGTCTGGGGTTTAAAATACAAAAAAGATATTGTTTGGGAGGAAATCTTTGAAAATTGGCAAGCAAAGTTCTCAAATTTCAAATATGAAATTGTATTATCTCGACCCAACAAATTATGGAAAGGTAAAAAAGGACATATTGTTTCAATCATAACAAAGGCAGTTAAAAGGCTTCTATTTCTAAAATCTAGAATTTATCTGTGCGGAAATAGAAATTTCATCAACAATACAAAACACAAATTGTTTAAATTAAATTTCCCTAATGATAGAATACATTTTGAAGATTTCTATTAAATATAGGCTAACCTAAAATTCGGCTGTAGAGGGAATTAATATTCTGTCTGGGATGCGATAGTCAATATATGGAAATTGTTTTCTAGGATCTTTATATTCATTCTTTGATTCATAGATATTGATATCATCAAGCCAAAAATCAATTTCTCCACCAGATTGAAAACCAACAGACATATAATTACTACCCTCTGGTGGAATAACGGTAATTTTTTTCAATATCCAATTTCCATCTCCATATACCCTAGAAGATATTGTCTGATAATCACTACGGGTATAAATATTCATTGTTTCAGGCTTTTCATTATAAAAGTCGACTCGCAAGACACCATCTCTTTTTTCCTTTTCTAGCTTTCCACCGGGTTTGATCCACCCTTCAACTATATATGCTCGTTTATCATTAATCTTTTGCAAAGGTGACAGCCCCACAACTACCCCAACTTTTCTCGCTCCTCCTTTTATTAATAGTGACCCCTTCATTTTTTTCCCCTCATCTCTAGAAAAATCAATAAGTTTAGCATTTTCTTTGTCTCCGTCAATCAAATTCCATTTCCAAAAATCGTCCTTACTATCAAAACCATAAGAAGTCAGCAATGTTTTTTCCTTAACAACTAGTTCTTTGGGAATTTTAACTATTATGGTGTTCATGTCTGGCGCTTGCCATGGTTTAACGAAGCTAGCTATTGACCACGATGCTAATTCCTTAATCGCGATTCCTGAGTATGAATTTCCTAAAATAGCAATTACCTTTTGCATATTTGAAAATAAGTTGAAATTACGATTGATATTGTTTATCCACCAGACATTATAAATAACCATCCAATCAAGATTAATATAAGCATACTGAGCACCGCTTTCTCTCATCTCCGCAATATTACCTGAAGGATCTAAAGGAATAACACGTGATACCTTATCAGAAGGGTACTTATCCCACTGGTGTGAAACCAATACCATACCATCTGGTAAATTTGACGCTGCCCATTTACTTGCTTCAATATATCCCCAAGGTTTGGTATATGAACTAGTACTTATAATCGAATTTTCTATTTGTCCGATACTGAGAATTAGCGCAATAACAACTAAAACTGATGTCAAATATTTTGGATTTAATTTTAATTTCTTAAAAATGAATATTGCTACCTCATAAATAAAAATAGCGGCAAACATGAGAAGTATGGGAGTAATAGTAATAAAGTTTCTCGGATAATATCCACCATTGCTGTAGTATGCGAAAATAAAGAAAAAGGGCGCCAAGAGAGAGAAAAGATATAGAGTATTAAATAAGTATTTTTTAAGTGAGACTATTACTCCTAGTATTACCGTTATCGAAATCATCTTTCCTATTCCTATTTCATAAAGATAAAATAAAATGTAATAACTTATATGTTTAGTACCAAAATTGTATTTCGTAGCGATATCGGAAGCGGTACTCAAAAACTTTTCAAAATGAATAATATGAAACGGATTAAAAATGAAAATGACTATTGGAATAATCATAATCCCAATTAAAAACTTACCGGAAAATATTTTTTTTAACCATAAAGACCACTCAAATTTCTTGTGTCTCAAGTCCCTGTAAACAACATACAAATGAATAAAAACAAACGGTAGAATTGTATAAACATGGAATTTAACACAAAAATAGAGAGCTATTCCAATTTCGGCAAAAATATAATTCATGAGTGTCTGTTTATCTAAAATCTTTATTATCAAATAAAGAGATAGCAAAACAAAAAAAGCGTTGTAAATATCTGGTAAGGCTAAATGGCTATTTAATACCTGACGATAATTGACGGCTGTCAATAACGAAGCAACCAAGGCAATATTTCTATTCTTAAATAATTTAAGACTCAATTTATACACTAAAAAAACGACGCCGACTCCAAATGTAACAGTTACATACCTAACCCAAAACAAAACATGAGTTTGTTGATTTGTATTAATTACAAACTCCCACAAATCATAAACACTTTTGTAATTAATTGGAGTAGCCCCAACTTGAAAAAAATAAAAATTTAAGAGGTACAAAGGTACAAAAAAAACAATCATTAAAAATGCATCGAGGGTTGGTAGAAAACCGGGGTAACCATATCTTCCAGGATCGAGAGTTTTATTTAATATCATTGATATTGCACCTGAATAATCAGTACTTTCATCATTATGATATGGGTGGAACCCAGGATTCACAGCTAGTAATCGTAATAAAACAGCAACTATTAAAATTACAAACATTAGTTTATTATTTATAACCAAATTGAATAATCTTTTTATCATCTTGACTATGATTACTACTTCCATTATAGTTTAGCACATGAGAAGAATAATATATATTTTTTTAGTAATTTTTGCATTAATTTTTAGTATCCCAAAAGAAATTTTTGCATTTAAAGAATTGCCATCATCAACACCATTCCCTTCTTCATATGAACTTTTTTATCCGGTAGTTGCAGGTAAAATCCCGGGAGATAAATTTTATGAATTGAAATCATTTAAAGAATCATTTATTGGTAAACTAATTTTTAGCTCAACAAAGAAAGCGGATTATCATCTTGTTTTAAGTAAAAAAAGACTAGTTGAAGCAGAGGATCAAATAATAAAAAATAAAGATTTTTCTGAAATTGACAAGAGTCTCACCGGTGTCATTGAAGAAATAACAAAAGCTATTGAAATTAGCAAAAAATCTAAAGGTAATAATGAACAATTTCAGGATATTATAAATAATATTTTATCAGTAACTACTAATGAAAGTGATTTTATTGAAAAAACTCTTGTAAAAATTGCCCCTAAGGATTATTCAAAAGATCTCTTAAAATATTCGCAGAATATCCATGATTCGATTGATAAAATCAATTAATTTTTTTTGATTATCCCAATTTTCCATAAATAATATCCGTACGGACCAACGATGGTAGTAAAATCTAAATGTACTATATGCGATATACCCCTTGAGATTAAATATATCATTTTTGCTATTAAATATAGAGTTGGATAAAATTTTTTGTTCTCTTTATACCCGTTTACTTTTTTTAATAGATATTCAAATATAAACTTGGGAGGTTTGGCTACAGAAATAGCATAAAACAATACACTGGCCATAGTTTTACGGGTATCTAAATACGAAGAAGTAAGTTGTCTTATATCGACAGATGGATGCGATTGAAAATAGTCCCACAAACGAGTTTTGGGAAAAACTCTCAAAGAAAAAATTGTTAAAGTATACGGACGTTTTAATCTATATAAAAATCTTAATGAATCAACTAAATCTTTCTTTTCTTCAACGGGGTTGTCGATAATAATATCATATGACGGAGGAATCATATGATATTTTCTTGCCATATCTGCTAATATGTTCGCGGAACGTCTAACAACTGGAAGTGGGGTTGGTCGTTGATAAAAAACTAGCATCCTTTCACTTGCGCTTTGTATTCCCATTCTTCCTCTATTCATACCAACCTTTCCGAGAATATCCATTTTTTCTTTTGTAATAAAATTTGGATGCAGTCCTGAAACAGCAAAGGGTAAATTTACTCTTTTTTTATACTTTTTTGCAAATTCTTTAAGTATTGAAACCGGTATGGTTATAAAATTATCATCATAAAATACAACCGTAGTAATAAATGGATAAATCTTAATCGCACTTACTATTTCTTCTAATATGTGGTCTACTGGAGAATGTCGAATTATTCTATATTTACAATCGTAACGAATAAAAGCATCGTTTGCGCAATATATACAAGAAAAGGGACATCCAATCGTCCAGACTGTTCTATATGATAAACCATTAAAATTTAAATAGTCGTATTTTGTAAACTCGCGAAAATCGTTCTTATTTAAATCGTATATCTTGCAATCCAATCCATAATATAAATGGGGGAAACTTGCCAGCATTTTCGATTCATTCAAAGGCAAGTTAGTATTTCTGTATATATTTCTACCCTTTTTAAACCACATACTTTTTGTTTTCAAATAGTCCTTTTTATTAGAAAATGTTTTGTAAAAATTTTTAAAAGCTACTTCTCCATCCCCTGTGCATATTGCATCGGCATACTTTATTGCGTCTTCAGGATTAATAATTGAATGAGTTCCTCCCCATAAGATAAAGACACTTGGATTATATTTTCGAATATATTTGATAATATTTTCTACACAAAAGGCAGATGGTGTCATTGATGAAAAACAAATCAAATCCGAATCCGATAACTTTTTAGCAATCCTTCGATAATCTACATTTCTAAATTCCTCTCTAGTAGAGGGAAATATATGTGTTTTAAGAGAATATAAATTTCCTGTAGTAATAAAATATATCTCTGTATCAGAATTCAACCCTTTTGCTACCGACACTACTTTCCTAAAACCAAGAGCCGTAATTCCCTCTTCAACAGATATAAATTTAATTTTCATATTTGAATAGATATGCTATTATACAGTAAACACTATTTTATGAAAACATTAACTATTGATATGAAAAAATGTGTCGGTTGCGAAACATGCTGCATAATAGCTCCCAAAACTTTTAAGATGGGGAAAAATGGAAAAGCTATAGTAATTTCAAACGGAAAAGGTAAGGACATTGATTTAGCTATATTTAGTTGTCCGGTACAAGCAATATCAAGAAGTATAAAATAATCCTTAATAATTATTTTTTATTTTTCATATCGTTTTCTATTCTTATAAAATTTGCAAGCATTTGAGTAAAGCTAGTTTTGTGTAAAATTACTTTAAATATCTCATCGTCAGTCCTAATCCTCATTTTTTGAACCTCTTTTCGTTTTTCAATGGCCCTATTAATATGTTTGACATTCCAAGCAAGAGAATTTAGTATCATTTTTGCTTTATTAAACTGAAATGTAAATAAATAATAAATACCTAAACCACAGATTAACAAAAGATGGGGAACCAATATAAAAAATAAATTTTCTGTACCAAGACATTTGTAAAGCATCAAAATTCTATTTTTAAAGGAATTAAAATTAACAACAATAGGATCAAGTTGATTACTAAAAGTAAAACCCACCTTATGATATATAAAGGTATTTGGGAAAAATATTATTCTCCAACCCGACAACCAGACTCTCCAACAAAAATCTGTCTCCTCCATGTAAGAAACATAGTCGGCGTCAAAAAGGCCTAATTTTTGAACAACGTTTCTCCGAATAAACATACATGCACCCTTTGCTGAAAATATTTCTCGTTCTTTCGTGTATTCTACGTTATTTTTTTTACCAAAACCCCAGTGGGATAAAAAACCAGTTTTAGTAAGAAATGCACCGGCGTTATCTAAATATTTCGGATTGTCCATCATATAAATTTTTGCTTGCGCTACGCCAATAGATAAATCTATTTCTAAACGATCTACTAATTTTGATAAAAGTTTCTTGTCAACAGTGGTGTCATTATTCAGTAGTAAAATATAATCTCCAATACTATTTTTATAGCCTTCATTGTTTGCACCCGCAAACCCAAGATTTTTTTTATTTTTTAAAAATTTAAAATCAGCTTTCCATTTATTTTTCTCTGCCTTCTCATAACTTCCATCAGTAGATCCATCATCCACAACAATAACCTCAAAATTTGGATAATCAATTTTTTCAACCGAAGTTAAACAATTCCAAAACATCTGACCTCCATTATAGTTGGTAATAACTATTGATACTTTAGGTTTTTGTATATTCACTGTTTCCATCCTTCTCTATTATATTCTTCTTTAATAAAAACCGATCTAACAGTTTCATACCCATATGCAAATAAAGTGATGTAGCAGGCAAAAGGATGGAAAACCCAGGCTAAATCTCTTTTTCTTAAAAAACCAATAATCATCTGGAAAAATAATGGAAATATAAATAAACAGGAAATGACAAATTTGAATATGCCCCAATATATAAAGTTCATATTTACTGAGTTTATTCTCCTGTTTGTATTTTTATGAAACAAATAATCTCTAATCCTTCTTCTTTGCTTTCTAATAAATGTACTAATATCTCCTGAGAAAAGATGTACTATACTTTCATCAACTTTTGCAATATAAATTGGGTTTTTTCTAACCATGTATTCTAGAATGTCTACATCAAACAAATAACTACCAGGCGGATATTTGTCAAAAATATTTTTCCTAAACAACGAACCGTTTGCACCAATTGTTGGAACTTTATCTTCAATTTTAATTTTTAAATAGTCAGTTTTTCTTTCCTGACTAAGTTTGAGGTTTGTCCATTTATTAGTTACAAAACTATATTTATCATAATTTCCTATAAACAAATTGAGCGGGTCTCCTGCTCCAATCAAGGCGAAGTATCTTGTTAGCCAAAAATCCATTCTTCTGTAAGTAAACTGTACCGGTTCAGAAACAAGTATTTCGGGATCCTGAACTAGGGGTGTTACTAACTTTTCTAGCCATAACTTGTTAGGTAGAATATTATCTGAATCAATAAATGCACAAATTAATCCTGTAGCCTTTCTAACCCCCAACGCTTTCCCTGCCTCAGCTGTTTTAAGTTTATTAAAATAAATCTTTGCGTCATTTTGCTCTGCTACTTTTAATGTATTATCTGTACTTCCACCGTCAAGTACAATAATTTCAAGTTCTCCCTGGTAAATTTGAGATTTTAATGATGTAAAATATTTATCAATAGTTCTTGAGGAATTCAAAGTTGGTGTGACTACTGAAATTTTTGGCCATTTGAGTTTTGTTTCCATCAATATAATGTAGTATAATCCAAAACAGGTGAAAATGAAAAATAGTTTAAATATTTCAATTATAATTCCGGCCAAAGATGAAGCTAAATCCGTTCTAATACTTTACAAGGAAATCGTCTTAAATATATCCAAAATTACCAATAATTTTGAGCTTCTTTTTATTGACGATGGCTCAACTGATAACACATTACAAATTATCGAAAAATTACAAAGAACAGATAAACGCATTAGGATAATAAGCATGAGAGGATGCTTGGGTAAATCAATAGCGCTACAAACAGGTTTTGATAATTCAAAAGGGGATATCGTTATTACAATGGATGCAGATTTACAAGACAATCCAAATGATATCTATAAATTTATTGAAAAAATTGAACAAGGTTTTGATATGGTCTCGGGCTGGAAAAAAACAAGATATGATCCACTTTCTAAAACCATACCATCAAAATTAGGTAATACTTTAACACGCATGTTAACAGGTATTAAAATTCATGATTTAAATTGTGGTTTTAAGGCATATAAAAAAGAGATGCTTAACCATCTTCATCTTTATGGAGAGCTTTATAAATATATACCCGTATTAGCAGAAAAACAAAATTTTAAAGTGGGTGAAATAATAGTAAGTCACAGACCAAGAAAATATGGTAAAAGTAAATTTGGCTGGCAAAGAAACATTAAAGGTTTCCTAGACATGTTAACAGTAGTCTTCTTAACGGGATATTTGAGAAGGCCTGCACATTTTTTTGGCACTTTTGGCATATTTTTTTCTTTCGTTGGGTTTCTAATCGGTCTTTATATCTCATACTTAAGATTCACTACAGGATCAATTCAATATAGACAACCACTTCTTTTTCTTGGAATATTACTTATGGTAGTTGGTGTACAATTGATTACTACAGGGTTACTTGCTGAGATGTTAGTAAATTTTAATCAAGAAAAACATACTACAAGTATGTATGTTAAAAAAAGAATCGGTTGAGATTTGATACCAATTACTTTACACATGAATAGATTCAGACAACTTTTTATAGGACTATTGATCTTAATCAGTATATCCTTTATTTATGTATCGCCAGGAATGGGTACCTTTGATACTTTTAATTCTATTGTTTATAATAAATTTGCATCTCTTGATTTATATAATTTATTTATAAATTTATTTAGATTTCCATTAGGAACACAGACATTTTTTGTCACTATTCTATATTTCTTCCCTCTAAACAACCTTCTTGCTCTCTTTACTATACAGACTGCATGGTATACACATAAATTCGTAATTTGGGGTTTTTATATTCTAACATGGATCAGTATTTTAATATTCACGAAGCATACAAAAACTAAAAAAATAAAGGTGTCTCTACTTGAATCAAGTCTATATTATTTTCTAAGTTTTTCTATCCTACTTCTCTCTATAGCCTTATCCAATCCTGAAATCTTAGCTGCACCCTTCTTTATTCTTTCGATTACTTTTCTTTTCAAAAAGAAATTTAAATTAACACTCCTTTTTTATCTGTTGAGTGTTTTATTCAGTTGGAATGTCTTGATTTTTGCTCCTGTGTATTCTTGGTATATTTATACCGAGTCTAATAAAAAATCTCTTGCAACTAAGTTTATTATTTTTTCCCCAGTTTTAATGTTTCTATCATTCTTTACTGTCTATTTTTGGGGATTGATAGAATTTGGTCCCACTAGAGTAATCTTTGATCTCTTGCCCACATCTATATCTTTTGGACTTATCAAATTTGTCACCCTCTTTATTAAATCAAATACGGTTATCTTTTTACTTAATCTTAGCTTCTTTGTTTTTTACTTTCTAGCGTTAGGTAAAATTATAAAAATAAATTTAGAAAAAAATCTCAAATTTTTGATAAGTTTAGTGTGTCTCTTGTTTATATTTATAGTATTTTTTCCTGTAACTACTGAGGGCTCCTTAATTTGGCTAACAATTTTAAGCTTACTTGTTTGGATTCGATCTCCTTCAAAATTTAACTCTACTAATTTATTGCTCATTAATATTCTGGTATTTGTAAATGTCTACTTATTTTTTGGCCCATCTGGTACTGTACCACTTAGAGGAAGATTTATTGAAACGTTTAGATATATCCTATCATTTTTATCAATAATGTTTGCATTCTGGTTTTTAAAATTAAAATTATTTCTATCCTCTGAGTCCTTAGCTATAAGTTGGCTACAAAAATTTATTGTATTTTTTCTATTTTTGACCTTCCTTGCCCACTTCCCAGCAGAGGGTTGTCCTGAGGCCGCAGATTACGCCTCTTTCATCGCTGGTACATTTAAATATGGTAATCCTTTAATTTCCCAAATAAAGATCCTTAATTATCATCCTCCTTTAAATATACTTATTCTCTCTTTTTTTACGCTTGTGTGGAATACTCTGAATGGAATAAACAATGGTTATTACATGGGTATAAAACTTGCTATATTTTTCTTTTATCTTCTAACAATTGTAAGCTATCTGAAATTTAGCCAAAGTAGCGATACAAGCAACAAGTTATCTGTTGTTGAAAAACTTTTGACAATTTTCACTACTTTTATATTGATTGTTGGATCGCTCAACCAATCAGATATAAACATTTTTCTATTTCCTTTTATTATTGGTTCTATTTATGCTTTGTTTAAAAATAAATATTTTTGGAGTGGATTTTTAATAGGTCTTTCTTTCTCAATTAAATGGCAATCGATTCTTTTGTTACCACTGTTTGCAGTTTCTATTGTTAATTTCAAAAAGCCTTTTAAAGAAATATTTAATAAATCTTTTCGTTTTCTTTGGGGATTTGTTCCAGTTGTCGTATTTTTTTGGGCTTTATTATTAATCCAACCAGGAGGCGCCGAAACTATTAGAATAGTAATCGACGGTTTTTATCGCGTGCGTGGTAATTATCTTTCAGGTAATTCACTCAATCTTGGATGGGTGGTAGGCTATTTTATTTTGCCCAAGAATCTTGAGCTGGGCCGATCCTTAGCCTCAGCTGGAATGATAAACTTTTCGATTGGGGCAAATAGCGTACAATATATCTTTCGTGGAGTACTTTTTAGTGTCACCGCGATAATCATATTATTTCGATATTGGCTGTTTCAGAAAAAAAATATAGTCACTTTTCTCTCAACGGCAGTTATGCTTTACTTTTCTCACCAGATGCTCGGAAGAGGTACACAGGAATTACATTTCATATATATTGTTGTTCTTATGTTATTTTTGTATCTTGTCAAACCCACAGCAAATAATAGACTTTTACTTATCTTGTTTGATGTAATGGCAATTATAAATGTTATATTTTTCTATTGTTTTACAGGCTATCCCTGTCTTAATAAAAGATTTATCGGAGGTTTTGATATAACAGTTATATTAGCAATATACTACATTATTATATTTTTATGGCTATTTTGGAGATACCTTAAGAATAAAGCTCCTTTCTCTTAGATTTCCTTAATATCCAGATGTAGTTTGGAATAAAATAGTAAAATAATTGGGAAAGAAGATGGATGACTTTATTTATTCCAATTATATTTGGGATAGCATCAATAGCATTATATTTCTTTGGATTATTTATAATTCGTAGTGTATAGTCATCTTTTTCAAAATCCCTAACTAACTTGCTTAACCCAGACAAAGTATATAATCTAATATCATATTCTCTTTTACCAGTTGCTAATTTAATATACAAATTTGCAATATTCTTAGGAAGCCATGATAAAAAAGGTAAACTGTAATGCCCATCAAATATTCCTAATTTGTTTCTAGCACCAAAGTAACAAACTCCACCTGGTTTAAGAACCCTTTTTATTTCTGATACAATTGCTGATGGATTTTCTACATGTTCATAGATTTGATTAAAAACGACAACGTCAAAGAAATTGTCTAGAAAAGGGACTTTATTTTCCTGAGAAATGAAAAAGAAAACGTTTGGGAATTTATTAATTATTTTAGCCTTCTTAACAGCATAATCGTCAACATCAATTCCAATTACTTTACTAAAATGTCTTCCAAGATAACCTGTGATATAACCTAATGAACAACCAAAATCTAAACATTTTTTATCTGAAGTTTTGGTTATCGCATCCTTCAAAACAGCAACTATTTTTTTAGCTTTTTTTATCCTAGATTCCTTGTCATATGTTAAATCTTCTGGAAAAAGTTCAGTGAATTTGTCCATATTTTATATAATAATGTATAAATAACTATTTAGAACCATCTAGACGCACGTGTGAGTCTGCCAAAAAATAAAATTAATAATTATTTTTTGGCTTTGGAAAGACAATGCTTAACTGCACGTATTACATCATCAACGTCTTTATTTGTTAAGTTTCCTCCCATTGGGAGAGAGATAATCCTTTCTCCAATGTATTCAGCATTTGGATAATCTCCTTTTTTATATCCAAATGATTTCTTGTATAGTGGCTGAGTATGAATTGGAGCAAAATGAACCCCAGAACCTATGTTTTCTTTAATCAACATATCTACAAACTCATTTCTTTTTACTTTAATTTTGTTTAAATCTAAAAGAACGGCATATAAATGCATTGCATGTCTAGTATCTTTTTCTATTCCAGAGGGAAGTGTTAAAATATTCTCATCTTTAAAACTTTTGTTATATTTTTCCCAAATTTCTTTTCTAGTCTTCAAGTTATCTTCAACTCTTCTTAATTGATGTATACCTATAGATGATGCAATATCTGTTAAATTATATTTAAATCCGGGGAGTACAGATTCATATAAAGTAAAATGTTTAACTGAGTATCTTTTCCATGCATCTCTTGATAAACCATGAAGTCTGTAAATCAATAAATCATTTACATATTTTTTATTATTGGTTGTTATCATTCCACCTTCACCTGTTGCAATGTTCTTAGTGACATAAAATGAAAAAACAGTCATATCTCCTACAGATCCTATTTTTTTACCATGATAAATAGCCTCAGCTGCATGAGCAGCGTCTTCAACAACAAATAGATTATATTTTTTTGCTAGTTTAATTATTTCATCCATTTGACAAGGTCGACCATGAAGATGTACAGGTAAAATTACTTTCGTTCTTTTAGTAATTTTTTTCTCAATTTCTTTTGGATCAATATTCCAAGTATCAAGATTCACATCTGCAAAAACTGGTTTGGCACCACAATGAATAATAACGTTTGCGGTTGAAACAAAACTTAGTGGTGTTGTAATTACTTCATCGCCTGGCCCTACACCTAGAACTTTTAATGCTAAATGAAGTCCAGCTGTTGCAGAATTGACAGAAATTGCGTACTTTGCCTTCACGTATTCACCAAATTCTTTTTCAAAAGCTGCTGTTTTTGGCCCTGTTCCCCACCAACCAGATTTAATAGTATCTACTACTTCATCAATTTCTTCCTTTCCAATAAAGGGTTTGCCGAATACTAAAAATTTTTTTCTTTTTTTGTACATGCGTCAGGTTAGTATACTATCATCAAAACATTTTGTATACTTTCGTGCAATTACTGCTGATGAAAAATTAGATTTAGCAATATTTCTGACTTTTATTTGAATTTTATTTTTATCTTTCACTTTTAATATTTTTAATACAGATGAGGTGATATCTTTTATATTTTTTGGTCGGACAGTATATCCTGTTATTCCATCAATGATTAGGTCTTTATCTCCTGCCAAATCGGTTGCAATTACGGGAATCCCCATACTCATTGCTTCCATCATTGCAACAGGTGAAGCATCAATATTACCATTTTCATCTTTGATCGAGGGCATTACAAATACACTCGCCTCAGAATAGAAGTCTCTTAACTTTGTATATGAAATCATACCTACGAATTTAATGTTATTTGACACTTTTAAAGTGTTCGACAACTTCTCGAGTTTTTTTCTTTCTTCACCGTCTCCCACCATTATCAGCGAGGCTTTTGGTAAAACCTCTACGATGCTAGGCATTGCTTTCACTAAATATTCAAATCCTTTTTTAGCTACCATTCTACCAACCGCTAATATTACAAGCTTTGATGAGGAGTCAGCATTCTTTTCCATTTTGAATTTATTAATATCAACACCATATCTAATGACTTCAGATCTATTAGGGAAAAATCCTAAGTCATTTAATTGATATAAATAATGTAAACTATCAGAAATCACGACGCTTGCAGAATTCGATGCAAAACCGGTCATTAACCTAAAAAATAAATTTTTGCCTGCCATATAAACATCAGACCCTGGTATCGTAACAGTAAAAGGTACATTTGTAATTTTAGAAACTAAAGCTGCAATAAATCCGTTAGGTAAAATCCAATGAGAAGAAATGATGTTTGGTTTGGTTTTTTTAACTAAATTTAATAATGCAAAAAATCCGAATAAATATAAAAATGGAGAAATTAGGTATGAGGATAAACTCATCGTTCTGTCTCCTTTTAATGTATGAGAATAACCTAATATATGTAATTTTTCTGGAAAAATATACTTATATGTTAAAAAGTTGTAACTTCTTTTGGTATTTTTATCAATTTCGGGATCAAACGGTGCTAACACCGTGACTTTATGGCCTAAAGATACCAATGATTGAGCCAAAACATGAATGAAGGGTGCAGAAGGATCGCCTTCAAATCTAGGAAGTGTGTGTGTCAGAAGACAAATTTTCATATATGTATTATTCTAAAGCGTAAATGGTTAAATTAGAATCCTCAAGTGCACAGGAGGAATAACTATCAAAAACGAACTTAATCGAAGATATCTTATCTGCCAGAAAATAGTAAGAGAAATTATTTTTCGTATACGGTTTGTCCATTTGAATTGCGGGAAAAGATTCTGTAAGTTTCTTCCATGTTTTCCCATTTTCTATTACCTCAACCTGTCCTTTTGGAGAGGTACAATCAGATATCTTTTTAGAGTCAAATATAATTCTTGTAACTTCAAATAATTTACTAAGAGTTATAATAATTTCTTTATCTTGCTTGTTAATTTTGTAGTTACTCACGGAAATTTGTATTTCGTCTCTTTGGAAAATAGGGTATGTATTATCTAAATCATTCTTCCAAACCTTTGCTATTGCCACTCCATCAACCTTGACTTCATAGACAGGTTTTAAAAACTTCTCAATATAACCCCACACATATGGATAAGCTCTTACAGGATCATCGTGCGTCAATTCAATAAGATATTCACCTTTCCGATCTATGCCACTCCAATAACTATTGGAAAATAATAAATCACTTCTTAACCAAATTTTTGGTATATTTGGTGACGTCCCTTGAACCAAAGCTATTTTAGAATTATTTTTTACGTTTTCATTAACCCAATTAACAGCCTGAAGGTAAGCATTTCCAAAACTATTTCCCCAATAAGGAATATTTTTATTTTGTGCACCATGTAATCCTCCAATTAAAAAATTAAAATAAACATTTTCGTTTGGATGAAGTCTAAATAATGGGTAAATTAATGATGTACACAACAACAAAGTTAACAATACTTTAGTAATCTTTTTATGATTGATTCTGTTTAATAAAAATACAAATCCCAAACCACTTAATAGCGCCAGTCCCGGCAAAAATTCCATTATTTGTCTAATACCACCATAAATTGACATTTCAGAGAAGCTTACTCTCATAATCGTAACCAAGAACAATAACAACCAAAGTATTTCTGTTTTTTCTTTTGTTTTAATTTTAAAAATTGACACAAAAATACCTATTGTACCTAACAATAATACAATCGGAGGAGTGGTTACTAATATCCAATATATTGGAAATACGTTAATTCCTCCCAAGATCATGAATCTAAGTTGATAAGTATTAACTCCTGTCCCTATTTCCTTATAATACCTAACTGCATTTATAACATTATGCACCGTATCATTCCAGAGATATGGCCAAAATATATAAAATACAAAAAAAACTATGCATGGGGATAAAATTAGAGTTGTCCAGTATAGTTTAGAAAGCTTAGGAAATTTTCTCCAATACCGAATTATCAAATAAGGTAAAATTATAAATGGTAAAAAAACTATATTAAATTTTATACCAAGAGCTAGTCCTGCTGAAACTGTTGCAAAAATAAGCATCTTCCAGTCAAATTTTTTCAAAGATTTCCAAAAAAGATAGATTGTTAACATAATGAAGGCTGTTTCTGCTGGATCTTTGATATTAAAATGACTTTCTGCAAAAAAAACAGGATATGTTGCCATTACAAAACCCGATACTACCATGCCAATCGAACCAATAGTCTCAAAGGCAAACAAACAAATTATGAATACCAGTAATGTCGACGTTAATATATTAAATAAATGAAAAGATTCTATATCACCCATAACACCCAACTTTTGATGGAAAACATAATTTAATAACGCAGCTATAATATCATTTGTTGGTGGGTGAGCACTATCATTTTCAAAAAAATATTCTGCGCTTAATCCATCTTGTTGATAATAACTTCCCTTACGACTCAAATTATCATAATTTTTACTACCTGTTAGATAATAATTAAGATATGCTTGACCCCTAGCAAAATGTAATGGTTCGTCCCAAGATATACCATAATCCTTAAGTGTTAATAAGGATATGATAAAAAAAAGAGATGGAATCAGACATACCAAAAACAGTTTTTTAAAATTATTAATTTTCATAAATTTTATGAATCAAATCCAAACTCAACTTTCTTGATTTCTCCCAACTAAATTTACTTGCCCACTTTTTAGCTCCAATTGATAGCCTTTGGTATTTTACCTTGTCTCTAACTAATTTTTCAATTTCCTCCGCTATGTTTTCAGGAGTACTATTTTTGGTCAATACACCGCTTAGATTGTCACACACTGAGTCAACAAGTCCTTGAGATGGGTATGCTATAACAGGAGTTCCTACTACATTTGCCTCAATATTTACTAGTCCCCACCCCTCTCTTATGGATGGGTTTATAAACAAAAATGACTTTGAAAGAATTTCAAATTTTTCTTTATCTGTCGGTCTTTTATAAAATTCTATTTTTGATTGAAGATTAAACCTCTTTATTTCTCGTAATACTTTTTGATAATAACTATCTGTTTCTGGTCTGCCTATTATGCAAAAATTATAATCCCCTATTTTGTTTAGAATATTAAAGGTAGTAATTGCATCCATTATTCCTTTATCGGCAGTCAGTGGTCCAAAATATGTAATTGTCTTAGGATTTGTAGTTTTATGCGTTGGTATTAATTTGGGAAGTATTACACCATGCGAAACTATAGTTATATTGTTTTTTCTAATTCCAAATTTAATTAAATCTTCTTTAGCAGAGTTTGATCCCACCATGAATTTTGTATTTTTGTAAAAAAGAAATATAAAAGGTTCTAGAATATAGCCCAAAAAACCAACCAATAAGTTTAATGGAAATGTTAACGGATTTTTAAACCAGACTTCTTTTGCAACTTCCTGCAAAACTGCCAATTTTGGTTTTGTAACATAAAATGGCGTAAAAAAAGGAATTCCATGAAATTGATCAACAACAAAATCAAAACTGTCTTTATTTTTGACATAGTAAAGAAAACCTAAGATTTGAACTCCTATGTATTGATTTCCCTGCCTAATTATTTCAATTCCATCTATATTTTCTGTGTTAGGGAGTCTACTGACTCGTGAAGAGAAAAGAGTAACTTTGTGACCAGCCTGTACCCACCCTTTCATATGCTCATGCATAGACTGTTCAGCACCTCCAGCGAGTGGATGCTTCGGATCTCGCCAAGAAAATACTAAAATATTCATAATTTTTACTTAATTCTTCAACAACCACTCATATAATGGAACAACTTTAATTCGAGAAGAACCCTGTTTTAAATCAAACTTATCTCTTTGAGTCACAATAATTAATTTAAAAGGTTGTTTTTGTTCTTTAGCAGCAACTAATAACGATCTTGTTTCTCTATTCTCTAAATCTTGCATATCAAAATGTTTTGACACCTGTATTAAAATCTTCTTTTTTGGCAAATAAAAATCAACTTCATAATCCTGTTTTGTTTTGTAATAATAAATATCTTGATATTTTCTTTTTAACTGAAGAAAAACAGCATTTTCCATGGACTTTCCTTCATTATCAGAAAAACTAAATCCCACTGATTTAACCAACCCTGTATCAATACAGTACATTTTTTTAGCCGCAATTTGTTGTTCTTTAACAGAAAAGGCATACTTATTAATTACAAAGAAAAGCCAACTGTTTTCTAAATAATCAATATAACTTTTAATTGTATTTACACTCCCTAATTTGAGAATTTCTTTAAGTTTGTTAAAGGATATCAAAGATGAAGTGTTACTCACTAAATAAAAGGCAAGTTCTTTTAAGCTTTTCATACTGTCAAACTTGTAGCGGTTTGCAACATCCCGATACAAAACATCGTCATAAAGAGTCTTATGAATCTTGAGTTCAGGGTATTTTAATGCATCTGGAATTCCACCACGAACAATATATTCATTAACGAGTCTGAGTAGGCCACCTCTTTGTTTGGTTGTTAATACCTTTAAATTAGGAATTTTTTCTTTTTTGAATAATATAAATTCTCGAAAAGAAAACGGAAAAAGTTCTGTCCTAACCGATCGTCCCGTCAATCTAGTTCCCAACTCATGACTTAAAAGTGAAGCATTAGATCCCGTTACAACAAATTTATAACCATCATCATGAAGCCGACGAACAAACCTCTCCCATTCAGGTATGTTTTGAATCTCATCGAGTAAAAATGTTTTCTTTTCTCCAAAAAGACTAATAAGCGTTTCATGTAATAAGTCAAAATCATTTACCTTAAAATTCAAAAAACGTTCATCTTCAAAATTAATGAAATAAAAAGAATTTTTGAAATATGTATCTGCTATTTGAGCTAATAATGTTGATTTTCCTACTCTTCTTAGTCCTGTAATGACCATAATTTGAGGAGAACCAACAACATCTTTTAAATCCTTCAACACCTCTCTTTGAATACCTCTATCTTTAGATTTAAAGGTTTCAAACTGTTCTTTTAAAATTGAGGAAAGTAATTCTTTAGTTAATTTATTTTGATTATTATCTAACATATATTAAGTATTCTATCTCTAAAAGACTTCATTGTCAATGAAAACTTTAATAACTTTCTTTTCATTTAATATGAAAGCTTTATTTATCATCATAATAATGAAGGATTTTTAATCTGTAAAAGACTGCTAAGGTATCCCATGCCATCCAAAAACTAGTATCCCAACTAATTGCACTTGTTGATTTATTAAATGTTACTTCAATTGGACCTTCATAAATCCTTTCAAAACCAAAATACCTAGCTACAGCCAACATTTCAATATCCATTGCATAAGTTTTAACTAAGAGTCTGGGTAATATTTTATCAACGACTTCTCTTCTAAATATTTTTATACCACTTTGTGTATCCATCAAATCAAGTCCAAAAAGAATTTTTACACCAACATGATATCCAAAACTTAATATTTTTCTTAAAAATGGATAATTAACTCGAGATGCTGGATGTCTTTTACTACCTACTATTATATCTGCATTGTACCAATCCATGTGAGCCATTAACATCATTATCCCTTTAGGGGAAATATCCATACCTGCATCCAAAAATGAAACTAGATCCCCTTTTGCTTTACTCATTCCAAAACGAACTGCATAACCTTTTCCTTGATTCTCTTTGTATTCATATACTTTTAAATGTTTAGATTTTATTTTTTCTGCCTCAGAAAATGTCTTGTCAATTTTTCCATCAACAACACAAATTACTTCAAAATCAACATTTGTTAAACCATTCTCTAG
>CAZSXP010000008.1:0-33842 GCA_964610395.1 uncultured Gammaproteobacteria bacterium
CTTTTAACTCCTGCTGTTAAAATTCCAAAAGTTAAAAAAGTAACTTCAAAAGTAAAATAATATTATTTTTTTGAAACTTCTCTGGTATATGTAGCCTCAATTAATTCATCATTTAATTTTTCTTGTTTTTTAGGGTCTGTTCCCTCACTGTTAATTATTGGTTTAGTCTTGTCCTTTTCTATTAAAGTTTTGATTAATTGATCCGTAGTTGGGTTTTGGTGTTGTACCGGCATTGGTATTGGCATGTGGAAATTATAATATTAAAAATAAAAGAAAACAATAGGCTAGACAAATAATTACTTATATAAATTTAATCAAGATAAGTGTTAGTAAAACGAAAGTTGTAATTGCAAAAATTAGAACAGTTTTGAAAAGGAGATTAATAGCCTCTTTCTCCTTCTTGTCGAAGAAAAGTTTGAATGGTTGGTATCCAAAAATAAGTCCCATGCATGCAGCAGAAAGAGTAAAAAGAGATATCAAAGCAACAGGGGCCAAAAATGTATCAGGTGCTGGGTTTGGTTTTTTGGAAACGTAATTCATGAAAAATCCAACAAGTCCGATATATGTTGTAGCCATCAAACTGTTTATAATAGGGTTTTTTGTCATTTATATATACTCTTTAGATATTATATAACTTTTTTGTTCCTTGTTCTTGGTTTCGCTCTGACTAACGGTTTATCACAAGTTATCAAGGCTTTTCAAAATCCTATCTGGAGTGAACAAACCAGAGAAAGACTTAAACAAATAAGATTATTAAGGAAAGTCACAACTCGATAATTAAAATATTCGTTTCCAGCGCTTGAAAGCTTTTACATCTGATGGATTTAACTTGTACCACTCGCCCCTGATCCATTTAGATTTAAATCTATTGTGCCAATATCTCTCAACACCGCGCATATCATCTGTTTCTATTTTATATATCCAAACCATAGGTCTTGATCCTAATAAAGTAATATCCTCCCTGCGACGGTCTAAATCTTTTGTAAAACCAATTTTGTGATCCCCGTGTTGTAAACCTAAATACACAAACCCGTTCTCTACCTTGTCATCCTCAGAAATCTCACTTTCGTTTTTATATTTTTTCAAAACTGGGATACAAATATTTACTACGTCTTTATATCCCTGTTTGTCCTTGACATATTCGAGGATTGTTTGTGCCAAATCTCCAGTCTGACCAAGTTTTTTGTAAAAAGTTGCAGAGATAGGAAATTTCGAATCGTGACTGTGTTTAATTTCTAAAATAGCCCTGGTTGGCCATTTTCCCTTTTCGCGAATTACTCTTACAAACATCTTACATAAATCTTGGTGATTATATTTAGTTTTATCAAAAAGGTTGGGAGTTAACCCAGCTTCAAGGACAAGTTCTCCGTAATTAGACCAAGAATATTTCGGTAATTCATATGGTCCAATTCCTGTTATTTCTTCAAATTTTATTGCACTTGGAGTACGACCACCATTCTCCTTGGCCCATTTTTGGATTTCTTTTATTACTTCTTCTTTAGTAAGCATAATTTATTAATTGGTCAGATTAAGACAATTTGGCTCCATCTCATAGACAAAGTCAGAGCTTATTATATGACTTTATAAAGCTCATTCAACTCTTGCCCAAGGAGCATATATACATTTATAGAGTCTTTATATTTTGTATTATTTTCGCTGTGTTCTTTGAAGTTTAGTTTTTCACCTTTAGCCTTCTGGTCCAGGGCTTGGAACATCACAAACAAAAGGTATACTGTTTCTTTAAGTGCTTCAGTATAAGAATGCAGGCAGTCATAAAACTCTTTTTGCTGACTATTCATGGTTTCTGGTTCAAAACTGTCAAGATTCTTCGTTTCATCTCGAAGTTTTTCAAACAAAAAATATGCGTCCCCACTTAATTTCTGAAAGTCGATACGACGAAAAATACTTAGCAGACTACCTGAACTTTTTATAAAAGAATCATGTAGCTGAACATACTCCGATAAAATATCATTTATTATTATAGCCCTCTCTTTTAGAATGTCACTATCAATAGTTGCCATAGGTTTATTTAAATTAGTATAACACCAAATATTTTTTAAACAGACCAAGAAACTTATGCTCTCACTGTTGAAACGGGTGAGAACTTATTTTATAGACCAAATCTTAACACCTATTCTACCCGACGAGGTAGATATAAGATTCGTCAATGAATGTTTTAAGGGTAATACACTAGTCTTAAACGTTTGATAATACAGTAGCAGACTTGTACTAGTACCTTTGTTATTATTTCCGAAGTTTGTCACCAAGTCTTCCAAGTAGTTCTGCTAAGACACCGGTTATCGCACCAATTACCACACCTTTAATCATAGTCGGCAGAAAAGCACTATTAAAAAGACCAATAATCGCACCGATTATAAAACCGATCGTAGCACCACCCCAAATTGTCGATCTACCGTTCATAAATAAATGATAACACTTTGTTTATTTTTTAAAATCACTTAAACCAGTTACCCCCGTATCACCCTTTGATAAAGGAATGTTTGGCAATGTAGCCATTGCGGAAAGGTCGTAGGGCAACGTCGTAGTAGTAGCACCACCACTTCGAGTCGTTGAAGTTGTCGTAGTAGTCGAAGGCTTGTTTATTAGTTCTAAGTTTCTTTCTTGAATCGCGTTATATCTTTCAAACACTCTTCGACAAAAATCTGTATCTTCGGACGCCTTTATTAAATTATCAACCGACTCTATGAACATTTTAGCTAGTATGTCCGCGTCTAATACCCAATATCCTTCCGCAGATAAAGTCATTAGGCGATCATTCACCCTACTTATTCCTGCCATTTTAGGAAAGAATTCGTGCGCTAGACCATTTCTGAATTTATTAGCAAATTCAGTTTTGTGAGGCTCGATTTCGGATTTATCTCCCGGAAGAAACATTACTTCGATATAAGCATTTATCCTTTCCCAGTCATTAGAAAATTCCCTATCTGCTACTAAAGAACCTAAAAAGGACATTGACGTAAGCGTATAAAGCGCGATTGGAAAATTAGCATTGCCGTCGTGATTCGGAACCACTTTAATACCGAGCATTCTTTCTAAATCCCCGACAATATAACCTTTGGCAACTTTCTCGATAATATAGTCTTTGGCAAACTTTATTTTTTCTTCGTCAGTCATAATTGAAATTATTTTTTTAATTCACCCAATAATTTATCAAGTAATGTTTTTGCTTTTACAATATCTCCTTTTGTTGTCAACGATTGTGAACGAAAGTCATCAGAGGCATATTCATAATAAATATTTTTTGGTCAGATTAAGCCCAATCTGGCTCGAGAATCGTAACACTAATATAACCATGCAATTGTCACATATTTACGAGGCCTTTTCAAACTTTAGGCTTGTAGCTCAAATCAGAGAGGAAATAGAAAAGGTTAATCAGATCGGGCAATTAGTATCCTCTATCGCTTAATAGAACCACTTTTCTTTAAAAGCCTTGAGGTAATGGCTACAACTATTGATGCTCCCACATATACAGCCAGTGTAAAACCAATCATTAGCAAAAAGGGGTACCAGTCTTGCATTTGCAAATAAGAAGTAAGTAAAAATATAGGTCTATATATGGCTATTTCATACCCACCAGTAGGAAGTTGTACTCGCTCCCTTAAAAGGGGTAATGATATAATAAGAAGGGTTAACAACATATTTACTGTTCTTGGCTTTAAAAACTTCAAAATCATACAATCATTTTAGCAAGACTCTTTAAATAATGCAAAAATTGTATTTACTCGAGAAAATATCAACGGGCAACTTGGTATATTAAGCTCAAACTGGCTCCTCGGGCAGGATTCGGACCTGCGACCTTATTCTTAACAGGAATCTGCTCTACCGCTGAGCTACCGAGGATTATAAATAAAATAACCAATTTAACAATTGTAAAAGAACAAGACCAATTATATCATTAAAAATGCTGAATCTCATATATCAAAACCATGTTGCTTGACAAGAATGACATGTACATATATCATATGTACAATGCAGATTAAAGGTAAGATAATTGAATTTGAATGGGATAAGTGGAATTTAGATAAAAGCTATTTTAAACACGGTATTTTACCAAAAGAGACAGAAGAAGTGTTTATTGATGATAATTCGATAGTTTTACCCGATATTAAACATTCGCAGAAAGAAGATAGATTTATCATAATTGGAAAATCATTAAGTAAAAGGAATTTATTCGTAATCTTTACGCCTAGGGGAAATAAAACAAGAGTAATATCTGCAAGAAGAATGCACAAAAAGGAGGTGGAACAATATGCAAAAGTTAAAAAA
Organism: uncultured Gammaproteobacteria bacterium; assembly: GCA_964610395.1. GTDB lineage: Bacteria > Patescibacteriota > Microgenomatia > UBA8517 > UBA8517 > JAUYMM01. The sequence goes on from CAZSXP010000008.1 coordinate 4,288, forward strand.
AATACCAAAATTTAAAACAGAAAAAGAAGAAAGTCTTTTTTGGCAAAGAGTAGATTCAACAGAGTATGTCGATTGGTCTAAAGCTGAAAAATGGATATTTCCTAATTTAAAATTAACATCAGCACCAATTACAATTAGAATGCCTGAGAATTTACTTAATAGGGTGAAGATGAAAGCTCATCAGAGAGACATTCCCTATCAAACTTTGATCAAACAATTTATTTATTCTGGTTTGGAAGCATAAAATTGTAAGATTTGTAGCGTTAAGAAGTAATTTCTATAGATTTACGAGGGGTGTTAGCATCCTTCGTAAACCCCACCACATTCACATTGATATCCTTTGCAAATATATTTTTCTATTACTTTTCCACATTTTCCACAGTTCTTAACATATTTTGCTTCTAAAACATTACTTTTTTGAGACAACACATTTGGAAGTCCTCCTGGACAGCTAAATAAACGACTGCCCATTATTCCAACTCTATCCATTTCGTATGCAATCAACGTTTGGCTCATGCCACTTTTTGCAAGTTTAGCTATACGTTTAATATCTTCTTCAGGATTATCTGATTTTACTTTTTCTGTGTGTGTGTATGGCCCAACTATTTCTATAATTCTATCAATATCTAAGTCAGGCTTAATTATTACTGAATTTCTTAAATCCTCTATATTATTAACTTCAGCTAGATCTGAAAAAATCTTCTTTGCGATGTCCATGCATATATCTTGGCTGCCGTCAAACAATATGACGATATTTGAAGTTTCTCTCAAATTTGGTTCTTTGTATATTATTTCAATTTTGTGGCATGGATAATGGCCAGCAAATGATGGACTTATCCAAATCAAATAGCCTTCTTGGTCAGACAATGCCCATACGTCCATCGCTTCTATAATTCCATCTTCAAGATCCCGTAGATATAAATTTGGGTGAGGAAACTCTTTGACGATGTCATGGACATATCCATCTCTTTCGATATCGAATAACCCTTGATCTCGAATTGAAAATTTCCATTTATCTGGAACTCTATGCGATTCTTTAAAAACTGTGGTTAAATTTCCAACGATTGTTGCTTCTGAAAGACCAATGAAGTTGTAGTTAGCAACAGTTTGTATATTTCGATCGATTGACATATTTTCTTGCTCGAGAATCTAAAGATTGTTAGTTTTCCGACTATACGGTTGCGGCACAGCTAGGGAATTACACCCTTATTCCTTAAACACAATCTACTTAACAATATATGTTGTGTTATCAGTTATGTCAACACATATTGTGTTATCATTTATGTAAAGTGGGAATTACTGAAAAGATACAAAACAGGGCTGACTATGTAAGAGATATTGTGTTGTCTGCAAACGATGGTATCGTTACAACCTTTGCAGTTGTTGCAGGTTCTCTTGGTGCTTCACTTTCTCCATCAATTGTTGTTATCTTGGGTCTTGCGAATTTGTTTGCTGACGGTTTATCGATGTCAACTGGAGCATACCTTGGTGTTAAATCAGAAATAGAATATGAACAAAATTTAGGAGAGAAAATAAAACTAGGGAATAAACCGTTAATGAACGGTTTGGTTTCGTTTGTTTCTTTTGGCATTGCAGGATTTATTCCTCTAATGTCATATGTTTTCAAGTTTCAAAATGCTTTTACTGTTTCTGCAGTGTTAGTTGTCATATCATTATTTATAGTTGGTCTTTTTAGAGGAATCGTATCTAACAAACATATAATTAGAACTGCATTTGAAAATTTATTTATAGGAGGTGCTTCAGCTGTAATTGCTTTTTATGTTGGTGAATTAGCAAAGCGTTATTTAACATGAAGGGGGTGATTATATATGACAAAAAAAGAATTAAGTAAATATTCAGCAGTTTTAATGAAAGGTGCATTTGTTTGTGTTGTTCTAGCCACAATTGGTTATTTTGGATATGATCTATGGCTTGCATCTACCCAATGGTTACTAGTTTCTGCAGTAATGGCAATGTTTGGGGTATATTTAAGATTGGGCTAAGGCTGGCGGTAATTGTGCGTTAAATCTGCGGAGAATATATCAATATTTGACAGAATTATAAAACGGTAGTATTCTCTCCTCAGAATGAACTACTCTAAAAGAGATGTGATAATTGGTTTTATAATTATTGCTTTGATTATACTTGGTGCCTTTCTCTACAAAAGATCAAAATCTCCACAAACAAATTTGATTTCAACACCAACTCCAATTACTTTCCAACAGGATATAGAAGAAAGTTTTAAATATAATATTCCAGATGATGTGATTTCTATCGAGCTAAAAGATATTTCAGCAGGAAATGGCCGGGGAATCGCAACAGATAAAGAAATACTTGCTGATATTGAAGACCCCTCTATTAATTATTTTTACCAAGCATGGTTACAAAAAGGGGACAATTTAGTATCACTTGGAAAATTACAAGTTGCTAAAGGTGGATGGTTATTAGAATATGATAAATCAGCATTAAATGCTGCTGAAAAGATTATTATTAGCCTTGAGAACAAGTTAGATAATAAAATTGAAAAAAGAATTCTTGAGGGATCTTTCAACTAGCTTCAAAAAAGAATTTTTGGTATAAAGAGAGTATTATTAATTAGATGAAAAATTTCATACTATTTTTTGTATTGTTAATTTTATTTTTATCTTTTGGTATATTTTTTTACAATACATACAAAGAACAAGAAAATTATTTCAATTTAAAATCTGTTGAAAAAACAACAATAAATACTTCGTATCTTAACTTTTCAAAAGAAAAATATGATACAGCAATTTTAGAAAACAGAGTTCTTGTTTTATTTTTTACATCTAATTGGTGCATGAAATGTAGTGACCAAGATATTATAAATAGTGAAGTTTTTGATGGTTTAAATAAAGAGGGTGTTATTGGTCTTAGAATCCATATTTTGGATTCAGAAACAACCACAGAAACAGATGCGCTTGCCAAAAAATTTGATATAGTTAAAGAAAATTCATTTGTTATTTTAAATAAAAAAGGAGCAGTAAATTTTAAATACGTAGGAGAAATGACAAGTGAAAGACTTAAAGATATAATTTTGAAAGCAGGTGATATTTAATGAATATTAAAATTTATTCAACAACATCGTGTCCATATTGCAAAATGCTAAAAGATTATTTTGTATCTAAAAATGTTTCATTTGAAGAGAAATTGGTTGATCAAGATGAAGAAGCAAAAACAGAAATGGCAAACGAATCAGGAGGATTTTTAGGTGTTCCTTTTTCTGTGATTACAAAAGATGACGGAACAAAAGAAAATGTAATTGGATTTGATAAAGGGAAGCTTGATACAATACTAAAATGATTTTTTTGAATTTCAAAACATATGAAAGTGGGACGGGGGAGAAAGCTTTATCCATGTCTAAAATAGTTGAGGAAGTATCTCGTTCAACTGGCGTTAAAATTATTCCTGCAGTTCAAGCCTTGGATATTAAAGAAATAACATCAAATGTGTCAATTGAAGTTTGGTCACAGAAAATAGATGCAGTAACTTTTGGAGCACATACAGGTAGTATTTTGCCAGAATCAGTATTTGAAGATGGGGCAACAGGTACACTTCTTAATCATTCAGAAAATAGATTTCTTGATTTCGAAACATTAAGTATTGCTCATGATAGGGCAAAAGAAGTAGGGCTTAAGACTTTGATTTTTGCAAAAGATATTGAAGAACTTGAAAAAATTAGTTCACTTCATCCTGATTTCATCTCATATGAACCACCAGAACTTATAGGTAGTAAAGACGCCTCAGTTGCTACAGCCAAACCTGAAATTATATCTTCCGCTGCAACTATGTCAAAAAATGCGGGGATTCCCTTAATTGTTGGTGCTGGGGTTCATTCTTCACAGGATGTAAAAAAATGTTTAGAATTAGGTGCAATAGGTGTTGCCGTTGCTTCAGATATTATGAATGCAATTGACCCAAGATCAGAACTTTTGGATTTAGTGGAGGGTTTTACCGTGTAAACGGGTTACTTATGATGATATATATTGGTGCAGATCACAAAGGATACAAATTAAAAGAAAAAATAGCCAAATGGTTATTTGAGATGGAATATGAATTTACAGATTTAGGAGCAACAAATTATGATCCAACAGATGATTATGTAAAATATGCCCAAGAAGTTGCTTCACTTGTTGCTGATGATAAAGAAGCACTTGGTGTTTTAGTTTGTGGTAGTGGTGTTGGGGTAGAAGTTGTTGCCAATAAATTTGATGGAGTCAGAGCCTCAGTTGGAAAAAGTGTTTTGCAAGTTAAAGCAGGCAGAATAGATGACAACATGAATGTTCTTGCTTTAGCAGCTGATTTTACAATTGAAAAAGAAGCAAAAGCAATGCTAATTTCATTTTTAGAATCAAGATTTTCTGCAAAAGATAGATATAAAAGAAGACTTAGTGATATTACAAAAATCGAAGCAAATAATTAAATTATGAATCTGCCTAAAATTACAGACTTAGATTTAAAAGGAAAAAGAGTTTTGCTTCGATTAGACCTTGATACTAATCCAGACCCAAACGATTTAAGGATTAAATCTTCTTTCGAAACGCTTGATTATTTAAAGGACAAAGCTTCTGAAATTATTATTTTAAGCCATAAAGGACGACCTGATGGAATAATTGATGAAAAATTAAGTTTAAAACCATTTCAACCAATTTTTGATAAATGGGGAGCAAAAGTGCATGAGAATTTAAGATTTGATTCAAGAGAAGAAGTAAATGACGAGACTTTTGCTAAAGAACTTGCAAGTTTAGGAGATGTATATATAAATAATGCATTTGCAAGTTCACACAGGAATCATGCTTCCATTGTCAGCCTTCCAAAATTACTTCCACATGCAGCTGGATTTAGGTTTGAAAAAGAAGTTAATAATTTAAGTAAAGTTTTTGACCCTGTTAGGCCGCTTGTTATTTTAATAAGTGGGGTTAAAAAAGACAAAATTGAAATGATTGAACCTTTATCAAACCTTGCTGACAAAGTTTTAGTTGGTGGAAGACTACCTGATTTCTTGGGGGATAATACCTTAAGTGTTAGAACTCAAAATGGAAAAGTAATTATTGGAAACTTATCAATGGATAAAGAAGATATAACAGTTAATACAATTGAAAAATTTAAAGAAGAAATAAACAAAGCTAAAACAATTGTTTTAGCTGGAGTTTTAGGAAAATATGAAGATGAAGGCCACTCACAAGGTACAAAATCTATTTTTGACGCCGTAGGCGATTCATCAGCGTTTAAAATCGTTGGTGGAGGAGATAGCTTGATTGCAATTACAAAATATAATTTATTAGAAAAATTTGATTGGATTTCAGTTGGTGGTGGAGCTACTTTAGAATTTTTAACAAACAAGACTTTACCTGGCATCGAAGCACTGCTACACTAGTAGTACTGCTCACATGGTAACAATAGGTATAAATGGCTTCGGTAGAATTGGAAGGCTTGCCTTTAGGATTGGTGTATCAAAACACCTAGATGAAATTAAGTTTGGTGCTATAAATACTTCAGGTTCAATGCCTGCTTCAGGTTGGGCACATCTTGTAAATTACGATACTATGTACAGGAAATACGAGTATGAAGTAACAAGTAACGAAACTTCTATATTAGTTCCTGAAAGAAATGTAGATGTTCCAATTTTAGCCCAAAGAGATCCCAGCTTAATTCCTTGGAGTAAATATGGAGTCGATGTTGTTATCGAATCAACTGGTCATTTCACTGATGAAGAAGGAGCTAAAAAACATGCAATAGGTGGGGCAAAGAGAGTAGTAATATCAGCGCCAAGTAAAGGTGAAAATGTAGGGACATACGTTCTGGGTGTTAATGAAGTTAGTAAAGACGCGCTAGTAATTTCTAATGCAAGCTGTACCACAAATAGTATTGCTCCTGTCGCTGCTGTAATGCATGCAAATTTTGGAATTGAAAAAGCAATAATGACTACAGTTCACAGTTATACTGATGATCAGAATTTACAAGATGGATCGCACAAAGATCTAAGGCGGGCAAGGGCTGCAGGAGTTAATATTGTTCCGACTTCAACTGGAGCCGCAATTGCAGTTACTGAAACTATTCCAGAACTTAAAGGGCTTTTTGATGGAATGAGTTTAAGGGTTCCTGTAGCAACAGGATCTATTACTGATACCACTTTTATCCTAAAGAAAAATGTCACAGTAGAAGAAGTAAATAACGCATTTAGAGAGGCAGTTAAAAACCCCATATATAAGGGTATATTAGCTGTATCTGATGGCTTTTTAGTTTCAAGTGATATTATTGGAAGATCAGAATCCGCAATTATAGATTTGCCATTAACGCAGGTAGTTGCGGGTAATATGGTTAAAGTTTTTGCATGGTATGACAATGAATGGGGTTATGCCAATAGACTTGTAGAACAAGTAATACGGGTTGGCAGAAATTTAGAAAAAAATACTGTACCAACAGACCCAATAACGTTATCCAACAAATTATAGTTATGGAAGAAAAAAAATATTCTGACCAAAAAGGTTTTATTAAAAACATTGCATTTTTTGGAGATGCAGATATTTCTACAACTAATGAGACATACACAGAGGCTTATAAACTTGCTGAAATTTTAGCCAAAGAAGGTTATGTAATTGTTGATGGTGGTGGCCCTGGTGTCATGGAGGCAGCTACATCGGGAGCTAAAAAATCCGGTGGAAAAACAATTACTGTTACTTTTGACCCAACTAGTGCCCCAGGATTTGAAGGAAAATATATAGGTAATGTTCCTGATGAAGAAATCGTTACAACTAACTATATTGAAAGGATGTTTAAATTAATGGAATACGGAGATGTTTTTATTTTATTTAAAGGAGGAAGTGGAACAATTTCAGAATTTGGCACTGCTTGGGTCTTGGCCAAGCTTTATTATGGACGACACAAACCCTTTATCTTAATAGGAAGCTACTGGGCAGAAATAATTGATGTTTTTAGAAAAAACATGAACATAGATAATAAAGAACTTTCTGTTTTTGAAATTGCAAATAGAGTAGAGGATGTTTTACCAATTATTAAAAAATTTGAGACAAAGTTGGCTGACAGAAACCATTATCAATTAAACAAACCAGATAAATACGATCAGGCATTTCAAATTTAATATGAAAAATACAAAAACAATCGAAGAACTACAAGAAATTTCCAAAGAAGTACGTGCTGACGTGATAAAGATGATTTTAAAGGCTGGTTATGGCCACCCTGCAGGGTCTTTAGGTATGGTTGATGTTTTTGTAGCAATGTATTATTTAATTTTAAATCATGATTCCAAAAATCCAGAGTGGATTGACCGAGATAGATTAATACTTTCAAACGGACATATTTGTCCTGCCCTGTACGCAGTAATGGCACACTCGGGTTATTTTGATCACAAAGAATTAATGCATCTTGGAGAATTTGGGAAAATATTACAAGGCCACCCCGACAAAAGATTTTTACCTTTTATTGAAAACACATCAGGACCGCTTGGGTGCGGTTTAGCACAAGCTTCAGGAATCGCATACTGCGGGCGAATGGACAAAAAAAGATTTAGAACATTTGTCATTACATCAGATGGAGAACATGACGAAGGAAATCATTGGGAAGCAGTTATGTTTGCAGGTAAAAATAATCTAAGTAATTTAACTATGATTGTTGATAGAAATAATATTCAAATCGATGATTTTACAGAAAATGTAATGCCACTTGAACCATTTGCTGAAAAATATAAAGCTTTTGGTTGGTCAGTTTTGGAAGTTGATGGACACAATATGCAAGATTTAATTAATGCTTGTAGCAAAGCTCGCGCAATTTATGAAAATCCAACAGTAATTATTGCTCATACAATTCCTGGTAAAGGTGTAGATTTTATGGAAAATAATCCCAATTGGCACGCCAAAGCACCTAACGATTTAGATGCAAAAAAAGCTATAGAAGAAATTAGAACAATGCAAGGAAAGATCTCGCCATACGGCGAGTGATATCTCATCAAAGAATATGATAAACGAAAAACAAAATTTGTCAGACAAACTTTTTAAGAAAGACATTGAATTAAAATTCATGCGAGACGGGTTTGGTTATGGTTTACTTGAAGCGGGGGAAAAAGATGAAAGAATAGTTGCTCTAACTGCAGATTTAAAAGAATCAACGAGAGTAAATTACTTTGCTAGAGCTTTTCCTGAAAGATTTATTGAAGTTGGAGTTGCAGAACAAAATTTAGTAACTATTGCTTCAGGCATGGCAAATTATGGAAAAATACCTTTTGTAACTTCATACGCCATTTTTTCTCCAGGCAGGAATTGGGAACAAATTAGAACAACGATTGGAATTGATGGCTATCCAGTAAAAATAATTGGTGCACAGTCCGGGTTAAACATAGGTCATTATGGAGTTACCCATCAGGGGTTAGAAGATATTGCTTTAACTAGAGTAATTCCAAACATGAATGTAATAGTTCCTAGTGATTATCTTGAGGCTAAAAAAGCAACTCTAGAAATGGCAAAAGTTATGGAGCCTTTTTATATGAGGCTTCCTAGAATTGAAAGTCCTGTTTACACAACTGACAAAACTCCATTTAAGATTGGGAAAGCCAATGTCTTAACAGAAAGTAAAAAGCCAGAAGTTGCAATAATTGCCACTGGTTTAATGGTATACGAAGCACTTCTTGCATACAAAGAACTTGAAAAGAATGGTATAGAAACAATTGTAATTAATATGCATACGATTAAACCATTGGACGAAGAAACAATAATTAGATATGCAAAATTAACAGGCGCAGTTGTAACAATTGAAGAACATCAAGTAATTGGGGGACTTGGCTCTGCAGTTTCAGAAACGTTATCTAAAAACTTTCCAGTTCCTATAGAAATTTTAGGTGTTCAAGACAGATTTGGTCAATCAGGTAAACCTAAAGAACTATTTAGTGAATATGATTTAACAAAAGAAGATATTACAAAGGCTGTTAAAAAAGTCATTGCTAGAAAAAACGCTTAAGTGTATTCTTAACATATGAATCAAACCGTTCAACTGTTACTCGCTCCACATAAAGGAATTTTGGCTGCTGATGAATCAACGGGTAATATTACAAAAAAATTTGCGAATTTAGGTTTAACTTCAACCCCTGAATTAAATAAAAAATATAGAGAAATGTTGTTTACTACACCTGAGATAGAAAAATATATAAGTGGAGTAATATTTTTTGACGAGACTATCAAACAAGGATTGGGAAAGATATTATTGGATAAAGGGATTTTAGTTGGCATCAAAGTTGATATGGGACTTGAAAGCTTTAATAATACAGAAGAACAGGTAACAATAGGTTTAGAGGGATTAGAACAAAGACTTGAAGAATACAAAAAATTAGGCGCAACTTTTACTAAATGGAGAGCTGCATTTAAAATTTCAGATACATATCCTAGTGACAGTTTCATAAATGAAAATTTAAAAAGAATGGCTGACTATGCAAAAATAGTGCAAGATCAAGGACTAGTTCCAATAGTAGAACCTGAGATTTTACTTGATGGCAACCATACCAATACAAGATGTGAAGAAATATCAACAAAAGTGTTAAAGAGACTTTTTGAAATCTTAAAAGAGAAAAATATTAATTTGGATGCTTTAATTTTAAAAGCTAGTATGGTAATTCCGGGGAAAGAAAGTGGGGTAGTAGTAATGCCTTTAGAAGTATCAAATTCTACACTTAGATATTTACAAAATTCTGTACCAAATGAAGTAAATGGAATAGTTTTCCTTTCAGGTGGTCAAACCCCAGATTCAGCTACATTTAATCTAAATGAAATTGCAAAACTAAATAGTAGCAAAAAATTTGGACCTTGGGATTTATCATTTTCTTTTGGAAGGGCTTTGCAACAAGATGCTATGGCTGTTTGGAATGGAATGGATGATAATGTGTCTTTAGCTCAAGAAACATTTTTAGAAAGACTTATTAAAGTTTCCAAAGCTAGAATGGGGGAATTGTGAGTAGCTTAGATTTATTGTCTGTGGGAGATGCTAATCTTGATGTTTTTATAGTGCCTTCTGAGTCAGAATCTCTTTGTAACATTGATACAAAAGAATGTTTAATTGCTTTTAGCTATGCTGATAAAATACCTGTTCGTAACTTAGAATTTGCAGTTGGTGGAAATTCTGCAAATAACGCAGTAGGAGTTAAAAGATTGGGAGTTAATGTTGGATCAGTCTTAACTTTGGGAGATGATAGTAATGGCATTCAAATTATTGAGAAATTAAAAAAAGAGAATATTGATTTAACATATGTAATCCAGCAACCAGCAACTTTATCTAATTTCAATGTGGTTGTTTCTTATACAGGAGAAAGGACAATATTTACATATCATGCACCTAGATCATATGAATTTCCAGTTCAATTACCAAAAGTTCCATGGGTATATTTAACCTCTATGGGAGAATCATATAGACCTTTTTATAATCATATAACCGAATGGTTAGTTAGGAATCCTGAAATTAAACTTGCCTTTAATCCTGGAAGTTGGCAACTTCGAGGAGGGATAAAAGAAATTGGAAATGTATTTAAACTTTCTCATATTGTTTTTGTAAACAAACAAGAAGCTGAAAAATTAACCGGTTTTGAAACAAAAGACTCTGTGACCAAAGAACTTTTAATGGCTCTTTCAGGGCTGGGGCCAAAAATTTCAGTAATTACTGATGGGGGAAATGGAGCCTATGCTTTTGATGGCCATAGATTTTTACATTGTGGAGTTCTTCCAATGGATGCATATGAAAGAACTGGAGCAGGAGATGCTTTTGGCTCTGGATTTTTAGGAGCTGTTATTAAAAGTAAAACAATTGATGAAGCATTAATCTGGGGTACAGTTAATTCAGCTTCTGTAATTGGTTATATAGGAGCTCAAAAAGGACTACTTAAAGAAGAAGATATTGATACTTGGGTAGAACGTTTTAAATCCTCAGGAGTTAAAGTAGAGGAGATGTGAACATTTGAAAAATGTTGACAAATAATATAATCTGTACTAACATTGTAATAACATGCAAATACAAACAATTTTTAAAGCTGGAAATAGTGATGTTGTTTCTATCCCAAGAGATTTGGCTGATGAGTATGGATATAATCAAGGCTTGATGGTTCAGGTGGTACCTGCTGGATATGGTGACGATTTAATTATAAAAAAAGTTAAAAAAGTTAATAAGCCAAAGTCTAAAATTACAATTGAATTCAAAAGTTGGCTTAAATCCACATTAGATGAAGATGAGGAGATTTTAGATGAACTTGCATAAATTAGACATTTTAGAAGTTTATGCAATTCATGAAGCTATTATAAAAAGAGCAAAAACTAAAGCATCAATTCGAGACTTTTCCCTACTTCATTCTGCGGTTGAAAGACCTTATGCAACTTTTGAAGGTCAAGATTTGTATTCGACAATATTTTTAAAAGCTGGAGCTTTAATTCAATCAATTTGTTTAAACCATGCTTTTACTGATGGCAACAAAAGAACAGCTTGGCTTGCAACAAAAAGATTTTTATGGATAAATGGATATCATTTAAAATCAGAAACTAAAGAAGCAGTTGATTTTATGATTTGGATAGATAATAGCCACCCTGAACTTAAAAAAATAACTGATTGGCTCAAACAACATTCCAAGAAAGTTTAATTAAAATAACTAGAAAATTATTATTTTTTATAGCTGGTGGGGTAATTTTAATTTCTTCCATGAATTTATAATACCATATTAAGGTCAGACCTTTTGATGCAATTCTATAAAGGTCTGACCTTGCAAGAGTTCTGTTTTGTGATAAATTTAATAAAGATGAAAATATTTGTAACAAGAAAAATTCCTGGAGATTTAGAGCCTCTTAAAAACGGTAATGAGGTTACTATTTCAGAATTTGATAGGCCGTTAACCGCTGAAGAATTAATAGAGAAAGCAAAAGGTGCTGATGGTCTTCTCTCTTTACTAAATGACAAAATTGATGGAGAGGTAATGGATGCAATTGGTCCCCAGCTTAAAGTTATAAGTAACTACGCAGTTGGTTTTGATAATATAAATATTAAAGATGCAACAGATAGGGGAATAGTTGTAACAAATACTCCATGTGAGCAAGTAGATGAAGCAGTTGCAGAACATACTTGGGCATTAATTTTAGCATTAACCAGAAGAATTGTTGAGGCTGACGAGGCCACAAGAAGAGGAGCATATAAAGGTTGGGAACCAGATATATTTTTGGGAATGTCTTTAATAGGGAAAACACTTGGAATTGTGGGTTATGGCGGAATTGGGACGATGGTAGCGAAAAGAGCAGAGGGGTACAATATGAATATTTTATATACTAAAAGGACAAAAGACGAAAAAAGTGTTGATCTTGATACTTTGTTACAACAAAGTGATATTGTCAGTCTTCATGTCCCTTTAACTGATGAGACAAGACATATGATCAACAGTGAAGCGTTTGCAAAAATGAAAAAGGGAAGCTTTTTGGTTAATACAGCAAGAGGACCAGTTGTTGACGAACATGATTTAGTCGATTCATTAAGAGATGGTCATTTAGCAGGAGTTGCTCTAGACGTTTTTGATAATGAACCAAATATTCATCCAGAATTAGTTGGTATGTCAAATGTTATTACAACCCCGCACATTGCCTCTGCAACCCATGAAGCAAGAGAGGCGATGGCAAAATTGGCAGTTGGTGGAATTTTAGATATTCTTTCTTCTAAAGAACCAGTAAATATTGTAAACAAAGAAGTATGGGAAAAAAGAAGGAAATAGATTTTGAGGATTTGAATCCTGAGAACCGTAAATTTCGCAAAGAACCAATAAAACCGTGGGGTAAAAAAGAAAGATTAATAGTATTATCCATACTATTACTAACAGTAATAACCTCAGGAGTTTTAGCCTTAAGTGCAAGAAATTTTAAACTTCCCCAATTACCTGCATTTAAATTATCAACAATATCAGAAATGAATCCATTTAAAGAACAAACGATTGTTGTGGGTAATAAAGGCAATAAAGTAACACAAGAAAAAATAGAAAAAATTAAAAAACTCTTTAAAGAAGCAACAAATGGTTATTCAGGAATTTATGCCTTTTATATATACGATATAAAAGGCGATTATTATTTTGGTTTAAACCACCAAGAAATAATGCAAGCAGCCTCTTTAATCAAATTACCTGTAATGTATCTTGCTATGAAAGAAAACAAAGATAAACAGCTTGTGGAAGCGATGGGTAAAAGGTCAGACAATGGTGCTTTTGTTAAAATGCTTGATATTTTAGGTCGAGAAAATGTTAATAATACAATTTCAAGTCTTGGAATGCCAAACACTTCAGTTCTTAAAAATACCACAACTCCTGAAGAAATAGGTATGTTTTTTAAAAAATTATATAAAAATGAACTTTTAAATGAAAAAGATACAAAGGAACTTGAAGGTTATATGACAAATACAATTTTTGAAAATTGGTTAAGACTAGGTATTCCTGAAAATATTGTTCTAGTCCATAAATACGGAAGGGAATCAAGTAGTGTAAGTGATGCTGGAATTATTATGTCAGATAGACCATTTGTAATAGTAATTATGACAGACGGGGTAATAGAAAGAGAAGCAGATGAATTATTTCCAAAACTTGCTAAATTGTTATATACTGAACATACGAAATAAAAATTATGCATTACTATATAGAAGCTATTAAAAAATATGCAGTTTTTAATGGTAGATCTAGTAGAAAAGAATATTGGATGTTCGTACTTTTTAATTTTATTATATCTTTTGGATTAGCCTTAATCGACAGTAATAATACTATACTTTCTGACATATACAATCTGGCTGTATTAATTCCATCTATTGCTATTGGTGTACGAAGAATGCATGATGTTGGCAAAAGTGGATGGTTTTTGTTAATACCAATTTATAATTTTATACTTACTTTAACAAAAGGAACTGAAGGAGATAATAAATATGGCCCAAGCAATACAATATCTATTGTGTAGAGATTTGGGTACTGGCAGCAGGTTCAATGATCTTGGGGCAGCTTAATTGTCTTTCTTCTAAAAACCATTCTTTTCTACTATAACAATCTTTATAAATTAAACCATCAGGAGCTATCCAATTAACAGAAGGTTCATTTGCAAGAAGTGAACGCATTATTTTGTTCCAAATTGGTGCAGCGCCTGTAATACCTGAGGCAATTCTACTCATAGAACTACCATCATTATTTCCCACCCAAACAGCTACTAAATAATCGGAATTAAAACCAATTGTTAAATTATCCTTTAAATCATTACTTGTCCCCGTTTTTACTGCAACCTCAGGATGTTTTGGAATAACAAGCATTGAGTTCGCCCCGAACGCTGGTGATCTTGCAATATTATCTTTTAAAACATCAATTAATAAAAAAGCAACCCTTGGATCAAGCACTTTGTTAATAAAAGTATCAAATTTGTCTTGATATAATATTTTGTCTCTGTAGTTTTTAATTTCTGTTATTGATTTAATTTCATTTTTAACTCCCATATTGGCAATTACTGAATAAACCTCTGCAAGCTCCAAAAGCTTTGTTTCTCCACCTCCTAAAGTAAGTGATAATCCAAATCTTGACCTGTCGCTCCAAGTAGTTATGCCCATTTTTTCTCCCATATCAATCATTTTCGATACACCATATGAAGCTAAGATTTTAACTGCTGGTATATTCCTTGACTGTGCTAGTGCCTGTCTTACTGTAATTTTGCCTTTATAAATTCCATCATAATTAACCGGATTATATGGTTTTTGACCAGCAACCGAAAAAGTTATTGGAGAATCATCAACTACTGAGGCAAGTGTAAGACCGTTAGTTAAAGCTTCTGCATAATTTACCACCTTAATTGATGACCCTGGTTGCCTTAACCTTGTTGTAACATTAACATTACCACCACCTTTTGTGTCAAAATAATCAACTGATCCAACCATAGCTAGTATCTCTCCATTTTTTGAATTTAAAACAATAATCCCAGCGTTGCTGACATTTAAATTTTTAAGTTTATTAATTTCTTCCTTGGCTATTTTTTCAGCTAAAGTTTGAATATTTAAATCAAGTGTTGTTTTAACAACTAGACCTCCTTTTAAGACCACTTCTTCACCGTATTCTTCAATTAGTTTTTCTCTAATATACATGACAAAATGAGGAGCTTTTATATCTTGTCTATTGGGAGCAAAAGTAATTCTTTGCCCTTTTGCTTCTTCCTCCATATCACTTGTTATGAATTTATTAATTTTCATTAGATAAAGAACTTCTCTTTGACGAGAAAATGTCAAGTCTGGATGATTACCAAAAGGGGAATATCTAGTTGGGCTTTGTGGAAGCCCAGCCAAAAGAGCAGCTTCAGACAAAGTTAAATCTTCTACATCTTTATCAAAGTAATGTTTTGCTGCCTCCTGAATTCCATAGACAGTTCCTCCATAGCTTACTTCATTTAAGTACATTTCAAGTATCTCGTCTTTTGTAAAATTCATTTCAACTCCAATTGAGAGAATAAGTTCTCTAATTTTTCTAATGTATGTTTTTTCAGAAGAGAGAAGTGCATTTTTAACTAATTGTTGAGTAATTGTCGACCCACCTTGAAGCTTTCCCTCAGTTATGTTTTTAGATATTGCACGGATTGTTCCTCGTGTCGAGAATCCAATATGATTGTAAAATTCAGCATCTTCTGCTGCAAGAGTTGCCAGTTTTACATTTTCTGGTATTTGAGCTAGTTTTACAGGGGTTCTGTTTTTATCTTTATATATTGTATAAAGTAAATTGTCATTTCTATCATATATTTTTGTAGATACCTCTTGCTCTCTAGTTACAAGTTCCTTAGGGGAGGGAAGATTCCTAAAAACAAGATAATAAGATATAAAGTAAAAAGTGATAAGCCCTAAGACAGAAAACAAATAACGTCTTTTTATAGGAAACTTAAATTGTGGATATATAACTTTGTGAATTTTAGGCTTTGGAAACGTAGGAAATTTTGGTAGTTTAATTTTTTTTGCTAAATTCCAAATTGTGTAAAATATGAAATATATAGCTATAAAGATATGGGAAAGAATAAAATAAAAAGGTTTACCAATAGTAGTCAAAATTACTACTAGGTAATAATGGGCAGTGGTGGGTTCCCTCTTTTTTCCAGCCACAAAGTGATTGTACCATATTGACATATATTATAAAACCATTATACTAATAATATGAATGGTGATATGTTAAAAAACATGACAACAATTTTACAAATACCAATCACAAAGTCATTTCGGGATCAGGTTTCTAATGTTGTAATTGAAATGGGCTTTTCTTCTTTACAAGATTATTTAAGGCTAATTATGAAAAAAACTTTATCAAAAGAAATTGATATTACGATTGGTCCAAAGCCAATTATGTTGTCTGCAAAGAATGCTAAAAGATATGAAAAAATAGTTGATGATTATCTGTCTGGAAAGTCAAAAACCAAAAGTTTTGACAATGTTGATGAAATGATGGATGATTTAATGAAGTGAAAATTACTCTTGATTCTTCATACCTAAAATCGTTTAAAAAAAGAGTCCGAAACAATACAAAAATTGCTTTAAAGACAAGACAAAGAATTAAATTGTTTATTCAAAATCCTCAAGACCCAATAATAAAAGACCATCAACTAACAGGTGGCAAAAAAGAATTTAGGGCGTTTTGGATAACAGGAAATATCAGAATTATATATTTTCCAATATCAAAAAATGAAGTTTTATTTATAGATATTGGTACACACAATCAAGTATATTAATTTGTGACCATGTGTTGTCTTAACTCTGGATCCGCTTCGTATGGCCTTCGTTTTTTTGTGCGTGAGATTTTGTAATTGCTACGTATTGGGTCAAGCTTGCTCAGATTCGTGATTTTCACAGTAAATTGCTCTACAAAAAAGAAGTACTCTTTCGCTATTTGTAACAAGCCTTGCGTCTCCATCTGATTCTGTACATTTTCCACAATATGCCAATAAAACAATCCCTGAACCCCTCACTGGGAAAAGCGGGTGCTTGATCTCTTCATTAAAAC
Source organism: uncultured Gammaproteobacteria bacterium (assembly GCA_964610395.1). GTDB lineage: Bacteria > Patescibacteriota > Microgenomatia > UBA8517 > UBA8517 > JAUYMM01. Next base: position 21,314 of record CAZSXP010000008.1, read on the forward strand.
TCATTTCTGCTTTGCAATTTTGGACTTCTATTTTTTCAGTCATGTCAGACATTATCTAATTTCGCGAGAGGGCAAACTTATGTAGCCATTTGGACAACCCTTAGGTATTAGACTTGTATCAATACCTCTCTGTTGAGTCTCTCCGTATGTAGGTTTTCTTTTTAGTTTCCCCTCAAGTTGAGCGGGTTTACAAATAGGGAACGGAACCATTCCCGTATAAGTTCTTCCTGAAGCCGAACACTCTCGACACACAACTCTTTGGTCTTCACTTAAATTATCTAAGAAAACTTTAGTATGTGACATTTTGCCTTATTTTATACATAATCACTCAAAAATCAATAGACAGTTAATTTCTAGATATTGAATGAGGACTTTAAAGGTCGGATCCTTTAAGTAATGGATAACGAATGGTTGCAGAGCTTGAAGCAATTGGACAGTTCATACAATAAATTCCTCCAACTGGATCAGTATAAATTGGTTTATTTTGAGGCTCAATTTGTTCAGGTAGTGCGTCTGAATTTGCAATTTGACCAGTATCTTTAAATATTAATACGTCCTGGTTTACTACATTTGTTGTAGTTGGTATGGTATTTGCAAGAAAATATTCAAAACGTGTTGGGCATCCAGAGCCTTCAGCTACAGCCCCGCCAGTATCTGCACAAATTGAAGCCCCAACCACTTCCTCTGGTTGTAATGGCCAAGAATGACCATCATCTTCAATGTCATAATTACCCTTTTCTGACTTATCAAGTGCGTAACCTATTACTTTATTCCAAATAGGGGAAGCACCAGATACACCTGAAACAGCTCCACTCATTGAAGTATTGTCATTATTTCCAACCCAAACAACGACATTGATTTGTTTTGTATAACCAATAGTCCAATTGTCACGTCTGTCATTTGTTGTCCCTGTTTTAACTGATACTTCAGGATGACCTTTAACATTTAAAAAGCTTGTCGGTCCAAATGCCTGACTCCTTGCATTATTGTCATGTAATATATGAGAAATCAAAAATGTAGTTCCAACATCAAGAACTTTTTCTCCAGATAATTTCTTATCTTCAATTTTTACTTCTTCTAATACTTTTCCTTTCCAGTTTTCAATTTTGACAACAGCAATGAGGGGTTCTCTAATTCCACTATTTGCAAAAACACCAAAAGCTTCTGCCATGTCATACATCCTAACTTCACCTCCACCAAGAGTAAGTGACAATCCATATTTGTCAGGATCTTGTAAAGTAGTCAAGCCCATTGTCTGTGCAAAATCTGTAAATTCTTTAATTCCGTTTAAAGCTAAAGTTTTAACAGCTGGAACATTATATGAATTGCCTAATGCGAACCTTGTTTGAACTAGGCCATGATATGTTCCATCATAATTTTTGGGGCAGTACAGAGACTGTCCAGTGACTACAAAGCAAGTTGGAGTATCGGCAAAAGTCGTTGCGAGAGTTATTTTTCTATTTTTAATAGCAAGAGCATAATTTATTGGTTTAATAGAAGATCCGGGTTGCCTCTCTCTTAAAGTTATATTTACTTTTCCATCCTCATCTTTTGAAAAATAATCTTTGCTTCCAACCATGGCAAGTATTTCCCCTGTTGATGGGTGGGTGACCAAAACTGCTCCATTTCCTACCTTTTGTTTTTTAAGTTTAGCTACTTCTGTGGCTACTGCATCTTGGGCAAATTCTTGTAAATCTAGATCAAGAGTAGTGGTAACACGAAGTCCACCTTGTTCCACTAGTTTCTCTCCATATTTTTCCACTAATTGATCTTTAACCCAAAGTGCAAAATGGGGAGCAACTGGAGCTTTTATCTCTGCATATTTGAGCTCCGCTCTCAAAGTTTTATCTGCTTCTTCTTGAGAGATATAATTATTTTTGACCATTTGCATTAAGACTTCTTTTTGTCTCTCCTTGGCAAGTTCAGGATGTGCCCCAAACGGAGAATATCTAGTTGGGCTTTGAGGAAGTCCGGCAATTAAAGTTGCCTCACTAAGCGTTAAGTCTTTAGCAGGTTTATCAAAGTAAAGTTCTGATGCAGATTCAATACCATATGCGGTTGATCCATATGGAATTTGATTTAAATACATTTCTAAAATTTGATGTTTGGAATATATTCCTTCAACAATCATTGTTAGAAAAAATTCTCTTGCCTTTCTTCTAATGGTTCTCTCTGGGGTTAATAGCGCGTTTTTTACAAGTTGCTGTGTTAAAGTTGATCCGCCTTCAACTTTACCCCTAGTTATTATTTTCCAGGATGAACGGGCTATGCCCGAAAAAGAAAAACCTGAGTGTGAGTAAAAATCCTTATCTTCAATTGCAATAGTTGAGTTTTTAACGTAATCAGGTAGTTCATCTATTTTAACAGGGCTTCGTCTTGTGCCTGCATATATTTCATAAAGTAATTTACCATTTCGATCAAATAGTTTAGTGGATACGGGAATGTCAGGAGATGAGAGTTTTGTGGGCAGTGGAATTCCCCAGAATAACCATAAAGAAAATGAAATTAAAACAGCAAAAAAAACAATTCTTTTTCTATTATATTCACTTGCCAAGTGGCCTTTGATTTTTGCTATGAAAGTCTTCATACTGAGTAGTGTAGTAATTATAACAGTATGGATCTAGATTTGGAAAAAAAGGTTTGGTGGAATTATATAGAAGAAGATTTGCAAGAACTTCTAGTTGCGTCTGAGTTTTTATCAAATGTTGTTAAAAGTTGGGGAGGGGACATGCCTTCTGGAAGTAAGGTCTTTCATGATTATTCATTTGTAGTTTTTCCAATAGCCAAAGCATATGAGGGATTTTTGAAAAAAGTATTTCTTGATATGGGTTTTATTACAGAAGAAGACTATCGTGGAAAACATTTTAGAATAGGCAAAGCCCTAAATCCATATTTAGAAAAGAAATATAGGAGTGGAGAAAGCGTATATGATAAGTTGGTTAAATTTTGTGGAGGAAAAGATTTAGCTGACACACTTTGGGAAGCTTGGACTAATGGTAGAAATTTAATTTTCCATTGGTTTCCTAACGAAAAGAAAGCAGTAACATTTCCTGAAGCGGAAGAAAAGATAAAAAATTTTATCAATGCAATGGACATGGCCTTTAAGGGGTGTAATATTAAGAGATAATGCAAAACTTTAAAAAAGCTACATATTTAGCCGTCTATTTACTAATTGTTTGGGGATTTTATAGATTCTTGTTTCAACTGCCGGAGGCTGTAGAAGAATTATTTATAAAACCAATTATTTGGTTATTACCTGTTTTTTACCTGCTTAAGCAGGAAAGGCAAGGATTATCTTCACTTGGTATAACATCTAAAAATTTATTTCCTGCAGTTTACTATGCATTAGGTTTAGGAGCTTTCTTTGTTGTAGAAGCCTTAATTATTAATTTAATTAAGTATAAAGGCCAGTTTAATTTAGAAGCTAACATTGGTAATTTACCACTTTTTACTGCACTAGGTTTATCGTTTGTAACAGCAATTGTAGAGGAACTTACTTTTAGAGGTTATATTTTTACTAGAGTTTGGAAGTTTATAGGCAAGGAACTTCCTGCAAATCTTTTAACTAGTTTTTTCTGGGCACTAATCCATGTCCCCATTACTATATTTATCTGGAAGTTAGATTTTTCAGCGAGTGTTGTTTATTTGATTTTAACTACCTTGTTTGGAATAGGGAGTGCCTTTATATATGCCAGAACTAAAAATATTATTTCTCCAATTTTACTTCATGTCCTTTGGCAATGGCCAATAATTTTGTTTCGTTAAAAGTTGGTCATGCCTATACCAAGCACAACTTGACTAATTTACACTGTAATTGTAAAATGGTCAGATATGAGATATATCAAAAGAAATATAGAAAAGTTTGTTTTAAAAACAAATAAAACTTTCAAGGTGGTCTTTCTTGGTGGACCTAGACAGGTTGGAAAAACAACACTTTTGAAAAAAATATCTAAAAAAACTGGGCATAGTTATGTATCATTAGACAACTTAAACCAAAGAGATCTTGCTAAAGCTGATCCAATTAGATTTATTCAACAACTAAAATTGCCTGCTATTATAGATGAAATCCAATACGCCCCCGAACTTTTATCTGTAATTAAGGAAAGAGTTGATCAAACTTCAAAAAATGGATTATTTTGGATAACAGGTTCTCAGCAATTTAATTTGATAAGAGGTATGCAAGAATCACTTGCTGGTAGAGTTGCAATATTAGATCTTCTGGGTTTGTCTCAAAAGGAAAAATCCAATTTAAAATCAATTTTTGAAGAAATATTCCAAGGTAGTTTTCCAGTGTTCCAATCAAACAAAGAAATTGATAGGGAAACTTTTTTTAATTCCTATATCCAAACATATTTGGATCGTGATCTCTCGGATATATTTAATATAAGTAAACTCTTAGAATTTAACAGATTTTTACAAATTTGTGCAGCCAGAACTGGACAAATAGTAAATATCTCCGATATGGCAAGAGATGCTGACATCCCTGTTTCAACTGCTAGGGAATGGCTATCTGTTTTAGAAACTACAAAACAAATTTATCTGCTTAAACCATATTTTGCAAATATTACTAAAAGAATAATTAAAGCTTCAAAATTATACTTTTTAGACACAGGTCTTGCTTGTTATTTAACCAAATGGGATAGCCCAAATAATTTAAGGACTGGGGCGATGGCTGGAGCGATCTATGAAACATACGTAGTCGGAGAAATTATTAAAAAGTACATTAATCAAGGTAAACAACCTCCAATTTATTATTTAAGGGATAAAGAAGGGCATGAAGTTGATTTGGTGATTGAGGATAATGGTTTACATCTATATGAGATAAAACTATCCGCATCGATAAAAAGTGAGCATTCAATAAATTTAGATTACTATTTCAAAAAATCAGATAAGTTTAAAAGTAAAACAATTATTTCTTTAATTGATAAAGAGCTTATAACAAGTGGGGGGGTAAAATATATTCCATACACCTCAATTTAGTTTTTCCAATTTTACTTCATGTCCTTTGGCAATGGCCAATTATATTGTTTAGATAGTTTGCAGGATTTGATAGGTTGGTATACAATTACAATTACCTTATGAAAAGTAAAATTGCAGGAGCAACTGCTACAATAATAATTGCTTTACTCATACTTTCGGTCTCTATTTTCAAATCTGCATCAATCAAATATGCATATTCTCCAATGGTTTTGTCTGAAAAAGTTGACAGCAAAGCTGTTCATGGGTCTATAGATTATCTGTTGTCTTATCCTGGTAAAATTCATCCTGATAATCCTCTATGGTATATAAAAGTAATACGAGATAAGGTGTGGCACATCTTGACATTTAATCAGGACAAAAAAGCAGAGCTTAATTTGCTTTTTGCTGATAAAAGACTAAATTCTGCTAGAGAATTATTTAATAAAAACAAACCTGATTTAGGCTTTTCTACTTTAACTAAATCTTCAAAGTATTTAGAAAAGGCAATACCAAAAGATACTGATGACGCAGTTTATTTAAACAAACTAGCAACTGCAACACTTAAGCATAGGGAAGTAATTGAAGATGAAATCTTACCTATTGTCCCAGAGGATTTAAGACCTAATGTAATTATAATAAGCAATTATTCTAAAGAGACATACAAAAAAGTCCGTGACTTAATGCTCTCAAAAGGTCTAGTTCCTCCTGAAGATGTCTTTGATGTGAAGTAATTTTTTACTCCGCATTCTCCTCACTATTTCCGCGAGCAATTTTATAAATTGATTTTTCACGCTTAGATCAAGCACGAGGTGATACATTTGATACCAAAAACTAGTAGTTGATTATCTTTCATTGTTGTTAGATTATGCTTTGTATGACCAATTTTAAAAATTACAAAGCTCCTTCTTATCAGGAGATTAAAAAGGAAATTGAAAAGAAGGTGGGTAGTAAACCTAAAATACCTTCTGATCTTCTTAAGGGAGAGTGGTCTGAACAGGCATTAAAAGTGTTAGGTGAAAGATATTTAGTAAAGGATAAAGATCTAAAACCTATTGAAACACCTGAAGATATGGTTTGGAGAGTTGCTTGGGAAGTAGCTTCAAGTGAAGCGAGGTGGGGAGCTAAAAGAAAAGATGTAATAAAATCAGCTCGTGAGTTTTATGGACTAATGGTTTCAAAAAAGTTTTTACCAAACTCTCCAACTTTGATGAATGCAGGAACTGGTAATGGTCTTCAATATTCTGCTTGTTTTGTTCTTCCTGTTGAAGATTCGATGGAGGGAATTTTCGATGCTTTAAAATATCAAGCAATAATTCATAAAACTGGGGGTGGGACGGGATTTTCTTTTACTAGACTTCGTCCATCTGGTTCACTAGTTAAAACCTCATCTGGTACAGCATCAGGTCCAATTTCCTTTATGAGAATTTTTGATGCAGCAACTAATGAAGTTAAACAGGGAGGTAAAAGAAGAGGAGCTAATATGGGAATTTTAAGAGTTGATCATCCTGACGTGATGGAGTTTATTCATTGTAAAGAAGAGGGAGGAATCACAAATTTTAATATTTCAGTTGCCATAACTGATAAATTTATGGAAAGCTATAGAAAAGATGAGGATTATGATTTAATAAGTCCAAAAACGAAAGAAGTTGTTGGCAGGATTTCTGCTAAAAAAGTATTTGATGAAATTGCAGAAGGAGCATGGAGGACAGGAGATCCAGGACTTGTCTTTATAGATAAAATAAACAAAAGCACAGCAAATCCAGTACCTGTAATTGGCGAAATTGAAGCTACCAATCCCTGTGGTGAACAGCCATTATATCCATTTGATGCCTGCAATTTGGGAAGTATTTTTTTAACCTATTTTATCAAAAATGGAGAAGTTGACTGGGAAGGTCTAAAAGAAGTTACAAGACAATCTGTTAGATTTTTAGATAATGTTATAGAAGTTAACCCTTATCCTTTAGAACAAATTAGAAATACTGTTTTTGCAATAAGAAGAATAGGATTAGGAATTGGTGGTTGGGCTGATATGCTTTTAGAGCTTAATATTCCATATGATTCCGACGAAGCCCTGAGCCTTGCCGAACGGGTGATGAAGACGATTAATGATGAAGCAGTAGCAGAAACCCAAAAGTTAGCAAAAATTAGAGGAGCTTTCCCAATGTTTAAAGGGTCAATTTACAAAAACTCTAAACCTCGTAGAAATTCTACAGTTACGACAATTGCTCCAACAGGAACAATATCAATAATTGCAGGAAGTTCTTCAGGTTGTGAACCTCTTTTTGCAATTGCCTATCAACATATTGTTAAAGATAAACATTTGGATAGAAAATTGACCTTTCTAAATCCAAAATTTGAAGAAGTTGCAAAAAAGGATGGATTTTGGAGCAAGGAATTAATGGAAAAAATAGGAGAAGTTGGAATTGTAAGGGGGATAGAAGAAATTCCTCAAAGAATAAAAGAAATATTTGGTACAGCACAAGAGATTTCACCAACATGGCATATAAAAACACAAGCAGCTTTCCAAAAATACACTGAAAATGCAGTTAGTAAAACAATCAATCTTGATAATAGTGCAACTATCGCTGATATTAAAAACGCATATTTAGAAAGTTGGGACTCGGGTTGTAAAGGGATAACTGTTTTTAGAGATGGTTGTAAAGATGTTCAAGTTTTAAACATGGGTACAAAAACGAAAGAAGTTGAAAAGCAGATAATTGAAAGTGATCCACTTCGCCAAAGACCGTATAGAGTTTCTGGGTCAACATACAAAATGAATACCCCTGTTGGGACTGCATTTATAACAATTAATGAGGATGAAAATGGAGATCCATTAGAAATGTTTATTAATGTAGGTAAGGCTGGTTCAGATGTTGCTGCAATGGCAGAAGCTTTAGGTAGATCGATTTCAACAGCTCTAAAGTTTAGAGGTGAAGTATCTGCAAAAGAAAAAGCAAGAGAATTTGCAGAACAACTTTCAGGAATTGGTGGTAGAAGATCAATTGGATTTGGACCAACCAAGATAAAATCTCTTCCAGATGCTGTAGCGGGTGCAATTTCAGTTCATTATGATTTAGGGATTAATGGATATCATAATAGCCCTAACCTTTTTGGAGCAAAAGAAGCAAAGTTAGATCCTCAAGTTGAAGTTATTGCCTCAGCCCCTCATGTTAATGAAAAACAACAAGAAAGTTTGTTTCTTCATGCAAAACAGGAGAAACCTGGAGATATTTGTCCAACTTGTGGAGCAGGGGCATTAGTTTTTGAAGAAGGATGTTCAAAATGCCATGCATGCGGACACAGTGAATGTTAGAATATCCCCAATGAGCGTTTATACAAAAACAGGGGATAAGGGGAAGACGGGGATTTTTAATGGAAAAAGAGTTTCAAAATCTTCTAAAGTTATTCAAGCAATCGGTGCCATTGATGAATTAAATTCATATTTAGGGGTTGTGGGAGGCTTAACTGAAATTCAAAAAAATCTTTTTACAATAAATGCTATTATTGCAGGGTCAGACCCTGCAATACCTAAGGATGCAGTTAAAAAGCTAGAAAGAGAAATTGATGAGATGGAAGGTAAGATGCCTGTTCTTGCAAACTTTATTATATATTCAGGAGTTTCAAGGGCTACTAAATTATATTTTGCCCGCGCCCTCGCGCGTCGTGCAGAACGATCCTTAGTTGATTTAGGATTTAAGATTTATGATTTAAGAATCCTACCATATATAAACAGATTATCAGACTATCTTTTTACTTTGGCAAGGTACACAAACTTCAAGAAAAAAGTGAAGGAAGAAGTGTGGAAAACATAAATTATTATGTATTGACAAAGTATGTACTGATATAATAAACTTATGGTGTTTAAGTTTAAATACGATGTAAGTTTTGATAATAATAAAAGCACTTTATTAAAAGAGACTAGGGGATTGTCTTTTGAAGATTTATTAGAGCTTGTCAATCAAGGAGAGGTCTTAGACAATATAAAACATAATAATCTCAAAAAACATCCAAACCAGAATATTTTAATTATTAAAACAATTGACTATGTATATGCCATGCCATATGTAATAGATGATAAAAAGAAAATGATATTTTTAAAAACTGCTTATCCGAGCCATAATTTAACAAAGAAATATGCAAAAAATAAAATTAGATAAATACGAACAAGAAATAGAGGACGCTATCGCAAATGGCGAATATTCTTCTGTGTCAAAAGATGAACTTAAGAGAACCAAACAAATATTTGTAGAGGCTGCAAAAAACTATTTTGAAATAAAAAAGAGTAAAAGTATAACAATAAGAGTTAAAAATGAAGATTTGTTAACAGTTAAATCAAAGGCAAAAGGAGTAGGCATTCCATATCAAAGAATTATTAATATGCTCATAAACGGCTATGCTAATAATAGGATTAAATTAGCAATTTAAAGTTTTAAAAAAATTGCTTTTTTTGAAGAATGGCTGTATATTATGGCCATGAAGAACGAAAGAGCCTTCCCAAAGCCTGATATAAATTATCTAAGGTCTATTGTTACGGCTGTTGGCTTGGAAGAAGTCAAAGTACCCAGAGACATTAGAGAAGCCCAAGCCTTAAAAGATAGAGGTATTCCTGTTCCTGGAGATTTAGACCCAGAAGAATCATATTTGTTACTGGAAATTACTAAAAGGATACAAGACGGAGCAAGTGTACCTGATGGGCTTGTTGTTTATCTTAATGATAGAGGAGTAATTGATATTCCCGAAAATGATGTACCTACCGCACTTTTCCGTAAACAAAGAGTTGCTTTCAATAATCTCATGGGCGCAGTTACAGAAATAGCAGGTAGTCTCAAAAAATAATTTTATATAAAGTGAAAATTTAATTGAGAAATATTAGAAATTTGAGAAGGAAAAAAGAGAAAAGTTGGAAGAAAATTCAAAAACAAAACAAACAAAATAGTTGAGGCTTCTTTGTGATATTATTAATTCATGGGACTGCTGCCTGAGAGAGAACCAAGAAAAAATCAGTATGAGAATATTGATGAAGCTTCACCTTTAAATATAGAAAGAAAAGAGGTTGTTGCTCCTGTTCCTACACAATTTAAGGCTCAAGTAACAGACGATAAAGGTAATAAATTAATTACTACCCCAGAAGAAAAGAAAGTTGATATTATTATTCCTGAAGTTAATAAAGAAACATTAGAAGTTAAGATAAAAGATGGTAATGTAGAAGATTCATCTGTTTGGTCTGCAGGATACTGGCTTCGTATCTTTAAAAAAGCAATATACTTTGGTTGGAAGGTTTTATTCGACAAAAAATGATGACACCTGATATAAATACAATTTTTGCATTTTTAATTCTTATCATATTATTGGTATTTATTATGGCAGTAATTGGCTACGTCTTTTTTATTATATTTAGATATAGGGGGAGAGAGGAAAGGTCAGTAGACTCTGTATATCTTCAAGTTTCTGTCCCTCGATTAAATGAAATAAAAATTGATGCAATGGAACAACTGTTTGCATCTCTTTTTTCAATCAAAAAAGGGGGCTGGAAACAGAAATTTGCTGTTCAGCCCGCAATTTCATTTGAAATAATAGCAAGATCAGAAGATATTAAATTTTTTGTTTGGACTCCTACGGAATACAAAGATTTAATTGAAAGACAAATCCATGGAGCATATCCAGATGCAGAAATCAAAGAAGTTCAAGAAATTAATTTGTTTGAAACGGAGGGTAAGGTTGCTTACAAGTCCTTGCAACTTTCAAAAAATAGTTATTACCCATTAAAAACATTTAAAGATCTACCAACAGATATTTTAGCCACTCTTACTTCAAGTCTTGCCAAATTAGGAGAAGGAGAAGGAGCTTGTGTCCAAATTTTAATTTCGCCAAGTGAGTCTGATTGGCAAAAAGTAGGAGGCAAATTTATATCTGACACTAAAAAACAAGAAAGCAGTAGTGAATCGGCTAAATATTCAGTTTCAGGCAAAGCTTTAGAAGCTGTAGAAAATAAAATAAGTAAACCTGGATATGAAACTTCGATTAGAATTGTTGTTACCTCTAGTACAAAAGAAAAAGCAAAAATGAATCTTGATAATATCGCTTCTTCCTTAGGTCAAGTGGCAGGAGAACATAATAGTTTAAGTGGTAGAAAGATTTATAACAAAGGTGGTTTCATGCAAGATTTCTTGTATCGTTACCAACCAATGTTTAATATTTTAAAAAATCATGTTTCAGTTTTAAATTCAGAAGAGCTTGCAACACTTTTTCATTTTCCAAATAGACAAATAACAACACCGCATATTCACTGGTTACATAGTAAAACTGCCCCTGCACCCGCTGAAATACCTGAAGAGGGTCTTTATTTAGGTAAAAGTATCTATAGAGGTGTAACAAGAGAAATTGCCATAGGAGATGACGATAGAAGGCGACATATGTTTATTATTGGAGCAACAGGAGTTGGAAAGACAGAACTTTTAAAAAGTATGATTATGCAAGACATTAATGCAGGGAGGGGTATTTGTTTTATGGATCCTCATGGTGATGCTGTTGAAGATATCTTAAAAATGATTCCACCAGAAAGAGCTGAAGATGTCATTTACTTTAGACCAAGTGACACTGAACGCCCAATGGGTCTAAATTTGTTGGAAGCTAAAACTGAAGATGAGAAACATTTTGTAGCTTCATCAATAATTAATATGATGTATAAACTTTTTGATCCATATAAAACTGGTATTGTTGGTCCTCGTTTTGAGCATGCAGTAAGAAATGCCATGCTTACTATCATGTCAGAACCTGGAGCTACCTTTGTTGAATTAATGAGGGTTTTAACTGATGCAAGATACGTTCAAGAATTGTTACCAAAAGTAACAGACCCCATCATCAGGCGTTATTGGACAGATCAAATAGCTCAAACTAGTGACTTCCATAAATCTGAAGTATTAGATTATATAGTTTCTAAATTTGGAAGATTTGTAACAAATAAAATGATTAGGAATATCATTGGGCAATCAACATCATCCTTCTCGTTTAGGGACGTTATGGATAATGGAAAGATACTTTTAATTAATCTTGCAAAAGGTGAACTTGGGGAAGAAAATTCTAACTTTTTAGGACTTATCTTAGTTCCTCGTATTTTAATGGCGGCCATGAGTAGGAGCGATACGCCAGAGGATAAAAGACGTGATTTCTATCTTTATGTTGATGAGTTCCAAAATTTTGCCACACCAGACTTTGCAGTAATTTTATCAGAAGCTAGAAAATACAAATTAAATTTAACAGTTGCTAATCAGTTTATTGGACAAATGGAGGAAGAGGTTAAAAATGCTGTTTTTGGAAATGTTGGTACAAAAATATCATTTAGAGTAGGTGTAACTGATGCTAATTACTTACAACATGAATTTGCACCAACTTTTGGCGAGGATGATCTCTTGAATGTTGAAAGATTCCATGCATATGTAAAAACTATTGTTAATAATCAACCACAACCACCATTTTCATTAGATACGACACTTGATATGAAAAAAGTTAATGAAACGAAAAACGAAAGAACAGCAGAAATAATTAAAGAGATGAGTAGGCTTAAAAATGG
>CAZSXP010000009.1:0-4868 GCA_964610395.1 uncultured Gammaproteobacteria bacterium
CAATACACGCTGGACTCATCTGATGCCAGTAACACCATCACTGTTTCTGCCAGCAACGACGGCGGAAGCAACTATTCCCAATGTAATCTGACCAATACCGATTCCAGTCAATCCCCCACCGAATACGAATACTTCTGCCAGTTTAATACGCCGGGCAGTTCTTTAAAAACCAAATTCGCCTTTGCCCGTGGCTCTACCAAAACCAATACCTATGTCACCCGTTACGGCATTGCTTGGATAGGAAGCGACGCCATCGCCGGCGCCCCTGGCGGCAACGGCCTGTACACCAATAATAACGCGAGCGTCGCCAACGGCTCCTACATCGACGTGGCCCATAACCAAAATAGTAATGATTTATTAAGTAATGGATGGATCTACGACGGGGCCAAGTGGGTTGAAATCGACGATTCTACTGGGCCTCTTAATATTTCTGATCCTTCCCTCACCGCTTGGTGGAAAGCCGAAGAAGCCTCCGGAGGTTTAGACAACGCCGAGGGTACGGCCGCCAATGATTTGGTTGCTTCCGGATCAGCTACCTATCAACAAACCGGTAAAATAAATTATTCAGTTAGTTTGGATGGAACCGATGATCGTTTTGTTTCCGCTTTGGGAGCGGATAATAATAACTTTGACTTCGGCGCCGGTTCATTCTCGATCGGCGGTTGGTTTAAACACAACACTATCGCTACCAATCCTGATTATGCAGTAACAAAGTACTCACCTGTCTCTGCCGTAGACTCAGGAAGTGGCACCGATGGTGCTATTACTATTGCCTCCGACACCAATATTAATGCAACCAGTTCTATCTCTGGCAGATCGTGTTCTGATGGCGGCGATGCAGTTAATTATTCAGTTTCATCACTTACTTCAACTACAGCCACTCTGGAATCTACAATTTCTTCAGGCTGCCTAGCCGTCGGTGATGAGGTACTTCTTATTAATTTACGTGGTATAAGTTCCGCTCATAACAACGTCGGTAATTATGAAACCTTACGAGTCAGTAGTGTTTCAGGTGCTGATGTTAATTTTTCTACTGTCAAAACAAAGTACTATGGCAATGGAGCGTCTGACGACTCCAATATCGGTCTAGCTACTACTAATCAAACTGTCATGTTACAAAGAATCCCGAACTATACCAATGTCACAATATCAACTTCAGGGACTGATTTTTATCCTGCCGATTGGGTTACACCAACAGGAGCGGTCAATAATGGAGCTGGAGAAGGCGGAGTAATGTTTTTTAGAGCAACAGGTACTGTAACAGTCAATTCCAATACCACTATTAATGCAAATGGTAAAGGATATATTGGTGGCACAGCAACCTCTGGCTACGGTGGTAGCGGTGGAGAAGCGTTTTGTGGTACAGGTGGAGCTGGAGGAACATCGGGCCATGACAATGGTTATGATGGAGCTGCCGGTGGTGGAGGTAACTATGCGGGTGGCTCTATAGGCGGTGCTGGGTCATGTGGTGGTGGTGGAAGTGGGTATGGTACTGGAGGTACAGGATCTGCCACAAAAGGTGGATCTGGTGGAGGTGGAGTCAGTGGTGGAGGTAATAGTAACGCTGGCGCTGGTGGTGGAGGTGGGTATGGAAGTTTTGGTTATGGAGGAAGTAATGGTGGAGGTAATGGCGGAACCAATACTTCTGGCAATGGTGCTGGTGGTACATACTATGGAGGAGCTGGTGGTGGTGGTACATATGGCGATACAGATTTAACGCGTCTGATGTTTGGTTCATCTGGTGGAGGTGGCGCCTTTGGTAGTGGTGCTAATCCAAATGGTGGTGATAGCGGTGGTATTATATCCATCAATAGTAATTCCATAACCGTTTCAGGTAGTGTGCAGTCCAATGGATCAAATGGTGTTAGCCCAACATCTGGAGGAGGAGGAGGAGGTGGTGCGGGTGGCTCTATAAAATTAAGCGGTGATGCCGTTTCCCTTGGCTCTTCTGTTGTTACTGCCAGTGGAGGTTCAGGCGGAGTGGCACAGCAAACTGGTGGAGCTGGTGGTACTGGTCGTATTGCTGTTAATTATGCAACCTCTGTCACCGGAACTACCTCCCCAACCTACGTCGGCGCTCAAGTAGCAGCTAATTCTGGTGGTTACAAGCTTTACATGAACACCAGCGGTAGTTATGTTTTTGGCATCGATGATGACCCTAATTCTTTCCCCGAAGATTCGGCCACTACCGAAACCAACTATGCTGATAATACCTGGCACCATGTAGTTGCAGTCAAAAACGGCACAAGTTCAATTAAAATCTATATTGACGGTCAGGAAGTCGCTTCTGATTACTCTCTCTCCGCCAGCGATTCAATTTCCAATAGCAATCCTTTCTTCTTAGGCGCTGATTATGACGGTATTTCTAATACCTGGGCCGGTCTTTTTGATGAAACGTTTGTCTACGACCGCGTACTCTCCGCCGGTGAGGTGGAAGAAATCTACCAATCTAACTCAAAATATCAAATTGTTCAGCAGGATGCCAATACGGTCCGGCTCTACAACTACTCCGGCTCGGCGCAGAATTTAAGATTGGACGTGATTACGGGCGGATTAGGCAGAAACGCCGGCACGGTCAGTCTGGCCCCTGCCGCGGCGGACGTGGACGCCCAAGCCAACGTCAACTCCCTCTGGATCAACAAAACCGGCACCGGCGGCAATCTTTTGAAATTACAAACCAGTGGGGTGGATGTCCTGTCTTTGGCAACCGCAGGCACCATGACCTTAACCGGCAACTTTTTACCGGCTACAGATAATACTTATGACCTAGGGGCATCATCATCGGCCAGATTCAGGGAACTTTACCTTGGACCAGCCTCTCTCCATATCCAATCAAAATCTACCGATGCCGGAAGTACTTATCCAGCCTTGGGACTAGATTATGCAGTGGGGATCAATACGGCCGGTAGTCTTGTCACCAGTCTCAACGGCACCACCAATCCCCTCATGACCATCACCCAAGGCGGCAACGTCGGCATCGGGACGACGGGACCTTTGGCTACGTTAGATATTGAAGGATTTGGGAAGTTTGCATACCTTGGTGGCACTTCAGCGGGACGAAGTTTAAAAGCTGGTACGACTTCCGCCGGTTACGCAATTATTCAAGGGATAAATAAGGCGGCAGGATCTGCAAATAATTTAACGTTACAACCAGACGGTGGCAACGTCGGCATCGGGACGACGAATCCGGGGTCGCCACTACACGTCAAAAATACTGTTGATGCTGCACAGTTGACTCTAGATACCACCGGCCGGTGGTCGCAAGTCAACTTTTCAAATGGAGGCTCGCAGAAGGCGGCTCTTTGGTATGACAACACAAATAATGAAGTTGTGCTTGATGCTGTAGCGGCGTCGTCGCAGCTAAAATTCTATACTGCCAATAGTGTTAAAATGACGATTGATACAAGCGGCAACGTCGGCATCGGGACGACGACACCAAGTCAAAAACTTGAAATAAATGGAGATATGGCATTTACAACTGGTGGAGCGATTACAACTACACTGGATTCAAGTCGCTTAAGACTTGTCGGCGGTACAGGGACTGGTAGTGCTGCGGCTATTGAATTGTATGGCGGTACTCACGCCACAAGAGCGCATGATATTGCGTTTTATTCTGCGGGAAGTGAAAAGGTTACAATTAAAAACGGGGGCAACGTCGGCATCGGGACGACGGGACCAAGTTACAAGTTATCTGTTATGGGAACGGGTGTTGTAAATGGCACAGAGTATTTACTAGGTCAATTTGCAAACTCTGTTAATGCTGGAGGTGCGTTCCTTGGATATATCGGTGATGGAACAGACGCTGGAGAAGCAAGGTTAAGATCGGGGGGGTCTATACCTCTCTCGTTGGGCACAACCGCTTATCCTCAATTGGTTTATTTAACAAATACCGGCAACGTCGGCATCGGGACGACTGCACCCTCAGCAACTTTACATGTCAAAAGTAATACTGGGGATTCTACTGGAGGATTGAGAGTTCAGTCAGTTACAGGGGGGAATATTGTTTCTCTATATACTGCCACATACGACGCTTATCTTACTCAACCTGGTACAACTACCCCATTAATCACTTTGGGAGGTGCGACAGGTTCATATGCGGGCAACGTCGGCATCGGGACGACGGGGCCGGGGGCGAAACTAACGGTTCAGCAGGACGGAGCAACTCTTCGATTGCAAACTGCCAGTGACCCTTCTACCTATAAAGTTGAACTTGTCGCAAATTACGATTGGAACAATCCATTAACTCTAAACGGATACGGCGGCGCTGTTCTGAAAGAGGTCAATGGTCAAGACTTAGCTCTTTATGCAGGAGCAGCAGAGCGGGTAAGAATTGATAAGACAAACGGCAATGTCGGCATCGGGACGACGGGACCGGGGTATTTATTGACAGTTAATTCAAGTACTCCGGGTTGTAATGGTTGTACTGCTTGGACAAACTACTCTGATAGTCGTCTTAAGGAGAATATAGTAAATTTGTCCGGCAACATTCTGGACAAGATCATGGAACTTAAACCGGTGACTTTCAATTACAACGACACCTACTACTCCCAAACCGGCTATTCCCGGCCGGACGGAACAACTCCGACTTTTACCGGTTTTATTGCCCAGGATTTACAACAGATTTTCCCTGAAATGGTGGGCACGGGAAGCAATGGCTATCTGGACACTAATTTGAGCAATTTGCAGATTTATCTGATCAAAGGAATACAAGAACTAAATGACAAAATTGAAAACATTAGGAAGACTGATATCATCTCCCCTATTGCAGATGCTGATTTAATTATTGATCTGGAACCTGATAATGCAACGGCTTCATCAAGACTGGTTATCAAAGGTGTAAATGATGAGATAGTTACATCTTTTGATGC
>CAZSXP010000009.1:4968-7523 GCA_964610395.1 uncultured Gammaproteobacteria bacterium
TACCAATGCCACTGCTGGAACAGCTACCCTGCCCGCGGGGCTAGCAGAATTAAGAATTAAAAATTCTCGGCTGAAAGCCAATAGCTTAATCTATATCACACCTATAACTTCTACACAAAACAAAGTTTTATATGTAAAAACAAAAGACATTGGTATATTTACAATTGGATTTAATGAAGCAATAGACACAGATGTCGAATTCAACTGGTGGATAATCGAGCTACAACGATCGGATCGTGAACTGCAGTGATCAGAATCTAATATAAATATTTCTGAGCATTTTGGAATGTTATTATTTTTACATTCTTCTTTTTGCTGTTATCTGTCACTTTCACTTCATACAAATCTTCTTTATCATCAGTCTTTCTTACTATATCAATTTCTTTACCCGTTATTGACCTAAAAAACCCAAGTGAAGAGCGAGTGTTGTTATAAGCGTCGCTTCTTTTGATACCAACAAATACTGCATTTTCAAGAAGTTGGCCTTTGTCTATCCTTTGATTGAAAGGGTTAAAATTTTCAATCAAGCTATTTCTAACACCAAGATCTGTAAAGTATATTTTTGTAGCCTTTGATATTGCTTCTCTTTCGTTTGTTGATATAGGTTTAGCACGGATGATTATTCCCATTTGTTCAAATATATCAATATATCTATAAACGCTTTCCCGTGATAATTCAGTATTAAGTGCTAATTCGTTAAAATTAACAAGTTGCCCAATTTGGAGTGCTAACAATTTTGCCAACAAAAAAACCTGAGTATTTTTTCTTGTACCTGCAATTTCTAATACATCTTTTGAAATAATCGTATTTGTATAATCTCTAAGATATTCTTCGTAATCCTCATTTTTTATGTTTAATAGATTTGGCAAGGAACCATAAACCAATATTTTTAATAAATTCTGCTGATTTTCTTCAAAATTTGAAAATTCGCCATCTAAATCCCATTTTAAATTTTTCTGAATATTTATTTCCTTTATTGAAAGTGGATACAATTTAACTTCATGGATTCTGCCAGCTAACGAATCGCCTAAGTTTTTTCTTATTTTAATTTCTGAAGATCCGGTCAAAATAAACTTCATTCCAAAATTATCAAATAGATGTTTCACAACAGAAGTCGCTTCGGGAGACTTTTGAATTTCATCAACTATAACAATTTTGCTTTTATATTTTTCGGCAAATAATCCTAAATCATGCCTGTTTTGATTAGTAAATTCCAATCTGTCACTTATCAAATCAAAATTAAACCGTACATAACCTGCACCAGCAATGTTTTGAGCAAGTGTAGATTTCCCCAC
Source organism: uncultured Gammaproteobacteria bacterium (assembly GCA_964610395.1). Taxonomy (GTDB): domain Bacteria; phylum Patescibacteriota; class Microgenomatia; order UBA8517; family UBA8517; genus JAUYMM01. Next base: position 6,264 of record CAZSXP010000009.1, read on the forward strand.
CTGTCTCAAACCTAAAATTAAAATTATTGGGCTGTTTTTGCCTGAAAGATGTTTGGTTAATTGAGCCTGAATTTGCCTATAACCTTTAGGTTGAATCTCATACATTGGGCTATCTTACATTATATACCCGTTTTTGTCAAGTAGAACCCCCATAGAATTACAAGGTCCGACCTTGCAAGAGTAAGAATTTAATTTAAACCCAGTAATTATTCTTTGTAACCAATACATTTCTAGCATTTGGATATCGGTTTTTGAATGATGTGTTAACTCTACCTGAATTTGATTTTATTTCTATTGCCACAAGATCATTTGAACTCTCTCGACTTAAAACCAAATCTACCTCTGAATCACTTTTTGTTCTCCAAAAATTTAATTTGTAACCAAAATTACCATAACTATTATATTTTAGTGCTTCACATATTATAAAATTCTCAAAAAGTTGGCCTGCATCACCTCTTGATTCAATAGAACTAAAATTTCCAATCAGTGCATTTCTCAAACCTAAGTCATAAAAATATATTTTTGGCATTTTATATATTTCATCTCGTTTCCTAGTGGTAAATGGTTTGAGTGTAAAAATAATAAAACTCTGCTCAAATAGTTCAATATATCTTTTAACAGTTCTAACATCGATTGATAGCCTAGAAGCAAGTTCTGCATAGTTTACAAGTGATCCAATCTGGTAACATAGAAGTTTTAACAAAGACAATGCGGCTGATTTATTTTCTAAAAGTTGCAATTCTGATAAATCTTTAAAAATAACACTATCAACTAAGTTCTCTAAAAAAAGTGAATCATTAGGATGAGAAATCATTGCAGGATAAGACCCATAAACTAAAAGGTTATCCAAAATCGACCTTTTATCATATTTCTTCAAAAGGTTTTCAGATTCTCCTAGTAATATTTTCTTTTCAAAAAGTTTAAAGGAAAGTTCGTCTTCCATGCCTGACTGAACTAGATATTCAACTAAAGTAAATGGAAATAACCTATATTCAATTTTTCTTCCTGCTAAACTTTCAGATGTTTTATTTTTAATATTGAAAGCAGATGACCCAGTAATTATAAGTTTATATTCTGGCAATTGATCATAGAGAATCTTTATTGCCCTACCGGGATCAGTTAATCTGTGAACTTCATCTATAATAACTAAGTCAAAATTTGTATTGAGAATTTGCTTATACGCGCCAGGATCGTATTTTTCTAAAACTGATTTAATAGGATCATTATCAACAGATAAATACTGTGAATTAGGATATATCT
>CAZSXP010000009.1:7623-29647 GCA_964610395.1 uncultured Gammaproteobacteria bacterium
ACTGATTTAATAGGATCATTATCAACAGATAAATACTGTGAATTAGGATATATCTAAAGAACTAATGCCTCTTTGTATTTCTCAAAATGTTTAGCTATTGATTGATCTATGTGCCTAACTTGCATGTTAATGCTATTATAGTCTAAACTATTAAACCTGTCAAGTGTATTTTTAGTTGAATTTGGAATTTGATACAATTTGTACTATTGACGAGCATGCTTCACAAAGTAAACTTAATATAAGGCCATGAAATACCTAGAATTAATAGAGAAATACATATTATATACAGGCTTGTTTTTATTGCCTCTTTTATTCTTACCCTTTTTTGAAAGCATATTTGAAACTTCAAAACTTGCAGTTTCTCTTTTAATTGCAATTCTTCTGCTTATTATTAAAGTTATAAAATCAGTTATGAGGAAGAGTTTGGAGTTTAATTCAAGCAAATTTGATTTACCCGTCTTAATCTTTATGATAGTTTTCTTGATTTCTGGCATTTTTGCCTCGCCAAACAGGGTTGATCCTTTTGTTTTCCCTGGAACAGCCACTTTTGCAATTCTAGCTGGTCTTTACTATTTTTTTGTTAATCAATTATCTAAAAAAGATAAAGATAATATTATTTTTGTAATTTTGGGTTCGGGTTTTGTCGTTGCAGTGATGCAAATTACAGCATTTGTAGGCTTAAATAAAATGATACCGCAACTACCTGAGTTTATGAAATCTCCTATCTTTACCCCTTTTGGTAACATTTTAAGCTCAATTCTATTTTTGACAGCCTTAATGCCATTTTTGGTTGAAAAAGTAGTAAACAAAAAAGAAATAATGGACAGAATTTTAGCGGGAATTGTTAGTCTTGTCTTTATGATTAGTATTGCTTCTTCTGTTTACTTAATTTTGCCAAATAAAGACACATCTGTTTCAATTTTAGATTACAAAACTGGCTGGTCTATTGCTATAGACTCACTTAAAACCACTCCACTTTTTGGAGTTGGGCCGGGAAATTACGGTCAAGCCTTTACTAAATTTAAACCAGTTGCTTTTAATGAAAGAGTTAATTGGGATTTAAGATATATCCAAGGATCTGGTGGATTAATGACCATATTTACAGAAGTAGGGCTTTTGGGTATAATTATTACTCTCTTCATTTTAGCCAAATCACTAGCTAAAAAGAATCTAAAAGAACCTTTATATGTATCTTTTGCCATTTTGGCATTAGGTTTTTCTCTTTTGCCATTATCCCCTTCTTTTTATGTAGTAGTCTTTTTACTACTAGCCCTAAATTCTGACGCTAAAGATGGCAAACTTGCTTTCTTTATTAAAAGATATGCAATCGGTTTATTCTCTGTTCCTGTCATACTTTCCTTGCTTATAGCCGGATATCTTTTTGGTAGTGCATTTTATGGCGAATTTTTATTCACAAAAGCGGTCAAAGAAATTAATAAAGGTCAAGGTCAATCTGCCTATGAATTAGTTAACAAAGCGGTTTCTATTAATCGCTATTCTGATAGATATCATTTATTGTCCGCTGGTATTAACCTTGCAATTGCTGATAATATAGCCAAAAGTGGTGGTAGTGAATTAAAAGATGCTGACAAAGAAACAATATCTACTTTGATTCAACAGGCAATCGCAGAAGGTAAAGCAGCAGTGGCTGTTAACCCACAAAAGTCAAGCAATTGGGATGCTCTTTCTGGTATATATCAAACAATTATTGCCTTTGCCAAAGGGGCAGATCAGTTTGCAATAGAATCATTAAATCAGGCAATTACATTAGAACCAACAAGTCCCCTACTTCGAATTAAACTAGGTGGACTTTATTATTCTCTTGGTGATTATCAATCTGCAATTGAAGTTTTTAAGCTTGCAGTTTTGGCCAAACCTAACCTTGCAAATGCACATTATAATTTGGCCATAGCTTATAGAGATAACAAACAGATTGACAAGGCAAAGGAACAAATGGATATTGTCCTAAAACTAGTTGAGCCAAATTCAGAAGATTATGAACTTTCAAAGAAAGAGCTGGAGGCCTTAAACATAACTCCCCCAGAACCAACACCAGCTCCTGTGATTGATCCACAGCTTGAATTACCTGCTGAAGAACAGCCTTAAACTCCTATTTTCCATATCCCCTTTTCTCTGAATGCTGGTATCGTTTGTCTTTTTGCCAAATTAAATAACGATGAGCCGGATAATTTATTTAATTTTGCATATTCAGGTAGTGTAATAATCTTTAGACCTTTTAAATAAGCTATTCGTTTATGTAAAGATTCAGCCAGCGCTTTATTTATTATTTTTAACATTGGTTTAATATTTTTTGAATAGTTGTATTCATTGAAAGCCATATAATACTCAATTTTCCCTTTATTTTTTACGATGATGTTTGGGAATTCCAAACTTGCAAGCTGAAGATTAATTAAAAATCTACCTATTCTACCATTACCATCGTTAAAAGGATGAATAGCTTCAAATTCCAAATGAAACCTAGCAATTTTATCTAAAAAATAGATTGAATTATTACTGGAGTATAGAAGTAAAAGTTCATCAATTAAACTTGGAATTTTTGAAGGATCCGCGCCAATATGTGCACCTACCATAACATATTCGTTTGAAGATCTAAACCGACCAGAGATTTTATCATTAATATTTTCAAGAAGCATTTTATGGAAAAACAATATCATATCTTTTGTAAGTTCTTGTTTTTTTTCATCATTTTTGATAAATGAAAATATTCTTGCCAAGTTTTTTGCTTCAAAAACCTCTCTTAGACTTATATTTCTAGAAATCTCCATCTCCATGATTATTTTTTCAGTTTCTTTAAGAGTTAAGGTGGAGTTTTCAATAGCATTACTGTTATATACGCTTTCAGCAATTTCTGCCTCGTCAATTAAAGCAAGAAGTGCTTCTTTGCCTTGTTTTAATCTATCAAATTCTTTTTTTAGAATATCAATTTTGCTCATATTTTATATTATACGCTAATTTGCGTGAATTTATCAAAATTGTGTGAATTTGGACGACAAATCACCTAAATTCACGGGTGGACTGTACCGGAATTGGACCGGCGTTTTACCCATGCGAAGGGTATGTACTACCACTATACTAACAGCCCACGCTTTATTATATAATAAATATAATGCCCAAGCGTAATACAAAAGGTTTTATAGACCCCATAAGTATCATTGGTGTTTTAATGCTAGTTATTACCCTAGTAGTAGGTACAAAAGTCACAAACGACAGAAGTATGTCGTTAAATATATCTGAAAAAGCATCGGATTGTTTTAATGAATGTAGACAAGAAAGCGGCAGGGAAAGATGCAACGAACGATGTGGTGTAAATGTTAACTGGAAAGGTGAAATTGTTGATGAGATTGATACAAGTAATGTACCTAAAGATTATGAAGGTAAAACATGTGATGCAAATGGAACACAACACACTGAAGGTTCAAAGGTTATAGGTGGGAGTGGAAGTGGATATAGTAAATGTGAGGGTGGTAGATGGGTTGATTGTCCTGAATGTACAGTTACATCTCTTACTACTGTTCCTGTATATAAAGAGGAAGAATATAAAAACGCAGTTGAAGCTGAAAAAAAAGCGGCAGAACAGCTGGCAACAGAACAACAGACGGTAGAAAAATCACAATGTTTACAAGATGGCGGTTCTTGGTTAAACAACACTTGTTCATATGCACAGCAGAAAGAAGCCATAGCTACATTTGTACCAATTATCGAAAAACAAGAATGTGAAGCACAAGGAAAAGTTTTGGTAAATGGCGAATGTATATCTGCGCAAACTTTTATTGATGTTGAAAGAGATGAAACTGGAACTACACGAGATCTGGTAACAATATACCGAGATGATCAAAATAATGTGGTGGGGTCAAACGTTGTTCCCAATATAACCATTCAAAACACACAGACAGTTGAAAAGGATGCTGCGCCAAATGGAAGAAGTTCAACTACATATAACACAATCATTCGAGACGGTAACAATAATATTATTACTTATAACTCAATACCCACTTACACAGAATCATTTAAAAATGTAGAAAAAGTAGATGATGGATTTATTAGAGATTTTACAACAGTTTTAAGAAATCAAAATACAAATGAAATCTTAAATGCCATAACCCAAAGTGTAAACACAAAAGACCTTGCGCAAGTAGCAGAACCAACTACCAACACACATAATTTTGCAGATTGTAATCGAGAAGGCTTAACTCCTGATCAAACCTCAGAATGTAATAGAAAACTATCACAAGTATATAATGCGCCAATTATAGGAAGATATCTACAAGCATATTCACCTGAAAAAGTTAAAACGTATTGGGAAATTCACTACAATAGCCGTGAAGAATGTTTAGCTGATTTCAGTGGAAAAGCAAAAGGATATTGTGATCAAGTTCAATACACAAAAGAACAATTAGCATCTTCTGTTTCTCTTGGGGTTGCAGGAACAGCAGTTGGAGCATTAATTACTGCGTCTGGTGGAGCTGCAACAGGTGCAATAACTGGCTATCAGGCTATTGCATTTGCCATGGCAACTTCAACAATGTACCAAACAGGAAGCGCAGTTGATATATGTGTCACTGCCCCAAACTCTCCAGAATGTGATAATGCAAAATTATGGGCAGCGGTTTCTTGGGTAAATGTTGGATCATCAGGACTTGCCAATGCTTATCAAGCCTCAAAATTAGCTCAAGGAATAAACACCGCAGTCAACATAGCCAATGTTGGTGCCGATGCCCTTGATATCTCCCAATCCTGCGGTGATGGACAATTTGCTTCTAAGTTTGGTTGTGTAGCTGCATGGGGTGGATTGGTTGTTGATGTTGGGCAAGGAGGGGTTGACATTGCAAGAGTAATTAACAACAACATAAGTGGTCTGTCTGGCAATCTTGGATCATTACCTGATGTAAATTCCAACATTGTTCCTGATACAAATAGATTTTTTGCAACAAATGCAGAAGAACTTGCGTTATTAGCAAAAGCAAATTTGCCAGATGTGCCAAAGGCAAATATTCCAATGGCTGAAATTCCTGCCGCAAAACCTGTCGATACTCCAAGTGTACCTAAAAAGACATTTACAGAATTATTTGATGAAAAAATCACAAATCCAATTATAAACAGCCCTGTTGGAGATTTTCTTTTTGGCAAACCAACAATATCTTTAGACAATCTTGATACTCCCCTACCTCCTGCTATTAAGGGAAATGCTCCAGATATGATTAAACCAGTAGAAACACAGGCTGTAGAAATTCCATACTCCAAAGAACTAGACCCACTTATAGAAGTCAAAAATGCTTGGAATAAATATGGCGACAGGCTAACAACCGCCTATAACAATAAAGACGCCCAAGGTTTAATTGATATAGCAAAAGAAAATGGATATCAAGTGAAAATTGTACCATTTGGAGAAAAAGTAGATATTGTAGAAATTGGTGGGAAAACAGGAAAAACTACCAAAATGCCAATGACTAAAGCAGATACTGTAAGTATAGGGAAAGATGGCGGGAAGAAAACACTTTTCATTGCTACTTCAGATATATTAAATCCAACATATAATATTCCTGACCTCGCACATGATATAGGAGCAGTAATAACTGATATTAAATTTATTCCAGTAGAAAAAATATATATATCTCCTTATTCATTTGCAGATTTTATGACCAAAGCTACTGGTGAAAGCTGGAAAGCCTCGGATATAGCTAAAAACTTCCATACCTTACTTAACGAAAGGACAGGCTCAGTGGAAGTTCCAATAACCTATATTGCCGATGCACTGACATTTGGTAAGGTTCCAAGTAATTTTCTTGAATCTGTTCCTCCTCCCCCACTCACAGGTTTTGCAAAGTTTCAGGAACAACTACAGCAAATAAAAAACAGAATTATTGGAGAGCCTGTTGCTCCCCCAATTACCCCTGGTGAAGTCTTTGATCCAAATATTGAGATTAAAAATATATTAAAGTCTCCCAACCGAACTGAAGCGTTAGCCGACTTTAAAACAAAACTTGCATATCAACAAAAAGGTATTGCAAAAATCCAAACTGAGTTAGAAAAAACTATTCTTAATAACTCTACAGTCACATTTGACGAATTAACAAATCAAGTAAATAGCTTAAGTAAAACATACGGTCTTTCAAATACACAAATGGGTAAACTGGAGGATGCTTTAACGATATATCAGGAAAGAACTACTAGAATTTCCGAACTACTTTCAGACTATCCTGACAAAAACGATTTATTCGAAGCAATGTTTGGCAAAAAACCCGTTGGAAGAATAGAAATTTCACGAGGCCCGATCTCAATTCATATAAAAGCGTATAACCCTGAGGATTATGGATATATGCATAATCGTGATTTGACAAACCCTGCTATTCCAACTAATACTAATTCTGCAAATACAAGCGGTGGATTCTTTAAGCCGTCTGGTACATTATTACCCGACACAGAAGGACTTATCATCGTTGAAAACAATACAAAATGGTATTATAAATTCTTTGCACCCGATGTCGTAGGTATTCACGAAGACCAACACGCCTTAAATAATTTGTTAGAACAAGCCGACATTTATCCTGCCTCACTCTCAGGTTACTCAGATTCATATTACAATTTACAGGAAGCGCTCGTCCTTGGTGACAACAAACTGATAAACACTTCGCTGCAAAATTATTTAGATAGAGTTAAAACAAGTGCTAATTATAACGTTAAGGATGAAATGTTAGCGATGTTAAAAGACGGTAGTCCAAATAGTACTATTACGAAAGATATTACGCAACCAAAAAACAATGGTGGAATTTATGACTTTTATGGGCGGCGGAAAGAAGACGTTATCAAAGTTTTTAACTCAGAAGATTTAGCTGCGAATAAATCAATTCAAGAGATAATAGATCAAAATTTAGGCACAAATGCATCCAAAACAGTTATAAATAACGGATTAAAGGCTTTTGATAATCTTTTATCGAAAGGTTATACGCGGAACGAAGCACTTGCTGTCTTAGAAAAAACTCTTTTACCTAATTGGCTAAAAGTAGCAGAAAGAACCCCTGCCCCAAATTTTGTCACGCGGACAGTTGGTTATATTACTCAAAAAACAATTACACCATTAAATATGGCTATTTTGAAAACCCCATCATCTTATTTCATTATGGGTGGGATAATAGGTGAAATAGCTTATGTATACACAACAATCGACAAAATACAGTCAGAGGACTTTGATTGGAATAATACCTATATTGGTAATTGGTGGAAAAATCTTAGCCCATTATTCTCTGCTCCGGAAATAACTATAAAAGAGCAGGTGCAATTAGATAATCAACAAAAAGATACTCAAGATCTCAAAACAAATGTTAATACAGTTGTTACAACAACAGTTGCTGTGCAACCACAGGCAGAAAATAATATTCAGCTTGAATCTATAAAAAATGGTTTATATGCCCAAACTGATCCTGATATTGCAAGTACACTAATACCTGGTGGAGCTGGAAAACCTTTTAAGAATATTGGTTGTGGACAAACAACAGTTGCAAATATACTTTGTGAATATAGTTCCACTTGCCCTACCCCAATAGAAGTTGCAAACATGATTCCATTAAATGAATATGACGGTGGTGGTCTAACCCCTACACAATCAAATATTAAAATATTAAATAAATATGGTTTCACCACAGACCCTTATAGGAAATCCCTTGAATTTCATCTAACTGAATATATGGAACCTAATGATATATTATGGATAAGTGCTAATGTGGGAGGTATATCACATCACACATATCTTGATGGGTATTCAATTGATTCTAACGGTACGGCAATATATAACTTAAATGATAGTTATTTTGGAGATGGGTTTAAGTGTATAACTACAAGTGATTCTTCATTTGGATGTACTAACAATGACGGAAAACAAATTAATATTGCAGTAGAAAATGCTAATATATATATTATAGATACAAACTAAATGAAGAAAATAATTATCACGGTTTTTATAATCACAATTGTGTTAACAATAAGCTTCATAAGTTATGGTATGTTTTCAAAAAATAAAATTCCAAATGAAACTGGAGCAAAGATTGTACCTATTTCACAAGAAGAATATGATCCATATGACCAAATGTATAAATTGCTTGAGCTTGGAAATACCAAGGAAGAAAATTTTGAAATAATTCCCAATAAACAAAAACGCACATTTAAAGTAATCTTAAACGCACCCACGGACAAATCTAAATCGGAATTTTATCGGTGGCTCATAACGAATAATTTTAACAGTATACCAAAAGAAAAGTTTTTATTTGAAGAGTCACCAAAAAATTAACTGCAAATTAGAGGTGGGTTGACCAATAGTATCTTTCTATTTTTGTCGCTGAATTATGTTGCAAAAACACCCTGTTCTATATAAGTTTTTATTAAAGACTGATACGGGATATTAATCGCATTTGCCTTTTCTTTAACATGATTTAACAAATAGTCTGGAATTCTAATTGATATCGGGTGACTAGTCGGCTTTAGGTTAGGAAAACTAACAGGAACGAAATCACTTGGCTCAAAATAATCACTTAGATCAATTTTTGACCAAAAATCTCTTTCATTATCCTCATTTTTAAACTTTGGCAACACTAACTTTTTGATCATATAATTTTACCTCCCTTCTATTTATAACTCTTGATGATATTATTCTCATTTTTTTATTTCTTTTTGTAAAAACTGTATATAGCAATCGTTTTTTACTTGTTTTTCCTAGTATTATAAATCTTTCTTCTTTATCGGAATGAAATTTGTCTTTATAAATAACCTTCTTTTTATCAAAAAATACCTCTTCAGCTTCTTTTTCTGAGACCTCATGTTTTTTCTGATTTTTACCTACATTTCCTTTGTCCCATTGGAATTCGATAGGTTCACGTATTACCACCATGTATATACTGTATTATACACTATTCTGTCAAGTTAATGCCTACTAAAATTTTGACATAATATTGCAAGGGGGGTGAATCACCACATTTTGTAACTAACGGAGACGACTTTGCTAATCTTTATAAGCCCACTATCAGGAGAAAGATCTTTTTCAATTTGTGAAACTGTGTCTGCTTTTGATGTTACTGTAGATGTTGGCTGAGTAGCTGACTGTTCTATTAAAACAACTTTCTTGATTAACTTCCAATTAGAAAGAGCAATTCCCCATGATTTTGTATTTGCATCTTTTATGGCCAAATCATATGCTTGTTTTTCTAATTTATCCACGTTCCCTACAGAAAGAATTGGTTGAGTAACCACAACTGCGCCCATAGAATATAAATTATTTGTAATTCCATCAAGACTCGTTATTTTATTTGTTTTTATTCCCATTGATGTTGTTGCTTGAAAACCTGTTGCCCCTGCAACAACAGCTGACGCTGGTAAAACTGTTATTTGTGATTCAAAAATATCACTTTCAGGTATCCCACTTGTGGCAAAATTAGCTTTAATATTTGCAACTATTGATTTAACTGCTGATGTCGCATTTTGAGGAGTATCGGCATTGGACGAAAGAGTAAAAGTTAAAGTTGCAGTTTCAGCAGGGGCTGATACCTCACCTACTCCCGTAACAGAAATTATTAATGGAGACATAACCCATTGATATATGAATATCAATGCAATAGCTGAAACAGCATATTGTAAATATTTTTTCCAAGGAAAAAAGGCAGATTCCATGATGAATTAACTATACCAAGTTTACCTTAACACTGTCAATGGTAAGAGTTTAACTCCATTTTTGGCAACTTCAAAATGTAGATGTGGGCCTGTTGATCTACCAGTAGAGCCCATTTGACCGATTGCAGAGCCTCTACCCACACTTTGCCCTACAGTTACATAAATTTGCTGAAGGTGGGCATAGAGTGTTGTATAGCCATTACCATGGTTTATTTGAACATGACATCCATAACCATAGGATAAACAACCCGCATAGGTAATAACGCCAGCATCAGCTGCTAAAACTTTTGGTACTGCCCTATTAGCTATATCAAGCCCTGGATGATACCAAGAGTAATTTTGTGTAATTGTACCTTGAGTTGGCCAAACAAAGTTTCCAGAAGCGACAACTGAACCAGCGTCCGGTGTAATTTGTCTAATTCTAGGTGAAATAACAGCATCTTGTGGTTTTACACCGTCAGGAACCATAACAATTTGACCAATTGCTAGCTCAAAAGTTTCATCATTACTAAAGGTGTTAAATGGAAAATCAACTACAGCCTGCGCGCTAGAATCATATTTTTTGGCGATTGAATAAACAGTGTCTCCTTTATTAACTTTATGTGCAATTCCTGAAACAGGAAGAATTTCTAAGTTTTGACCAACTTTAATTTTATCTTTTGTAATACTATTTTGCCAACGAATAGTATCTTCATCAATTCCAAATTTTTTAGAAATTGAGGCTACTGTGTCCCCTTCTTCAACTTTGTAATCTTTTACACCATCTCTAACTTTTTCAGACACTAAAGTTTCAATTCCATCTGATTCTGTTGTAGCTGATAATACCTCTGGGTTTGATTCAATTTCCCAAGGATTGACAGAAGTCCCCGGAAATTCTTGAGCTATAACAGGGGCAATCATCATACCAAGACCAGCCAAACCTGCCATACCTGTATGAATTAATTTTCTTGACATTTTACCTCTTTGCTTATAAAGAGAGGTAACAAAGGTGGATTTACTTTCTTCAAAACGCAAAAATGAGAGGTGAAATTTTTTAGTTAAATAATATCCAAATTCCAACAAAAATTGTTTTAGATCTTCAATAAAAACTAATATTTCCTCCATGGGAAATAGTATAGCAGGTTTATGCAGTTTTGAGAGTATCTAAGAAGCTATCGTTATCTTTTGTTTTTGCAAGTTTGGCTAGTAACGTTTCTGTTCTTTCATCCTCACTAATCATATCAATCATGCGACGAAGTGTATTTACTTTTGTTAATTTATCTTTACCAAAAAGTAATTCGTCTTGACGAGTTCCAGATTTACTAACATCAATTGCAGGGAAAATACGCTTTTCGGCTAGTTTTCTGGTCAAATGAAGCTCCATATTACCAGTTCCTTTGAATTCTTCATAGACCAAATCATCCATTCTGCTTCCTGTTTCAATCAAACAAGTCCCAATAATTGTTAAACTGCCTGCATTTTCAATTTTTCTAGCAGCTCCAAAAAACTTTTTAGCAGGATATAAGGCCACTGGATCAAATCCTCCGGTTAAAGTGCGACCGCTAGTAGGAAGTGCCAAATTATATGCTCTTGCCATTCTTGTAATAGAATCAAGTAACAAGACTACATCTTTACCCTCTTCAACCAGTCTTTTAGCTCTCTCCAGTGCCAATTCCCCCACTCTTGTTTGGTCAGCAGGTGCTTCATCAAAATTAGATGCTCCTATCTCACCTTTACCATCTGTTACTTTTTGTAAATGACGAAGTATGTCAGTTACCTCTTCTGGCCTTTCACCTATTAAAACTGCCATCAAATGAACCCTATCTTTGTAATTTTCTGCAATTCCTGTAATCATATCTTTAACAAGCCATGTTTTACCTGCTTTAGGTGGGGAAACTACTAAAGCTCTTTGACCAAAACCAACTGGGGCTACAAGATCAACCATACGAGTTGTTAACACATCTTCAGTTGTAGAAAGTTTTAACTGCTCATCAGGATAAATAACCATCATATCGTCAAAGTTGATTCTTTCCTTTTTTAAGAATTCTTCTGAATCTGTATCATTTATTTTTTCAAGTTTTAATAGCCCCCAATATCTTTCATTTTCTTTTGGTCTTCTTGCCTGTCCACCTACTTTATCTCCCACACGAAGATTAAATCTTCTTATTTGGGAGCTACTTATATAAACATCATCAGTACTTGGAGAAAAGTTTTTTGGACGTAGTAAGCCAGACCCTTCATGAGCAATGTCTAAAATCCCCTCCACATATTCTGTAGGAAGGTTTGCGTCGGGAATTTGCCTTGTGAATGGTTTCCCAACCAAATCGGATGTAGTTACTTGTGTATTGTCTGACATGAATTAACGAGGCTAACTAAACTTTCTTCTTTGATTTTACTATTAAGTAGACAATTGTCAAGACCAAAATGATAAATCCTCCCCATTCAAGAAACTGTGGCCAGAAAAATATGTAATATACCCCATCATTATTAATTTTATATCCGTTTGCCCAAGAATTTACTTTTACATGTTCTAATCTCTTAATTCTTAATTCTTCATTCTTAATTCCGAGCCATCCCTTCTCATACCCTTGTCCTAGTTCTAAAACGCCTTCTCCCCTAGTTTCTACTTTATATATGGCAGTACCATATTTTTTTACACTTTTTATCTCTAACTCAGATTGCAGGGTCAGACTCCCCTTACGAGGATCTTCGACCTTCAATGCTATAGGTTTAAGATCAATTGGGATAAATTCAATCGTTTCAATTATATTTTCTGATGCAATTCTGCCAAAACTCCTTGTTTCTATGTTTAAGGTATAACCACTTTTAGGATAGACTACATAATATTCATCAAATTCTTTTTCGGGTAAAAGTTCTTCAAGCTCCACTCTTCTTGATTCCCAATCATATAAATAGACTTTTAAGCTCCTACCTTTAATGTTTTTGCCTTTTATATGAAGTGCGTAAGTTTGGTCATATTTGACGTTTTCGAAAACAAAATAGTCACAAGCCACACCGCCATCAAATGCTTTATAATTTATCACACCCGGCGGGTGTGATCTTTCAACACTCCCCTTTTTCATCAAGTCACAATTATTAGCCTCTGGATAACCATGTCTCTGTTCAAAAGTTTCTTTAATTGCATTTTCTGTTGACAACATTTTTCCATCAATTGTTTTAATTAAACTTGTATCAATTTCAGGATATTTGGCAACTGATACAAAATTATTTATTACAAGTTGAGTATCATATATTGTTAAAAATCCTGAATTAAAAACTTTAATAAACCCTAATGACTCAATTATTTCTTTATCTCCATCAGTATTCATTACTGATTCATCCAAAAGAAGATATCTGACTTGATATTTTTCTAGAACTTTTTTGAATAACTCTTTTTTATTATTATAAAAAGCAGATGATGCTTCATTAAAAAATGTTTCATTGTACGAACTCCATCTGTCAAAATCACGTATTAAAATTGGATTTTTGATACCAAAAGATAAAAATCCCGAGCCTTCATATTTCCAATCGTGGTTCTCCCATCCCCAAAGTGAGTTCAATGGAAGCACGGCAACTCTTCCATTGTTATTTTTACCAAACCAATCAAAAACTTGTAAATATTCACTTGGCAACTTTGTCTTAACTGTATTAGAAATAAAACTGCCTGTAAATGCAGGCCACATATAAAAAATAATGCCAGCGAATAATAGAATTTGAATAAATTTTAGCCATTTTGGTAATTTAAATAATAAATAAGCAAAGTAAAAAGATGTAGAAAAAATAAATAGCAATGAAAATTTAGTGAATGGCATCCTAAATCCTTCCCTAAACACTCCAAAATTATCATATAAATATTTAAACAAACTTGATGTTATAAAATTTTCATTAAACAGAAAAAATAAACTTAAAAAAGTGACACCAAACAAAGCTAATCCAATTTTATTTCTTTTAATTAGCAATAGTACCATGCCTAAAATATAAATCGCGGATATAAAATAGCCAATATAAACCACTTTCTTATTGTTTAGATGGTCAATCCAAGGTTTCATTAGTTCTGAGTAACCCTTTTTATCAAAGTTATATGCATTCCAGCCAAAGAGAAAGCTTTTGTGAATTAAAATATCTGATATATCTCCATAATCTCTATTTCTTAAAAATGCCTCCGGACTAAAAAGTGTATTGATTTTTGAGTTAGATACGACATTCCCCTGTGTTATAATTGTATAAAAATTTGGTAGAAGCCAGAACGAATTTATTAACAAAGTTATAGTTACTACAATAAAACTTTTTTTAAGATTAATTAACTTTTGCTTATTAAATAAAGTGTAGCCTATCAAAAAAATTACAATACCTATAAAATAAGCATAGAAAAGTGTGGCTGCGTATGCCATCGGCATAGCTAGAAGATTCAAAACAGCATAAATAATTAAATTACTTTTTCGATGCTCTCTCATATATTTTAAAATATATAGAAACAACCAAGGTAAAAATGCAAACTGTGTAGTAAACATCTCAAAAGGAACATAAAAATGTTGGAGTGTACCTAGATTTAATAAATAATAAATACTCCCTAAAAAGGCTGATATTTTAGTAGTCCAACCAGACTGTTCTCTTTCAAAAAAATAGTTTAGAAAATAATAAATTCCTAAAGGTCCAAGAAACATGCAGAGGAAAATATAACTATATCGAATTAAATTTAACGGAAGAAAGAAAGATTCTAGCCATATAAAGACAATTCTAGGCAAGTCTGCCATGTGTGAATGGATAGCAACAGCCCCAAGGCCTTGGTCTTCCCTCCAGACTCCCCAAAAGGTTCTATGAAGAGCATCTTTAAAATTAAATTCAGAATGCAAACTGTCCCAACCAAGTAAATAAGTACCAGAATCGTAATTTTTCCACGCCAAAATACCACAGATTATGATTATAAGTATTGGGAAAATGTTATTTTGGAGAAATTTTAGAAATTTTTTCATTTGTTCGACTAAATTAATAATACTACAAATATTATTCTCTTAGTCGAACAGGTAACCATATTATTTTAATCTCAGAGAGATTTAGTTTAAATAGGTTACCTGATCGAGGTTAAAAAAAGAAAAATTGCAGAGAGTCCATCTCAGAGTTTAGTCTACGATGAACGCTCTTTATAATTTTACTCGGGCCGAGTCCACTGACCATAGTCAAGAAGCTCGAAATGAGAAAATTCAAACCCAATTTCAGGACGATCCCAAACGCGAGCAACGACCACATAAGTGATGGTCTCGCATAAAGCGGAATCGCCACATTGACCACGCAAATGGTTATCATCCGGTGAAACAGGAAACGAGAGGTTGTAAAGGTAATGATTGCGAATATCTGCAATCCTTTCGCCAACATCGTAGCTCCCACCTGACAAGTCCCACATCACGCCGTAACCAACAAAGCCACTGTCAATGAAAACTGCTGATTGGTTGCGAACATTCCACACTTCGTCTGAATCATGGAAATTAACCAAAAGCAATAAGACAGCGCCGCCATCAGGATCCTTGATACATCCAACAGCAGGGTGGCAAACTTCATAGCCAGTAATCACACGCCAGTTCTGAGATTGGATATCGTCCGCACTCCAACCATTGGGTGAATCACTTGACCAATTGTTACCATCATTATAGCCGGCAATTGGTTTTAACCAAGGAAGTTGACTGTTGGCTTGAGCCTGTTTGCATTGTGCATCATCGCTTTCTGAATAATCCTGCGGGAAGCAGTACCATGCAGAAACATCTTCAGGCGCTGGTGGAACATTGACCACATGGCCGTTCGGAAAAACGAAGTCTGACGCAACCAAACTTGCCACAGGTTCGAACCCTTCCAATATCCCTGAGGGTACCACCAATTCAGCCGGCACCTTGTATTCCAAAGACGCCTGATAAGCAGTCATATACGGATTTGCCAAAGTTGGCGCATCTAATGCTGCTTTCACCGCGGTAAGGAATTCTGGATTTTGTAAGAGAACCATAGGGTCGGCGTTTATACCGGCAGAACCTTGAGGGCCAACTACACCGGGCGAGCCTTGAATACCTACTTCACCGGGAACTCCTTGTGGACCTTGAGGGCCAGGAATCAAGAAGTTCACAAGCAGTGATACAACGGACACTACTATAGCTATAATACCCCAAGTATTGTTACGCATTTTGCACCTCCATGTGCATAAATTTGATTACTTTATTTTTTATGTATATGCGCCAAGCTAGGCCCATTTAATTTTTTAAACCTCGATATTTCAAAGAGCTTACTTTAGAATTAGATCCGCACTTGGATCTTCTGAAGTTTTTTGTATTCACGAATTGCAAATACTGAGAATGTGAAGAAAACTAAGGCTAAAAACAATGGATTAATGTCAGCAAGACCTGTTTCAACTGGTGTATGTGCACCACAAACTATACCTACTCCACCACCATATTGAGTAGTTTGGACACAAGTCTGTATTATAGGATTATTCATACTGATGCGGTATTATAACCTAGAGTAAGTGGTTTGTCAACAATTATGGGTTAAATCTGCAGCAGTCTTGCGTATTTAAATATTCTTATATTTGAATTTAAAGTTTCACAAGTATAAAGAATTAAGTTTGCAGTATAGTCCTCTATTTCTTCTCCCCTACTTTCTGCATATATTTCATATGTATATTTTCTTTGCTTATATATAAGTTCAACAATATCCCCTTCTTTTAGTTTAGGTAGGTTATAAAATGAATTTTTTCTTCTATAAATATTTGTCCAAGCTAAATATCCAAACCTATGTGCTGCTAGTATTACTGGTTTAGTTCTATCAGCAGGAGTTCCAAAATCAGGTACTCTCCATGGCCCAACTTTAAGAGCATCTTCATAATTTTGGTATGTTGCTTCATTAACTTTTGTATCGATACCAATTTCTGAGATCGTAAGGACAGTATCACGAGGAAGTCTTGAGTCAAAAGTGGGTTGCCAGTTTGGTATTTCAACTGTTGGTTTTTCTTCTACCGTTTTTTGTTTGTCTAAAACTGTTGTTAATATGGCGACCGAAAAGTCATCAACATGAGACGCCAGAGAATACCAAATCGACGGAGCAAAGGATAAAACTAAAAAGATGATACCTAATAGCAAAAATGTTTTTATAGACATTAAAAGCACCTTTTCTTTTTTTTGAAGTTTTTTTAAATCATAAACAATATGGGGTGGCAGTAAATTCATAATATATTAAATATTAAATACTTGTTAACCCGAGGAAAGGGTAGTAAACCTGCCCTGCTCACCACCCTTCCCTAGGATTAACAAGACCAAAAGACTATTGACAAGATAAATATTTAGACTTAGTCTAAAATGATTTGTCTTACAAGTATTAAGGTTTTTCCTGTCCTTAAGACAAGTTTTTGACTTAAAGAGCATCTCTACTCGTGGCGAGTTTTCTTCCGATTATCGGAGGAGGTAACCCAGCGGTAACGATGCTCTTTTTGCATTATAATGCTATTGTATTTCATTTGTCAAACCCCATAATTATTAATCTCTCCCCTATAGTTTATATAACTAAAATAATACCAAGAATACGGAATAATAATTTACTTTAAATAATTGTGGACAACTTGTGGGAGATACTTAAATTCGCCTGAGCTTGCTATATTTTTGAAACCCAACCTCTTGCTATCTCTTATTCTTTTTTCTTGAGCCGGTACCGGCCTGACTTCTCCCAATAAACCAACCTCTCCAATTGCAATAAAATCCTTAGGAAGAGCTTTGTCATAATATGAAGATGCAATTGAAAGACAAATTGCAAGGTCTACTGATGGATCATTGGCTTTTATACCACCTGCAACATTTACAAAAACATCACTATCATAAAGTGGTATACCTGCTCTTCTAAAGAGAACAGCCAGTAACATCTCTAATCGTTTTGAGTCTATTCCCTGTGCAACACGTCTGGGAAATGCCATCTTTGTGGGAACAACTAAAGACTGTATTTCAACTAGAATTGATCTTGTACCTTCCATTAAAATTGAGACAACAGATCCAGCAACAGCTGTTTTACCTCTATCTAGAAACAATTTTTCTGGATTATCAAGTGGTATTAGACCAGCGTCTTCCATTTGGAAAATTCCAACCTCATCTGTAGCACCAAATCTGTTTTTGACAGAACGCAATAGTCTTAAATTAGACGTCTTTTCGCCTTCAAACCAGAGAACTGTATCTACAATATGTGCAAGAACTGCAGGACCTGCGACTGTTCCCTCTTTGGTAACATGACCCACAAGTATAAGAGGAATATTATTTTCTTTTGCATATCTTAATAATCTATATGCACATTCTTTAACTTGGCCAACAGAACCTGCAAGCCCTGTTAAATCAGAAGTTGACATTGTCTGTATCGAATCAACAATGATACATTGCAGGGTCAGACCCTGCAATTTTTCGATAATTTCATCTACATCAGTTGACTCTAGAAAATCTATGCTTTTATTGTTAATTTCAAGTCGTTTTGCACGAATCGCAACTTGACTCGCTGATTCTTCGCCTGAAACATATAATGTATTTTTAAGATTATCTGCAAGTTGAAGCAAAAGTGTGCTTTTCCCAATTCCAGGAGTTCCAGCTAATAAAACTACTTGTCCATTAACTAATCCCCCACCTAAAGCCCTATCAAGTTCTGATATTCCGGTTGAAATTCTTTGCATCTGACTTGCCTTAATATCTGTAAGCTTCTGTATCTCAGTTTTATTACCTGTAATATTTTTATTACCTTTTTTACCCTTGGTAAATTGTGCAGTTTCCACCAAACTATTCCAAGAATTACAAGCAGTACACTTCCCTAGCCATTTGCTAAATTCATTTCCACATTGCTGACAAACAAAAATAGAGGACATCACTTATATCCTACAGGAATTGAAGTTAAAACTAAACCTAGTGAGATTTTTCTTGACTTTGAATCAATATCTTCAATATAACATTTAACAATATCCCCAACTGAGAATTTTTTACCTGGTGCAATTTTAGTCATATGGACAAGACCTTCAATACCAGGTTTTAGTTCTAAAAATACTCCAAAATCAGTAAGTTTGGTTACCTTAGCATCAATTCTATCCTCTACTTTGAAATCTTTATTTACATCTATCCATGGATCTTTTTGGGCATGCTTCATAGATAAAGCAAGTTTTCCATCTTTTGTTCCAATAACTTTAACTTTTATTTTATCTCCAAGTTTCAGTAAATCTCCAGGATGAGCAACTTTACCCCAAGAAAGTTCTGATACATGTACCAATCCTTCAACATCGGATTTGTTAACTGTTATCTTTGCAAATACTCCAAAATTAGCTATTGTTGTAACAACTGCATCAAATAAATCACCATCTTTAATAGAAGCAATTGCTTTTTTAGCTTCCTCAATATCTTTTGCGTCAGTTACTTCTCTTTCTGATAATACTAATTTATTTTTTTGTCTATCAACTTCGATAACTTTAGCTTTAAAATATTTTCCAACTAAGTTTGTCGAATCTTTTGCAAGTTCTTTTGAAAGTTGTGAAGTTGGTACAAAACCTGAGATTCCATTAACATCAACAGCAACACCAGAAGGAGATACTCCTTTTGCAAAAGCTGGAACTTCAGTTTTATTTTTATACGCTTCTTCAACACTGTGCCATGAAGCTTGTGAAACTGCGTCTCTTAAGGATAATAAAGTAGATCCATCTCTCATTTCAGGAACCAAAACAACTGCCGTTACTTCATCCCCTACTTTAAGTTTTGAAATGTATTCACGAGCTTCAACAAAAGCTTTTTCAGCAACCACTCCTTCAGCTTTTCCTTTAATGTCTAAAATTAATGATTTTGATAATTTTTGAATAACAATTCCCTTGACTCTTTGACCCATTGAAAGATTTCTAATAGAAGATTTTGATTTCTCTAAAAGATCAGCCATAGTTACAGGCTCTGAAGTTTTAATTTTTTTTGTTATTGCCAAGTGTCATGTCCTACCTTTCTTTGTTAGTAAAAGAATTATAACTTAATACAAAGAATTTCTCA
The DNA here is from genome assembly GCA_964610395.1 of uncultured Gammaproteobacteria bacterium. Classification (GTDB taxonomy): domain Bacteria; phylum Patescibacteriota; class Microgenomatia; order UBA8517; family UBA8517; genus JAUYMM01. Next base: position 27,300 of record CAZSXP010000009.1, read on the forward strand.
AGGCCGATTACTTAGGTTTTTTGTTTTTTTATATAAACCTGTAATCGGCCCTGAATTTTAAAATATTAAATACCCAAAACGGACTATTATGTATGCCATCATCCAAAGAATAATAGCAATTGTAAGAAGTAATTTTTCGACGGTTTTCAAGAAAAATCTTGCCATTATCACCTCTTTTTAAAAAGTTCTTCTTTCCATTCTTCTTCACTCTTTTGCCACCACTTTCGAAACATAGGTGTGTGAAATAGTAAGAAAAGCACTATAGCAACACCAACGAAAATGGTCAGAGCGGGACCGGCGTAAATCCACATGGTCGCAAAAATCAGACCAAACAAACACACCAGTGCGAACCACATAACAAAAAGCTTCGCAACTTCAAACCAATTTTTCCTGTTCATGTGCGTTCTCCTTTCTGCAATTAGTAGGATGAAATTAGCTGAAGTGTAGTCTTTTTTGAAGAAAAATGCAAAAAAATGGTATAATATAGGTATGGTTAACTGGTCTACTGATGAAAAAAAATTTAAGAAATCAAACCCAAAAGAATATAAACTTTGGAGAATAACCCAACTTATTAATTATGGCTTGGATGGAGAAAAACTTGTTCTTTCTGAAGTTAAAAAATCTTGGAATTATATAAAAAATAAAATAGATGAACCTAGTAAAAACTATTTACAATATTTAATATGGGGAAATCAACAATCCTCAATAAAGACCAGCAAAAGTTTCTCGAATTTGTCTTAAAAGAACCATATATCTTAAAAAGGTTTTACTGGACAGGAGGAACTGTTCTTTCTGAATTTTATCTTCACCATAGAGATTCTCATGATATTGATTTGTTTTCCGAAAAGCAAGAAATTCATCTTCCAAGTATAAACAAGTTTATAGGTATTGTTAGTCAACAGATGAAAGTTAAAAAGATAATTCATAAACGATTTTTAGGACTTCATACTTATACACTATTTTTGAAAGATAGAGAATTAAAAGTTGATTTTAATTATTATCCATTTAAGAGGATAAATAGCAGTAAAAAATGGAAAGGCCTAGAAATTGATAGCCTTGAAGATATAACAGCCAATAAAATTCAAACAATATCAACTCGAGCCAGAGAAAGAGACTTTGTTGATCTCTATTTTATTTATAAAAAGAAAAAATTTAATCTAAAAAAAATGATAATCTTTGCCAAAACAAAATTTGACTGGCATATTGATCCAATTCAGCTAGGAAAAACATTTATGCAAATTACAAATTTACACGATGTTCCCAAAATGTTAGTTCCTTTTGATAGAAAAGAAATGGAGAGCTTTTTCCTCAGCTTAGCAAGCGATTTAAAGAAAGACATTTTTCATTAAATTATTTCTTTTAGTGGCCAGTTGCCCAGCAACTTCTCCGTTTAGTCACCTTCTAAAATTTGATTTCAGTTTGTGGAGTGAATTCAATTAAAATGTTTGCATCTGTTCGACGAGGGCTTGACCCGACGGAGTCATGCAAACATAATTACGAACGGAAGTAAATTGAACTCAATATTTTTGCAGGTGTGTCTTTTCTTCTTTTCAATTCTTCCTTTGGACAAGCAAAGAAGAATTGATATAAATTTAGGCCTTGACGAGAAGAAGAAGAAGCAGCAAAATATCGAAATGGAAAATAACACAGACATGCAAAAGCCTACCCCACAAGAAACAGTAAGGCAAGCAAGAATTGACGAAGGTAAAATTCAGTCATTAAGCAAACTTCAGATTTGGCAAAATTATATTGCATCGTTATTTACAGAAAATGAGGATGAAAAAAGTGTCTTGAACGAAATCAAAGGAAAAGGGTTTGTTAAAGGAAAACACGTAGGAAATTAATCTTCAAAAAAGTCTTCGGTCATAACGACGATTTTAGATCACAAAAATCCCGTCGATTAAACGGGATATTGTAGAGTATTCAGTCTTGGCGATGACTTATTTTCGCGGCCAGTTGCCCAGCAACTATCGTCAGCGCTATGGTGTTTTACTTCTAAGTTCGGAATGGAATTAGGTAGTTCCACCACGCTCAAATCACCAAGACTCAATACTCTGACAACTGAAGGATAATTTTACATAGAAATAATTAATTAATCGTTAACACTGCACTTGTATACAGTGTTGCATGGTCTTCTTCGACCAATCCGTACTAATAGGCTTAATCCCTTACGGGACTTCCACCGCTAGCCGGTTATACCCGATATTCTTTCGGGGGTCTCTCGTCATTTCTGACCACGAGTTCTAATCTTTAGGTGAGCTTCCCGCTTAGATGCTTTCAGCGGTTATCTCTTAGGAATATAGCTACCCGGCGCTGCGTCTGATGACACAACCGGCACACCAGGGATT
>CAZSXP010000010.1:0-19739 GCA_964610395.1 uncultured Gammaproteobacteria bacterium
AAGTAATTTTAGATACTGAGGCGGTAGGGTTAGATCCTAAAAGGCAAATGTTTGTAGACTTTCAAAAAACAGTTTCAAGAAGAAGAAAATATGAGATAGAAAAGAATTCTGCTGAAATCCCACTTCAATTCCAAGTTTTTGACATTTTATTAATTGATGAAAAAAGTTTAATTAAAGAGGAATATATAAAGAGAAGAGAGGAATTAGTAAGAATAATTAAAAGCGGGAAACTTTTGAGAGTGGATGAAAACACAATTACAACAGATCCAGAGGTGATACGAGAACTACATGAGAAGTATTTAAAAATGGGACTTGAGGGTGTTGTTGTCAAACGAGCCAATGGTAAATATGTCTCTGGTAGAACCGGTTGGAATTGGGTCAAGATGAAAGAAGAAGAGGGTCAAGAGGGAAGGCTCTCTGACACTCTAGATTGTATTGTAATGGGATATTTTGTGGGAAAAGGTAAGAGGGCGCAGTTTGGATTAGGGAAAATTTTGGTAGGCATCAAAGATGGAGATACTATTAGGACTCTAACGAAAGTTGGTACAGGCTTAACTGAAGACATGTTGGTACAAATCAAAAAGAGATTAGATACTTTAGAATCTAAAATAAAGCCCAAAGAATATCAATCACAGAAAGATCTTGTGCCTGATGTTTGGGTAATACCAAGTCTAGTAATTGAGGTAACCGCAGATAGTATTTCAAAAAGTACAAAACATTCACTAGGATTATCCCTTCGTTTTCCACGATTTTTAAGAATTAGAGAAGATAAAGGAGTAAACGAAGCCACAACATTGAAAGAACTAAAAAATATAGCTAATATATAAATAGTGATAAAAAAACTTCCTAAAATGCCGGGGCTGTGGTTAATGCTAGGTCCTGCATTTGTTTGGGCAGCAATTGCACAAGGATCAGGAGAATTAATTTGGTGGCCTTACTTTTCTGCAAAATATGGACTTGCTTTTGTAGGTCTTCTTCTTCCTGCTTCTTTAATTCAGTTTTTTGTAAATCGTGAAGTAAGTCGTTACACTGCAATTACAGGAAAAGGAATTTGGAGCGGATTTTTATCTCTTGGAAAATATTTTACATATCCTTTATTTCTTTTATGTTTTGTTAATTTTCTGTGGCTTGGTGGTTATGCTTCAGCTGGGGGAACAGCGTTATTTGAATTAACAAGTTTTCCTGTTGGGTTTACAGATAGAGGAGGAACACTCTTTTGGTCATATGTTTTAATAATTAGTTTTTCTGGAATTTTTCTTTTTTCAAAAATAATTTACAAATCTCTTGAAAGCTTTATGAAAATTGTTTCTGCAGTTACTGTTTTTGGTTTAATTTTTTCAAGTTTGCAACCTCAAGTTCGTATGGCAGCAGGAGAATTTTTTAAATCTTTTTTTAATCCAACATCTATCCGTTGGCCTAGTGCTTGGGAATCTTCTGATTCTTCCCATTTAGTTACCGCCATTGCATTTGCTGGTATGGGTGGATTTTTAAATCTACTTTATTCATATTGGATGAAAGATAAGGGAGTAGGAATGGCAAAATATTCTACAAAAATTAAAGGACTTTTGGTCAAAGAAGAAGAAATAATTGAAGATAGTTCTGACTTAATTTTTGAAGATACTGAAGAAAATAAGATTAAGTGGGCTAATTGGTTAAGATTTCTTAATTTTGATTCTCTTTTAGCAGTTACTATTAATGCTGTAACTGCAGGATTAACAACACTTTTAGCTTATGCAATTTTATTTCCACAAGGAATTTTCCCAACAGGCTGGAAAATTACAGTAGTTCAGGCACAGTTTTTTGAGAGTAGTTTAGGTTATTGGGGTAGAATTTTGTTTTTACTTGTTGCCTCTGCCTTTATGATTGATACTTGGGTGGGACTAGTTGATGGAGTAGCAAGACAATTTGCTGATTTTGTAGTTAAGGTTAAAAGCTTTGGTAAAAGTTTTAGATTTTGGTATTACTTATGGCTTCTCTTTTTAATTTTAACATCACTTGTTACTATTACTTTTGCACAGCCTGGGGCATTAATTACAATCGTTGGAGTAATTAGTATTTTTGCATTTGTATTTTATATTCCTGCCCTTTGGTATTTAAATTATGTTAAATTACCAAAAATATATCCTAAATTTATTAAACCTAAAAGATGGGAAAGTGTTACTCTTTGGGGGACTTGGTTGTTTTATACAGTCGTAGCGGTGGGGTACTTAATAGTGATATTCTAAACCAATCAAATATGAACAACCATCACAGTAAATGGAAATATAAAAATTTAACAATTGTTTTTATAAGCGTAGTTGTGGCGTTACTTCTCTCTAGAGTTGAGGCTTTTCATTCATTCCTTTTACATCTTGGAAGCCTTGGTTATGTTGGAGCTTTTATTGCAGGAATGTTTTTTGTTTCAACTTTTACTGTTACAACAAGCGCTCTTGTTTTATTAATTTTAGCCGAGTCTCTGTCTCCTTTGGAAATTGGGTTAATTGCTGGATTAGGTGCAGTTTTTGGAGATATAATTATTTTTCACTTAGTCAAAGATAATTTATCTAACGAAATAAATGATATTTACGACAAAATTGATGGAAAAAAACATTTTAGAAAATTATTACACACAAAATATTTTAATTGGGTGTTACCAGTAGTAGGAAGTATTATTATTGCGTCGCCTCTACCCGACGAATTAGGTGTAAGTTTAATGGGTATTTCCAAAATGAGTACGTTTAAATTTATTTTGATTTCATATCTACTCAACTCTGTTGGAATATTTTTAGTAGTAACAGCGTCTATTTTTATAAAACCATAATATTTTTATGGTAGAATTTATATATTGAAAGTGGGGTGATTAGTTATGGCAGAAATAAAAAGTGTTACAGGACTTAAAAAAGAAACTTCAGGAGCATTGGCCTACGTTTTAGGACCAATTACTGGAGTTTTATTTTTAATAATTGAAAAAGACTCATTTGTAAGATTTCACGCAATGCAATCAATTGTAGTTTTTGTGGGTTTGTTTGCATTACAAGCAATGCTTGGTTTAACAATAATTCTTGCAGTTTTAATTCCACTTGTTGGAATAATTAGCTTTGTTTTATGGCTTATGTGTATATATAAGGCATGGCAAGGAGAAGAGTGGGAAGTTCCATTCTTAGGCAAATTTGCAAGACAAATTTTAAAGAAAGCATGAAACTCATCATTGGACTTGGAAACCCTGGGAGTAAATATGTAAACAACAGGCATAATGTGGGGTATATGGTTGTTGATGCTTTAAAGGGTATATCAAAAGGTCTGACCTTGTTAAAGACTGACTATTTCATGAATGATTCTGGCAGTTTTGTTGCAAAAAAACTTAAAACATATAGCATAAAGCCTGAAGCTCTATATGTTGTTCATGATGATTTAGATATCAAACTTGGAGCTTTTAAAATTCAATTTGGAAGAGGACCAAAGGGGCACAATGGAATTATTGATATTGAAGAAAAATTAGGAACAAGTGATTTCTGGAGAGTAAGAGTAGGGGTGGACCCCACTTCGCGAAACGCTTCGCGGGGCGAGGAAATAGTTTTGAGTGACTTTACAGAAGAAGAAAAAACAATATTGGATAGTGTAATTAAACAAATATGCAATCAATTGGCACTTTAGTTTCTAAAAAGTTTGACCCTTCTGATACTGACAAATATGTATCACGAGAGTTTCAAAAGTATGCCTATGAGTTGGCTAAAGAACTTGATGATCTTCCTCACAAATCTCTTTATATGAGGTTAGCCAAAAATACACCTCGTGGTTTAATGGAGTCTAGCAGAAGTTTTGTTAAAGATGCAACAAACGCCAAATCTAAAGGACGCCTATTCATGTGGCGTCTAAAACAATTAAAAGATGAACCTAAACGGAAACTACATTGATTTAATAATAATTTTAATTCTATTTTATTTTGCTTCTGAAGCTTTTCGACATGGTTTTTGGATAGTACTAGCTAACTTTGCTTCATTTTTGGGTTCTTTATTACTTTCTTTAAGATTTTATAAATATATTCCAGTTGCAAATGCTATTGGTTTTTTAATAACTGCAATTATTTTTGAATTTATATTAGGATTTATTTTTGGTCACTTGGTGCATTTTCTACCCGAAAATATAAAAAAACATAAGATTAACAGATTTTTAGGAATTATTCCTGGAATAGGTGAGGGATTAGTAATAATTTCTTTTCTATTAACTCTAATAATTTCTTTGCCAGTTAAACCTCAAATCAAAATTGATATTACCAGTTCAAAAATTGGAGAAATAATTTTAGAAAAAACCACTTTTATAGAAAAAGCTATAAATGAAGTTTTTGGAGGAGTAATAAATGATTCGTTAACTTATTTAACAATAAAATCTGAAAGTAAAGAATCTGTGGCACTTGAAATTAAAAAACTAGAACTTCAAGTTGATGAAAAATCCGAGAACGATATGTTTAACAAAATTAATGAAGAACGAAAGAAATTAGCAATTCCAGAACTGATCCTGCTTGCCCCGCTCGGCGGGGTTGCCAGGAACCATGCTAAAGATATGTGGGAAAGATCATATTTTTCTCACTATTCACCAGAAGGAAAAGATGTGGGGGATAGGTTAAGTGAATCTAATATTAAATACAGTTTTGCAGGAGAAAATCTAGCGTTAGCGCCTACTGTCCAAACAGCTCATATAGGCTTAATGAATTCCAAAGGCCACAGAGAAAATATATTAGAACCAAAATTTAAAAAGATAGGAATTGGGGTTATTGATAATGGGGTATATGGTAAAATGTTTGTAGAAGTATTTACAGAATGAAAAAGGAAATATTTAACCATCTTATATATTTTTTTGCTTACTTTTTATTTTTAACAATTGTAAATAGTCTATATTCTTTTTCTTATTGGCCATTATATATCGGGGGAATAGTGGGTTTGTTTATGTCATATGTTGATCATTTACTCTATGTTTTAGTTTTTAATCCTCAAGAATTAACTTCACAACGCGTAACTTTGCTACTTCGTAGTAAGCAATATAAAAATGCATTAATACTACTGCATGATACATGGGATGAAAGGAAAAATTTAATTTTTCACACAAATTTATTTCAAATTATATTTACTATCTTAACTTTTTGGGTTGTCTCATCTTCAGGAAGTCTATTTGCAAGAGGATTAGTTCTCTCTTATCTTTTAGGTTTAGTAATATTTAATCTTAAAAAATATATAGCAAAAACAGATAATAATTTTATTTGGATGGCTATAGCCCTTTTTATATTTGGTCTTTTACTTTAATATGCAAAAAAGAAAGTTAATTAATGGTTTAGTATATGTATTATTAATTGGTTTTTTAATTTTTTTTGTTTCAAAAAAACTTACTGAAACTCTTTCTGGGGAAGCTATTTCTGATCTTGGACGAGATCATGTAACTGATATAGCAGGTGTAGTTTATAATTCTAACCCACCAACATCTGGCCCTCATTTTCCAATCTGGGCAAAAAAGGGAGTATATGATAGATTAATTTCAGACGGTTACTTAATCCATTCACTTGAACATGGCTATGTTGTTATCTACTATGGTTGTTCGAAACTAGTGCCCAGTGCCTACCAATTGGTTTCTAATGCTTACGCGCATGATGAACCGACTAACGAATCTAGTGATTCAGGACAACTTTTAAAACACATGAAATTAAAACAAACAGATAAAATGAGCGCTTTTACACCTGAAAATGCACCAGAAATTGAGATTTCCTTACCAGATGAATTTAAAAGTGAATCTTGTAAAAGTCTCGTAAATCAACTTTCTACGTTTATAAATAAATTTGAAAGAATAATAATTGTACCAAGGGTTGGAATGGATACAGAGATTGCGTTAACAGCGTGGAATAGAATTGAAAAATTGGATAAATTTGATAGTGATAGAATTTTAAATTTTATCAAAGACTTTCATAACAAAGGACCAGAAAAAACAGCGGAGGATTAAATCATTCTCTGCAACAATCTATTGCCTTTTGAACAAGGGTACCTAATTTATCAAATACTGAAGCCTTCTTTATATCAAGATTTTCAACTGGCATTTTAACTTTTGTATCTTTTCCACCAACTATTCCTAAGTTAAGTCCCCAGAATAGAGAATAAAGCTTGTATGACTTTTCAAACATTTTCCAAGCCTTTTCTTTGTCATGTTTTTTAAGCTCTTTTGTACCAACTTCCATGAGTCTCATAGAAGCAGAAAGTAAATGTTTACTTATACACCAAACTTCGCCTTCATAATCTTTAATTATTTCTTTTAATAAATCAGTTCTCATGAGCCTTACTTCATCTAAAATATCAAGATATTTTTTGTCTTTTGTTTTTTGTGAGGTGAAAAATAAATGTTCTTCAATTGAGATAAGGTTCATTATTCCAATGGATAAATCTTCACCTGATGATAAATCAAGTTCTTTTTGTTTTGTGACTTTTTCTACTTTGTCTAGCAAATTTTTGTAGTTTTTAATTTTATTCATATTGCATATAAATATCCGCCCCAGAAGTATAATACTAAACTAAAAATAGTCAAAGAAAGAACCGGAAATACAACTTTTTGAAAAGCAAACATTTGCTTTCCCTTTATTGCCCTTACTTTTTTATCTCCCCAAACACCTATTAAAAATGCAAAGAATCCTAAAATGCTACCAAATACTAACTTATCTATACCTAAAATAGTATTAAATGGGTGGCCAATTATGCCTGACCAAAAAAGTGGTGGATATGTTAGTAGTATCCAGAACAAAAAACTTACAAAAGTTATTATTTTTATGTTAATTTTTTCAAGAATTTTAAACTTCTTTTTTGAGAGCCAATCAACCGTCCATAAAGTTAAAGAAACCATTAAACCTCCTGACCATATTCCAATTACAGAATCATCGATACCAAAATAACGTGAGACCCCGAGACCTCCTGCAACGGCAACTGTACAGATAGGGCAGACAGCCTTTACAGGCTGAATTAAGAATGAAGAATTAAGAATTAATAGTGAAAACAATGCAATAAAAAAGACAAATATTTTTTTCATTTAAAAAGTTAGTGATTTAAAATGATCGATTATCGGTTGATCTCCAGAAAGGCATGTGCCATCAGGTGTAACCATAAAAGGAACACCCATTTCAGTTCTAGCTATATTACATATTTTTGCTCTTTCATTCATTAAGGATGCATTTTTAGTATTATTCCAAACTTCTAATTTTTTAATATTAATTTTATCTTTTCCACTCCAAGTCTCCATGAAATCAGCCACTATTTTACAATGCGGACAACCATCACCCCAAAAATATTCATATGTGTTTGGCTCAGGAGAGGGCACTGGTTTTGAGTTATCTTTAGTAACTAAAAATGCACCACCACCTAAGATTAAAAGTGTAACTACAATTGTAATAATTCCAAGTTTACTTATCATGTATTAAAGTATATCCTGCTTTAGTTATAATTTCTTTAATTTTCTTAAAATCATGATCGGAATTTATTTCTAATGTTTGATTTGCATATGAACATTTTACCAATACACCAGCGTCCTCCAAATCCATTTCCACCAAAGATGCGCAACTTGCACAATCTAAACCTGTAATTTTGTAAATTTTTTTCATCTTATTCTATTACATTAAATGTTCCGCTATACATTCCCATACTACAAGTAAATACAAGTTTTCCTAGTTTGGTCGGTGTAAATTCAATATACTCTGTACCGCTGACAGGTAAAACTTTAAAATAATTTAAATCGGGAATTGTAAAAGCTCTTGCACAACTTCTGACATTTTTTGTTGTAAGTTTTAGTTTAACAGGTACGCCTAATTTTAAGGTATTAATATCTGTGTCATAACCCCCACTTGATACAGTAATTTCCACATTCTGGACCCCAGAATCAAGATTGGCTGAAATAGTTTTAATATTTGCGTTGGACAGCACCGCCCAATAATTTTGTAGTGTATGTATTGATCCACGAAGTGTCTGACCGCTATTAATAGATAAAATACCCATAACTAAAATAAATATAGATGCGATTACTGCAAAAGCCTTGTTTTTTAGAAGTTCTGTTGCAGCAAGCCCAATTAAGAAAAATACAGGAGACGTTCCTAATATAAAGAAAAACATAATTCCAGCTCCCCATATAGGACTACTTGATCCAATAGCGAGAAGCATCATCGCCTGCGTTACTCCACAAGGGATTAAGACTGTCAAGGCTCCAAGAAGCAGGGGAGTAAAAAAAGATTTTGCTTGAGATCTGTCTCTTAACAATCTTAATATTGATTTTGGAGGTTGTATTACAAAATATCTGAATACTGGATGAAGATCAAGAAGTCTACCGGCAGTTAAAATCATATAAATTCCTATAAATAATTGTAGAGACCCCTGAACACGTGGGGAGATATTAAGGGTTGCCCCCAGAAAACCTAAGAGAAACCCTAATAATGTATAGACGGTAATTTTAGCAATTAAGAAAGCTATAATACTTTTTTCTTTTAAGTATTTAACATCAGATTTTTCTTCGGTTGCCAAAGATGTTGTCAAAAGACCTCCTTGAACTGCAAAGCATGATAAACCTCCTGTTGTTATACCCGTTAATAATGCAAGCCATAAATTATTCATAATATTTTGTTACTTGACAATCCCCCCAGGGGGGATGTATATTAAGTTTACTTAATCGAAAAAAATATGCAAGTACCAAAATCAAATATACTCCATAGACTTAAAATTGCCAAAGGTCATTTGGAAAAAGTAATCAAAATGATTGAGGGTGATGAATATTGTATTGATATAGTTCATCAGCTTCTTGCTATTCAATCTGCATTAAAAAACACGGATGAAATAATTTTAGAAAATCATCTGAAGTCATGTGTCGCTGATTCAATTAAAAAAGGGGAAAGTGATGAGGCAATTAAAGAGGTAATGGAGGTACTAAAGAAAAAATGACACCAGACAAATACATTGTAATTTTAGGAGGAACAATGTTAATTGGATTTATTTACTGGTTCTTTTTTGGAAAGAAAAAATGACAAAGTCACAACAAACATTTTCTATTGTTGGTATGCACTGTGCATCTTGTGCTAAATTAATTGAAAGAAGTCTTTCTAAAGTATCTGGAGTTACAAATGCCTCTGTTAATTATGGTAGCGAATCTGCTGTGGTTGAAATTGATGATAAAGTAACAGATAGTGATCTTCAAAAAGCTGTAGAAAATGCAGGATACAAAGCAATTATTGGGGATACTAAACTTTCAAAAGATGAAGAAAAGAAAAAAGAACTAAACAACTTAAAAACTAAAGTAATAATTTCATCAATTCTTTCAACTGTTGTTATGCTCCTTAGTTTTTCTAACATAAAAAATGTTGCCTACTATATATTGCCTTTAGCATCAATCGTACAATTTTGGGTAGGAAAAGAGTTTTATCTTGCAACTTGGTCAGGGCTTAAAAATCGAGCTGCTTCAATGGATACATTAATAGCAATTGGTACATCAGCTGCCTATTTTTATTCAGTACTTTCAATATTAGAAATTACTAAAGGTATGTATTTTGATACTGCGGTAGTTATAATTACCCTAATTCTTTTGGGTAGATTTTTGGAAGCAAAAGCAAAATCACATACTTCAGATGCCATTAAAAAACTTTTAGGATTGCAAGCTAAAACGGCGAGGGTAATTAGGGATGGAAAAGAAATTGATATTTCTCTTGAAGATGTCATTGTGGGGGATTTAATTCGTGTCAGACCTGGAGAAAAAATCCCTGTTGATGGACAAATAATAGAAGGACAGAGCGCTGTTGATGAATCAATGATTACAGGAGAATCAATGCCTACTGACAAAATTGTTGGCTCAAGTGTGATTGGATCAACAATAAACAAATCAGGAAGTTTTATATATAAAGCTACTAAGGTGGGGAGTGATTCCATGCTTTCTAGAATTGTAGAAATGGTTAAGTCGGCCCAAAGCTCAAGAGCACCAATTGCGCGCCTCGCAGATATTGTTTCTTCATATTTTGTACCAATTGTTTTAATGCTTGCAGTTTTAACTTTTGTTGCTTGGTTTGTTATTGGTTCTCCTGTTTCTGCCTTTATTAATTTGGTTGCTGTTTTAATTATTGCTTGCCCTTGTGCAATGGGTCTTGCAACACCTACTGCAATAATGGTTGGTACTGGAAAAGGGGCAGAAAAAGGGATATTAATTAAAGATGCAAGTACTCTTGAAACTGCACACAAAATTAGAACAATTATCTTTGACAAGACGGGGACTTTGACCAAAGGTAAACCAGTCGTAACTGAGGTTTCAGACTTAAAAATATTAAATATTGTGGCATCTCTTGAGCAAGGTTCTGAACATACTTTGGGTGAAGCAATTTTGGAATTTGCTAGAAACAAGAAAGTTAAACTTTCAAAAGTTACAAAATTTAGGGCAGTTGCAGGTCAAGGAATTGAGGGAATTATTAATGGCAAAAAATATTTCTTTGGAAAATCTAATGACAAATCTGAAGAAATTAAAAAATTAGAGTCACTTGGAAAAACTGTAATGATATTAAAAAATGGAACAATAGAATTAGGATTTATTGCAGTAGCTGATACATTAAAAGATGGTGTTAAAGAAGTAATTAAAAACTTAAACGATAAAGGAATAGAAACATGGATGGTAACAGGGGACAACCAAAGAACTGCACAGGCAATTGCAAAACTAGCTGGAATTAAAAATGTTATGGCAGAAGTAATGCCAAATGAAAAAGCAGATAAAGTTAAAGAATTCGAAAATGTCATGTTTGTGGGAGATGGAATAAATGATGCTCCTGCTCTTGCTGCAGCAGATGTGGGTATGGCCATGGGCACAGGAACTGATGTTGCAATGGAGTCAGCTGGGATTACGCTTCTAAACAAAGATTTCAAAAGCATAATCGCGGCTTATGACTTAAGCCGCGCGACCATGCTGGTCATAAAACAAAATTTATTTTGGGCTTTTGGCTATAATGTCATTTTAATTCCTGCGGCAGCTTTTGGAATGTTAAACCCTATGCTTGCTTCATTTGCCATGGCAGCAAGTTCAATTTCAGTAGTTCTAAATTCACTAAGACTAAATAGAATTAAGTGAAGATATAATTGAGTCGATTTCAGTTAATATCTCGGGGGTATAATTTGCAGGCATTTTTATAGATATATGGCCATAGTTTGTTGGTTGTTGGTAACCTCCATCTTGTCCTTTTTGACAAACTGTAAAACTAGTTTCATTTTTGTTTCCACTTCTTCTTAATGTTCTATTGTCTTTAGTAGTTAAAGATACAAACAGTTCAAATTTTGAAACAGGTCCTTCAAGATCAGCATCTCCTGGGTATAAACAAAATGCCCCCCCTGTAGCTGCTTGGAAAATATTAATTTGATATTCACCCTTAGTTAATATCAGTTTTTCATCAGCAACGGTTTGACTTTCTTTTTTTGCAGTCCATTCTTCGGGGGTGGTTATGGAATATTGATCAAAAGAAAGACCTGCTGATTTAGAGACACCACCTATAACAGTTGATAATGTCTGAGGCACTGCTGATGGTGAAGCTGGAAAAACAATCTCAATTGGAGTTTCAGATTCAGTAATTATTGCCTCTGGTTTAGCTTCGTTACTTGCCTCTTTACCAAAATAATATCCTCCATAAACTAAGGCGGTTAAAATAATTACAACTAACATTATTTTTCCAAATATCGAAAAGAATCTTTCCATTTATAGTCGCATTTAATCACTTAGGGGTTGACTTGTCAATATTTTTCACAGTATAGTGTGTATTAAATATGGCAGTTAATAAAGTAACCGATGCAAATTTTGATCAAGAAGTATTAAAGAATACACTTCCAGTAATAGTTGATTTTTATGCAGACTGGTGTGGGCCATGCAAGATGGCAGAACCAGTTTTAGAGGAGCTTTCTGAAAGCTATAAAGATAAAGTCTTAATAGTTAAACTAAATGTTGATGAAAATCCACAAACAGCAGCTAAGTATGGAGTAATGTCTATTCCTACAACAATTCTTTTTAAGGCTGAAAATGAAGTAGAACGTCAAGTGGGTTTTGGAGGAAAACAAAAATTTGAAGAGTTAATACGGAAGGTGGTGACTTAAAATATGCAAGACAATACACAACCAACAGTACCAGTAGATCCAATGGCACCAGTAATACCAGCACCAACAACTCCTGTTGTTGAAGCTCCAGTAACTACGCCAGTTGCAGAACCAGTTGTACCAACAGTTCCAGGTCCAGAAGCAATTGAAACACCAGTGGTAACAGAACAACCAGTAGTTACACCTACAGAATAAAATGCAAGACATTATTTGGGACACAGCCATTATTGGCTCTGGGCCCGCTGGTTTAACAGCGGGTATTTATACTGCTCGTGGAGCACTCTCAACAATTATTATTGGAGGTGATTCGTGGGGTGGACAACTTATGTTAACTAGTGAAGTTGATAATTTTCCTGGTTTTCCAGATGGTATTATGGGACCTCTCTTAATGGAAAAAATGAAAGCACAAGCAATTCGCTTTGGTGCAAAATTTATTTCTCAAAACGTCACTGCAGTTGATTTTTCGAAACGCCCATTTGTTCTCACTGTTCACGACTCACTGATCACTGCTCACTCTGTTATTATTGCAACTGGAGCAGAGACAAAGTGGCTTGATATTCCTGGTGAAAAGGAATTAATCGGTCGTGGCATTTCTTCATGTGCTCCATGTGATGCACCATTTTTTAAGGATAAAAATGTTTTAGTAGTCGGTGGAGGGGATTCTGCAATGGAGGAAGCTTTGGTTTTAACAAAATATGCATCAAAAGTAACTATTATTCATAGAAAATCAGAATTTAGAGCAAGTAAAGCAATGCAAGAAAAAGTTTTTACAAACAAAAAAATTGATGTTGTTTGGAATAGTGAAATAACAGAAATTAAAGGTGAAACTAAGTTAGAAAGTGTAGTGCTAATTAACAAATTAACTAATGAACTAAGTGAACTTGTTGTAGACGGTTTATTTGTAGCAATAGGGCATAATCCATCAAGTGCTTTATTTAAGGGTTTAATTGATCTTGATGAAAAAGGTTATGTCATACCAAGTACAAAGTACAAAGTACAAAGTACTAAGTACTCAACATCAACAAATATAGATGGGGTTTTTGTTTCGGGTGATATTCATGACCATATTTACAAACAAGCAGTAACCGCAGCGGGATATGGATGCCAAGCAGCCCTTGACACACTAAACTATTTAGGGCAGAATTGACAGATGTCTGAAACAGTGAAAACCAAAACCTCTTTATTTGAAAAATTAGTTCCAGCACTTCTTGTAATTACCGTTGGCCTTGCATTTTTAGTTGGAGTTTTATGGCAAAAAGTAGAGAACATTGGTAAAGGAGAAACTACAACAGCTGTAACCGACACACAACAACCTTCAGCACCAGCACCTAAAAAAGTGGAACTATCCCAAATTAAAGATTTATTTAATAAAGATGTAATTAAATTTGGAAGTGCTGATAGTAAAGTTATTTTTGTAGAAGCGTCTGATCCTAGTTGTCCATATTGTCATGTTGCAGGAGGACTTAACCCATCATTGAATGCTCAAGTAGGAGCTCAATTTAAAATGATTAAAGATGGTGGTACATATGTTGCCCCAATTCCTGAAATGAGAAAATTAGTAGATAGTGGTAAGGCTTCATTTGTGTGGCTTTATTTTAATGGTCATGGAAATGGTGAACTTGCAACAAAAGCACTTTATTGTGCGTTTGAAAAGGGTAAGTTCTGGGAAGCGCATGATTTATTGATGACATCGGAAGGTTATGCTTTAATTAACGATGTCGTTAAAAATGATAAAGCACAGTCTGGAAAAATGGCGGATTTCTTAAAATCAGCTAACGCTCTCGGTCTTAAAGATTGTCTTGATAGTGGTAAATACGATGATAGGCTGGCAGCTGATATGGCAATTGGTAGAGAATTGGGAGTGTCTGGAACTCCTGGATTTTTTGTAAATGAAAATAATTTTGCAGGTGCATATAGCTACAAGGATATGGAGAGTGTAGTTACTTCAGCCCTTCAATAATTTTATACGTGATTATTGCTAAAGATCCCCAGACATTAATTGATTTATTTATCCCAAACATAGGAATTTCGACTATTAAATCTGCCATATCTAAAACTTCTTTTGAAACGCCTGTAGTCTCATGGCCCACGACGAGTGCGACTGGGAGTCTCAGGTGATAAGCGGAGCTTGCCTCTTCGAGGTTAGTTAATAGTGAATAGTTAATAGATTTAGGACTTTGCTCAACAGCAACAACAAATATACCTTGTTTTTTTAATGTCTTTACTACTTCACTGGCTTTATTTTCTTTACTCCATGGTACCCATTCTTCAGTGCCCACCGCTGCTTTATGAATTCTACTTGATGGGGGATATTCTGACTCTCCACAGATATATATCTTTTCTACTGCGGTAGCGTCACCAAGACGAAATATAGAGCCAATGTTATATGTATCTAAGACATTATCCAACACAAAATAAATAGGATTTCTTTTGATATGTTTTAGATCACCTACCTTGGGTGGATTCTTGCGTAAATATTTGGAATCTTGCCTTTGCATATGGCTATAATAACATTTTCGTGCTAAAATAGCTCATAATGACAACTAGCGCATGCACAAGATGTGGTAAACCAAGAATAATAGTTAAGACTTACGAGGAAAAGGTAGAAACTTCAACTGTAACTTATACAATCACTGAATGTTCTGATCCAGAATGTCAAAAAATGGTTAATAAAACACTCTTAACAGAAAAGAAAAAAAGACAGTTTATCAAAGATGAACAGGTCAAAAGAGAAGAAGTAAGAAGACTTGCAATTGAAGAAAAAAAACTTCACAAAGGTGAAGACGAGGACTAATAGATTATGTTTTTATTATTTTTTACAGTAGCCTTAGGCATTTTCTTCAGTGTTTTTGCGACTCAAAATACAGGCCTCATTAGTTTAAATTTTATAGGATACACAATACCAAATATTCCGGTTTATTTAGCCATTTTGGTGCCTGTTTTAATAACATTATTAGTTGGTTGGTTTATTCAATTTATAAGAAGTATTTCTACGAGAATGACAGGTTCTAATCAAAAAAATAAAATTAACGATTTAAAAAAAGAACTGGCAGAAGTTACTAAAGAGTTGCATAAAAACGAATTAGAAAATGCAAAATTTAAAAATGAACTAGGCGAGCCACAGGACGACAATTCAATTTAAAAATGTACAAACTGCTTTTAAAAATCTGGAGTAAATTAAACTTTACTGTGCATTTAAAACTCTGGATAATGAAATTTTTTAATGATCAATTTTTAATTGGAGTTACAGGAATTTTTTTCGATAAAAAAGATAGAATATTACTTGTTAAACATTCATATAGGGGCGGGGATAATTGGAGTTTACTTGGTGGTTATTTAAAAAAAGGAGAACATCCAAAAGAAGGATTAGAAAGAGAAGTCAAAGAAGAAACAGGGTATATTGTAAGTGCTGACGAACGACTTAAAACAAGAACAGATAGAGATAATGCAAGATTAGACATAACATATATGGGGGAATTTTTAGGAGGAGTATACAGTCCATCGAAAGAAATTCTTGATGCTGACTTTTTTAGATTTGAAAGACTACCAAATCTTCCTGTAGACCAACTTGTTTTCATTGATAAGGCGTTGAAGTTACGAGAAAGTAGCAAATTATTTTAATTTTTCTACTTCTTCTTGAAGACGAGAACTAGTAATTGTAATACTTCTAGTTACAAAAACAAACTCTTGAAATATTTATCCATATACTTTAAAAAGTAGATGTGGTTGATTCCTTCAAAAATTACGAAAAAAAAGAGACGGGTTTTAGATGTAGACACCGGTTGCATTTTGGCAAAATGCCAAAGAATTGGAAATTAAAAAACAGATGTATAAAAGAGAAATGTCCATTTCTAATTACAAAAAGAGAATTTGATGAGTGGAAAGGTGAGAGGAAGGTGGTTTTTATTGGTGGTTAGTAAAAAAACATACAATGGATCAACTTATTTTCATTAACAAGGCTTTAAAATTGAGAAAGTGTTGAAATTTACTTTTCTTTAATAACATATTTTAGTATTAAATAAGTAAACAGGATGACAAGGATTGTAGTTAATATAATAAAAATTGTTAAAAGTAAATTATATGGATATGACCAAATGCTTATTGGAGTAATATTCATTGCACAGATTGAACCTTTTGAACAATGGTCAATAAAAACATCAAAATATTTTTTTCCTATCGTGTAGGTAATCGAAGCAGATATGTAGGTTGATATAAATAATATGATTAAAAATATTATTGTCTCCCAAATTTTTTTAAACATTTTAGTTAGCAAACAATTTCTTTCTTATAATCTATAATTGGGCTGGGGAACTAGGATTCGAACCTAGAAATCTTCTGTGCCAAAAACAGATGTCCTACCGTTAGACGATTCCCCAATATCATAATTTTTGATATCTTGTGAGTATTATATCTGATATTGCCAGGAGTTTGCTAGTGAAGTGAGTATTATTTAGAATATGCATATTAAGTTGACCAACATAATCTAGATTTATTCTTTTTTCAGTTACAATATTATGTTTCCAACTGACCCTAATTATTTTTGGATCCATGTCTAATTTTTTTGACCAGAATCTTATTATTCTTTCTAGATCATCCTTTCTGACTTCATGGATATATAATCTAAAAGATATATCCTTGTTTCGGTTAACATCAAAATATTTTTCTACAAATTTAATAAATACAACAAGTAACCTGTAATCAGAATTTGAGAAACCATTATTTTCTCCTTTTGATCCTTCTGCTTCATAAAGCATAATCCCTGCAACAAATAGAGGGTCATCTAAATTAGATTTATGTTTTTGAATAAATTGGTCAATGTCTTCTGCTTTTCTTTTTGCCCTTGTTATTTTAGAAGCAAGAGTTCCTAAAACATGATTTTCAATACGCTTTTTGTTTTGAATTAACAAATGTTCTTTTGACAATGTAAGCCCTGCAAATGTAAGCCAGTTATTAATTGTAGATTTTGCAATACCAGTCTCTTTTTGAATTTCTGTATAGCTGAGGCCCTTTTTTCTAAGCTCAATAACTTTCTGGAATATCTCTTTACTTTTTCTTCTAACTGAACCGTGAGTTACCATATATTTATATTAATATATTGGTTCGATATTTGAAATAGATACTTTGTATTGAGATAAGGGACAAAAAAATGTAAAATACAAAGGTTCAATCAATTTTGGGCCCATAACTCAGCGGTAGAGTGGCTCCCTTTTAAGGAGTAAGTCGATGGTTCGAATCCATCTGGGCTCACTTAGTAACATTAGATTGAAGGGCCCCTTCGTCTATCGGTTAGGACATCTGGTTTTCATCCAGATAAGAGCAGTCCGACTCTGCTAGGGGTCACACATTGAGACAAAATTTGCATTTTGCTTTGATTTACTATTAAATTAATTCATGTCCACTTCAAACACTGAACCCCCGCTAATTACTGTTACAAACCCAGTTACTTATTTTAGATTATGGTGGCAGAAGGTGATGGGAAAAGAAGGAGTTGATTTTAACTTTAAAATACATCCTGTTACAGCATTTTTAATTGCATTTGGATTAGGTTTAGGTATCTTTGGAGCAGGTAGATATTCTGTAAATATTCCCTTTTTAAAATATGTTGCTGACCCAACTACTAAGCCAATGCCGACCATTGAACCTGTATGGAAAGAAACAGCCTTTACTGGAAAATTACAATACAGTGTTACAAACCAAAAATATTTTTTATTAACCACGTCAGCTGAGGCAATTACTTTGGAAGTTCCTGATAATTTAGATTTATTAACCTTAGTCGGTAAAAGAATCATGGCAGTTGGTGAATATAATAAAGCTACAAAATTATTACGCGTAAGTGACGCTAAAGACTTGGAAATTTTATCAAAGACTAAAGAACCAATTCCAACTATTGAACCAACAATTGAACCTTCATCAACCCCTAGCGCAACCCCCGTTGCTACTGATACAATCCAACAGTAATGGATAAAACACTGGAAATTGAATCTCTAATAATGTCCTACTCTGATGCTGGTAGTGGATCTGCAATAGTTTTTCTTCATGGGTGGGGAACTTCAAAAGATACATATAGTGAGATAATTTCTATACTTTCAAAAAAATACAGATGTATAAGTATTGACCTCCCTGGTTTTGGAAAATCAGATATTGTTGAGGATTTGACCTTAGTTAAAATTTCAAAATTAATAAATAAAGTTATTAAAAAAATTGGCGTAAAAAGTTTTTATTTAGTCGGTCATTCTTTAGGTGGGGCAGTAACCCTTGTTTATGCAAGTAGATATCAAGATAAAATTAATAAAGTTGTTTTAATCTCACCGTTTGTAGCATTTAAACAATTTTCAAGATCAGTTTTTTATCTTATTCGACATTTGGTTCCTTTTTTGATTACCAAAATTTTATCTTTAAAAAAATCCAAACCTAAGAGCAGTTAATGCAATAAAAATTGTTTACATGCTCTCGAGTATGGATCTTTATAAGACTTTAAGAAAAGTTAGAAAAGATATTTTAATGATTTTTGGAACACGCGATGGATTACTAAGTATGAAACCACTTGAACCTATTTTTGGAGTTTTTAATAATATTCATCTTTCAATTTATCAAGATGTCAGGCATTTTATGGTTTCATATAATGCGCATGATTTGGCAGAAAAAATTGACTTGTTCTTTTCTCACGATACGGTACAATAAATAAGCTTATATGGAAATTATTACTAACATGTTCAATTTCATTCTTCATATAGATACTAATCTAGGTCTAATAATTGAAAATTATGGTACTCTATCGTACTTAATATTATTTGGTATAATTTTTGCAGAAACTGGACTTGTTTTTGTACCATTTCTTCCTGGGGATTCACTTCTTTTTGCGGCAGGAGCATTTGCAGCTATTGGCTCTTTTAATTTATATCTGGTATTAGGTCTTTTATTTATTGCTGCGTTTGTGGGTGACACTGCAAATTATTGGATTGGTCATTTTTTTGGTCAAAAAATAATTGATAATCCAAAAATCCCATTTATCAATCAAAAACACATAGATGAAACACAAGAATTTTATAAAAAACATGGCGGAAAAACTATATTTCTGGCTCGTTTTGTGCCTATAATTAGAACTTTTGCACCATTTGTTGCTGGAGTGGGTAAGATGCACTATGGCGATTTTATTAAATACAATTTGACCGGAGGATTTGTTTGGGTGTTTGGATTTATACTTCTTGGATTTTTCTTTGGTAATATTCCATTAGTTAAGGAAAACTTTTCAATTGTTGTTCTTGCAATAATTGCTCTTTCCGTTGCCCCAATGGTCTATGAAGTTGTTAAAGCAAAAATGAAAAAGGTGTGATATAATTCTTTTACAAGTTTAAAGGTTGACTCGCTCCGATTAAATCGGAGTTGATAACTTCATACATAGGCACCTTTAACAAACAGTAATTAGTTCCCAGTACTTAGTACATAGAAGCAACTTGTTGTTTTTCTGTGTACTGTGTACTTTGTACTATGTACTGCTAGATCTTTAACATTGAAATGCAAATATGACAGTACAATCAAGATACAGAATATCGATATATTCTGGTTCAAGTTGTGACTAGGAGTGTGGTACTTTTTGAGGATTTGATCCTGGTCCAGGATGAACGCTAGCGACGTGCTTTAAGC
>CAZSXP010000011.1:0-17404 GCA_964610395.1 uncultured Gammaproteobacteria bacterium
ACAAAGTATGAGTTAGAGTAAATTTATCTTACCATGTCTAGATAAAATTTGGGGTGGCTGATGGGACTTGAACCCACGACTTTCTGCTCCACAAGCAGACGCTCTAGCCAACTGAGCTACAGCCACCGAATCATATATTCTATAGGAGTTGGAGCGGGTAGGGAGAATCGAACTCCCACTTACTGCTTGGAAAGCAGTAGTTCTACCATTGAACCATACCCGCAAGTGTCGGGGTGACGAGATTCGAACTCATGACCTCTGCTTCCCAAAAGCAGCGCTCTACCAACTGAGCCACACCCCGTAGTTAATTTCAAATATACAAATTACAAATAAGCAAATTAAATCCCTATTTTAGGCTTAATTTATCAGTGTGCCGGGGAGAGGACTCGAACCTCCACGAAGTATTAGCTCCGCGGGCTCTTAAGGCCCGTGTGTCTACCATTCCACCACCCCGGCAACACCTCATATTATACCAAAAAAGAAACTAAAGAGAAGGAATACTTGTTTTTAGTTTTTTATGAAGAAGTGGAATGAATAAATCTTTCATAAATTTTTCTCCGGGATCTGATTTACCGCGTAAACTAACCTGATAATGGCCGAAAACACTACTAATGTCTAATCTAAGAATTTGTAATAAATCTGCAGTTAATTCGGTAGCACGATCAGCAGTTGCATAAATAATATTTTTTAATTCATTTGGGGTGTCTTTATCAAAATATCTATTAAATCCTCTGCCTGCCATTTCAATAGAAATTGCACAAGCATTAAGATGCGCAGCACCGCCACGTGGAGGCCATGATGAAAATTCAATCATTGGAAAGAGTGCTTGTGATTTACATACATCCCACCAAATTTTACTTAGTTGTAATGAGCCTATCATATCTACAGAAAAATGAACTGCTTTATTCATTGAAAATAAGGCCTTTTTTGTTAAATTAGCATTCCAATTTTTCCAATTATTTCCGTCCTGATCATCTGTATGTAGAATAATCATGGTTGGTTTCATAAGTTGATTTCGGAAAAAATTATCTGGTAATAAATCAAGAGAGGTAATTTCTACTTGCTGCACAGAAGGAGTAGATTCAATTGTTACCTGTGTTCCCTCTGCCGCCAGAACTTCATTAAAGCTTCTATGATAATCCTCTGATTTTTTTGTACCTAATACAGGATAACCATAACCTGGCATGGTAGATGAAGTTTCATAATTATAATCTACGACGAGCGGGGATAATGTAGCGATCTCAGCTGATTCAATGTATTTTCCTGTAACACTAATAAGCCCTTCTCTCTTCCATTTATTTAATTCCTCCCATGTGATCCCATTTTCAATACTTTTTACCGCTGATGGGCTAATAAACAATATTCCATGTAAATTGTTTTTTCGAAGTAATGGAATTACTTCATCTCTCCATACGTTTAATATAGTTCCATTTACCTCAATATTTTTGTCTTCTTCCACACGAAAACCCAAAACTATACTTAAGGGACTAAACGACCCTTCACCTTTAAGAAATTGTGAATATTGTTTAAAAGTAAGACATTGATAGTTAGCTTTATTTAAATATGACAATTGATCTTCCAATATTTTTAATGGAAGACTTGTGTCTCCTTGATTAAATGAGGGGTAGGGATATATCCACGTAGTTATTTTATCTGCCGACTGAATTTGGTCACATAACTCTGGTTTATTTTCAATTGATATGAATGGCAACTTATTTACAGGCGATATTATAGAACCCAATGCAATAGAACTGATTTTAAGAAAATCACGTCGACTAATTAACTCTCTCATCTTCGTCTATTTTAGGTCGTACAATTGACGACTGCTCAGAAAGATCTGTATCTACATAATTCCATAATTTTGACTTTGAACCAAACGGGTCAGTTCCAAGCATAAAATCGTTTTGCATTGTTAGGTCTAATGGAAATCCTGGGACAGAGAATATTAGGAATACAGGTCTTTCTGATAAATCCTTACGCGTCAATGTAATTATTTTTTGCCATGTTGAAGCATCTAAATTAACACATCCTGACGACAGAAATGGTATTTCTAGTGGATGCCCATCAGTATTAGCATCCCGAATAGATGGCTCACGTAGCAATATTTCTTGAATACCAGTATTTCGTGGAACCTCATGAAGCGTATAACTTGAATTATAGTCAAGCGGTGTGATTATTTTTCCATCATTGATCTCGGATGGCTGACCAAGAAGAATGTGTGTTTTTCCTCCTATTTTACCAAAATTTCCAATCCAGACGATATCATTAACTAAAATAGTCAGAGGTGGTGTAAGAGTACGCCTAGCTACCCCATTTCTAGAATACCATGTACCTGTCATTGAATCATATGCACCATCTTTTCCTAAATCATTCTCATAATAATTTATTGCAGATGTTGTACTATTTAATCGTAATCTTCTACCAATAGCAGAGTAGGCATATGGAGAAGACTCGGAATGAATAGGGATAAGTTTAGACAATCCGTTATCAATTTGCCAATATCCAATTGTTCCATCATTAGTATTTACTGTAATAGTCGCGCACGAATCAATATCTGTAACGATTTTACCGTTAGGTATTACAGGGCCTCCTTCGCGCCACATTTCTCGGGAGGCTTCAATTGTATCCCAAACATAGCCGATTAATTCATCAGGCTTATCAGAGTTTGTGTCAAATGGCTTCAGATCACGTTCACCGTTACTATTGCGAACATACATTGATGAGAGTTGATCAAGTGTGCGGTTAGTTTGAGGTCCTTTTAGCATTTGTGGTGAAAATTCGGCAAATAGCGGGCCATTTATACTAATACCGTTAAATACGGCAACATGTGAAACTTTGTTATATCCATTATGAGAAACAGCAGAGGCAAGATAAACCAATGTTCCCGGATTTTTATTCTCCCAGTATTCAGTTTGTAAAATTTGTTTCATTGGTACTTCTGTGCCAAAAGTTTTGCCAGATAGTGAAAAAAGTGATTTATCTTGATCCTTAAGCCATTCAGTTTGAAGAACTGTCCCACTTGCAGGAAACTTAGAATATCCAATCTGAGCTACAACTTTTGAAGCAAATGAAGAACAGTGAGAATTTGTACTCCAATCATATGGAGCACCATCAAATGATTTAATAGCATTCTTTACCGTTGACTCTGTCATTAATGACATAATCATCTTATCGTTTGAGGTACTTCTTTCAGTAGCCTGTATTTTATCAAATTTAATAGGTAGAGCTGCAACGGCAGACACACCAACACCAGCTATTTTTAAAAAATCACGTCTACTTAATTTTTCCATCATATATCTATAATGAGCGTATTATATACTATAGTATTTACACTTTGCAAACTAAAGAGAAGCATTTAAAAATTCTACAAAAATTGGATGGGGAGTAAGAGGTCTACTTTTATATTCAGGGTGAAATTGAGTGCCTACAAAAAACTTAAGTTTTGGAAGTTCAATAGCTTCTACAAGTTTTCCATCAGGGCTAGTTCCAGAAATTATTAAGCCTGCTTTTTCAAATTGGTTTTTGTATTTATTATTAAATTCATACCTATGTCTATGTCTTTCATTAATTAATTCCTTTTTATATATATCAAATAATTTTGATTTTTTGTTTAATTTACAAGGATATGATCCCAATCTTATAGTTCCTCCATATTCGTGTTTTTTAATTAATTCTTTTTGCTGATTCATGCAATGAATCACTGGATATTTTGTACTTGGATCTGCTTCTTCACTGTTTGCCTGTTTCATATTAAGTACATTTCTTGCAAATTCAATAACTGCCATTTGCATACCAAAACAAAGACCTAAATAGGGGATATTATTTTCTCGCGCGTAAGTAACTGCCTTGATTTTTCCCTCGATTCCTCTTTTACCCCATCCTTGAGGGATAATTATTCCATCTAATTTAGAATAATTATTATCTAAATTTTCGCTATCAAACCACGATATTACTGGTAATATCCCAAGCTTCCAACCTGCATGTTTTAAGGCTTCAACGACACAAACATAACTATCACTTAAAATGTAATCTCCTGTTTTCTGATATTTACCTATTATTCCTATATTTATTTGTTTTTTGGAAGATTTAATACTTTTGACTAGTTTTTTCCAATCAGCTAAATCTTTTCTACCGTGTTTTAACTTAAGTTTCTTGATTATTTTTTCTGCAACATATTGTACTTCAAAAACGAGGGGAACCTCGTAAATACTACTTACATCTGGTGCTGAAATTATATTTTCAATAGGAAGACCTGATGACATTGCAATTTTTTCTTTTCGTTTTTCATCTACTGCAAGTTCACTTCTACAAACTATAAAATCAGGCATTATTCCTAATGAGTTAAGTTGGCTTACTGATTGTTGAAGTGGCTTAGATTTTAATTCTCCAATTGACGGAGGGGCAGGAAGGTAACCAACGTGAATTAAAATAATGTCTTTTGGATTTGTTAATCTTAGACGACGTACAGCTTCAAAAAATAACAATCCTTCATATTCGCCAACAGTTCCGCCAAGTTCAACTAAAACTACATCTGCTTTATTCGCTTCTCCAGCCTTGTACCATTTTTTAATTATTTCAGGAGGTATATGATGATATGGTTCAACACATTTACCAGCATAATCTAATTTTCTTTCCTTTTCTAAAATTAATTTATATATTTGACCATTTGTAGTGTAATTTTCTTTAGTTAAATTAATATTCAAAAATCTTTCATAATGACCTAAATCCTGATCAGTTTCACAGCCATCATCAGTTACAAAAACTTCTCCATGTTCTATTGGATTCATTGTTCCTGCATCAACATTTAAATACATGTCACATTTCATGGCAGTAACTTTGATACCACGGGATTGTAAAAGAAGTCCTATTGAGGCTGAAGTTATACCTTTACCAAGGCCTGACAAAACACCGCCAGAAATAATTACAAATTTCACCTTGGAACTAGTTATACCACATTTATGTTATAATCCCAACAATGGAAACATTAAAATCACTATCAGTAGAGGATTTTCGCTGTTCTACTTGTAAATTTTCAATTCCAATTATTTCTCTCAAAGAAATAACATTAGAACCCAAAATAATTGGTCAAGAAAGAAAGTGTATTTCATTCTTTGATTTAATCAAAAATGATGAATATTATATTTATCCTAATGAAGATGATACTTGTATAAATCAGCGTTACCAACCAAAATAAATTGTTTCTATTGTGCACCCGTGAGGATACGAACCCCAAACCTCTTCGTCCGAAGCGAAGCGCTCTATCCAGTTGAGCTACGGGTGCTTATTACAAAAATTTAATCTCCAACTACTTGTTTCTCTAGATGTTTTTCGTCTATGACAATTTGCACATCTAACGTCACATTTTTCAACCTCGTTAATAATGCTTTGTACTGATCCTCTATTCTTCATTAATACATTAATTTCTTTAAACTTTTCTGATTTAATCCTATGATCAAATTCTAACACCAAGATATCATTTTCACCACAATCTATACATGGATGACCTAAAAAATAACTTCCTAGATAATTAAAGATTAGATTTTTAATCATTTTATTTCTTTTAAGCGATTTGTTAATATAATACTCAGTATTAACCAAATAGTGATTTCTAATATATTTTCTTGAGCATTCTTTACAATGATACGATCGCTTTATATCTTTATATTTCCAATTAAATTCATTTTCATCAAGCATCCTTAAACACTTTGAGCATTTTTTAAGCATGATATATTATATCATTATTTACTTCGGTATAATCGAAATGTTCGAGTCCATGCTTATTTTATTCTATCAAGCCTGATATAATACCTCATATGGCAGATATAGCGCAGCAAATTAAAGATATAGAAGATGTTTTACGAAAAACTCCACATCATAAAGCTACAAATGGCTTTATCGGAGCTATGAGAGCTAAAATAGCGCGTCTTAAAGACAAGGAGGTGGAAGTGTCCTCTCATGGAAAAGGTGGAGGATCCGGAGGATATTCTGTTAAAAAACAGGGAGATGCTACTCTTGTTTTAATTGGTCCTCCCTCTGCTGGCAAATCAACTTTAATTAATCTTTTAACTAATGCAGTAAGCAAGGTAGCTGCTTATGCATTTACCACTGTTTCAGTAATTCCAGGAATGCTTAAATATAGAGAGGCATATATCCAAATTTTGGATGTACCAGGTTTAATAGAAGGTGCCTCAATTGGAAAAGGTCGTGGTAAAGAAGTTTTATCTGTTGCTCGTGGTGCTGATTTATTGGTGATAATGACAGATCCTGAAAGACTTAATTTTTTTGATAATATATTAGTTGAACTTGAAAAGGCAGGCATTAGAATTAATAAAAAAACTCCTGATGTTAGGGTGGAAAAAGAGATTGCAGGAGGTCTTACAATTATTTCTAATATAAAACAGGATTACAATTTAGAAGATGTAAAAGGAATTGCACAAGAATTTGGAATTAAAAATGGACGTATTATTTTAAAAGAAAAAGTTACTATTGATCAAATTATTGATAGTTTCTCACAAAGAATTGTATATAAAAATGCGATTTTTATAGTTAATAAATCCGATACACACAAGGGGAATAAATATGAAGATTTAATTTATATAAGTGCAGAAAAAGGAACCGGGATCTTCGATCTAAAAGAAATACTTTGGAAAAAATTAAAATTAATTACAGTATATCTAATTGAAAAAACTGAAAAACCAAATCAAAAAAATCCTGTAATTATGAATGAAGGTGATACACTAGAAGATGTAGCAAAAAGTATTGGCTCTGAATTTTTAGCTGGAACAACACTTGCTAAAATCTGGGGAAATGGGGCTAAATTTGACGGTCAAGAAATGGCACTTTCAACAAAAGTAATAGATGGTATGCAAATTAGATTCATATGATGAATTACGAACTTATAGATAGTGGGGAGGGCAGAAGATTAGAAAGATTTGGGAAATATATTCTAGATCGTCCTGATCCTGAAGTTTTGTGGGGGAAAAATTTATCAGAAGAAGAATGGAAGAAGGCTGATGCAGTTTTTAAAGACAGATGGATTACAAAAAATAATTTCCCTGAAAAATGGCAATTTGAAGTTAATAATCTTAAGGTAAATTTAAGACTTACCCCATTTAAACATGTTGGTATATTTCCTGAACAAGAATTTGAATGGGATTTAATTTCAAAATTAGTTAAAAATGATTCAAATCTCTTAAATCTTTTTGCTTATACTGGAGTTGCAAGTTTACATGCTTTAGAAAAAGGTGCAAAGGTTACTCATGTAGATGCATCAAGACCAGCAATAACTTGGTTTAAGGAAAATCAAAAATTATCAGGTTTAGAAGAAAAGCAAGCAAGAATAATTATTGATGATGCAATTAAATTTACTTCTCGTGAAATTAAAAGGGGAGTTAAATATGATGGAATAATCATGGATCCACCAGTCTACGGGCATGGCCCTAATGGCGAAAAATGGCATTTCATCAAAAACTTCCCAGAACTTCTTGATAATGTATGTCAATTACTTTCTGATAATCCACTTTTTGTAATTGTAAATGCATATGCAATTTCGACATCGTCAACAAGCCTTGCAAATATTTTAATTGATAAATTGCCAAAATCTGGTCACGTAACAAATGGCGAACTTGTATTAAAAGAAAGAGGAGGTAGAACCCTTTCAACTGGCATCTACAGCATATGGAGTAAAGAAATTTTGTGAGCCCAGAAGGATTTGAACCTTCAACCATTACCTTAAGAGGGTACCGCTCTGCCATTGAGCTATGGGCCCTTTGTGCTCCTGCTCAGAATCGAACTGAGAAATCGTCCTTAGAAGGGACGCGGTATATCCGTTTACCTACAAGAGCTTTAAGTCTACTACTTGCATATTTTAACATAATATCTATATTTAATTCTAGAATATAAGCAAAGCTTGAAATTAAAATTATGAAAGATATAGTTAATTCGCCAAATACCAGAAGTTTAATTGCAAAACAAAATCATAACGGTGGAAAACTTCCTAAAAAAGTTGCAATTCTATATACAGATGAAAAGAGAGAATATTTTTCAACGGATGAGGAATACTATACAGTTGCAGGATCTTACGAGGAAGCGCTAACATTTAAACCATATCTAAAAAAACTTGGTGTAAAAGTTTGCTTTATTAAGGGTAACCATAATATGGCAAGAGAGTTAAAAAAAGAAAGACCCGATATGGCAATAAATCTTGTAACTACTGTAAAGGGTTATGATTATCTTGGTGCCACAGTTCCTGCAACACTTGAACTATTAGAAATTCCATATACAGGTGCCGATATATTAGGTTTTGCCATAGGTTCAAATAAATATTTAATTTATGCACTTTTATCACAGCATGGTATTCCTGTTCCAAGATTTCAACTAATGACTAGTAATAAATCACCTCTTGATCAGTCACTAAGATTTCCACTTATCCTAAAATTAAATGAGGAACATAGTAATGTTGAAATTAAAAGAGAATCAGTTGTAGAAAATGAACAACAATTAAGAAAAAGACTCAAATATTTGATTAAAACTTATGATCAAGATGTACTCGTTTCAGAATTTATTGACGGCAGAGAATTTGCATCATTTATTTTCCATTCATATAATAAAAAGGTTTATGTAGTTGAGAGAATAATACATTTACCAGACAACAAAACAAATCATGAATTTTTAGATTATGATTTGGTCTGGGGAGAAGCTTCTGATCATTATTATAGCCACGTTTTGTATGAAAAATATCATGATTCAATTCTTGAAAACCTAGTTAAGAAAGCTTTTGTAGTAACTAAAATGGGAGATTATGGTAAATTTGATACAAGGATGGATAAGGATGGAAATTATTATTTTATTGATGCTAATGCAAACTGCCATTTTGCCCCATACAATGAATCAACATCAGAAATCTCACTTGCAATGAATACCTATGGAATTAGATTTATAGTGCTTTTAAAACGGCTTCTTCAAAACACAATGAGAGAGTGGGGATATTAAATAATGAAAATTGCAATTATCTATACAGATGTAAAAAGGAAATATTTTCAAAATAAAGAAGATTTTATTACCGAAGAACATGCTGATCTTTATGCAAACGATATAGCAGCTTACGTATCCAAATTAAAAATTTCAGTTGAAACTTTTCCATGTGATGACAATATAGCCTTCAACTTAAAAAAATATAAACCTGATATGGCAATTAATTTGGTTGATTCTATAAGAGGCAAATCATGGCTTGGATCATCAATAATTGGGCTATTGGAAATTTTAAATATTCCATATACAGGTGCAGGTGCTTTAGGCTGGTCAATTGGTTCTAATAAATTTGTAATGTATAAATTAATGGAAACCAATGGTATTCCAGTTCCTAATCATCAGCTTATGTCAAATCATTTTGAAATGATAAACCCAACACTTCGATATCCATTATTTCCCAAATTAAACATAGAGCATAGCAGTATAGGAATTGATGAAAATAGTATTTGTGAAAATGAAAGAGAATTACGTGCAAAACTTAAAGACCTATTTAAAAAACATAAACAAGATGTATTAGTAGATGAGTTTATCGCAGGAATTGAAGTAACCTCTGCGGTACTTGATGGAATTAATACTAAAGTTTATACAGTACAAAGAAAAACAATGGGGGATACAAATGAAGATGTCATGACATTTGAAAAAAAATGGAAAAATTGGGATAACATTATTTATGAAAAATATGATGCACCAAAATTAAAAGAGTATGTTAAAAGGACGTTTGACGTTTTGAAAATGTCTGATTATGCAAGAATAGATACAAGAATTGATGCTTCTGGAAGATTATATGTAATAGATCCAAACTGTAACCCATTTTTTGGACCAGCCAAAGAAACTCATGCAACATATAGTATTATATTAGATATGTATGGGATTGATTTTATAGAAACTTTAAAAAGAATAATTTCAAATACAATAAATGATACTAAAATATAAATAGAGATGAATGCTTTAGTTGAAACAAGAAAATTTATATTCTTAGGAATACTAGCTGCGATTGCTTTTATAGGAATTTATTTTGCTACAAAACAACCAGAAGGTAAATGGATCTGCAAAACTGGAACATGGATTGCAGAGGGTAAACCCACATCCCCAAAACCAATTGGAGTGTGTAAACCTTAAGATCAAAATTAAAAAAAATAAATTTTAATGTTTTAGTATTGTTATTTTTGAATTATTAGATTTAGATGTTATTTCAACTATTCCACCAATTGGAAGTGTAACTTTTGGATCTGTATGGCCAAAATCCAGATTTGCGATTACTGGAATGTTATTTAATTCTTTTTTTGTTTTAATAATTTGAGTTAATAGTTCATTGGTTACGTTACTTTTATTCTGAAATCTACCAATTATAATTCCTTTAACATTATTAAAGTCAGGTAGGTGGATGAGGGACTGCAAATCTCTATCAAAAGTATCTGGATTTGTTAAATAGTCATCTTCTAAAAATAAAATGGAATTGTTTAAGTCTGGCATATATTCAGTTCCTTGAAGTAAATTAAAAGTACAAAGATTAGCTCCAAGTACTGTTCCTTCTGCCTTTCCTTCATTAATTACAAGCCAGCCATTGTTATTAATTAAGTTTCTTTTGTCTTGGTCTTTATACCATTCATCATCGCTCCATAATTCTGATGGTTTTATTTCAATAGGTTCATTATTTATTAAAGTTTTTTTGAAATAATCTAATGTGTAATCAAGATATAATTTTTGACCAAATGTAGAATAGTGAGGTCCAGAATATGTAACAAGTCCTGTTTTTGTAAAGATTGAATTATTCAGTGCTGTAATGTCTGAAAAACCACAAAATATCTTTGGATTATTCTTGATTAGCTCCCAATCGATATATTTTAGTAATTGATTTGAATTAGCTCCACCAATTGCAGTAAATATCGCTTTTACATTCTTGTCACTGAATGCATCATGTAAATCCTCTATCCTTGATTTTATTGGAGAAGATGTAAAATCATTTATTTCATTAATGTGCTTACCAAAAGTAAGTTTAAGATCTAATTCTTCAAATCTTTTGTTTGCAATTGTTTTAAGTTCTTCAGAAAATATGGAATATGACATTGCAGGAGCAATTATTCTAACTTCATCACCCTTCCTTAGTTTATCAGGATATATTTCGTTCATGGTCTATATTATTGCACAAAAAACTATAGATTCAATTATAACAGAATTCAAGAAAACCACGGCGATATGCGCGTGGATGAATTGAACGCTGATATATCATCATTTCGAGGATGATGTCATAATACATTTAATGACTAAAAAGATTGATGTATTTTGTAAAAATGACCATTTGCTTTTTGGTAGATATAAAAAGGTAAAATCTGGATTTTTGATGAAGTGTTATATAGATGAAATTGGAAAAGATTATGTTGGAGTAAAAAACTTAGAAAATGAATCAGATGTTTTCTGTCCAAATTGCAAAATTAGAATTGGAAGAATTGGACAAGTCCATGGAAGAGTTGCTGTAGTAATCAATCATGGAGGAGTAAAAAGAATCAAAACTTAAGTAAGAAAATTTAAATATTTTTTGATACTAGCATTATCTAACTCCTCTATTTTTATATTAACTCTTTCTTTAAAACTAAAAACTGCTTCATTTTCTCCAAATTTATTAAACTCTAATCTTGCAGGAATATTATCTTTAATCATTTTAGGAAAATCACCCAGTCTATCTCCTGTCAAAATTAAATGAATTCCTGCATATGCTCCCATTGAACTAAGTCTTTTAATCGCATCTTCTACCTCACTATAAAGATTAAAGATAGTGCCTATGTATATAATAACAGGAAACTTCTCGTCTTCATTCTTATTTAAAATCTGAACTCTCCTATCCATCTCACGAGTTAACCATCTGAGTGCTGACAATGATTTATCAGACTCATTTATTATTGGAGCAAGTAGATGTGGGATATTATCAAATTTATTTAAATTATTGGTTGCATCGTCAATGATTAATTTGACATCGCTTAAATTAAATTTAGAAAGTAAAAATAATAAATAAGTTTTTATAAATTCATATTTTTTACTAATTACATTTCCAGTTACAATTAAATTTCCAATTTTACTAAAATTAGTATTTAGATATGGTATATCAAGTGGACTATTTAAATTCTTTATCTCTTTAGGTAAAAAATCAGCTACTACGGGAATATATATCTTTTCTGGAACTGGTGGTTCTTCTTTTTGTTGCTCTATAGTTAATAAATTTTTATTCATTTCTTTGAAGGCTTCAACAGTTTTGATTAACACTTCCCTTGGTTTACTAGTGCCATCAGAACCAGCAAGTACGCCAGCGCTTTGAAGTTGATCCATTAATCGTGCTGCACGAGCATAACCAATTGATAATCTTCTTTGAAGTAAACTAGCTGATGCTCTGTCGTATTGAATACATGTTTTAACAGCTTCTAGAAGCAAATCATCTGTATCACCTGAAACTCCAGGAACCATCGATTTATCAAACATAATTCATATTAGACCTATTATTTTTTCTTTGCAAGAGTAGGGGAGTGTGTATATCTAATTTGTAGAAATAAATTTGTCAAAAGTGCTATTATATATAAATAGAAATGACAAAAGATCAGACAATTCTTCAATTAATTCAAACTTATGATATTAATTCAATTTATGCGAATCGTGTATATCAACTTGTTAATAAAAATAATATTCTTTTGGATGCGAAGAGTATTATTTCTGATAGGCCTAAACCCTTTGTAAAATGGGTTGGAGGTAAAAGACAATTACTACAACAGTTCCGGCAACGAAAATTATATCCCCCGGAAAAATTTGATCCATTAAGGAATCGTTATTTCGAACCATTTGTTGGTGGGGGTGCAGTTTTCTTTGATTTGCTTCCAGAAAGTGCATATCTTTCTGATTTAAACAATGAACTTATTATTACATATAATATTATTAAAAATAATGCTGAAAATTTAATTGTTTCACTAAATAAGCATATCAACAGCAAAGAATATTTTTTAACTATACGTGCACAAGATCCAAAATCTTTATCAGAATTAGATGTTGCCTCAAGATTTATCTATTTAAATAGAACATGTTTTAATGGAATGTATCGTGTAAATAAAAGCGGAGGGTTTAACGTCCCGTTTGGAAAATACAAAAATCCACTTATTTGTGATAAAATTAATTTGAGAAAAGCATCAAAGGCATTAAAAAATGTTGAAATTGTCAATCAAGATTATAAAGAAGTTTTAAAAAAAGCTAAAAAAGAAGATTTTATTTATTTTGATCCACCATATTATCCTATTAATAAAACGTCATTATTCACATCGTACACAAGCCAAAGTTTTTTGGAAAAAGAACAAATTGAATTGAAGAATACTTTTATTGATTTACACAAACGAGGATGTTATGTAATGTTGTCAAATTCTGATACACCATTTATCAAAAAGTTGTATTCCGATTTAAAAGGAGTTAATATAAATGAAGTTTTTGCAAATAGAGCAATTAATTCAGACGCAACTAAACGAGGAAAAATTACAGAGGTGCTAATAACTAATTATTAAATAATTTATGGCAAATAATAATTCTTGGAAAAAAATATTTGATGATTATAAAATATTGGAACATGATTTTACAAAAACACCATTCCATTTAACTGCCAAGTCTATAAAGTTATCAGTTCAGGATTATAAAAATACTACTGAAAAAGAAGTACGTATATTGTGCAAAATCGATAAAAGAGAACAACTTCCGGAAGTAATGAGACAAAATAAATTGATTTTATTACCTGTTAAAAATGGGGAATATGTAATTACAAAAGGGGATGGCTTTATTGATATACCTGAAATAAAAGGAGAACCTGAAACATATAACTCGAAATTAGATTTCACATTGGACACTTCTAGAGTCGGTAACTCAGAAATGCAGCATTTGGATTTTGCTTATGCTTCAAGTCTAATTAGAACTTTTATGGAGGATACTTCACTTGTATTAACAATTCGAGGAAGAAAATACACACCAGAGTTCAATTTTTGGATCAACGGTCAGGAACTAAATGTAAAAGGCGTTCAAACAGAAATTGATGCTGGATATGAGGGTCACAATAAAGTCGTTTTAATTGAAGCAAAGAACTCAAACTCTATGAATACTATAATACGACAGTTGTATTATCCGTATCGACAGTGGAGTGAATATACAAAAAAAGAAGTTTTTTTACTCTTTTTTGAAAAAATAAAAAATGAATATTTGATTTGGCAATTTAAGTTTGAAGATAAGTTTAATTATAATTCCATCAAATTAATTAAATCTAAAAAATATAAAATTACATAATATTTAATGACCACAGGATCTATTAAACTTCATCCAGAAACGTTTAATTTAGAGTGTACAACTGTTTGGCAATTTCCTCGGAGAGGTAATTGGGCAACTCATACTTCTGATTGGCGTGGAAATTGGTCACCTGAAGTTGTTAGAAATTTAATCCTAAGATATTCAAAAGTTGGAGATATACTTTTAGATCCAATGGTTGGTGGTGGAACAAGCGCAATCGAGGCAAAAATTTTAAATAGAAATATCATTTGTTCTGATATTAATAAAGATTCTGTTACAAGAACAGAAAGATGTTTACAATTTGAAGTAGAAAATAAAAGTAAACAAAAAATTGTAATCGGTGATGCACGAAATCTCAAAGAAATAAGGAATGAAACTATTGATTTTGTATTAACTCACCCACCATATGTAGATATTATTAAATATAGTAATGGAAAAATAAAAAATGATTTATCAAATATTCACGAGATAGAGTTATTTGTTAATGAAATTGAAAATGTTGCTAAAGAATTATTTAGAGTACTCAAAAAAAATAAATATTGTGCAATTCTAATTGGTGACACTCGTCGAAATAAAATGTATCAACCTCTCGCATATAAGGTTATGGAAAAATTTTTGAGTGTTGGATTCAAATTAAAAGAAGATATAATCAAGAAACAATTTAATTGTACTGCAACAGGATTTTGGGTTAAAAAATCTAAGGTCTTAAATTTTTTGCTAATAATGCACGAACATTTATTTGTTTTTCAAAAATAGATTTTTGCAGGCATCAAAGTATTATAATCTAAGTTATGATTTCTAGAAAACAACTTAAGGAAGAAAGAGAGAAAGCGACAGCTGTATATGTTGGAGCTGCATTGCTAATAATTTTTTTAATGAAATTTGTTGAAAAAATAATAACTGCAATTTCTCATATTTTTCCATTTAATTATTTACTACAAGGTAATAGGTTCCATTATTCGCATTGGGCTTTGATGAAGGCATGGGATGACATAATTGAAGTGAACAAACAATCAGGAATTCACTATACAATAAAAAGGGTTCAAGAGGATGATTATTTTTATTGTTATATAGGTAAATTTAATCGAAATCTAGCTAGGGTAAAAATTAATAAATATTTAGTTATGCTTGAGCAAAAATATAAACAGGGAAATGTCTTTTTAAGGAAATCTCCTGAAGGATTAACAAGCATTAATATAATAAAGGAAGCCGTTGACTTCGGGGATATTTTGGAATAATTTATAATCATGAAAAGAAAAATTAAGGAGATAATTAAAAGTTTAATATCATATATCAAAAGACTTTTGTTTCCCTTGTGGTTGTTTCCAATTAAACTAGTTACATATTCGACTTACTATCTATTAAAATTGTTGTGGAAGATTATATCTTGGCCGTTTAGAAAATGGTCAAATTTTGGAAAAACTATCTTATGGTCATTTATTCTTATCTATTTTTTATTTTCATTACTAGTTATTTTTGATTATATTATTCGAGAATTTGGAAGTTTGGAAAAAATGTGGTGTAGTACCACGTCTACAAAAGAGAGACTCAAAAAATCAGTAGTTAGAATTATCGGTGGGTATGGTGAGGGCTCCGGTTTTTTTATATCAGATACTGAAATCGTAACTAATTTTCATGTAATTGCAGATGAACCAAGTCCTAAGGTAGTTTTTCCAGATGGACACTTTGAAACGCCAAGTAAAATAGTTGGAGATAAAGTTGCTGATATTGCAGTATTAACACTCAATAACTCATATCCTGATTATGTATACCCATTAACCGATATGGTTTATTTCTATGATGACGAGCCGTTATTTTCAGCAGGCTATCCATTAGGATCAGATGTTGTGGGGAAGGCAACAATTGTTAAAGGAAATTATATTGATTATAGAAACAGTAAAAAAGAAAAGGTCGCCTATGTCCAAACTGATATAAGTTTGGTTGCCGGAATGAGTGGAGGACCACTAGTTGATATATGTGGAAATGTAGTTGGAATAAATACAATGGGAGTTGCAGGAATTTCATTTTTTATATTTTCTCCAGATGTTAAAGAATCACTAAATTACCTTAGTGATTTAGAAATTACAAAAATTGAAGTTGATCCTTCAAAATCACCTGAAGATGCAGTATATGCTTTTTATACATATTTAAAAGCAAGACAAATGGAAAAAGGATATAACTTATTAAGTAGTAAATATTTAGAAAAAACTAATTACACAGAATGGACAAATAGATTTACTGATATTTTAGATGTTGATGTAATTTCTACTGAGAAGTATGAGGATTCAGATGATACTGTTCTTGTTAAATTTGGAACAACAAACTGGGTAGAAGGTGAAGCTGAATATCATTATTATGAGGGTACTTGGGAAACAGTAATGGAAGAAGGAATATATAAAATGAATAAAAGTAAAATAAAAGAGGTTAATGATCCTGACTACAACTGGTTTTATGAATAAATAAAGGAAATAATGTTTAACTCTTAAAGTAATTCTTTCAACGACACACTTTGATATAATTATTTTTATGGAACATGTAAACACTATTTATCATGAAAAAACAGATAATGATAATAATTGGGTAAAAACCGTTGTTTCAGAGCAGTGGGGTTCAACAAAGATTCTAAGCAAAGATAAAATGTATGAAACGACAGTATTGCCTGGTTTCATTGCAGAACAAAACAATAAACAGGTAGGTCTCATCTTATACGCTATAGAAGAAAAACAATGTGAAATTGTAGCCGTATACAGTGCTATAGAAAAACAGGGTATAGGAACAAAATTAATTGAACTCGTAGGAATGGTTGCAAAAGAAAAAGGATGCAATAGGGTTTGGTTACAAACCACCAATGATAATACTTCTGCATTTCGTTTTTATCAAAGGATGGGTTTTACCATTGCTGCCATTAGGGTAAATGCGATTGAAGCACAAAGGAAAGTAAAAGCAATTCCGACTATTGGTAATGATGGTATTCCAATTCGAGACGAAATTGAGTTTGAGATGAAACTCAACTAAAAATAATGCCGAATACAAGCGCAGAAGAAGCTACTAAACTATCTCAATTTACTTTATGAGC
>CAZSXP010000012.1:0-13430 GCA_964610395.1 uncultured Gammaproteobacteria bacterium
TGCTCTTTTGGCTGTTTTAGTTACTGGCATGAGGGTAGTATAATCAAAAAAAATGAAATTAACAATTACGAAACTCAAATCTCTAATTTCTGATCAACAACACTCAGTTTTAAAAGCTGCGACTCTAATAATGATAATGATTATTATCTCAAGATTTTTAGGTTTAGTTCGTCAAAGAGTACTTGCTCATTATTTTTTACCAAGCGATTTAAGCCTTTTCTTTGCAGCCTTTAGATTACCCGATACTATTTTTGAAGTACTGGTTTTTGGAACTTTTGCCTCTGCCTTTATACCAATATTTACAAAAACCTTAAAAGATTCAAAAACAAAAGCTTGGGAAGTTGCTGGAATTGTAGCTAACTGGGGAGGTGTTATTTTCTTAATATTAGCCACTGTGGTAGTTATCTTTGCACACCCACTTTATAGAATAATAACTCCAGGTTTTAATATTACTGATCAAACAAGAATTGCGGATTTGGCTCGTATTTTGTTTATCGCTCAAGGTTTTTTTGTAATTTCATATGTCTTAACTGCAGTTTTAGAATCTTCAAAAAGATTTTTTATACCTGCCCTAGCCCCACTTTTTTACAATCTTGGTATTATTATTTCTACAATTCTTTTTTATAATAAATTTGGTCTTTTTGCCCCAGTTATTGGTGTTGTAATCGGTTCC
Source organism: uncultured Gammaproteobacteria bacterium (assembly GCA_964610395.1). Classification (GTDB taxonomy): domain Bacteria; phylum Patescibacteriota; class Microgenomatia; order UBA8517; family UBA8517; genus JAUYMM01. The sequence continues at coordinate 674 of CAZSXP010000012.1, forward strand.
GCTTGCCATTTGCTGACGCAACTGCCATTGGCAGTAAAACTTGGTTTTAAATTTAGTAGAAGTTTTAAAATAACGCCAGAAGTTAAAAAGATTGCAAAACTTTCAGCCCCGAGGATTCTTGAAGTATCTTTTCTACAAATTGCAAAATTTGTAGAGTTAACTTTAGCTTCACTTATTTCAGTTCCTGCTTATACCTATTTTACTTTTGGAAATTCTGTTCAACTTATTCCAGTTGGTTTGTTTGGGACATCAATTGCAAAAGCAGCTCTTCCAACTCTATCAATGCAATCTGATAACTTAGAAGCTTTCAAAAAAACCCTATTTGAAACATTAAATCAAATAGTTTTCTTAATGACTCCAATTGTTGCATTTTTAGCAATTGCCAGAATTCCTGTAGTAAGACTTATTTTTGGAACAGATATTTTTACATGGGATGCAACAGTTGAAACCTCTTTTGTTGTTTCAGCTTTTGCTGTAGGTATTTTTTCCCAAGCTGCAAATTCAATTTTAGCGAGGAGTTTTTATGCACTTCATGACACAAAAACACCAGTTTTAGTATCAATTTCAACCCTTTTTGTAAATATTATTTTGGATTATTTATTTGTTTTAGTTTATAAATTACCTGTCTGGAGTTTGGCAGCAGCATTTTCTTTTGCATCTATCGTTCAAATGGTAATTCTTTTTACCCTTATCACCAAGCGAATTCACAATGGAGTAAAAACAGGACTTTATCTACCTGTACTAAAATCTTTAACAGGTGGAATTGTTTCAGCAACAGTTATGTTCTTTATTTTAAAGTTTTTTGATAAATCAGTCTGGATTAAGAAACTTTCATTTGTTAGTAACCTTGATTTACCTTTTGAAAAATTCGTTCTTGATACTAGATATGCAGGCAATCTACTAATTTTAACCGCAATCGTTGGTATAATTGGTGTAACGACTTATTTAATAGTTCTTAAACTTTTAAAATCTAAAGAACTAGATACTTTTGTGAATTTATTCAAACGCATGCTTCAAAGCCAAAAATTCACTACAGTAGTAACCGAAGAAACAACCTCTTGACAATTGTTGGCACTCAGAGTATAGTACTGCTAATACCAATTGGTTCGCACTAATATGAACGCATTAACATCAAGACAAACACAAATTTTAAAAGCATTGATAGATGAGTATATTGAGACTGCGGAACCTGTTGGTTCTGGTCCACTTGAAAAAAAGTATAATTTAGGTGTATCCCCTGCAACTATTCGTAATGAGATGAATAGTTTGACAAAATCAGGATTTTTAAAACAACCTCACACTTCAGCCGGTAGGGTTCCAACATCAGGGGCTATGAAATTCTATGTTGATCAACTAATGGAAGAAAAACAAATGAGTTTAGCTGATGAAGTGAAGGCAAAAGAAGAAGTTTGGGATGATAGGGGTAATTTTGATAAGTTTATAAATGAAATAACACACTCTTTAGCAGAAAGAACTGGAGGTATGGCAATTACTGCCATGCAAGATGGTTCTGTTTGGCAAGCAGGGCACGGAAATATTTTTTCAAACCCTGAATTTTACGATATTGATGCTTGTGCCTCACTATTTGGCTTCATGGATGAAGACGAACAATTAATTGACCTTTTTTTCAACCGTTTTCCTATAGAAACTGCATTTGATGTTTTGTTTACTGAAGATATGGGTTTTAGAAATTTACCTATTGGAATAGTTGCTGCACATTTTAAAGTTAAAGACAGAAATGGTGCAATTGGAGTAGTTGGACCAGTAAGGCAAACTTATTCTAGTTTAATACCTACAATAAGATATTATAGAGGAATGCTTGAGGAGGTAATGCAGTGAAAAAGAAAACCGAGGATTTAAAAAATCAACTGGCAAGGGCTATGGCAGATTATGCAAATTTACAAAAGAGAACCGATGAGGAAAGAGGAGAAATGTATAAACTTGCAAGCATTTCGTTTTTGAGCAAGTTATTGCCCATAATTGATAATTTAAAACAAGCCCAAAAGCATATTAATGATTCTGGCATTGCAATAATCGTTGGACAACTTGAAACACTTGCTCTTGAGGAAGGTTTTGAAGAAATTAAAACAAAAGTAGGAGAAAAATTTAATGAATCAACCGATGAAGTGGTAGAAGTGCTTGAAACTAATATAGAATTAGAAGATAATAATATTTCTGAGGTTGTTATGTCAGGTTGGAAATATATAGACGGAACAGTAGTCAGACATGCAAGAGTAAAAGTGTTTAAATTTGTAAAAAAATAATATGTCAAAAATAATCGGAATTGATTTAGGAACAACAAATAGCTGTGTAGCTGTAATGGAAGGTGGAAAACCTAAAGTTATTAGTGCTTCTGATACTGGCAAAAATACAACACCATCAGTTGTAGAACTTGGCAAAAACTTGGTGGGGGACGTCGCAAAACGTCAGATGGTTTTAAATTCAGAAAATACAATATCGTCAGTTAAAAGACTTATGGGTAGGAGATTTGAAGATAAAGAAGTCCTTCGGACGCAAAAAATGGTTTCTTACAAAATTATTTCTGGAAAAGGCGGAATGGCTGATGTTGAGATCAGTGGAAAAACTTATACACCTCAAGAAATATCAGCACGAGTCTTAATGAAACTCAAGAAAGATGCTGAAAAATACTTGGGCGAGACTGTTGATTCGGCCGTCATTACAGTTCCTGCATACTTTGATGATTCACAAAGACAAGCAACAAAACAAGCAGGTGAAATTGCAGGACTTAAAGTTGAAAGAATAATTAATGAGCCAACAGCAGCTGCTCTTGCCTATGGATTGGATAAAAAGAAAAATGAAAAAATTGCGGTCTATGATCTTGGCGGTGGAACTTTTGACATCTCAATACTAGAACTTGGAGATGGAGTATTTGAGGTAAAGTCCACAAATGGTGACACTCACCTTGGTGGAGATGATTTTGATGAAAAAATAGTAGATTTCATTGCAGAAGAATTCAAGAAAGAGAACTCAATGGACTTAAGGCTTGATAAACAAGCATTACAACGTGTTAGAGATGCTGCAGAAAAAGCAAAAATTGAACTTACTGCTTCTGAAGAAGTTGAAATAAATCAACCTTATATCACACAAAAAGATGGTCAGCCACTTCATTTGACAATGAAAATAACAAGGGCAAAGTTAGAATCAATTGTTGATGATTTAATTGCTAAAACAATTAAACCTGTTGAAGATTGTCTAAAAGATGCAAAACTTAAAGCCTCTGATATTAATGAAGTCATTTTGGTTGGTGGAATGACAAGAATGCCAAAAGTTGTTGAAGAGGTTAAAAAGTTTTTTGGCAAAGAACCTAATAAATCAGTAAACCCTGATGAGGTTGTAGCAATTGGAGCTGCAATTCAAGCAGGAGTTTTGGCAGGAGATGTTAAAGATATACTTTTGCTTGATGTTACCCCACTTACTTTAGCTATTGAAACAATGGGGGGTGTTGCAACACCAATGATTCCAAGAAATACAACAGTACCAACTTCTAAAACTGAAGTTTTTTCAACCGCTGCAGATAATCAAACACAAGTAGAAATTCATATTACACAAGGAGAAAGACCACTAAGTAATGATAATAAAGCACTTGGTAGATTTGTACTTGATGGTATTCCACCTGCCCCAAGAGGCGTTCCACAAATTGAAGTTATGTTTGATCTTGATGCAAATGGAATTTTAACAGTTACTGCAAAAGACAAAGCAACAGGAAAAACACAAAATATTAAAATTACAGGTTCTGTTGGTTTAACAGATGAAGAAGTAAAGAAAGCTCAAGAAGATGCAGAAAAAAACAAAGCAGAAGATGAAAAGAAAGCAGAACTTATAAAAGCAAAGAATTCTGCAGATGCTATGGTTACTGCTTCTGAAAAAGCTATTAAAGACGCAGGAGATAAAGCTCCAAAAGAAGTAATTGAAAAAGTTAATGAAAAAATTAAAGCAGTTAAAGACATTTTAGAGACTGGAACAAAAGAAGAATTAGAAGCAAAAACAAAAGAACTTTCAGATACTTTGTCAGAAGTAGGACAAGCAATGTATGGTGCTCAGTCTACAACTGAAGAACCAAAAGAAGAAAAAAAATCTGACAAAAAAGACGATTCAAAAGTTGAAGAAGGCGAAGTAGTACAATAACTTCATATGTCCACCAAAAACGATTACTACGACCTATTAGGGGTTACTAAATCCTCTAGTGCCCAAGAAATTAAAAATGCCTACAGAAAAAAGGCTTTAGAATGGCATCCTGATAGACATCAAGGTGGAGACAAAGAAGAAGCAGAAAGAAAATTCAAAGAAATAAACGAAGCCTACCAAGTGCTGTCAGATGCAAACAAAAAAGCTGCATATGACAATTATGGCCATGATGCATTTTCCCCTGGTGGTGCAGGTGCAAGAGGTGGTGGAAATCCATTTACATATACATGGTCATCTGGTGGTGGACAACAAAATCCTTTTGGGAATGTAGATTTTGGTGATCCATTTGATATTTTTGAAAGTTTTTTTGGTGGGACTCCTTTTCGTCAACAGAGACAAATTCCACGCTATAGCGTGAAGATTGATTTTATGGATGCAGTAAAGGGTGTTACTAAAGAATTTAATATAGAAGGTAAAAAAAGAAAAATTAAAATCCCTGCGGGAGTTGATGAAGGAACAAGAATCAATTTTGGTGATTTTACACTTTCTGTAAATGTTGCACCACATGAGTTTTTTGAAAGAGATGGAGATGACATTTATATTAACGTCACAATTCCCTATTCAATGGCAGTTTTAGGGGGGACTATTGAAGTTCCAACAGTTGATGGGGAAGTTAAAATAAAAGTAAGAGCAGGAACTGGGTCAGGAACTATGATTAGACTAAGGGGTAAAGGAGCTCCAAATCCACACCATAGGACAAAAGGTGATCAGTATGTAAAACTTAATATTCTAGTTCCTGAAAAAATGAACAGAGAACAAAAAAGAATAATTGATGACTTAAAAGAAGAAGGACTGTGATAATATTTATTTATGCAAAGTATAATTTTACAAATTGTGCCGCAAAATCTACGAGTTTCTTCTAAAATTACTGAAAAACTTTCCGATATTTTTATTGGGATCGGACATTTGATGTTAGGATCAATTGTTATTCCATACCTAGTTGACAAATTTGATCCAAGATTTATACTGATAGGAGTAGCATCAGCAATAATTTCTTGGAGTATAAGTATTTGGCTAGTATCAAAATAATTATGAATAATATGTATACATTTTACTTAACAATGGCAATCTTGCTTTTAGCAGCTGCAATACTATTGCTTCCAACTTTAGTTCATGGACCCAAAAAAGCAAAACGTTGATCTGAATAATGAAAAATCAAATGACGACATTAGTAATAAAAGGTGTTGATAAAGAGTTTAAGAAAAAGTTAAATAAAACTGCAAAAGAAAAACATATGAGTGTTTCTGCTCTTGCGAGTATCTGGTTCACAGAAAAACTTCAATCAGCTTAAATTATTCCCAAAATACCCCAAAGAATAATTGATGACTTAAAAGAAGAAGGACTATGAGAGAATTAGTCAATTTTAAAGTTTCTTCTTTTTCCTTTTTCTATCTCATGAGCAGCCTCATAGTCTCCATATCTTCTTGCATAATCGGCATTGCTATATCTCTCGTTGGCTGAGAGTCTAACAGGTCTTTCTAGAGGAACAGCTTCCTCGCTTCCCTTCGGAACTTGAGTTTGAGAAGTTTCTTCTTGTGAGACTGCTCGTTTTTTATCTTCATCGGCAAATTGTAGAGCAATAACATCTGGAACACCCAAGATGTTTTTATACAATTTAGCGATTGGATTGACATCAACCAAGAAACTAAAAATGCCCCGCCTTTCTGTCATGTAGCGATTATAACTCTGAAATTTATTATATACAAGTACGTTCGAGTTTTTGTTTCCTTGAGATTGATTAAATCTTCTCCATGCTGTAAACTTCACAAGATATGGCAAGTAATAATCAACCAAGAACTGAATTTAATCAAGCATTAAAAGCTATAGCTTCTGAAAGAGGCATAGACGTTAATGTCATAATTGATGCAATCAAACAAGCAATAATTGCAGCTTTTAGACGTGATCAAAAAGAATCAGGTGTTGAATATTCTGAAGAAACAGTATTTGATGCTCAAATTGACTCTTTAGATGGTGGGGCAAAGGTTTTAGTTGATGGCAAAGACGTAACACCTCCAGGCTTTGGAAGAATTGCAGCCCAAACTGCAAAACAAGTAATTCATCAAAAAATAAGAGAAGCAGAAAGAGGAATTGTCATGGAAGAATTTACAGGTAAGATAGGTTCGTTAGTTTCTGGAACTGTTCTTCGATTTGATGGTCCAAATGTTAGAGTTGATATGGGTAAAACTGAGGGGTTTATGCCTCAAGATGAAAGAGTTCCTTCTGAAAGACTTGCTCAAGGTCAAAGATTAACATTTTTATTGAAAGATATCAGAGAGACCATTAAAGACAAAGAAATAATTCTTTCTCGTGCTGATCCTCAATTTGTAGTTAAACTTTTTGCCAGAGAAGTCCCTGAAATTGGTGCAAACTCTGTAGAAATTAAATTAATTTCAAGAGAAGCAGGAGTTAGAACTAAAATTGCAGTTTATTCAACACAATCGGGGGTTGATCCAGTAGGAAGTTGTGTTGGTCAAAAAGGTGTTAGAGTACAAGCTGTAACTAATGAATTAGGTGGAGAAAGAGTTGATGTAATACCTTTTAATGAAGATTTTAGCGAGCTTATTAAACTTGCCTTGGCACCAGCTGACAATTTGAAAGTAAAAATTTCTAAAAAAACACTTGAGGCAACTGTTACTGCTCCTGAAGATCAATTGTCTTTGGCAATTGGAAAAGACGGACAAAATGTTCGTTTGGCATCAAAATTAACAGGCTATAAAATAGAAATTCTTGGATCACCAGTAGTAGTAACTGAAGAAAAATGAAAAATGAATATAAAAAGATCACCAATCGTAGTAGTTTTGGGTCATGTTGATCATGGCAAGACTTCCCTTCTTGATGCTTTAAGACAAACAAGTGTTACTGCAACAGAAGCGGGTGGTATAACCCAATCAATAGGAGCCTCAGTTATTACAACCAAAGATGGAAACAAAATTACTTTTGTAGATACTCCAGGACACGCTGCATTTTCAAAAATGAGATTTCGTGGTTCAAAATTAGCAGACATTGCACTTTTAGTTTTGGATTCTTCAGACGGAGTAAAACCACAAACAAAAGAAGCAATAGAACACATAAACGATGCAAAAATTCCGTTTATAGTAGTTTTTACAAAAACTGATCTTCCAGCAGCTTCAATTGATGTAGCCTTAGCTGAACTTGAAAAAAATGGGATTCTTTTTGAAGGTAGGGGTGGTCAAACTCCATATTTAGGTGTATCTGCAAAGAAAAAAGAAGGATTAAATGAACTTTTAGATTTAATTAGTTTACTTTCTGAAGTCAATTCTATAGAAAGTGATAATGAAGCAGGTTTAGAAGCAGTTGTAATTGAAACAACAAGAGAAAAAGGTGGGAATATAGTATCTGTTGTTGTTAGAAATGGAAAGCTAGAGGTAGGTCAGGAAATATTTGCCGAAGGGGTTAAAGGTAAAATAAAAGGACTTTTTGATTATAAAAATAATCCAGTTAAAGAAATTCTTTCTGGTGAACCTGCAAGAATATTGGGTTTTGAAAGTTTACCAGCCGTTGGAGCTGTAATAACTGATCACGAAATCGACAAACAACCCCACTCCGCTATAGCTTCGCGGGGCACAGTAGACAAGACAAAGATTCCACTTTACCTAAAGGCAAATAATGCGGGATCCCTTGAGGCATTAGTTGCGTCAATTCCTCAAGAATTTACAGTAATTGATGCATCTGTTGGTGATGTTATTGAGTCTGATATTTTGAATGCAAAATCTAACAAGGCAATAATTTTTGTTTTTGAGAGTAAAGTTTCTTCAAATATTAAAAAACTGGCAGAGATGGAAAAAATAAAAGTAGAAAGATTTGAGATAATTTATGAATTATTGCAAAGATTAGATGAAATAATAAAAAAGGGTTTAGTCGAGATTATTGGCAAAGCAGAAATTGTTGCCAGTTTTCCCTTTGATGGTAAAAAAGTTGCTGGATCAAAAATAATAATGGGAAGGATTGAAAAAACTGGTGATGTAAGGCTAATGAGAGGTGAAACTGAGCTTGGAAAGATAAAAATATTATCTATTAAAAAACAAAAACAAGAAGTACAAGGAGCTTCTCAAGGTGAAGAATGCGGAATATTTTTTGCACCACAACTTGATTTTCAAATAGGAGATGTTATAGTAGCGGTTAAGGAATGATTAATAATAGTTTTGCTTCACTAATATCTTCTGCCAACGAAATTTTAGTTTTATTGCCAAACAAACCATATCTTGATCAAGTAGCAGCTTCTCTTTCTCTTTATTTATCACTTTTAGGAATGGGTAAAAAAGTTTCTATTTTTTGCCCTGTTTCAATGACTGCAGAATACTCCAGACTTATTGGGGTCGACAAAGTAACAGCTGACTTAGAAAGTCATAATTTAGCTATTAAATTTGTGAACTATGAAGCAACCGACGTGGATAAAGTAAGTTATGATATTATTGACGGACAATTTAAATTAACAGTATCTCCAAAACTAGGTTTTAAATCTCCAACCAAAGACCAAATTGATATAAGTTATTCAGGAATATCTTGTGATTTAGCCATTTTAATTGGCGGTGCAAATGATTCACATTTCCCAATACTTTCTAAAGATGAATTTAAAAATACTAAATTGGTTCACATTGGGACAAGACTCTTAGAAATTATAAATAGTGAACTAGAAGTACTTTCTTTTGCAAAACCAGCGTCTTCGACATCAGAGCTTGTAGCAAGTTTACTAAAAGAAAGCGGATATCCAACAGATTCTGATATTGCAACAAATCTTGTAACAGGAATTGAAGAACAAAGTAAAAATTTTCAAGGAGAGGCTGTTACTGCTGACACATTTACCATATTTGCAGAGCTTTTAAAATTAGGAGGTAAAAGAATGTCAAAAGTAGTTCCAGCAAAAAATTATCCTCAAGGGTCAATCCCAACCAAGCCTTTTACACAAGTTAAAGCACAACAAATTTTGCATGACAGAGCAATGACTCCAGAGGAAGCAGAAGAAGAATTAAACCAAGAAATTCCACCTAGTTGGTCAGAACCCAAAATCTTCACAGGAACTAGTTTAAGTTAGTGGTATAATATATTCATGAAATCTGATTTGTTTAAGCAATTAGTATGGGATTATGATTTGACTCAAAATGAATTTGAGGCAATTCTTGCTGGAAAAAAAGTTTTAGGGAATATGGATCAAAATTGGGCAATTGTTAGAGTTCTGGAAAATCTAAATTATTATGACGCTATGAATTTGGTGTCATTAAATACATTACGAAACAATTGGAAAGAAGTTCAACCAAAACTATTTAACAGCTCAATTAAAAATGGCTATGAATTCCTATTACAACGATACCCTGTATCCGTTACAGAATAAGGTACTAAAATTAATTGATACGCTTGAAACACCATTTTATTTAACTGGTGGAACTGCACTATCTAGGTGTTATTTTAATCATCGTTATTCTGATGACCTAGATTTTTTTGTAAATAAAAATTCAAATTTTATTAAATATTCTGAAACTTTAATTTCTAATTTATCGAAAGATTTTGAGGTAGAAACAATTATTAAGTCAGAAAGTTATGTTTCATTAAAGGTTAATAAAATATTAAAAATTGATTTAGTTAATGATGTAGAGTTTAGATATGGTGATCTTCAAGAAAAAGAAATCTTTTCTAAAGTTGATAATATTGAAAATATTTTGTCAAATAAATTATCAGCTGTAATAAGTAGAGATGAGGCCAAGGATGTTGCAGATATTTGGGTAATCGCAAGGGACATAAAAATTGACTGGAAAGATATATTTCTATCTGCAAATTCAAAAGCAGTTGGAATATTTCCACCAGATGTTGCAAAAAGACTTGTGGAATTTCCAATTGAACTTTTAGAGAGAATTAAATGGGTTGAAGGAAAAGAACCAGAAATCAAAACTTTTCAAAAAGATTTAAATTTAATTTGCGATTCATTACTTGCAACAAAGTAGCTGCTTGCAAGGTCAGACCTTAATACATTGCCGCAAAAGGTCTGACCTTAACAGAAGTTAAATTTTATGTTATGATTATTACATGCAAGAAAATAACCCAGTTCCAGCACCGGTAGCTACACCTGAAGTTGTTGTTGCACAACAGAAAAATAACAATTTTCTAGTTATCTTATTATCTAGTTTGCTAATTATCTCCGTTGCAATTGCAGGTTTTTTTGCATATCAAACACAACGGCTTGTGGCCGAATTAAGAGTTAAAAATGAAGAATTAAGAATTGTTCCAACAGTAACAACACAACCAGCAACAAAACCGGTTGCGACATCTTCACCATCACCGGAACCATCTCTGACACCAATAGCATCAAGTTCGGCAACTCCAGTCTCGACAACATCTCCTCAGCCTTTACTTATAAATTAATTCCCCTTTGTAATTTTTGAACTTGCCTGATATAATACTCAAATTGATGGTGGTGAGGCATAACGCTTTGACCATACATGACTAAACAATATGGCATTAAAAGTAGAAGAGAAAAAAGAATTAATCAAAAAGTTTGCAAGAGAAAAGGGTGATACTGGATCTCCAGAAATTCAAATCGCACTTCTTTCAACAAAGATAAGTAAACTTGCAGAGCATTTAACTGAACACAAAAAAGATGTCCACTCAAGAAGAGGACTTCTTTCAATGGTTGCAAAAAGAAGGAGACTTCTGTCATACTTACAGAAGAAAGACGAGAAAAGATACAAAGATTTAATCAAAGAATTAAAATTAAACAAATAATTCTTCAAACAAGAAAAAATATAGGTTTAGATGAATAAAAAGTTAGAAAAGACATTCAAATTAGGTGGTAAAGAAATTACATTAACCACAGGAGTATTAGCCGAACAAGCCGATAGTGCTGTCATGGCTCGTATGGGTGACACTGTAGTTTTAGCTACTGTTACCTCAGCCCCATTAAGGCAAGAAATGGATTATTTTCCATTATCAGTAGAATATCAAGAAAAATTGTATGCCGGTGGAAGAATAAAAGGTTCAAGATGGGTCAAAAGAGATGGAAGACCAACTGATGAAGAAATTTTGGTAGGAAGACTTATAGATAGATCCATTAGACCACTTTTCCCAAAGACATTTAAAAAAGAAGTTCAAATAATTATTGCAGTCCTTTCAGTTGATGGTGAAAATATGCCTTCAATGTTGGGTGCTATTGCAGCCTCTGCTGCAGTTCACACATCTAACTTGCCTTGGAAAGGTCCAGTTGGAGTGGTTAACGTTGGCCTTAAAGATGAAAAATATATAGTTAATCCAACTAATTCAGAGCTTTCAGAATCAATTTTAGATTTAGTTGTTTCTTCAACCAAAGAAGCAGTATTGATGATTGAAACAGGAGCTAAGGAAGTAAGTGAAAAACAAGTGGTTGATGGCGTTAAGATGGCCTTTGATGAAGCACAAAATATAAATAAGGCAATAGAAGAGTTTGCAGCTGAGAAGAAGATTAAAAGAGATACTTATGAAGAAGCAAAACCATCTGAAGAACTTGAAAAGAAGATTCACAAATTAGTAGATAAAGACATTCCAGAACTTGTCAAAAATATGGCAACTCACGAGGGTGCATCTGATGTTTTTAAAGAAATGGTTAATGCAGTAACTGAAAAAATCGAAGATGAAGCCGACAAAAAATGGGTATTAGAAATTATTGATCATATTAAGAAAGATTATATTAGGGAACAAATATTGAAAAAAGGTATACGACCAGACGGGAGAAAATTAACAGAAATTAGAAAATTATCTTCAGAAGTAGGATTTTTACCCAGAACACATGGATCAGGATTGTTTACTCGTGGGCAAACACAAGTATTATCTATTGCAACACTTGGTTCTACTCAAATGGGTCAATTATTAGAGACTGCAGAAGGTGAACAAGAAAAAAGATATATGCATCATTATTCCATGCCACCATTTACGACAGGGGAAGTTGGACGAGTTGGAAATCCTGGAAGACGTGAAATAGGTCATGGAGCATTAGCTGAAAAGGCTTTGATGCCAGTACTTCCAATCGAAGAAGATTTCCCATATGCAATTCGCATAGTCTCTGAAGTTATGAGTTCAAATGGATCAACTTCAATGGCATCAGTTTGTGGATCATCCTTGTCTTTAATGGATGCGGGAGTTCCAATCACGGCGCCCGTGTCAGGTATTGCAATGGGACTTATTATTGAAGGAAAAGACATTGCAATATTGTCAGACATTATGGGGATTGAAGACTTTAATGGGGACATGGACTTTAAAATTGCAGGAACTGCAAAGGGAATTACAGCAATTCAACTTGATGTTAAAACACTAAATTTAACCCCAGCAATTTTAGAGAAGGCATTAGAACAAGCAAAGAGTGGTCGTGCAGAGATGTTAAAAAGTGTAACAGATGCAATTGATGCTCCAAGAAAAGAAGTTTCAACTTACGCACCAAAAATAAAACTTGTTAAAGTTCCTGTCGATAAAATTGGAGAATTAATAGGTCCTGGTGGAAAAATAATTAAGAAATTGATGGCAGATACTGGAACACATATTGATGTTGAAGATGATGGAAGCGTTTCAATTT
>CAZSXP010000013.1:0-5196 GCA_964610395.1 uncultured Gammaproteobacteria bacterium
GAGATTAAAAAAGAAAGTCATTCTGCAAAGATGTCTGGATCAAGACCAGTATTTACTGAGTTACTTCAAGAATTAAGGCAAAAGAAATTTAATGGAATATTAACTTGGGCCCCTGATAGACTTTCAAGAAATGCAGGAGATTTGGGCTCTGTAGTTGACTTGATGGATCAAGGAAAACTTGTAAAAATACAAACATACTCACAAAGTTTTTCAAATAGCCCAAATGAAAAGTTTTTATTAATGATTCTTTGTTCACAAGCAAAACTAGAAAATGATAATAAAGGTGTAAATGTTCAAAGAGGATTAAGAACCAAATGTAGTATGGGTTGGAGGCCGTGTATTGCTCCTGTAGGTTATCTAAATCAAGCAGGAGATGGGCATAAAGATGAACTTATCATTATTGATACTGTGCGTTCCCCTTTTGTTAAACAAGCTTTTGAAAGAGTAGCTAATCAGGGTCATAGTGGTAGAGCTGTAAAAAATTGGTTGGATAGAATTGGATTTAAAACTAGAAATGAAAAACCGCTATCCATAAGCAGACTGTACACGACACTCACTAATCCGTTTTATTATGGAGAATTTGAATTTCCTATTGGAAGTGGAACTTGGTATCAAGGAAAACATACACCACTTATTTCAAAGGAATTATTCGACAAAGTACAAATGATGATTAAGACGCCTCCTAAAAGTTATGGTCGGAACATCTTTCCATTTAAAAGAATTTTTAAATGTGGCGGGTGTGGAGGTGGAGTTACTGCTGAAGAAAAACTTAGAAAATTAAAACGTGGAGGATTTACAAAACATATTTATTATCATTGTGGAAGATCAGTAAACTATGAATGCGACGAACCATACATTACAGAAAATGATTTAGTAAAACAATTAATTGCAAATATAGGTAAAATTAAATTTAATCACACAGGAGTTACTCGTAAGATTCAAGAAGATATAGAAAGATACCACAGATTAAAAACCCAAGTGTTACATCAAGAATTTATTGATGGATATTTACCTGAATTTAACAGAATTCCACAAACAACAATTGATAAAAATGAGATGACCAAAAACTACCTTTTACACATACTTCAAGTTGGAACTGCAGAAGAAAGACAAGAAGCACTATGTTTTATAAAAACTAAATTTATATTGTCTAAAAGAACAATAACAATACAAAAATAACACCAGATTAGAGCGTGTACTTCTCGTGGCTAAATTTATATCAAAAACAAGGATAAATTCTCACTATTACAGGATATAAAAGCGGTTTACGCACAAAACAAGACTAACTTAGCAGGTGTTGTTGGGCTTTTCTGGCCATGCGAGCGGGTCTACCTGAACATTATAGGTTTTGTGACCCCAGTGAGATTTGAACTCACGATCTCTTGGATGAGAACCAAGTGTCCTAGACCACTAGACGATGGGGTCAATGGGGTTATTTTACCACAATTGGCCACTTAGTGAGGGCAACTTTTAAGGCATCTTCAATTTTTTCAGCAAAAACAAAATTAATATCTTTTTTAACTTTTTCTGGTATTTCTTCCATATCCTTTTGATTTTCTTTTGGAATAATTATTGTTTTAAGTCCTGCTCTATGACCTGCAATTGTTTTTTCTTTGACTCCTCCAATTTCCATGACATTGCCACGAAGTGTAATTTCCCCAGTCATTCCAACCTCTCTTTTAACAGGTATTTTTGTAAGTGCTGATACAAGTGCTGTGGTTATTGCAGTTCCTGCTGATGGTCCATCTTTAGGTACTGCTCCTTCAGGAACATGTATATGAACATCTAATTTTGCAGAAAAATTTTGGTTTAATCCTAATAATTTATAATTTGACCTTGTCCAAGTAAATGCAGCTTGTGCAGATTCCTTCATAACATCTCCAAGTTGCCCAGTTAATGTTAATCTTCCACGTCCTGGCATTAAGGAAATTTCAATAAACAAAATTTCTCCACCAATTGAAGTCACAGCAAGTCCTGTTGACATTCCAATCTCATTTTTCTTTTCAGCAATTAAGGATGAATATTTGTGAGATCCTAGATATTGCCTTATTTGTGCTTCTTTAATTGTCTTTGGATATTTCTTTTTTTCTGCAACTAGTCTTGCAATTTTTCTTAGGACTGTAGCTAAGTTTCTTTCTAAATTTCTTACACCCGACTCTCTTGTGTAACGAGAAATAATTAATTTTAGAGCTTTATCGGTAATTTTAATTTTAGAATCTTCCAGTCCATGATTTTTAAGTTGTTTTGGCCAAATAAATCTATTGGCTATCTCAAATTTTTCTTCTTCTGTATAACCTGCAAATTGGATTACTTCCATTCTATCTTTAAGAGCAGAAGGGATAGTGTCTAGTACATTACCTGTTGCAATAAAGAAAACATCAGATAAATCAAAATTTACTTCTAAATAATGGTCTGAAAATTCTTTGTTTTGTTCAGGATCAAGAGCTTCAAGAAGAGCTGAGCTTGGGTCCCCTCTAAAATCTGCTCCAACTTTATCAATTTCGTCTAACATAAACACAGGATTTCTAGTTCCTGCAGTTTTTATACCTTGAATAATTCTTCCAGGAAGTGCACCTACATATGTTCTCCTGTGTCCTCTTATTTCTGCTTCATCTCGAATACCACCCAAGGATATTCTTGCAAATTTTCTCCCCATTGCTTCAGCTATTGCTCTTCCAATTGAAGTTTTTCCAACTCCAGGTGGTCCAATGAAACATAATATTGTTGGTTGAAAATTACTATCTTTGCCTTTCTTTCTCCTTTCCTCTAAAAGTTTCATAACTGACAGATATTCTAGTATTCTCGTCTTTGTTTTATCTAATCCATAATGTCTTTTTTCCATTACTTTACCTGCTTTTTTGATAGATACATTATTAGGGCTAACAACACTCCAAGGAACCTCACAAAGCCAATCTAAATAATTTCTCAAAAATCCTGATTCAGGATTAAAAGAGCTCATTTTTGATAATTTATTAAGTTCTTTTAATGCTTTTTCCTCCACATCTTTAGGCATTTTGGCATCAGCAATTTTTTTCTTGTATTCCTTTACTTCTTCAGATCCTATTTCTCCTTCTTTTTCATCAACTTCTCCTAACTCTTTATTAATTGCTTTTTTTCTTTCTCGAAGAATATTTTTCTTCATAATTTCATCAAATTGTTCTTGTGTTTTTGAAGATATAGTCTTTTCAATTTCTAAAACAGTTATCTCTTTTGAAAGAAGTTCATGAACTTTTTTCATTCGTGAGACTAGTGGAAAAGTAGAAAGTATTTCTTGTTTTTCGATTGATTTAATATCTAAAACTGTGGCAATTTGATCTGTTAATTCTGATGGGTTTGAAGTCTCAGAAATTAATTTAACAACAGACATTATTTCAACAGTCTTACCTAATGTAAGTGCTTTTTTAAAAGATTCTGCCAAGTTTTTTGATAACGCAATAACTTCTGAGGAATCGTCAATAATATCTGGTAATTCTTCAACCGTACCAACCAAAAAAGGAGCTTTTGCAACTATTTCTGAAAGCCTGACTCTTGCTTGACCTCTAACTAAGGCATGAACACCATCTTCAACAGACATCATTTGGGTAATTGTTGCAATTGTTCCTATCTCAAATAAATCTTCTTTTTCAGGATCACCAATTCTTGAATCTTTTTGGGTAAAAATCGCAACTAATCTATCTTTAGCAAAAGCTTCATCAGCTGCAGTAACAGATTTTGAACGCGCAAACGACAATAACGTATCCGTATGTGGAAAAACTACTGCGCCCCTAATTGGTATTATTGGTACACTTCTCATCGATTTAGCAGTCTACCAAAGTGTTTGCCAGATGTCAATCTCGAAATTACTGTCCCAAGTAATGCACCTCCTATAATATCTATCGGATAATGAACATGAGCCATAATTCGTGCAATACCTACCAACCCTGCCATTATTAAATATAAGACACCAACTTTTCTATCATGTTTAAGTATTGTAACTGACAAAGCAAAAGCCAACGCAGTATGTCCCGATGGAAAAGCTCCATCCCAAGGAACAGTTAAAGTAAGCGGGGTAAAATCAGTTACCTGAAACGGTCTTAGAGAAGGAAAAATATATTTAATTATCTCTGAAATTGTCCACGCGACTAAACTGGCAAAAAGTGCATGCAACACTGTTTCTTTTTTAATTTTTCCATCAATAACCCAAAGAACAATTAAACCAAAAAACATTAGCCATATTAAAATACTAGCTAGAAATGTAATCATATTTATTAGTACATGATATACTAATTACGCTATGCAGAAAAGTTTTAAGTTTGCTTTTAATGGAATTAATGATGCTTTAAAATCTGAGCCAAATTTAAGATTTCATTTTTTAGCTTCAATAATAGCCATATTTTTAGCAATTTATTTAAAATTTACAAAAGTAGAATTGTCAATTTTAGTTTTAACAATTTTTTTTGTAATTGTTTCAGAACTTATAAATACAATCGTTGAAAAATTAGTAAATTTAAACTCTCTAGAAATTTCAGAAGAAGCAATAATTATTAAAGATATCTCAGCAGGAGTGGTTCTTTTTAGTGCCATAGCTTCAATTATTGTTGCTCTTTTTCTCTTCTTACCCAAATTAGTGTAAAATACGCATATTATCTTGGGGGATCGTCTAATGGTAGGACTGCAGATTCTGGATCTGCCTATTGGAGTTCGACTCTCTATCCCCCAGCAAAAATGTTAAAATAACCTCAAATGAGTATTAAAACAATTGATACTACCAATTTTTGGCGAAGATTACCAAGGCCACTTACTGTTCTTGCTCCAATGGAAGATGTTACTGATTTTACCTTTCGTGAGATAGTAGCTACAGAACTTCCAAAACCAGATGTATTATTCACAGAATTTACAAATGTAGAAGCCATAAATTCAGTTGGTTTTGAAAAAACTATACCTAGATTTAAATTCAGTAAAAAACAAAGACCAATTGTAGCTCAAATCTGGGGATTAAAACCTGAAAATTATTTTAAAACTGCTAAATTAATTGAAAAGCTTGGTTTTGATGGAATAGATATTAATATGGGCTGTCCTGATCGTGCCGTAGTTAAAATTGGAGCTTGCTCTGCTTTAATAAACAATCAACCATTAGTTAAAGAAATAATTGAAGCTACAAGAAAAGGATCAAAAAAGTTACCCATAAGTGTGAAAACTAGAATTGGGGTTAAAGAA
>CAZSXP010000013.1:5296-6872 GCA_964610395.1 uncultured Gammaproteobacteria bacterium
ATTATGACAAGGTCAAAAAATTTTATAAAATGTATATTAATAATTTTGACGGTGCAAGTAAACTAAGATCTAAACTTATGCAAACAAAATCTATAGAAGAAGCATTAAAATTACTTAAATAATGTATACAGTTTATATTTTAAAAACTTCCAAAAATACTTTATATACAGGGATTAGTAATAATTTAGAAAAAAGATTAAAAGAACACCGTATCAAAGGAAAGAAATCTGCTAAATATATGAAAGCTTTTGACAGTTTTAAACTAGTTCATAGTGAAGAATATCAAACAAGAAGTGAGGCGTTAAAAAGAGAGGCTGAAATTAAAAAATTGACAAGACTACAAAAAGAGGCTATAATTTCTACATTGATGTGCAATGTCAGTTAATCGACATGTGAGAGACAGGTTGTAATTAGCAATTCTTACTTCAGGGTTTCTCCAATCTTTTTTTAAAATGTATAAAAAGTTTAACAGGGGTTTTCGTGGTGGTGGTCGTGGCGGTTCTCGCTCGGGCACTAATTTTCGTGCTTTGGGAAATAGATTTGGTCAAAGAAGTGGTAGAGTTGTTAGATCTTTTGATCCAACAAGTGTGATAAATGCCCAAAATAATGAAAATATTAATGTTATCCCAGAAATTTATACTTCAAAACATACTTTTTCTGATTTTAATGTCGATGCTAAATTAAAACAAAATGTATTAGATAGAAATTATGGAACACCAACACCAATTCAAGATCAATCAATCCCAGAAATATTAAATGGACGTGATTTAATTGGTATAGCAAACACTGGTACAGGAAAAACAGCAGCCTTTTTAATTCCACTTTTAGATAAAGTAATTAAAAATAGAAATGAGAAAGTATTAATAGTTGCTCCTACTCGTGAACTTGCAAGTCAAATTAGAGATGAATTTTATCTTTTTTCAAAAGGGTTAAATATTTACTCAGCACTTTGTATTGGTGGAGAAAACATTAATAGACAAAAACAAGAATTAAGAAGAAATCCCAGTTTTATAATTGGAACACCTGGAAGACTTTTAGATCATGTAGATTCAAGAACTCTATACTTAGGTGACTGTAAATCAGTTGTCCTTGATGAAGCAGATCATATGGTTGATATTGGATTTCTTAAAGATATTGAATATATGATTTCTTTACTTCCAACAGATAGACAATCTCTATTTTTCTCAGCTACAATTGACGGGAAAGTTAGAAATGTTTTAAATGCTTTTGTTAATAACCCTGTAACAATTTCTGTTAAAACTAGAGACACTGCAGCTAATGTTAAACAGGAAGTAATAAGAGTTGATAGTCCACACAAAAAAATTGAACAACTTCACGATCTTTTAAAAAGAGAGGAATTTGATAAAGTTTTAATATTTGCTAGAACCAAACATGGTGTACAAAAACTTTCTGATGAACTTGTAATGAGAGGTTTTAGAGCTGATGCTATCCATGGTAATAAAAGACAAAGTCAAAGACTAAAGACCCTTGAAAAATTCAAAAGAACAAATATAAACATTTTAATTGCAACTGATGTTGCCTCTCGTGGGCTTGATATTCCAAACGTTAGCCATGT
>CAZSXP010000013.1:6972-12565 GCA_964610395.1 uncultured Gammaproteobacteria bacterium
TTCTTGCATCTCTTCATTTGATGAAGTATGTTTTTTAATCTTTTTATCAAGATTTTTGATAACAACTAAATGATCGTAGAATAAGATACTCATATTTGTATTAGACTCCCTTCAGGTATATTTAACTCATTATACTTTACTGGACCAAGTTTAACCTTATTTTCTGGATCATCAACAAAAAAAAGAAGTACAGCACCTTTTTTATACCGAGCCCCACCGAGGTACTCCATCACTTCAGGGCTACCTCCAAAATGTTTTCCAGTAAAAGCGGCAGGTCCACTATCTGAAATTGCAGCAACTACTGCATTGCCATTTTTAGTATTAACAATCATTACTTTTCTATGTTTATACCAATTCTTAAGATATGGTTGACGTTCTGACCAATCAGAAAGATATAAAGTTTGAACAACTGCATACCATTTTTCATTTTCAATTAATTCAGGTGTCAAATCAGCTTTTGATTTACTAAAATATCCCCATGCACCAAGACCTGGAGCCATACCCTCTTTGTAATAAGGTCCATGATTTTCTAAAATATCCCCTGGATATCTTTTTAAATGTTGTTCTGCTCCAATATAACCATAACTAGTATTTAAATGTTCTCCTTCAAGTGCTGCTTTTGCAGGTATACTAGTCATGTCTTTTATCATCTGTTCTAATCTTTTTTCTTCATCACGGGCTAGAGGTCTAACTTCATTTGGCAGCATAATTTTTAAACTTTCCATTAATTCTTGTTGTGGTATTTTCTGATTTTCTTTAGTCCCAAGTTCACTGACATCTTTAACTACTTCAGATGGCGTAGGTAATTGTCCAACCCCTGTTGGTGGAGAAAGTAATAGTGATCCAGTTAAAGCACCAGCAGAAATTAATTTAGCACTATGCTGTCTTATCTTGCCTAGCTCCAATCCCTTTTCTAAAAAATATTTGTGAGCTTCTGGATAATTTTTTTCAAAGTGAAGTTTAGCTTCAATACTTTTTAATTTTAATAAATCTCGAAAATTTGTCTGAGCAGTATTTTGCATTATATTAAACTTTTTAGCCTAGTTATTGTTTCTTCTTTTCCTAAAATTTCTATTGACTCATTTATTGGTGGGGTGAATTTCATACCAGTTATTGCAACTCTTAAACTCATGAAAAACATTCCTCGCGGAATTTTTTTCCTGTCGCAAAGCTCCAGTGAAAAAGTCCCTATATTTTCTAAATTCCAATCATCTATTTTTCCAAAAACCTCAATTGCATTTTTTAAATGCTCTTTATAATTTTCTCCAAAAAGTTTTGTGTCAATTTTCGGTCTATCAAAGAAAAATTTAGCAAGTGAATCAAAATCTGAAAGCTTTTCTATTCGATCTTGAAGTAGTTTGACGATATCTTTATTTTTTGTAGTTTTGTCTAATTTTAATTTCTCCAACAAAGAATCAATTGGTAATTTACGAATATACTGGCCATTAAACCAATCAAGTTTTTCTCTATTAAATACAGGGTTTGACTTTTGAAATCCTGACGGATCAAATTCTTTAACAAATTCTTCCAACGTAAATAATTCTTTATTATTTTTTGGAGCCCAACCACAAAGAATCACAAAATTAAATATGGCTTCTGGGAGATAACCCTCGTCTAAGAGACCTTGAACAGATGTACTACCTTTCCTTTTTGAGAGTTTTCCTCCATCAGGATCCATAATATCAGTTAAATGACCAATTTCTGGGATTTTATACTCCAGAAACTTGTAAACTAGTAAATGAATCGGAGTTGAAGGCATCCAATCATGACCACGCAATACATGAGTTACTTTCATATCATGATCATCTACGACAACAGCTAGATGATATGTGGGAAATCCATCAGATTTAAGTAAAGTTGCATCCCCTACAATGTTTGTACTCCAAGAAACTTTTTTGTTTATTACAAAATCTGTAAATCCTATTCCCTCACTGTCTGGAACTTTTAATTTAACTGCACCACTAGTCAATTTTTTATCACGGCATAGGTCACGAAGCTCATTTGAAAATCCATCTTCTTTGGCATTTTTGGCTTCACATTGACAATAAAATGCATAACCATCTTTAACAAGTCTCTCTGCCGCTTTTTTGTATAGATCTAACCTTTCAGACTGAACATAATATTCATCCCATTTTAGCCCAAATATAGCAAGAAGAGACTTTATTTCATCAATTCCACCTTTAGTTTCTCTTTTTTTATCTGTATCTTCTATTCGCAATATAAAATCACCATTATTATGTTTTGCTAATGCGTAAGCGTAAAATGCTGTTCTTAGATTACCAATATGCATAGATCCCGTTGGACTTGGTGCAAATCTTGTTCTCATGTTAGAATAAATTATATCATGGTTACACTTACACAAGCTTCTATCTCATCGAGAAAAGGAATTAGGTATATTATCTATTCAATAATATTTTTCATAATAGCCAGAGGTATTATTCTAGCTGGAATTTCAGTCTACAAAAAGGTATTTCCACCACCACCAACGCCCCCAACTGTTTCATTTGGTAAATTAACCAAATTACCATTTCCAGAAAAACAAAAACCAGTATTAAACTTTTCTTTAGAAACTGCGGAGGGTGGATTACCACAATTCCCTGATCAATTAAAAGTCTATTTCATGCCAAAACAATCTTCAAACCTACTTTCTCTTGATTTTGCACAAGACAGAGCAAATAAATTGGGTTTTAGTATTGAAGCTCAACAATTAACAGAATCTTTGTACAAGTTTTATCATAAGACTTCACCTTCAACTATGGAGTCAAATATTATTACAGGGTCTTTTTCACTTAGTTATGATTTAAATGTTGATCCATCTCCAATTTCAGTTAAACCACCTCTACCAGAAATTGCTAGAAATAGTATAAAATCATTCCTTTCTGGTGCAGGTTTGTACTCTGATGATTTGAAAGATGGAAGATTCGAGCATAATTATTTAAAAACAGAAGCAGGAGGATTTATAACAGCAAATTCATTATCAGATGCAAATATAATTCGTATCGATTTGTTTAGAAAAAATTACGATAATCTACCAACTGTTACTCAAACAACAAATGAAGGAAATGTTTGGTTTATGGTAAGCGGAATCAAAGAAAGAGGTAAGGAAGTTATTGCAGGAGAATATCATTACTTTTCTGTTGATGAAACACAAGTTGCAACATACCCAATAAAAACAGCTGATCAAGCTTGGCAAGAATTTTCATCAGGTAATTATTACCCAGCATCTTTGGGAACGGCTCTTGAAGGTGAAAATATAAAAATTAGAAAAGTTTATTTAGCCTATTATGATGCTGGTTTATATACTGAGTTTTTCCAACCTGTCTATGTTTTTGAAGGAGATAAAAATTTTGTAGGTTATATACCAGCAGTTGTTACTGATTATTACGGGGAATGACTTCCTCCCACTTATAATTCTCAAATATCCATTCAACTAATTCTTTAGTTTCTCCAAATCTATCAGAACTGCCTAGAACAACGGTTATTACTTTTCTATTATTTCTTTCAACATAAACTACCAGATTTTCTCTTGCATTTTCAGTCCAACCAGTCTTAACTCCCTTGACTCCATCAACACTTCCTAATAATTTGTTTATATTAATAAGTTTATGTGTAATTTTACCATCCACACTTTTAACAATTTTTTCTTTAGTTCCCACGATTTCTGCAAAAAGGGGATTTTCCATAGAATATTTAGCAACTACAATTAGATCCCTAGTTGTGGAGTATTGTGCTCCATTATCAAGACCAGTTGGATTATTAAAATGAGTATTATTTAATCCTAAATCTTTTACCTTTTTATTCATCAAGGCTATAAACAACTCTCTTCCTCCTGGATGATTAGAAGCTATAACTTCTGCAGCATCATTTGCAGAATAAATTAATAAACCATTTAATAAATCAATAAATTTTATTTTCTCGTTTGTAACTAAGCCCATTTTTTGACCCTCTACAGCTACCTTACCAACTTTTAAGACTTGTTCTTGTTCATAGGTATCAATCGCAACTAAAGCAGTAATTATTTTTGTTGTTGAGGCAGGAAGAAGTGCTTTATTTGGATCTTTTTCATATAAAGTAACACCTGATGTTAAATCAACCGCCATAACAGATTGGGCAGAAAGAATTGGATATTTAGCTGTATCTTTTAAAACTGGTAGATCAGAATATGCCTTATTTTTTGTGGGGTATATATATGTAACGATATTATCAAATCCGCTATTTAATGAGATTGCTGTGGTAGAAATTAAAACAAAAGATAAAAGAGATAAATACAAAAGATCAGTTTTTTTTGCCTTTAGTCTCATTTTACTTTAATCCCAAGTTCTTTTAACTGATCATCTAAAGCAAGACTTGGAGCATCTAAAACTGATGTCTGACCAGATGACGAAGTTGGATAGGCCATTACTTCCCTCACACTTGGCTCGCCTAAAATTGCCATCATAAATCTATCTAAGCCTGGTGCTATTCCACCATGCGGCGGAACGCCGTAGGTAAAGGCAGTTAACATGTGACTAAATTGATCTCTTTGTTTTTCTGAAAAACCAATAAGTTTAAATATTTTTTCTTGTATTTTTGGATCGCTTATTCTAATACTTCCACCGCCAACTTCAAGACCATTTAAAACCATATCATGTTGCAAACCACGAACTTTTCCTGGATCAGTTTCTAAAAGTTTTAAATCATCAGGGTGAGGAGAAGTAAACATGTGATGAGACGGTGCCCACTTCGCTGTTCCTGAACCATGGAAAAAATCTTCTTTTGATTGCTTGGTAAAAAGTGGAAAATCAACGATCCAACAGAAAGCCAATTCATTTGGGTCATTTTTATTTTTTCTTAAGTCTGGCTTATCGTTTCCATATTTTTCGACTGCATCTTTATGTGAAATCCTTGGCCATGGAGATTTTTGAATTCGTTTCTCCGGAAAAATTTCAGCAACTAAAGTCGAAAACATTTTTTCAGTTAAATCTAAGATATCATTCTGTTCTACAAAAGACATCTCCATATCGAGCTGTGTAAATTCACCATATGCCCTATCACTTCTTGGATCTTCATCTCTAAAACACCTAGCAAATTGAAAGTATCTTTCCATACCTGCAACCATTAATAGTTGTTTATATTGCTGAGGAGATTGTGGAAGAGCATAGAATTTTCCTTGTTGTAATCTTGATGGAACCAAAAAATCTCTTGCTCCTTCTGGAGTAGTTTTAGTTAATATTGGAGTTTCAATTTCAACAAAGTCTAAGTTCGTTAAATAGTTTCTTAAAAATTGTGTAACTTTAGATCTAATCCTAATATTTTTATTCATTCTTGGCCTTCTTAAGTCAAGATATCTAAACTTGTTTCTTACATTTTCATCAATATCATAACCATCTGTATCAATTGGTAATGGAAGTTCTGATGCTAGAGACAAAATTTTTAATTTTTCAATTTGTAATTCAACTTTCCCTGTTTCAATGTTGGGGTTTATTAATTTTTCAGGTCTTTCAGCCACTTTACCGACTATTTCAACCACACTCTCAACTGTCACTTTTTCTAAATTTTGACCTACACATTGAATAAATCCAGTTCTATCTCTTAAATCTAAAAATGTTATTTT
>CAZSXP010000014.1:0-9467 GCA_964610395.1 uncultured Gammaproteobacteria bacterium
AAAGTTGTTTTTGTAGGTCGTTCAATTCAAAACAAAACAGAATCAGCTCATAAACTTGGGTATCTTAAATATAATATTGATGATGTAGTCGATGTTAGAAAGGCTAAAAAATTTCATCCTAAGGATTTAATGTATATTATCGCTGGCTGCTATGGCCAAGTAGGTAGTTCTGTTTATAGACTAGCAACCGACGATGATGACAGGATGGCAGTGACTGAAGGAGACACCTTTATTTTTTCAGCCAACCCTGCTCCTCCGTATTCAAAAGAAAGCCAGGATTTTATTATTGATGAATTAATTGATCGTGGAGTTGACGTTCACTATTATGACTTAAAAGAAGGCCTTCATGTTTCAGGACACGGCGCTCAGGAAGACATCAAAATGCTCTGGGAAATTACAAAGCCCAAATACTTTATTCCAACCGGAGGAACAATTAAACATATGCATGGATATGAAAAACTTGTAATTTCTACAGGTAGATCAAAAGAAAATGTATTTAAATTAAAACCTGGTGACAGTGTTGATTTTAAGAATGGGATGGCAACAAGAGGACAAAAAGTAAAAGTTAAGGAGGTTATGGTTCATGGACTTGGAATTGGGGACATAGGCAAAACTGTTTTAGAGCATAGGACGCTTCTTGGAAAGCAGGGGATGGTAGTAATTGTATTTAAAGCAACAAAAGAAGGAAGAGTACTGAGTAAGCCTGAATTAGTTAGTAGAGGCTTTGTTTTTGAAGGAATAAGTAGCGGGTTACTTAATGATGCAATTCAAGTATTAATGAAACATTTAGGCACTCATAATAATTTAAATTCTAAAAAACTTAAGGACGAAACAATAAAATTTTTGGAAGGTTATTTTTTCAAAACCACAGGCAGAAGTCCAATGATTCTCCCTATTGTGGTTGAAGTTTGATATGATGTTATTACACATATGGCAAGGAAACACAAAAGAAGAGCTGATAAAAGAGCCTTTAGATTAAAACTAAAGCCTCAAACAATTGTTTCAATTGCGCAAGTATTCTTTTTTGCCTTAGCTGGACTTATCATTATCTCATTTTCTAGAAGAGGTTTAGCTTTAGTTCGTGTAAATGATTTAATGATGGATATTTTTGGTTGGTCAACAATTTTCTTGCCGTTTATCCTTTTATCTTTTGCCTTTTTAGTAAGTAAAATTAAAAACCCTCTTTCGCAACCAAATGTCATTGTTGGTTCAATGCTTATCTTTTTATCTTTAGCCGGAATTGGTAAATCTGGAAATCTTGGGCTTTCTTTTTGGGATGGTGTATCAACATTAGTAACTCCTTTTGGAGCAGTAATTGTTTTTTTGGGAATTATATTAACAGGACTTGTTATTCTTTTTAATACTTCTTTTGATCAAGTCTTTAAAATATTTAAAAATATTTCTTCTACTATTAATACATATATTTTTGGTCAAAAATCAGCTGGTGGTGGAAGAATATTGCCGCGTAAGGATTTTAAAATTTCAGGAAGCACTCCTGCTATTGTTCCTGTAATTAATATTAATAAATCAAATGAAGTTCTAGAAGAGAAACTAATTAGTAACGTTAAGGGGGAAGAAGCTATTTGGAAATATCCACCTCTAGATTTACTTTCTGGTGAACAAATTGGTAAAGTTGATAGAGGTGATATAAATGGCAACGCAGATATAATTGAGAAGACTCTTGAGTCCTTCGGAATTACAGCAAACATTGTAGAAGTAAATTTGGGTCCTGCTGTTACCCAATATGCGATTCAAGTTGCACTTGGTACTAAATTATCTAAAATTACGGCTCTAGAACGAGATTTAGCTCTTGCCCTTTCAGCTCCAACAGGAACAATTAGAATTGAAGCTCCTATTCCAGGACGTAATTTAGTTGGTATCGAACTTCCAAACAAATCACCTGAATTTGTACCACTAAAAAGAATTTTAGAATCTGAACAGATGAATTTGATGAAGTCAAAACTAGCAGTTACTTTAGGTCTTGATGTTTCTGGAAAACCAGTCATAGCTGATATTGGTAGAATGCCACATATTTTAATTGCAGGACAAACAGGATCAGGAAAATCGGTTTGTATTAATACATTCTTAGCCTCAATTCTCTTTCGAGCTAGTCCCTCTGAGGTTAAGTTTATAATGGTTGACCCAAAAAGAGTTGAGCTTACTGGGTATAATGATATTCCTCATCTTCTTTCACCCGTAATTGTTGATACAAATAAAGTATTATCTGCTCTTCGTTGGCTCACTCGCGAAATGGATAGAAGGTATGAATTGTTTGCCCAAGCAGGAGCTAAAAATATTGATTCATATAATGAAATGAGTGGCTTTCAAGCCCTTCCATTTATAATTTTATTAATTGACGAATTAGCTGACGTAATGCTTTTGTCTCCTGTCGAAGTTGAAGATGCAATTACAAGAATCGCCCAAATGAGTCGTGCTGTTGGAATACACATGGTTCTTGCTACACAAAGACCATCAGTGAATGTTATAACAGGTTTAATTAAAGCAAATATTCCGACTAGAGTTGCTTTTGCTGTTTCCTCCCAAATTGATTCAAGAGTTATTATGGATATTCAAGGAGCAGAAAAACTTCTTGGAATGGGAGATATGTTATATCTTCCTCCAGATCAGGCAAAACCAGCCAGAATTCAAGGAGCTTTTATTAACGAGGCAGAAATTAAAAAGTTGGTTAATTTTGTCAAAAATCAAGGTGTTCCTGTTCAATATACTAGTGAGATTACAACAATGACCAAATCAGGTAAACCTCCAGTTCCGGGTGTTATGGGTGATACAGACGATCTTTTTTCAGAAGCAGTCAAAATAGTTTGTCAATATGATAGAGCTTCTGCGTCACTTCTTCAAAGACGTCTATCAATTGGATATGCCAGAGCTGCAAGAGTTGTTGATCAATTGCAAGATGCTGGAGTTATTGCCCCATCTGATGGTTCTTCAAAGCCACGTGAGGTTCTAATCAAAAATGCAGATGATTTTTTAAGTCAATTCTCAAAATAGTATGGTTACTGTAGGTGAAATTTTAAAAGAAGCTCGTCTCAAGAAAAAATTATCTCTTTCAAATCTTGAAAAGGAAACAAAGATCAAAAAAGAATTTATTGATTTAATTGAAAATAATTTGTGGGATAAATTACCTGATTATCCAGTTGTTTCAGGGTTTATTAAAAATATAGCTGTTTTTTTAGATGTTCCAGCAGAGACTGCAAATGCAATATTAAGAAGAGATTATCTACCTAAAAAACTTTATATAAATCCTAAACCTGATATAGAATCAAAATTTTATTGGTCACCTAAATTAACTTTTATAACTGGTATTTCATTATTAACACTACTAGTTTTAGGTTATTTAGGATTTGAATATATAAAATTTATTAAACCTCCAAAGCTTGAAATTTATAATCCAAAAAATAATGAAATAGTTCTTGAAAACAAAGTAAAAATTACTGGTAAAACTACAACAGATGTAATTTTAACAGTTAATAATCAGCCCATTCTTCTTGATCAAGAGGGAAAATTTCAAACAGAAGTAGAAATTACAAAAGATACATCGAGTTTATTATTTAAAGCAATTTCAAGATCAGGTAAAATAACTGAGAAAAAAGTTGAAATTAATGTAGAATAATTATATGGATAGCGTACAAAGATTATTAGTTGTAGTCGTAGTTTCACTAACAATTCTTTTAGTAATTGTTGGTATTCAAGTTGTTTTTATCATTTTAGATCTTCGGAAATCTGTAAAAAGATTAAATTCAATTTTAGAAGATGCAGTTTTGGGGGGTGGTTTAATTAGACCTGATAAATTAACTGGGATTGCAGAAATGTTTAAAAGAGATAAATCTGTAGCAACTCACGGACAAGAATAATGATTACATCAAATCAAGTTAGGGAAAAATATTTAAAGTTTTTTGAAAAAAGGGGACATGTAATTATTCCTCCTGCACCTCTTGTTTTAGAAAATGATCCAACAACTCTTTTTACATCCAGTGGAATGCAACCCTTGGTTCCATATTTAATGGGACAAAAACATGAATTAGGAACAAGACTTGTTGATTCACAACCTTCTATTAGACTTCAAGATATTGATGAAGTTGGAGATAATTGTCATACAACGTATTTTGAAATGCTTGGTAATTGGAGTTTGGGAGATTATTTTAAAGAAGAACAACTTCCTTGGATTTGGGAATTTTTGACCAAGGAACTTAAGCTTCCAAAGCAAAAGTTATATATTACTGTATTTGAAGGAAACGATAGTGTTCCGAAAGATTTAGAATCGTATGACATATGGAAAAGTTTGGGGGTCCAAGAAAACCATATTTCTTTCTTTGGCGTTGAGAAAAATTGGTGGAGTAGAAGTGGGACACCAGACGAAATGCCAATTGCTGAAATCGGTGGTCCAGATTCAGAGATATTTTTTGATTTTGATGGAAAGTTTTTAGAAATTGGAAACTCAGTTTTTATACAGTACAAAAAGAATGCTGACAGAATACTTGAAGAACTACCACAAAAAAATGTAGATTTTGGTGGAGGACTTGAAAGAATTACTGCTGCCTTAAATAATGATCCAGATGTATTTAAAACTGATATATATTGGCCAACAATTGAGAAAATTGAAACAATCACAGATAAAAAGTATAAGGGAAACGAAAAAGATTTTAGAATTATTGCAGATCACTTAAGAGCTTCAGAATCTTTAATTAATGCTGGTGTTGTCCCTTCAAACAAAATGCATGGGTATGTTCTAAGACGATTAATACGCCGTATGGCAATTAAATTAGATAAAGTAAATAAAATAACCAATAATAAGATTATTGTTGAAGAATTAAATAAATTTAAAGTAAGTTTAGACAAAGGACTTAAAGAAATTAAAAAAATTGAAAAAATTACAGGTAAAATAGCTTTTGATTTATATCAATCATATGGTTTTCCACTTGAGCTTACGGTTGAACTTTTTAAGGATAAAGGTCAAGAGGTTGATTTAAAAGAATTTAGAAAAGAATTTGAAAAACATAAAGAAGCTTCAAGGTCTACATCTAAAGGAATGTTTAGGGGTGGTCTTGAAGACCATAGTCAAGAAACCACAAAACTTCATACTGCTACGCATTTATTACATGCTGCATTAAGGAAAGTCTTGGGAGATGCTGTTAGCCAAAAAGGAAGCCATATTACAGCAGAAAGATTAAGATTTGATTTTTCGTATCCTGAAAAATTAACCGATGAACAAATAGATAAAGTATTTAATTTGATTAATAAAAAAATAGAAGAAGACTTACCAATTACTTTTATAGAAACAACCCCTGAAGAAGCTATTAAAAAAGGGGCTCTACACTTCTTTGCAGAAAAGTATGGAGAAAGAGTGAAAGTATATAAGATTGGCGAATTTAGCCACGAGATTTGTGGTGGGCCACACGTCACTAGCACAAAACTTGTTGGAGATGTTAGAATGATTAAGCAAGAGAAAATTGGTAGTGGAATAATACGAATATATGTTGGACTTTCTTCAAAAACCTAAAATTATAAAGGAGAATTTTTGGGCTTTATTAATTGAGCCTGAATGGATAAGTTCTGCAATATGGCAAATTACAGATGGTAAGGTTGAGATTGTAAACACTTCACCTGCAACTAGATGGGAAGATGATTTAACTGAAGCAGTTGATATTTCTCTTTCAGCTTGCACACAAAATTTTCCTGATGATGCGCCAGATCCTACAAAAACTGTGTTTGGAGTACCTAACACATGGATTGAAGGTGGAAATATTAAAGAAGAGTATCTAGTTAAATTAAAAAAAATTTGCCAAGACCTATCACTTGTTCCATCAGGTTTTGTGGTTTTATCAGAAGCTATTTCTCACTATATTAAACAAGATGAAGGAACAACATTGTCAGGAATAGTTGTTGGGATTAGTGATGAAAATTTAGATATATCTATTTTTGATACAGGAAAATTAGTTGCTACAACTAGTGTTCTTCGTAGTGTTTCTGTTGAGGATGACATGATGGAAGGATTAAGTCGTTTAAATGAAGGTTCGGAAAATTTTCCATCAAGAATCATCTTGTTTAATCAGAAAGAACAGGAGCTAAATGAAATAAAAAACAATTTAAATGATACAGATTGGAATAAAATAGGCAATTCTAAGTTTGTTCATCCACCCAGAATTGAAATATTTGATCCTAGTAAAAAAATATTAGCAGTGGCTTTGGCAGGAGGTTCTGAAATTGGAGATGTCATTGGAGTAGTAGCAGAAACAAAAGTAGAAGAACTACCTATAGAAGAAATATCAAATATTGAAGAACCAAAGGATGTAACAGCTGAAGATTTAGGATTTGTTACAGGCCCTAAATTTAATTTCAAAAAACCAAATTTGAAATTACCTAAATTACATTTTTCACTTGGTAGTAAACCATTAATATTAGGAGGTAGTTTAATACTAGTAGCTTTAGTCATAAGTTTTATTCTTTGGTGGTTTTTACCGAAAGCTATTGTCACAATTTATGTTTTACCCAAAAAACTTGAGGAAAATATTTCTCTTAATTTGGATAAAGATATAAAAGGAAAAAATATTGATGTTAGCGTTAGTGGTGAAAAAACAAAAACAACAACAGGTATAAAAATGGTAGGTGAAAAAGCTAAGGGATCTGTAAAATTGCAAAATGGTACAACTTTCCCTATAAATTTACCTGCTGGAAGTATTCTTGTTTCTTCAACTGATCTTAAATTTATAACAGTTAAGTCCTCTTCAATTTCAGGAGCTTTGTCACCTAGTACTCCTGGAACAACAACAGTAGATGTAGAAGCGGGTACTATTGGTTCAGAATACAATTTAGCAAAAGATGAGGTCTTTAAAGTTGGTAATTATCCTAAAGCAGAATTTGATGGTACATCAACTGATAGTTTCTCTGGTGGTTCAAGTAGGCAAATATCTGCTGTTAGTCAAGAAGATAGAGAGTCGCTGTTGGACGATTTGACAAAAGAATTAATGGATAATGCAAAGTTAAAATTAAATGAGATGATATCCTTTGAAGATTATTTAGTTGAATCATCATTGACAACTGATACGACAAGTGAAGATTTTAGTAACAAAGTGGGAGATGAGGCAAGTTCAATTAAATTATCGTTGACACTTAATGTTTCTGGATTAAATGTGCTAAAAAGTGATCTTGCTAGTATTTCAAAAGAGAAATTAAACGATAAAGTACCATCTGGATTCGTACTAAAAGATGATCAGCTTGCTTATGAATTTATAGCTAATGATAATAATGATTTTGATGTTAGATTAATTGCCAACTTACTTCCAAGTATCGATCCAAATGAAGTTGCCAAAAAAATTGCAGGTAAGTACCCAGAATTGGCTGAAGATTATCTATCTAATATGGCTGGATTTGCAAGGGCTGAGTTTAGATTAAAACCATATCTTCCAGGCAAACTTGGAACATTACCTCATGTCCCCAAAAATATAACAGTTGAATTTTCTGCAGAAAGATGAATAAAAGAAAAATAATTAAACTAATGGCAATTGTGTCTGGTATTTCAGGAATTACAATTCTCCTTTCATCTGTTTGGCCAATTATTGAATATCAATTGACAGATGCAAGAGCATATACAACTCTATTGTCACCATTAGTTTTAGATAAAACAGATTATACAAAAGCATCATCTTGGTTTCCTGAAACATCAAAAAATAAAAAACCTAATGATTCTAAAGTTTCTTTTTATACAATTTCTATTCCAAAACTTAATATTCATAATGCTGTTGTTTCAATTGGAGGTGAAGATTTAACAAAAAGTCTAGTTCAATATTCAGGTACTGCTCTCCCAGGAAATAATGGAAACGCAGTTATTTTTGGGCACTCAATATTGCCTATTTTTTATAACCCTAAAAATTACATGGCTATATTTTCAACACTACCCACATTAAAAGAAGGTGACGACATTTTTATAGATTACGATGGTGTTTCATATGAATTTAAAGTCGAAGAACTTTTTGAAATTTACCCTACAGATATACAAATTTTGGAACAAAACTCAACTGATTCATTTATCACTCTAATTACTTGTGTACCTCCTGGAGATCCTAGAAATCCAAAAAGATTAATAGTTAGAGCACGTGTGGTATCATAGTGGAATGAAACTTCTAGGAATAGATTATGGACGAAGGAAAATTGGACTTGCAGTTTCTAATGGCAAACTTGCTGAACCATATCAAGTTATTCGTTACAAAGATACTGAAAAGATGATTGCTCATATCCAAAGAATCATTGAAAAACAAAAAATAGAAAAGATAATAGTAGGGATTTCAGAAGGTGAGATGGGAGAAGAATCAAAAAAATTTGCAAAAATTTTTAAGGCTAATACTTTTGATGAAACATTATCCAGTCACGATGCTCAGCAAATGTCTATCCAATCACATATGAGTAAGAAAAAAAGAAAAGAAATGGAAGATGCATTTGCAGCATCTATTATGCTACAATCATACATAGATCATGTTTAAAAATGTAATAGCACCAATCCAAGCTTGGCTTATGTCACAGGGAAAATGTGTTGGTTGTGGCACACCTCTTGATATTGCTAAAAAGAAAAATCATAAGTATGGAGATATGGTAACTTGTAAGTGTGGCAGAATTTATATTAGAAATTCAAAAACAAAAAGCTACAGAAGAGCACTTCTAAATGAAATCTAAATTTTTAATAATATCTCTCTTATTTCTTTTGGTATTGATATCTTTGATTTTTTACATCAGACAGGCGTTTTTGCCTGTTTCTAATGATGACAAGTCGATAGACTTCATTATTCCCAAAGGTTCATCTGTTTCTATTATTGGAAAAAATTTAGAAAAAGCAGGACTTATTAAAAATGCAATTGTCTTTAAATTTTACGTCCAAGTTACAAACTCACAAAATAAAATACAGGCAGGAGAATTTCAACTCGCCTCGAGCTTCACGCTTTCACAAATCTTAGACAAACTTAAAAAAGGTCCATCTGAAATTTGGGTAACAATTCCAGAAGGTCTAAGAAGAGAAGAAATAGCTACAAAATTCACAACAACTTTAGCTAAAGATGAAGAATTTACAAAGGAGTTTTTGACTTTAGCAAAAGACAAAGAAGGGTATTTGTTTCCAGACACATATCTTTTCCCAAAAACAGCAACAGCTACACAAATCGTCAATAAATTGACGTCAACTTTTAATAAAAAAATAAGTGATGTTACATATAAACAAGTTATTATGGCCTCAATGTTGGAACGTGAGACATTTGCAGATAGTGAAAAACCAATAGTTGCTGGAATTCTGTATAAAAGAATTAAAAATGACTGGCCACTTCAAGTTGATGCAACTTTACAATACATAAAAGGTGAGTGGGAGCCTGTTTATTCAATAGACAAAGAATTAAATTCACCTTTTAACACATATAAAAATTTAGGACTTCCACCTAGCCCAATTTCAAACCCTGGACTTTCTTCAA
>CAZSXP010000015.1:0-8253 GCA_964610395.1 uncultured Gammaproteobacteria bacterium
ATATGAAGAAAAGAGTATTGTCAGGTATTAGGGCGACAGGCAGGCTACATTTAGGAAACTACTTGGGGGCAGTGAAAGGCATGCTTGAATTACAAGATAGAGCAGACCTTGAAACTTTATATATGGTTGCCGACCTTCACGCATTGACTACCCCTTATGATAAAGATGAATTGAAAAACAAAACTCGTGAAGTTGTCTTAGATTATTTAGCTATTGGCCTAGATCCAGGAAAGTCTACGATCTTTATACAATCACATGTTCCTGAGCACACAGAACTTTTTTATTTATTTTCAACAGTAGTAAGTCTTGCTAGGATGCAACATTTACCAACATATAAAGATAAAATTAAACAATACCCAAATGCTTCTACTGTTGCACTTCTTAACTATCCTGTTTTAATGGCAGCAGACATCTTAATATATAATGCCAGTCTTGTTCCTGTTGGGATTGACCAAGAACCACATCTAGAAGTGGCACGCGAGATTGCCAGAAAAATGAATGATATATATGGTACAAAATTCCCAGAACCAGTTAGGTTTGCAACAAGTGGGGAATATATTCCATCTCTTGCAGGCGTTGGAAAAATGAGTAAATCAGTTGAAGGAAGTTATATAAATTTAACAGATGATTTGAAAACTATTCAAAAAAGACTTGCAGGAGCCCCAACTGATTCAGGAAAAGGAGAGACAGTTCCAACAACAGGAGGAGTTGCCAATTTATTAAAATTTGTAGAACTTTTTCAAGGTAAAGATCGCTATAAGCAATATGCTTTAAGCTATACCCATGACGGGATAAGATATGGAGATTTGAAAGCAGAACTTGCCGATGCGATTTATAAAGAACTTAAGCCAATTCAAACGAAAAGACAAGAACTAGAACACAAAACAACTTATGTTGATGAAGTAATTAAAAGTGGTGCAGAAAAAGCTCGTAAAATTGCAAGTGAAACTATTTTGGAAGTTAAAGAAAAAATGGGACTAGTTAATTAAAAATTAAGAAATAATAAATAAGAATTATGGCTAACGAAATAAATTTTGAAGATTTTAGTAAAGTAGACATTAGAATAGGTACTGTTGTGACCGCTGATGTTCCTGAATGGAGTCACTGGGTAATGAGAATCAAGGTTGATCTTGGTTCCGAGATGGGAGAAAAGACTGCATTTTCAGGAATCATGAAACATTACAAACCAAAAGATTTAATTGGTAAACAATTCCCGTTTGTAGTAAATCTTAAACCAAAAACAATTGGACCTGACAAAGAATTTTCAGAGGTTATGATGATAATGGCAGTTCCTTCAGAAAGTGAAGAAGTAGCTCCAATTCTATTTAATCTTCAAGAAAAGGTGGAAAATGGAACAAAAGTACGATAACTGATATAATGCTCCAAGCATGAAACCCAGTAAAGAGAAAAAACCTGTTAAGAAACAAGTAACAGTTAAATTTAAAGTAAATATCTGGACAATTGTTTTTGGAATTTTACTTGTTCTTTTCTTTGTTCCACCAATATTTTCACTTTTAGGTATTGGAGAACCCCTTGATTCTAAAGTTGATCTTTCTCAAGCTTTAAATGATATTAAAGATAAAAAAATAGAAAAAGTAGCTATTGAAAAAGATAATATCCTTTTGACTTATAAAGAGGGGGGAGTTAAAACAGCAGTCAAAGAAGAAGGCGAAAGTTTTACAGATCTTTTAGAAAAAGCGGATATTGATCCTACTAAATTAAATTTTGCAATTGTAGATCAAACCTTAATAAAGGCAATGTCAGAAATTTTTAGTATTGTCTTACCCATCATTATTTTTGGAGCATTGTTTTTTTACATAATGAAATCTCAAACAAGAGGGGCACAAGATATTTTCTCATTTGGAAAAAGCAAAGCAAAAATTTTTGCTAAAGGCAAACAAGATACAAAGTTTTCAGACGTTGCAGGAGTTGATGAAGCCAAAAAAGAACTTATAGAAGTAGTAGATTTTCTTAAAAATCCTGAAAAATTCAAAAAGATTGGAGCCAGAACTCCAAAAGGTGTACTTTTATTTGGTCCTTCGGGCGTTGGAAAAACTTTACTTGCAAAGGCTGTCGCCGGCGAAGCTAATGTTCCGTTTTTTTCAATGGCAGGATCTGAGTTCATGGAAATGCTTGTGGGAATTGGAGCATCTCGTGTTCGTGACCTTTTTGCACAGGCAAAAGCGCAAGCTCCATCTATTATTTTTATAGATGAGATTGACGCTATTGGAAGACAACGAGGGAGGTCAGGTATGGTTGGAGGACATGATGAAAGAGAACAGACATTAAATCAAATTTTAGTTGAAATGGATGGTTTTACACCAAATGAATCTGTAATGGTTCTTGCAGCAACCAACAGAGGAGATTTATTAGATCCTGCCCTTCTTCGTCCGGGAAGATTTGATAGACGAGTAACTTTAGATATGCCTGATAAAGAAGGTAGGGGAGAAATTATGAAAATCCACGCTAAGGGTAAAAAATTTGGCAAAAAGATTAATTGGGAAAAAATTGCAGAAAGAACTGTAGGATTTTCAGGTGCAGACCTTGAAAATATGTTAAATGAAGCTGCAATTCAGGCAGGTAGAAGTGAAAAAGAAGAAATAGATATGTTGGATGTTGAAGAAGCAGCAACAAAAGTAAAACTTGGACCTGCTAAAAAAAGACTACAAAGTATGGAAGATAAAAAAATTACTGCCTACCATGAGGCAGGACATGCAATTGTTACTCATTATACAAAAGGAATGGATCCCGTTCATAGAATATCAATTGTGGCTCGTGGTATGAGCTTGGGACACACATTAATTCCACCAGCTGCTGATAGAACTCATGACACTAAAACAAGACTTTTGGATCAGATTACAGCCATGCTTGGAGGTAGAGCAGCAGAACAGTTTATATTTAATGAAATGACCTCAGGGGCTTCAAGTGATATCGCAAATGCAACAAGAATTGCAAAAGCTATGGTTGTTGAATGGGGAATGAGTGCAATGGGGCCTGTTAACTATGGACCAGATTCAGCTGTTGGAGAATTTGGACAAACTGAATTCTACCAAGAAAATGCGATATCTCCTGTAACTCAAGAAAAAATTGACAATGAAGTAAGAAAGATTATGGAAACAGGTTTAATTAAAGCCTTAGCATTAATTAAGAAAAATAAGAAAAAATTAGATGAAGTTGCAAAAGCACTACTTAAAACTGAAACTATTGATAAAGAAGAATTTGAAAAATTAGTTGGTAAAAAACAAAATGGAGAAAAAAGTTTGATGTTAGAAAAAACTGTTTCCTAATAAAGCAACAGTTAAAAACTTCACAGATTTACCTAAAAATGTTGCCAAAAGAAATTTTTTAATTGGATAATTTGTTGCCCCTGAAAAAATCCCAGCCAAATCAAAGAGGGGATTTGGAATTGTAGCAAGTACAAAAATAGTTAAAAATCCTGATTTCATCATCCACCCCTCAACCTTTTTAAAATGTTTGTGGTTTGTTATGGCTACTTGACCACCAACTCCTGCCATAAAACCAGTTAGTTCACCAATTGTGGCTCCTAAGGCTACTACAAGCCCAACAAGAATTGGGTTGTAGATTGATCCTCCAATGAATGCAGAAATAATAACTGGTGCTGGGATTATAACCGTGGCATTACCTAAAATACTAATTATAAATATTCCAAAAATTCCATATCCCTGAAGTTTAATTAAGTCATTTCTAAAATAAATAATAACTCCGCTAATTAAAATTGAAGCAAAAATTAATAAATATTTAATTACTTTTTCTTTCTTCATAGCTTTAGTCTAAAATAGACTACATGCAAAAGAAACTAGTAATTTTTGATGGGAATGCGATTATGTATCGGGCATTTTTTGCAATTCCACCACTTACTTTAAAAGATGGGGTACAAATAAATGCGTTGTATGGCCTTGTCTCGATGCTAATTAATATTGTAGAGAACTTAAAACCCACACATATTATTTTTTGTTTTGATGAAAAAGAGAGAACTTTTAGACAGGATTTACTTCCAACTTATCAATCTCAAAGGCCAGAAACTCCATCGGAATTAATTCCACAATTTAAAATGGCAAGAGAGTTTTTAACTTCTGTAAATATTCCTGTTTATTCTAAGTCCGGCTTCGAAGCCGATGATGTAATCGGGACGATCGCGTCCCAGTACAAAGTACATAGTACAGAGTACTTAGAAACAATAATAGTTACGGGGGATAGAGACATACTTCAGTTAGTAAACGATGAAAAGAATATTAAATTATTTATGCCAATTGGAGGACTATCAAATGGCAAAATATTTACTGAAAAAGAGACACTTGAAAGAATGGGAGTCATGCCAAATCAGATACCTGACTATAAAGCACTAGTGGGTGATCCTTCTGATAATTATTTTGGAATTAGCGGAATTGGTCCTAAAACAGCAACTAATCTTTTAACCAAGTATACGACCTTAGATAATATATATGAACACAGAAATTCTTTACCAGATAAGTTAAAAGATAAATTAATAAAAAATAAAAAGTCTGCATATTTGTCATATAAACTGGCAACTATAGTTTGTGATGTACCAATTAAAATTGATATAGAGAGTTCTAATGATTGGAATCTTGTTTCAGAAAATGTATTAAAATTATTTGAACAATATGGTTTTAAAACTTTAACTGCTAGAATAAAAACATTAGGAGAAAGATTAGAAAAAGAAAAACAAGGGAGTTTATTTGTATGAAAATTGCATTAGTACATGATTATATAAAAGAATTTGGGGGAGCGGAAAGAGTTTTAAAAACACTTTCTGAAATGTATCCATCTGCACCTATTTATACAGCCTTTAGAGTAAAAAACTCTACTGCTGACAAGGAATTCAAAAATATTAAAATTATTGAAAGCTGGTTAGCACCACTACTTAAAATTTGGAGATTATATAGTCCATTAAGATTTTTAGCACCTGTCATTTGGGGTTCTTTTGATTTTTCTGATTACGATTTAGTTATAACTTCATGTAGTTGGTATATAACACGAGGTTTTAAGGTGGGTAAAAATACAAAAGTAATTGCATATTGTCACACTCCACCTAGATGGCTTTATGGATATGAGATGTCTGTTGGATTTACTAAATATTGGCCTGTAAAAATATATGCAGCCATAGTTGGTCATTTCATGAGAATTTATGATTTTAATACTGCACAAAAGATTAATAATTGGATAGCAAATTCCGAGAATGTCAAAAAAAGGATTATGAAGTTTTATAAAAAAGATTCAACTGTAATTTACCCCCCAATAGATACAGAAAAAATAGAATTATTAACAAAAAACATTAAAAAAGAAGATTTTTATTTTATTGCGTCTCGTCAGGTTGGTGCAAAGGGTATTAATGAAGCAATCAAGCTTCTGACGAAGCTAAACAAAAAATTATATATAGCCGGAGAGGGAAAAAGATTTGATACGAATAATATCAATATTAAACTTTTAGGAAAACTAACTGATGAAGAACTTTATAAAACATATGCTAAAGCCAAAGGATTTATTGCTTTAGCTCGTGAAGAAGATTTTGGAATGACTGTTGTTGAAGCACAAGCAGCTGGAACGCCAGTTATTGCATTCAATGGTGGTGGTTTTAAAGAGTCAGTAATCGAAGGTAAAACTGGGGTGTTTATAAATGAAATATCAGAGAAATCATTAAAAGAAGCTATAAATAAAATTGAGTCAATCAAATGGGATCGAGAAATTTTAATAAATAATGCTAAGAAATTTAGTAAAGAATGCTTTAAATTAAAAATGCTACAATTTGTAAATGCCAGAACTTCCTGAAGTTGAGACAATTAGAATGCAACTTGAAAAATATATTCTCGGCGCGAGAATTAAAAAATTAGAAATAAGAAATAAGAAATATAATTTAGACCCAAAGCATATAATTGGACAGAAAATAATCGGAATAAGAAGATTTGCAAAGCAACTTTCAATTGATCTTTATAATAATTATTCAATAATGATTCATGTCAAAATGACAGGGCAACTTATCTACCGCGGATCAAAACTTAAATTAAATAATTTATCTAAAAAAGTAATTGGTGGATTAGATGGCAAACATACTCATGTTATATTCCATTTAGACAATGGAGAACTATATTATAGCGACGTAAGACAGTTTGGATGGGTCAAGATAATTAAGAGTGAAGAATTATTAGTTAATAATTTTGCGCCAGAGCCATTGAAAGATTTAACTTTAGAAATATTCAGCCGCATCATTTCGTCTAGTAAACGAAATGTCAAAGTTTTATTAATGGACCAGACAAAAATAGGTGGAATAGGGAATATCTATGCCAATGACGCGTTATGGTTGTCTAGAATAAGCCCAAAACGTACTTCTAATTCGCTAAGTGACAAAGAATCCAAACTTCTATTTGACGCAATAATAACCGTTTTAAAAGCAGGTCTTAAATATGGTGGAGCATCAGAACTTGCATTTGTTACCCCAGATGGTGGTGAAGGAGAATATCAAAAACACACATTAGTATATAGTCACACGGGGCAAATGTGCACAAATTGCAAGAAAAATAGAATAGAGAAGTTCTTTATAGGTGGTAGAGGAACATATGTGTGTAAATTATGCCAAATTTGAAATTACACAAAATACATCTAATTGCAGTTTTTATTTTAGGAAGTTATTTTGTATTGTCAAAAATTAATTTAGTTCATGCATTATCTAATCCTAATTTTATAATTTCTTTTTTACAAATCTACTTATTTGGTATATTTTTTGCTTGCTTATTTCTTTTTATTTTTTCTCACGAAAAATTTTTTACCTTCGCTAAAGACATAGAAAAACAAGAACAAGCAAAGGAAAAGACTTTTTTAAAAAAATATATTCATCATGGGAAAATATTAGCCACTTTTGTTATCGGAGTAATTGGCGGCCCTGTTTTTTCAGCTCTAACTGCAAGAATTTTACTTAATAACTTTTCCTTAAAATATTTCTTGATAATAATTGCTAACATTCCTTCTACTCTCTTTACATTGGGTATTGGAAGAAGTATCTTAAGTTTTATATGATTCACAGATTGAAAATCTCAAATTTTAGAAATTTTGATAAAAAAGAAATAGAATTTTCAGAGGGGATAAATGTAATAAATGCAGAAAATGCTGCTGGAAAAACAAATATTTTGGAAGCTATTATTTTTCTCTCAATGGGCAAAAGCTTTAAAGCAAGAAAAGAGGAAGAATGTATAAAATATGAAGAACAAATTGCAAGAATAACTACAGATGGACTCGAAGTAGTTATTACTAGAGATGTCCCTGACTGGCCAAAGAAAAGACTTCTAGTAAATGGAGTCCCAAAAAGATTAATTGATTTTACAGGCAATATTAAAACAGTTTTGTTTGC
Organism: uncultured Gammaproteobacteria bacterium; assembly: GCA_964610395.1. Lineage (GTDB taxonomy): Bacteria > Patescibacteriota > Microgenomatia > UBA8517 > UBA8517 > JAUYMM01. The sequence goes on from CAZSXP010000015.1 coordinate 7,382, forward strand.
TCCACAAGATTTGGAACTTGTAACAGATGGACCAAGTTTACGTAGAAACTTCCTTGATACAGTGCTCTCTCAAATAGACAGAGAATATAGAAGGGCTTTAGGATCATATGAAAAGGGGGTAAGGCAAAGAAACAGACTCTTAATGCATATAAGGGACGAAGGGGCACCTCGAAGTGGACTTGGCTTTTGGAATCAATTATTAATTAAAAATGGGAATTATATAACAGATAAACGACAAGAGTTAATAGATTATATTAATAGTTTAGATAAATGCCATTTACAATACGATTCATCTATCATTAGTGAAGGGAGACTTGAACAATATAAAAATGAAGAAGTGTCCTCAGCCACTACTCTAGTTGGACCACACAGAGACGATTTTTTATTCTTAAAAGACAATCGTAATTTAGCAAGTTTTGGGTCACGTGGCCAGCAACGGATGGAAATTTTGTATTTAAAGCTTGCAGAGCTTGCATATATTGAACAAATGACAGAAGTAAAACCACTTTTACTACTTGACGATATATTTTCAGAGTTGGATCATATACACAGAGAAATAGTAATGGAAACTATAAATAATCATCAAGTAATAATAACTTCAGCAGACGAACACAACTTGCCAAAAATAAGTTCTAAGAGTATAAATATAATTAAAATATGACAGAAACACGAACATATGTTTATGTTGGACAAAATCCAGAAGGGCACAAATATTTCAAGAGAATTAAAGTGAAAAAGCAAAAAAGTAATCCTCTACCACCACCAAATTTTAACCCGGAAGAAATAGCAACAACAACAAACGAACCACCTCATAAAATTTTAACCCACGCTCAAGCCGTATTTGAGGCACTTGAAGAGAAAGAAAAATAACC
>CAZSXP010000016.1:0-5988 GCA_964610395.1 uncultured Gammaproteobacteria bacterium
CCTATCTCGCTAATTTGGCCTATGCATATCAATGGATAACGAATAATTATAAAGAAATATTTAATCCAGTTTTAATTAAATTATTTATAGCAACAAACTTAGGTTTGTTACTGTTGTTCATAACGACAATTTTCAAAAAGTTTAATCTAAAATTAAATAATGTAACTCAAAGTATAAAATTCAACACAAAAGATATTACAAACAAAAAAACACATATTTTATTAATAATAATTTTATTATTTAGTTTGGGAACTAGAGTTTATGCATTAGGAAACCCCAAAGAGATGTATTTTGATGAGATATATCATGCTTTTACTGCAAAATTGGTTCTTCATAACGATCCAAAAGCTTGGGAATTTTGGAACCCAAATCCTGAAGGATTTGCCTATGAATGGACACATCCTCCAATATCAAAACTTGGCATGGCTCTAGGAATGAAAATTTTTGGCGAAAATTCATTTGGCTGGAGAATACCCCAAGCAATTCTTGGTACTTTATCAGTATTATTAATATATCTTTTGGCTAAAGAAATTTTTAAAGATAAACTAGTTGGAATTTTATCAGCAGCTGTATTTAGTCTTGATGGTTTACCTCTTGTTTTAAGTAGAATGGGAATGAATGATTCTTATGTTTTATTCTTTTCTTTGCTTTCTATTTATTTGTTTGTCAAAGACAAAAATTTTTGGTCAGCTTTGTTTTTTGGTTTGGCAATTGCTTCAAAATGGTCGGGGATTTATACATTTCCTATTATTTTTATATCTCATTTTGTGTTTCACAAGAAGATAAAAATATCATATTTATCATTTCTAATTATTCCAATAATAGTTTACATAGCAAGTTACGGAGTAATGTTTAGAACAGGCCATACTTGGACTAATTTTGTAGACACTCAAAAACAAATGTGGTGGTATCATACTAATTTGGTTGCAGAACATCCTTACACTTCACCCGCGTGGTCATGGCCATTACTTTTAAGACCTATATATCTATATGATGGACAAGAAGTTAATAATCAAGTTGCAAGAATTTATGCTTTTGGGAATCCTATTGTTTTTTGGTTTGGATTATTTTCAGTAATTTTATCAGCAGTAATTGCTTACAAAGAAAAATTCAAAAGACTTGGCTTTATTGTTTTTTGTTATTTAATATTTTTCTTACCTTGGATTGCTTCACCCAGAATAATGTTTCTGTATCACTATCTACCATCAATTTCATTTTTAGCAATTGCGTCAGGCTTTATTCTTCGCCGTTTCCCCAAGCTTATTACTTACTACTTACTACTTACTACTATCATGTTTATTTATTTCTACCCTCATTGGATTGGCCTTCGAATTCCAATCTGGATTGATAATAGTTATTACTGGCTAAGTAGCTGGCGCTAGAAGGCTAGAAGTAAACTTCCAAGAATTACAAGTATTCCAAACCCAGTTCCCAACAGTGTTGGCCATGATGTTCCAACAACTGGTAATGATGGTTGTGTTGGGGTAACAGTTGCCGAAGTTGTAGCTACAGCACAGGTACAATCAGTTTCAGATAGACACTGTGTGTTTCTACAGTTTCCGGAAGTGGCACCACTTGCAATATAACACATTAAACCAGATGGACAGTTACTATTTGATGTACAACTATTATTGCATTGTGGATTTGGTGTTGGTGTTGCGGTTGGTGTAGCAGTAGGACTTGAACTTGATGTGCTTGTGGAAGTGGCGGTTGCTGTTGCAGTTGAGGTGGAAGTTGCAACTGTCAATGTAAAAGATAGACTACATGTATTTGGAGCTTCTTGAGCTTTTGGTTTACTTGATGGAACGTTTGGAGCAACTGCAACGTCTCTGGTTTGGTAAAGTCTAAGTGCGGTAAAAATTGCAATACCTGCAAGTAATATTGTTACTAATATTATTCCAATTACTGTATATTTATTTTTCATAATTTTAATTTCAAGCTTCGCTTATATAATTACTTCCACCCTAATGTCAGATGATGTATTTGAGCTGTTACATTAAATGTTGTTGTTCCCGCTGGAATTGTATAAAGTTGACAAAAGTCAGTAGATGATGGTCTTATTGTTGTTGTTTCAGCCTGCAATACTCCGTTTATAGTAAGTCTTGCTCTATCAAAAGTTTCTGCGCTCGCAACGCCTGCCACACAAAAATTAACTTGTGAACCAGTTGTTAGTACAGAAAGTTGAGCATTGGTTAAAAGTGCCCAAGTAGGTGAATATGCTTTGATATTCTGACACTGGGCAGTAATAGATGGAGGAGCAGTTGGTGTATCCACAGATGATACTGTAGCGGGTTCTTCATCATTTCCACCACATCCACAATTGTTTTTGTAACTTGTAAATCCAGTTGGTGTATCAACTTGCAAAACTCCGCAAAAACAACTATCTTTATTTAAATCATTTCTCAAAACACCTCCATGGTTTCCATCACAAGAAGCTCCATTAGGTGGTTGGACTTTACATAACCAAATCTCTGATCCATACAAACTGCCTACGCCTGAAGCAATTTGTGCGGTTTCTCCACACCTGTCAAGTTGAGCTTGTATACACCCTCCGTTTTGATATGAACCGTCTAAACAAAACCCACCACAACCTGCACACCAAAACCCACCATCACTGGTACAACTTGTCTGGTTGCTGGGGATAGTTGGTACGCCACCATCTTCTTCTTTCCAAGGGTCCTTTGGGGGATCGACTGACTCAACATTTCCTTCCTCCCCCTCAGGTGTGTCTCTCGGAATACATCCGCCGTTACCATCGCATCTAAGTCCAGGCCCACAAGGATTGGCGGCACAAGACCCTGCTTTTTCGCGGATGTCTTGATTTTGGCCGACGAGGTATACTCCTGCTCCAATTCCACCAACTAATAAAAATAAACCCAAGATAGTTGCAATTATTTTTCCACCTGCAAACTTTTTTTTCTGGGTAGTTGTTGTAACAATTGCCGGCATTATTAAATCATCATTTGGAGCAGCAGAACCAGCAGTAGGGGGTGTTTGATCATGAATCATTGGTGGTAAATTAGTTTCCACTTCTAGAATAGGTTGTGTATCGTCTTTAGGCATATGCTTTTTTCCAAATAAAAATAGATGACATTAATACTCCTATACCCATTATGAACAGACCCATGGTAGGTGTCAAGCTACCAGTCTCTGGCGTGGGTGGAGCAGTTGTAGAAGATGTAGCTGTAGCTGATGGGCTACTAACTGGTGTACTAGTTGGACTAGTTGATGGGCTTGGACTGAGCGAAGCCGATGGTGTTGATTCAAAAGCTGGACCTTCTGAAGCTGAAACTATAAAAGATCTAGTTACTGTTCGTAAAACACCAGTGGTGTCCCTCCATTTAACTGTTAATTTATGTTCTCCTGGTTCAAGATTATTAGGAGGACTCCAGCTCCATTTTCCAGTAGATGTAGTTTTTAATGTATCTGTTTGCATCTCTGATTCAACAACAATTTCTAACTCAGAATTTTTAGGAGCAGTTCCAAAAAACTCAGGATTAATGGTGGTTATTATTTCACCTTCGTCGATAGAATTAATTTGAATATTCTCTGTAGTTTTGGGTTCATTTGTTTTTGTAATTTCAAAACGTGATGAAATTTCAACTGATTCCGGTACTGTTAGACTGCTTTCAGGAAGTGAAGAATCATCAGTTTGTGGAAGTGATCTAAAATCATAGGTTCTACCCAATATCATTGTAGGAACCGATTTGATTGTTTGTGGATAAATTACAGATTGAGAAGAACCCAACAAACCTCCTTGTACTGAAATTTCAATAGTTGTGTTGTCTGTAATATTATTAATATATGTTGATATTGGAATAATATAATTTCCCTCATCAGAGGTTAGAGTTGAAAGAACTGACCCGTTTATTGTTAGATAAACCAACGCTTTTGCAGGAGTTGATGCATCAGATTTTAAGATTGTTCCTGATGCAATTAAGCTAGTACCCGATGAACTTTTTACAGAAAGTGTTTTTGTTTGCCAAGGTATTCCTTCATTGTCATAATCTTTTCCATTGAAACTAATTTTAAATAAAACATTAGAATTAGAATCAGCCCCCATGACATTTACTGAGTGAACAAAGCTTTTGTCAGTTCCTTCCTCCAGCGCAACCTTGCTTAATGAAAATTCTCCCTTGCCCCATTTAATAAAGCCATTACTTTCAATGTCAGTTGTCCAAGTAACAGTAAAACTTGAATCTGTAATATTTGTCAACCTGACATTTTTAGGTGTTGCATCTATATCTGCACTAAGTTTAAATATTTGTTTTGAATTGATGAGAAAAACTCCTGTAATAACACCAGCAAGTAATATTAGTACTCCTAAAATAGTTGGTAATTTCATAGTTTATTTTTCATCAGTTCTATTGTGTCAACATCTAATTTAGGGGTAAGTGGTTTAGTAATTTCATCTGAAACCGTAACAGGTACTCCTAATGTATATGATCTATATATTGTAAACAAAATCCAAAATGCAATTGTTAATACAGTTAGTATCATTAGAATAATTAAACTTGGTAATTTATTTTTCTTCATATTCATATGGTACATTGCCTGAGATTGTTAAAACAATAAACTTTTCATTATCTGCAGTAATATTTGAATTAAAAACAAAAGAATCAATTCTAAAAGGTCTTCTTAAGTTTTCAATAGTTTGTAAAAATTGAAATAGATTTTGATAATTACCAGTTATAGAAAAACTAACAGGTAATTCACTTTCAACCTTTTTGTCTGAGTTACCTTTTAAAAATATATTTGCTGATGAGAAATTTCGTATTGCGACAGAATTATCGAGAGCGATTTTTTCAATTTGTTTTACTAGTTGTTCAACATTAGCACCTGTTGGAACTGCATCATCAATTATTTCTAGATTCTGCGACTCTTTTTGTAATAGATTACTTGCGATTTTTAAATTACTAATTTTTTGAGTTAACAGCAAAACTGTATTTTCCTTACTTTTTATTTCGTTGTTTAACTCTACTATTGTTAAAACTGTTGGTTTGATAGCGTAAATTGAAAAAATAACAATTGTTCCTAAAGACAAAATAAGTTCAAGATAAGCTTTTAAGTTTGGTCTTGAATTATATATGGCTAATATATCCAAGAAAAAGCCCTTGTACCTTAAATAATCTTTTCTCCATCCTTGTGCCATATTAATTTTCTCCTTTCGCCGAGATTGTAAAAGTTGTTATAGAACTATTTTCAATACTTGATGCAACTTGTGATAAATTTACATCAGTAATTTCTTTTAAACTATTAAGATTAATAAGGAATTGAACAATTGATCTTTCTGAATAAGAAAGCGCTTTTATTTGGATTCCGCCTTCACTTTCTTGTATTGAAGATAAAATTAAATCAGAAGGCATTAAATCAGAAATTTTTTTAACCAACTCGCTCCTTTTGCTTTCAGAATAAAAATCTTTAGCTACACTTAATTTCTTTTGATAGAGCCTAAATTCTTTTTCTACCTCTGCATAAGCTAATACTTGAGCTTTGTTTATATTAATTTCTTCATTTAAATCAGAATTTCTTGAATCAAGCCAAAATCTTGATAGAAAAGCAGACATAACCACAAGTTCTGTGATTATAACCATGATTCTAAAAGAAGATAAAGCCCATTTCAATATTCTACCCAGAGTAGTACTTTGCAAATTATCACTAGGGAGTAAATTTATATGTTTTGGTTTGTTGATGGGCATACACCCAATATAGCATTATTTAGTGAGTTTTGCTGGCATCAATTTAGCAAGTTGTGATTTAATCCTACCAGCCTTATTCTTGTGAATTGTCTTTTTTTTTGCTGCTCTATCAACTAAAGAAATAGCCTTTTCAATATTTTTCTTAAGCTTAGTCTTTTTAGCACTCTTAATTGATATCTCCAATTTAGATATTCTAATTTTGTTGACAGATTCTTTTCTTTTAGAACTTCTCAATGCTCTTTTGGCTGTTTTAGTTACTGGCATGAGGGTAGTATAATCAAAAAAAATG
>CAZSXP010000017.1:0-4967 GCA_964610395.1 uncultured Gammaproteobacteria bacterium
ATGGCAGATACTGGAACACATATTGATGTTGAAGATGATGGAAGCGTTTCAATTTCAGGAATTGAAAAAGCAGGAATTGAAAAAGCTATTGAATATGTAGAAGGTCTTGGTAAAGAAGTAATGGCAGGAGAAATTTATGAAGGTGAAGTTGTTAGAATTATGCCATTTGGGGCATTTGTAAATATTTTACCTGGAAAAGATGGAATGGTTCACGTTTCAGATATGGCCGAAGGGTATGTTGCCGACGCTAATGACGTAGTTAAAATTGGACAAAAAGTTAGCGTTCGCGTTAAAGAAGTTGATGAAATGGGAAGAGTAAACCTTTCCATGAGAATGGATCCATCAACAGATAAACCAAAAGAGGACAGAAGACCAAAACCCTCTTTTAATCGTGGTAGATTTTCGTCCAGAGGACCAAGAACAGGTGGATTTAATAATAGAGACACAAGAGGAAACGCAGATAGACCACAGTCTGAAGGAAGATCAAGTGGCCCACATTTTCCTACTTCAAGATATTTCCAAACTGGAACAAATGTAGATAGATAAGTGTTATAATTTTTATATGCCAGATACTGCCTTTGGAGAAATAACTATATTAGTTGATAGAATTACAAGATCTACAATTCCTGATGATTTAAAAAAAACAGTTCAAATTAGACTTTCTCAACTTCAAAAACTTACTAATTCACCTACCTTTTTACCAGAATATGACAGGATGAATAAATATATTGATTGGATTACAAATCTACCTTGGACTCAGAAGTCAGAAGATAATTTGGATTTAGTTAATGCAAAGAAAATCTTAGATGAAAGGCATTTTGGTTTAGAAGATATTAAATCAAGAGTTTTAGAATATCTATCAGTGATGAAGCTTAAAAAAGAAAAAGGAGAATCAGAAGATATTTATAGAGCTCCAATATTATGTTTTGTTGGACTTGTTGGTACAGGTAAAACAACAATTGCCTATTCAATTGCAGAGGCCTTAGGACGAAAAATAGCCCGTATACCATTTGGAGGTATGGGGGACCCATTGGACCTGCGTGGACAATCTAAAATGCATCCTGAAGCAGAACCTGGGAAAATTATTAAGGCAATAAGAGATACTCAATTTAAAAATTCTGTAATACTTCTTGATGAAATTGATAGGGTAACTGATTTAGGTCGAGCTTCCATCATGGGTGTTTTAGTTGAACTTTTAGATCCTGGACAAAATCATGCCTTTAGCGATCATTACATAGATTATCCATTTGATTTATCCGAATGTATTTTTATAGCAACAGCAAATAACACGACAAATATATCAACGGCAGTAATGGACAGAATAGAACCTATTATGATGCCAAGTTATACTGATTTAGAAAAAATAACTATTGGAAAAAAATATGTATTTCCAAAAGCCTTAAAAGATGCAGGCCTTACACCAGAAGTATTGCAAATTGATGATGAAGTTTGGGCAAACTTAGTTCGTCCTTTTGGATATGATGCAGGAATTCGTACAATGGAGAGAACAATTGGAGGGGTTGTTAGAAAAGTTGCAAGAGCAATTGTTGAAGGAAAAGGAACAACTTTCCATGTTACAATCACAAATGTTAGAGAATTTTTACCACTTTAATGAAAAACAAATATAAAATAGCTCAATCAAAAGTATTTGCGGACTTTTTAACCGGTTTGGCTATAACTTGGGCTGCTGGTGGAATAGCTTCCCCATTTTTAACTAAAGATATTACTCTGACAGGATTATTACCGTTGGTACTTGGGTGCCTAGCATCTTCACTATGTTTACATGTTGCTGTAGAATATAAAAAGAGATATAAAACATGATAACAACTGAAAAGATAATCTATGTTTTTGCCCTAGGACTAGTAGTTACTTGTGCCTTTGCACTTTGGGCATATTTTGATTTAAGAGGTAAAAAAATATGACATTAGAAACTGGAATTTATATAACTGCTGGAGTATTAACTGTAATTACAATTTACCTCTATTTTATTCGTGGTGTTGACAAAAAATGAGAATTATTAAAAGGATTACTAAAACTTTGATGATTGCTTTAGGAGTTGTTTTGTTCTGGAGGGGTGCATGGGGATTAATGGATCTTTATATCCACCCAAACGACCCCCTTGTTAGTTATTTGATCTCTCTTGTTTTGGGGTTGGCTATTCTTTCATACACTCATCATTTATACGACAGTTTAAAGTGAAAATTTTAATCATAGGTGATTCACATGGAAATATTGCAAATTTAAAACATGTCATGGGTTTTGTAAAAACAATTGATGCAAAGGCTGTAATTCACACAGGAGACTGGGATAGAAAGGCGGTTCAGGATAAATTTCAGAATTCTGAGGTTCTAATATATACAGTTTTAGGAAATGCAGATATTGATATACTAGAAGATGAGAGTCTAAAGAAAGATTTTAAGAATTCCGTTAAATTTTCAAAAGGTAGATTTATCCTCGACGGTAAAAAGATAGGATTGATTCATTCCTTTAATGCTTCCGAAACGTGGTATCGTGATTGCGATATAGTGTTTTGCGGACATAGACATTCTCAAGACGAGAGAATTGTAAATGGTGTTAAAATCGTCCGACCCGGTGCACTTGAAAATGGAATTAACTTTGCCGTGTATGATACAAAAACTAAAATGGTAGAATTTATTCATGAGTAATTATTCAGAGCTTCACAAATTAAAGGAGTAAGTTTTTAGTATACAAAACAAAAGCCGAAGTGATAGAATTAATTAATGAGTACTCCATCTTTTAGTAGAAATAGATTAAAATATTCAGTAAACGAAAAGTTTTTTGATAAATGGAATTCACAGATGGCATATGTTTTAGGATTTTCTTATTCAGATGGAAATATTTATAAAACTTCTCTAGCTTGGGATATACAAAAACGAGATAAAAAGTTACTTTTAAAAATCAAAGCAGTAATGAATAGTACTTACCCAATTATTGAGAGGCCTCATTCAGTGAGACTAAGAATGAGCAATCAAATATTAATAAATGGAGCATTTAATAAAGGTCTGATCGAAAAAAAGTCTAAAAGAATGAGTTTGCCCAATATTCCAAAAAGATTCGTAAGCCATTTTGTTAGAGGATTTTTGGATGGAGATGGGTGGATAGTTAAGCGAAATAATAGAAACGAAGTTGATTTAGGTTTTGTATCAGGAAATAGAATATTTCTCGAAGAACTATCTAATTTAATTTATAAAAACGTTGGAATATTGCGAAAGGTCCGGGAGAAAGACAAAATTACTCCAAATGGTTATAAATCTATAACTTATTTACTTGAATATTATTCAAATAACGCTATAAAAGTTGCAAATTGGGTTTATGGTAATCTGTCATCGAAAGAGATATTTTTAGAGAGAAAATACAAAAATTATTTGGAGTTTGTAAAACTGTACAAGTATTTAAATTCAGGAAAGAATGAAATAATAAGAAAGTTACAAAAAGTTCTAGGTAAATCAATGAAAGATATTCTTCAAGAGTTGTATGTTGATAAGCATATGAATGCTGTGCAAATTGCCGATATTTTGGAGGTACACTCCTCCTCAATTTATAGGTGGCTGTCAAACAATGGAATTAAGTATCCAGTACATAGAAAGTATCTTTATGAATAAGTATCAAGCTCTGCATAGATTAAAAGATACGATGGAATTAGACAATAACTTGCCGTTAAGGACCGATGATACAAAATTAGTATTTGGTGCAGGTAATACAGAAGCTGACATTTTAATATGCGGGGAGGCTCCGGGAGCCAAGGAAAATCTAATTGGTTTACCATTTGTTGGTCAGTCTGGAAAATTACTGGATAAATTATTAGATTTGGCAGGGCTTGAAAGAAAAAAGGTTTTCATTACAAACATTGTTCATCACAGACCTCCTGAAAATAGAGATCCATTACCCAATGAAATAGAAAGTTATGGAAAATATTTAGATAAAATTATTGATATCTTAAAACCAAAAATAATAATAACGCTCGGTAGATTTTCAATGGCAAAGTTTTTACCTGATGTTTTCATAAGTGATGTTCATGGTAAAAAATTTACAGTTGGGGATTTTATAATTATCCCTATGTATCACCCAGCAGCGTCCCTAAGAAATGGGAAAGTTTTAGAAGCAGAAAAACAAGACTTTATTATACTCAAAGAAATGATACAATCTAAATAATAATATGCTTCGATTTATAGCCCTTTCGGGTACTACAGGAGTCACTGAAAATTTAAATGTCTATGAATATCAAGATGAAATGATCATTCTTGATTGTGGTGTTGGATTTCCTGACCTTGAAATGCCTGGAGTAGACCTTGTAATCCCTGATTTTTCATATGTTGTTAAAAATAAGCATAAATTAAAAGCAATTGTATTATCACAGGGTCATGAAGATCATATAGGAGCTCTCCCTTTTTTACTTCGCGAAGTTAATGCACCAATTTGGTGTGCTCCACTAGTCACTGAGTTTTTGGAAGAAAAATTTAGAGATAATGGAATTACTGATTTCAAAATAAATACATTTGATCCAACTAAAGATACATTTCAAATTGGATCATTTAAAATCTCTCCATTTAGAGTCGCTCATTCAGTTCCTGATACAGTAGGTTTTGCCATTGAAACACCTGAGGGAAAAATTATGCATGTTCCAGAACATAAAATTGATCAAGAGTCTGTTGATGGAATGCCATTTGACATAGAAAGAGCCAAAAAACTTGCCGAAGGTGATAAGGTTCTGTGTGTTATTTCTGACTGCTTGGGAGTAAACGAACCAGGATTTACAAAAAGTGGAACAGAGATTGAAGAAAATATGATAAAGATTGCTAACAATGCGAAGAAAGCACTATTTATGAGTGCAATGTCATCTTCAATTGGTAGGTTTCAACAAATGATAAATGTAGCAAGGAGGGTAAATAGAAAAGTTGTTTTTGTAGGTCGTTCAATTCAAAACAAAACAGAATCAGCTCATAAAC
>CAZSXP010000018.1:0-3670 GCA_964610395.1 uncultured Gammaproteobacteria bacterium
TTTTGTTACCACACATTTTTGTGTGATAACTATTATCCTTCAGTTGTTAAAGTACTAACCAATCTTTAACGATCAATGGTTAAGGGTTAATTTAATTTTTAGCCTTTAATCATTAGCCATTAATTCTGTGGACCCGGAGGGAGTCGAACCCTCTGCCTCCTCATTGCAAATGAGGTGTTCAAGCCAGGTAAACTGCGGGCCCAGTTTGCTGTTTTAATATGTCAAATCCAGCCGCAACTTAATTTTCGCCTTTTCAGAACTATTCGTTCACGGCTTAAATTGCGTTAGCTGGCGGATCATTTTACTTGTTGTAAAACGAAAAACCGGCTCTTTATTAGAGTCGGATAATTCAAAAGTCTAAAAACGTTTTATTTATCTACACCCACGCAAAATTGCGCTTTGGTTTAAAGATTTATTAGTTTTTTTCATTAAGTATTCCGAACTCTGGTGTGTATTATATTGTAAATTACTAGATTGGTCAAGCAATACTTTGTGGGTCGTGATGGAGTCGAACCATCCACTTCATTCTTATCAGGAATGCGTTCTACCGCTGAACCAACGACCCTAGTATACTGAGCCAATCACCCATGAACTTTTGAATTTTAACACAAATAGGATTCAAACGACACACTTGTGATATAATCAGCTAAATCATAAACCAAATGAGGAGGTTGTTATGATAATATCGCACATTTTCAAGTTGCTGTTCGTTTTCAGCGCAGGTCTGATATTTGCATCAAAAGTTGTTCCGCAATTTAAAGAGTGGAGCGACGGGCTGAAAACAACAAAGGCGAGTGGCTATTCTGACAATCAGTTTTTGAAAGTTTGTCTGTGGTCATGGCTCGTAGTTGTGTTAATCCTCGCAGGATTGTTTCTAAATATAAACCCAGCTATAACATTTGGCTTACAATAGAAACGATCACAAAACACAACTCTGTCGTAAGACAAAAGGCAGAGTTGTGTAAGTTTTTCTACTTCGTAGATGCAAACTCGTTTACTTCACTGCATCGCCCAGAAGTTCTACTCCAATTATTTCTTGCTAACTACAAAAAAATCTTTAGATACAACATAAAGAACATACATTGAAGTTAAAAATGCAACTATTGGTAATATGTATTCCTTAATAATCATTTTTGTTTTTTATCTTCGACAAATAACTTATATATTGCAAGTGCCATAATACTTGTCAATATTATACCAATAAAATATGTTGTAGATACATCCATGTTATTTATTTTTTAAATTTTTCACTCCTATAAAAATAAGACTAGCACTTATTGCTACAGAGCTAACAACTTGTAAAATTAATTTTAGCATATTATCAAAACCTGTAAATAGCGGGGCAATAACTCCAGCTGAAAACCAAGCTATTGATAATCCATTCAAGAAATCTGATAAAAATCTCTTTTGATCTATATTTAATCTGCCAATTCTCATCACTTTTTATATTATCATAGTATAATATATTCATGTCCAAGTTAGTTACAATTTCTTTAAAACTTCCTCGCAATACTGAGGTCACTCCTGAGGCTGCAAAAACTTTTCTTTCAACGCTTACTTCAATAAGCACTGTCTCTTCTTTTCAAAAAATATTTGGTAAAAAACCTGAAGCTTTTTCTCTTGAAATAGTAACTATCAATCAACAAATTTTATTTTTGATTACTGCAGATCTTGATTTGATTCAATTTGTACAAACTCAACTTCAAAGTAATTACCCACTTGTCATTATGCAAAAAATTAATGATCCACTGGAAAATCTAACACTTGAGTTAAAAAATTTAAAACTGAAAAGTGGTTCATATTACCCAATCGCAACATATGATAAATTTACAGACATCGATCCAATGGCCTCTGTCCTTTCAGTTTTATCAAAATCTGAAAATAATGAAGTGGCTATGGTACAAATTGCACTTGAAGCAACTAGTTCTTCATGGCAGGAAAAAGGAGCTTCATATTCAGATCATGGATCTAAAAACGAAGATGGAACTTATTCTCCAAGATCGGACAAAGCAATAATAGTTGAGAAAATTTCTTACCCAGGGTTTAAGACCTCAATTAGGGTTGCTTCTACAACAAAGAAAACCCTAAATGAACTTGTTTCTTCGTTTGGAGTATATGCCAGATCGGAAGGAAATGGCTTTACCCCAAAAAAGGTTGGTGTATTTGGTAAATCAAAAATAATTACTGATTTACTAGAAAGAAAAGTTGTTGGAAATGACATATTAAACATAATCGAAATTGCAACTCTTTGGCATTTACCATCAGATAAAATAAAAACTGCAACAATTGCTTGGGGTACTTCCGTGCTTTCCGAACCGCCAGAGAATCTTCCTAATGCAATTACAGCAACAGACGAAGACAAACAACATATAAATTTTTTTGGCAAAACAATATTTAAAAACAGAGATACGATTTTTGGAATTAAAGATGTAGACAGAAGAAGACATCTTTGGGTAATAGGAAAAACAGGAACTGGTAAATCTACCATGCTTGAAAATATGGGGGTTGACGATATGAAAAAGGATAGAGGAATTTGCTACATTGATCCCCACGGAGATGCTTGTGAAACATTACTGGATTATGTGCCAAAGAGAAGAATTAATGATGTAATTTATTTTAATCCTGCTGATTCTGAGTACCCAGTTACTATTAACCCACTTGAGGTTAGAAATAAAGAGGAGGCAGAACTTGTTGTTTCTGGTCTAATGGCAATTTTTACTAAAGTCTGGGCAAATGTTTGGTCTGCTAGAATGGAATATATACTTCGTAATGCATTTTTAACATTAGCTGAAATTCCAGGGTCAACGTTGGCTGATGTACTTTCTTTAATTTCAAATCAAGGATATAGGGCAAGAATCGTTGAAAAATTAAAAGACAAAGCGCTTGTTAATTTCTGGAGAGATGAGTTTGACAAAATGCCACCAAATTTGCAAAAAGAAGCAGTTGCTCCAATTCAAAATAAAGTTGGGCAGTTTGTCACTTCCCCAATGATAAGACGTGTCATAGGTAATGCTAAATCTACAATTGAGTTAGATGATGCAATGAATGACGGAAAAATAATTCTTGCTAACCTTTCCCAAGGAAGATTAGGAGAAGATAACTCAGCCCTACTTGGCGCGATGCTAATTACTAAACTTCAGTTGGTTGCAATGCGTCGAGTTAATATTGACGAAGAAAAAAGACGAGATTTTTATCTTTATGTAGATGAATTTCAAAATTTTGCCACAACTTCATTTATTAAGATATTATCTGAAGCCAGAAAATATAGACTTTCTGTAACTCTTGCTAATCAATATATGGCGCAAATACCAGAAGAGGTACAAAAAGCAATCCTAGGTAATGCAGGAACAGTCACCTGCTTCGCATTAGGAGCGTCTGATTCTGAAATACTACATAAAGAGTTTGCAGAAGTTTTTTCTCAGAACGATCTGGTTAATCTTTCTAAATATCAAATTGCGATGAAAATGATGATTGATGGACAAACCTCAAGACCGTTTGTAGCCAATACTCTACCTCTTCCAATATCTAAAAACCAAAACAGACAAAAAGTAATAGAAGTCTCACGCCAACGCTGGGCCACAAAAATTTAATATAACAGTTAATCGTCCAAGTAGTGACTAGGAACATGATTTTAATGCCGTTTTTTCTTGTCCTTTAAACTATGCATCTT
>CAZSXP010000019.1:0-3097 GCA_964610395.1 uncultured Gammaproteobacteria bacterium
TCAGAATTATCTAAAGTGGCATCAGTTGTATCTCTTGACTTAATATTTATTTGATATGAATCTGCTTGACCTTGTGTATGTGTGGTAATTGGGGCAGGATTAATAAGTCCTGGACTGGCATCAATTGTGACAGTTATTGCAGTACTGGCTGCGCAGGTTGTGGTGGCTCTAGTTATTAAAATTGTATGGTCTGTTGATGCTGTTCCTGCAGTAACTGAGGCAACAGTCCAGTTACCATCTGTACATCCTGTAACTGCTATATCACCTGTTGCAATGGTTCCAATATCAAAACCATTGGCAGCAACTGTGGCTGCTGTATCTGGTATGCCATCATTTGTTCTACCTGTTGTATTAACTGCAGGGATTGTAATTAAAATATCTCCTCCAATTGGAACCACATTAACTGTAGTAAAAGCTAAAGCTAAGCTTCCTGATTGAGTGGCTACGGCAAAAGCTGTGGCTTCAAGAGTTGTTGTTAAGGCAGTTGCTGTATTAAATATAGTAGTGCTGGCAATGTTAGCTACATTGTAATTTACATCTCCTAAACATCCTGTCTCAAGTGTTCCTGCAAAACAAACATTATCCTTTGGAAATAGGTGGTTTGTATCATTATCAGCGTTTCCAGATGAGTCAATTGTTACGGTTGATGTGGCAGTTGTACCTGAGGCTACACCTGCTTTATATGAAAACCTAGAATTTGAAAGTGTTGCAGAGGCTGAGGTAAAATTTGCAGAATGTATTTTTCCTATTTTACTAAAAACCAAAATTAAAGCCAAAACAATTATTACTTTTTTCGCCATAATCTAAATATAATACCTAGTATAATAAATGCAAGTATTAATATAAATGGGAAGCTGTAGGTTACTGTTTCTGCCTTGTAAATTTTAGGGTCATTATCAAGCAAAAATTCTAATTTTGATGTAATTTTGCCGATTACAAATTTATTCTGCAGTTTGCAGTTTATTAAATTTTCATTTTCTATACAAGAAATTTTTCTTGAAGACCCTGAAATTATATTTTGGGGAGCAAGGTTAAGAGTTTCGTTTTTAGTTACAATTTTACCTATTGGCTTCCAAAAGCTATTGCCGTTGTTAGCTAGAGTTAAGTTATATGCTATAGGATTTAAGAAAGAGTCAACCACGCGGGGAGCTGAAAACTCAATAATTTCTGCTGACTTTTTAGGGTTGCCATCTTTTGAAATGGTTAATAATATATTTGACCCAATTTGAGATGAAATACTAGTTGAATTTTGGTTGGTTAAATCAACAGGACTTTCTGAGGTAAAAACTAAAGTCATAAAATGGTCAACTTCCTCTGCATTTTCTGGGGGGGAAATTGTAAGTACTGATGATTTTTGGTCAAAGAAAATCCAATCTGGGACTTTGCTGTCTGTCAAACTGATGTTGCCATTATTGCCGTCTGGCAGAAAGTAGACGATGTCGGGAGTTAATTTAATATTGTCAACATCGCTTGATATTGCATAAGTTTGCTTGACGGTTTTACCAGGCTGGACTACAGCTTCGAATATAGGTGGACTAATTGAAAGATTCATTTTAGTATGATGGTATTGCCGTAAATCTAATTATGTTTTGGTATGTTCCTGCTGGCTGAACACTACTGACATTTACTTTATAAGTAATTGTAGCAGTTCTACTTGTACCAACATTGGCCGAGCTCATTATTGTAGCATCAGATTCTGCAGTGTTTCTATCTGCAAATTGTCTGTAATAAGTTGCACCAACAAAATCTGCAGGAACATCATTACCACTCATATTAAATCCAAATCCATATTTTATTGAAGACGTCCAAGAAGCAGCCGTTGTTTCACTACAAGTTGTATCACAAAGAGTGTCTATTATAGTGTTTACTGTGTCAAAAGTTCTTAAGGGATGATCCTCATGGGCTTTAATTGAATAACCACCTGCACCACCGGCTGAAACTATAATAGTAGAGGTAGTTGTTGATGGGGTATCAGGAGTTAGAGTACCAAAATTCTTTTGTATATCACTAATTGAAAATGAAAATGGAATTATAGAATTTATATATTGGAATCCTGCTTTGACTCTGTAGCCTGTAGAAGAATATTCACCTGGACCTGTTTGGCCAATAGTGGTATTTAAGTTGTAATTAGTTGATGTTGGAACACCTGCACCTGAATTTAAGTTGGGAAAGACAATACGATAGTTGGGAGATTCGATTCTTTCTTGAGCATAGGAAACAGGAACTAAAAACAAAAAACTAAAAACTAAAAATAGCCATTTCATTTTTGTAGAGATTCTATTTCGTTTTCTAGGACTTTTTCTTCCACTTTAAGTTCCTTGATTACTTCTTCAGCCTTTAGTTTTTTTGCTTCAAGTTTTCTAATTCTGTAAAAAAGATATGAAATTAAAATTAGTGACAAAAAGAAATAAATTATAATTAAAAAAGAATAATCAAAAACTTCTACCCAAGTTATTACTAAAATTGAAGTTACTATAATAGTTGCAATATCTATATATTTACGAACTCCTAGATATACTTCATTTTTCTTGAATAGGATATGCGAGGCAGTATATAAAATAATAATTAGAGCAAGAATATATAACATACTTTCAGTTTAGATAAAATTAGACTAAAATACAAACATGACAACATACGACCACAAAAAGGTTGAAAAGAAGTGGCAGGAGGTGTGGGAGAAAGAGGGAATTTACAAAACTTCAATCAAAAAGAAAAAATTAAGATATGTTTTGGATATGTTCCCATACCCCTCAGGGGCTTCAATGCATGTGGGGCATTTGGAAGGTTATGTAGGAACAGATATTTTAAGTAGATACTTTAGAATGAAGGGTTATGATATTTTGCACCCTATGGGCTGGGATGCTTTTGGTCTTCCTGCTGAAAACTTTGCAATTAAAACTGGTAAACATCCAGATAAAGAAACTCACAAGAATATAGAGATTTTTAAAAAGCAGTTAATAGCTTCAGGACTTTCGTATGACTGGGATAAAGAAATAGATACAAGTAGCCCAGAATTTTACAAATGGACACAGTGGATTTTTATTAAGCTTTTTGAGAAAGGCTTGGCTTATAAAAAGAAATCTCCTGTAAATTGGTG
>CAZSXP010000020.1:0-2693 GCA_964610395.1 uncultured Gammaproteobacteria bacterium
CGAAAAACGAAAGAACAGCAGAAATAATTAAAGAGATGAGTAGGCTTAAAAATGGAAGAGATGCAAGACTTGTAGAAGCAGAAATAACCCGCAGAGCAAAACTCTAAACCTCAATATTGTACTCGGGTTGTTTTTGTGTGATAATTATTCTAAGGTTCGATTATATGACAAAGTTATTATTAAAACGTGAGGTTACTAAATTACGAAAACAAGGTAAAAGCTATTCTGATATTCGAAAAATTATCAAAGTTTCAAAAGGATCGTTGAGCCTTTGGTTAAAAGATGTTCCCCTCACCGATTCTCAAAAAAATGCGTTGAAAGATAGGAGAAAGAGAGCTGTAGAAACATATCGTAAAACAATGAGTCTTAAAAGACTACGAAGAAATAGTGAATACTACATTAATCAAATTGCTAAATGGATACCATTATCAGATAGAGAAGTGTTTGTTGCCGGTTTATTTTTATATTTAGGTGAGGGAAACAAAGTGAGTAGAAGTAGTATTGGGATTACAAATACCGACCCTTCAGTTGTAAAATTCGCTTTGTATTGGATTATAAATTCTTTGAAGGTTCCAAGAGACAAAATTAGAATTCAATTACATTTGTATAATGATATGGATATTGAAAAAGAAATTAATTTTTGGCTAGATCAATTAAAGATGAAACGATCATGTATAGTTAAGCCTTACATAAAAAAATCTTTTCGAACTAGTCTTGATCAAAAGGGGTACGGGCATGGAACCTGTGGTTTATTTGTACACAATACAGTCATAAAAGAAAATGTATTGATGGCCATAAGGGCAATAACAGATAAATATAGTATTAATCCTATTAAATTTGATATAATCCACTAATTGGGCCCGTCGTTCAACGGTCCGGACGGATTTCTTATAAAAATCAGACGAAAGTTCGACTCTTTCCGGGCCCACAAAGAAACAAAATATCTAATGGACAAAATTAAAAAACTTAAAGAAAATATAAAAAAGAGAGATGAATATAAGGCAAAACTTAAAGAGATGTATAAACACTTTAGGGGAGTAAAACACGAGAATGCACTCTCTGAACTTAAATATTCTGAAATTAAAGTTTATGAGGACTTTGTAAGATCATTAGATGAAGAAATCGCAAATCTTAAGAAAAATTAAAGTTCAATTAAGGCTTGTTTTTTGCCAGATTCTTTAACTCCAGCAAGGGATAAATATCTTTCAGTTGTTGATAGTCTTTTATGGCCAGTAACTTGAGAAATTAAAATTAAATCGACTCCATTTTTGATGTTTTCTATAATAAATGTAGTTCTTAAGTCATTAACTGAATACTTTGGAAGTTCTGCCTTTTGAATAAATCTATCAACTGATGCTCTGATATTACGAACGGCGATTGGTTTACCTGTTTTACTGATAAAAATATATTCAGATTCTATTTTTGGCCTATCTATTAAATATTTATCTAAAGCATCTTTTGCAGGTTTATTTAAAGGGGTTATTCTTTCAGGTTGTGTTGCATAACCCTCAATTTTAATTTGACTATCTGTTAAATTAGCCATTTTTACATTGGCAACCTCAGAAATTCTAAGACCAGATTGTAAAATAAGCTCAATCATGGCAGAAATTCTGGAATCAGACTTGACTACATCACGAAGAGCTCTGTATTCTATTGGAGTTAAAAATTTAGGCATTGATGAATCAACTTTTGGATGCGAAACACTTTTTGATAAGTCTGTCGTGACATAATTATTTTCAACCATCCATCTGAAAAAAGTTTTTACAGCATTTAATTTTCTGGAAACTGATTTTGGTGTGAATTTTTGAGACAATAAAGCATCTCTAAATGAATCTAGATCACTAGATTTGATTTGATTAGGGGTGGCAATTGAATTTTTTGTTAGGTATTCCAATAGCTGCTCAAGGTCAGATCTATAAGCAAGCATTGTTGCTGGAGATCTACCTTTATTGCCTAAATCTGAAATAAATTTAGGGAGTAAACTTTTAACAGTATCCTGTGTCATAATATGCTCTAGAAGGGATATTATACATTGAATAAAAAATTAGTCAATATTATGGGGTTAGTAGCTGCAGTTGTAATATTTATGGTTTTGGCTTCGTCATTAATAAAAAGTTTAAGAAGAATAAAAGAGGGTAATACTGTGATTGAAAAAACAAAAATTAGACTCGAAAAGATAAATGAGGAAAATAAAAAGTTAACAGAACAATTAGAAATAACCCAAAGTGAAGAATTTATTGAAAAACAGCTTCGAGATAAACTAGGACTAGCGAAAGTTGGGGAGATAGTTCTTGTTCTCCCTGAGGCTAGTATTGTTAAAAAACTTTCACCAATTATTCCCGAGGAAGAAGAAGTAAAACCCAAACTTAACTGGCAGAAGTGGGTGGATATGTTTAAATGAGATTTGTTGCGGGGCTGGGAGTTGAACCCAATCTGTAAGATTATGAGCCTCACGTGCAGCCGTACACTACCCCGCATATAAATCAAAGAACAATTGAATTATAGCACAAAGCATTCAAATTTTGGTACAATACACCTTATGGCAGGGTAGCTCAGCTGGTTAGAGCACTGGATTCATATCCCAGCGGTCGTGGGTTCGTATCCCACCCCTGCCACCCAAATCTGTTAAACTATATAAATATGAAGAAAAGAGTATTGTCAGGTATTAGGGCGACAGGCAGGCTACATTTAGG
>CAZSXP010000021.1:0-2561 GCA_964610395.1 uncultured Gammaproteobacteria bacterium
GGATTAATTGTAATGACACCATTTGATGTATTTGGAGTGGTTATGGTCATTGCAAGTCCTTCTACTGCAAATGTGCCTGAAGTTGATTGAATTTTTGGAGAAGCATTTGCAAGAACCAAAGTTCCTGTAGAAGCAATATATGGAATTGTTGATGTTCCTGTTCCGGCAGGATATCCTTGTAATGTTTCAGAATTTAGGGCATATGCAACAGTTGCAATTTGAACTCTTGGAGTTGCCTCAGCGTCAGCTGCAACTGTTACTCCAACCCAGACTGAGGCGTTCTCAGAAAATACTGTTGCTGCAATTTCTGCTCCACAAGAAGACCCTAGAAGTGTTGAAAATATGCCGTCTTGATCAGGGGTAATTGAACAAGTTCCTGATGACCAAAGTTCTGTCCCTGCAGTTGAGGCAGTATATAACTTAAAAACAAGATTTGTTGCAGTCGTAATTGGATTTCCGATATTGCTTGTAAGTCTTCCTTGAAAAGAAAGAAATCTATTTGGGCGAGTTAAAGCAGTTGGGAAAGCAAGTGGATTATTTGCATTTCTAAAAACTTGATCATATAAGGCATAACCAGAGAGGGAAGTAAATAAAACTAAAATTGCGATATGAATATAACTTGCAATTGGGTAGGTGTGATATGTTTTGTACCAATTTGGTCTAACAAAAAATAATTTATGAAGTATAATCTTTAGTCTCTCTCTGTGCTCAAATTTGGACAAAATACTTTCTTGCCATGTGCTTGAAATTTTCTTAAAGCCCATGAAACTTGCATAACTTCTAAGCGTAGACTGTCTTCTTTTCAAGGTTGAGATTGGAGTAACCAGACGGATTGAATTTATATATTCCTGAATTAAATTTTGGTTAATTTTCTTAGTTCCTGCCCAAGTTAAAAAACTAAGAAGATCTGATTTGTAGTATTTTAGAGATGCGGAAGATACCCCTCGTAGTTTTAAGTATTGTAAAAATTTAATTAACATTTTCCGCGTGTTTTTATTTAGCTTCGGATTATACAGATTATACCGACCTGTACTAATATTAATACTTCTGTGAGGCTTGTCAACCCCGATTTAATCGGGGTCAAGAGGCCTAACTAACTCTTAATTTCACACAACTTATAATTTAATTACCGCACTAGATTTCTGATATATTACTATATCAGACAGTACAAAGTACAGAGTACATAGTACTTAGATAAACAATTATCGGTTATAAAATAACGTGCCTGAGAACAGTGAAAATTAAAAATGCGGTAAATTGCGGAGAATAAAAACCACCGTGATTTAATTTATAAATGTTACGTTAATTAGCTTTGTTAAGGTCAGACCCTGCGCTGTTGCAGGGTCTGACCTTGTGAGACTGCAAGGTCTGACCTTTTTAGCAGTTAAAAATTAGAACTGCTAGACAAAAACGATTATTGTTTTAAACCGACTTTATGAGTATATTTAAAAGATGGAGGAAAAAAGAACAAATTACTTTTGGCTTATAATAATTTTGGTTATTTTTTTGTTAACCCTTGGAGTACTAGTTTACTATATTAGATTTGCCGTATCAACTACTCCAAAAGCTGATACTTTTAATACGGTAAATGCAGTATCTATTTCTAATTCATATATTTTTGCTTCTCCTGTTCGTGCAAAGGCAAACGGGGACTTAATTCGCGTCACAGTATTTTTACTAGACGATCAGGGTAATGGCATCTTTGACAATAAAGTTAGTCTAAGATCACTTGATGGCGTTTTAGATATCAAAGACGTGCAAAGTTTAACTGATGAGACAGGTAAGGCAGTTTTTGATGTAGCCTCATCTGTAATAGGTACTTATACGCTAGAAGCTTTTACAGAAAAGATAATTTTGCCTCAAAGAATCAAAGTTATATATGATTGATAATTTTGCCACAATTGGAATGTCATATTTATCTATATATGGATATGGACCAATAAACGCTGAGGTGAATTTAAAAGGTTATGGAATGTCAGAGAGTGTAACATCAGATAGTACAGGTCTATTTAGGTTTAATTCAGTATATAGCTTTACTTATATATATCCTGAGCTTTGTATTCAAGCTGTTGATGAGGAGAATAGAGTAACACAGCCAACTTGTATTCCTGCCCTGCCAAATAACAGTATAATTCCTCTTGAAGTTGGGCCAATTCTTCTTTCTCCAACATTGTCATTAACTGATAACAAAATAATCGAAGGAGGAGAGAGCTACTTAAGTGGAAAAACAACTCCAAATACAGAAGTTAATATATATCTTGCAGGGAGCAAAGGCTATTTTTTACCTGTACTTGGCATAAGTTCTAATGCAGTAGGGGAGTTTGATATAAATATGCCCACATCTGATATAGCGAGCTACAAAGTTTTTGCTTCAACTAAATTTGGGGGGAATTTGTCAGCCAAGAGTAACACTTTGCAATTTAGTGTAATTTCATCTGTAATATCCTTTTTTCAAAGGCTGTGGGAATTCTTGTTACAAAACAAAATAATGGCCTTTATAGTTGCTGAAGTGATAATACTTATTATATTGTTTATCTTGGCCTTAAAACCTGCTACAACAA
>CAZSXP010000022.1:0-2262 GCA_964610395.1 uncultured Gammaproteobacteria bacterium
TTTTAACCCACGCTCAAGCCGTATTTGAGGCACTTGAAGAGAAAGAAAAATAACCTTCTTTATTTTCCGCAAAGAATGCAGTAATATAATATTATGTATTCCCCACGATATCAAATTACTAATAAAATATTAAAGAATATTGGAATTATCGAGGCTTCTAAAGAAGTAATTGAAAATGCCCCTCTTGTCCCAAGCTATGAAAAACAGTTTCAAAGTGATGCAATCGCAAGAACTATTCATCATGGAACACACATAGAGGGGAATGAACTAAATTTACTACAAACAAAAAAGATTCTTGAAGGACAGGAAGTATATGGAAGACCAAGAGATATCCAAGAAGTAATCAATTATAGAAATGTAATGACCTTACTTGATGAATTAGTTTACAAAAAAGGTGAATTAAGTTCTGATTCTTTACTTGATATTCATAAAGCTACAGTTGAAAAAATTATTTCCCCTGAAAAGATTGGAGTTTTTAGAAAAACACAAGTAATTATTAAAGAAGAGGGAACAGATAAAGTAATATTAAAACCCCCTCCATTTGTTGAAGTACCATATTTAATTGATGATTTTTTTGCTTGGCTTACGTCCGCAGACGCAAAAGAAATTCACCCAATTTTAAGAGCTGCTATGGCTCATTATGTTTTAGTTGCAGTTCATCCTTTTGTTGAAGGAAATGGAAGGGCAGTAAGAGCTTTTACACAACTTCTTTTAATGAAAGAGGAATTTGATACAAAAAGATTTTTTTCACTGGAAGAAAATTTTGATTCTGATCTAGCCAGTTATTATGATGCACTTTTTAAAGTAGACAAAGAATCACAAAATATTGCATCTCGTGATTTAACACCATGGATTGAATACTTTACCCAAATTGTGGCTATTGAAATGTCAAAGATTAAAGAAAAAGTTAGAAAGTTGTCCCTAGATACTAGATTAAAAGTTAAATTTGGTGAACAAATTGCACTTTCTGAGCGTCAAATGAGACTCATGGAATATATTGCAGATCAAGGTGGAGCACCAATGATTGAACTTAAAAAATTAATACCAATGGTGTCTGAAGATACTATTCTTCGTGATTTAAAAGGTTTACAAAATAAAAATATTATTAAAAAAGAAGGTAGTACAAAATCAGCACATTACGTAATGACTAACAAATGACAACACAAGACCCACAATTTATATATATGATATTAGTACTTCCTAGTTTATTTGGATTGACTTTAATGGGTGAAGGAATTTATAAATGTGCACATGAAGAATGGAGTGGTCTTATCAGTATATTTTTTGGAATATTATTTATTGGAATGGTTGCATTTGCCTACATCTTCTTTTCAACACACACGATAGGCAGCGGTGTATAATTCTTTCTATGTTATTTAGCAAATTTAGTCAGTACCTTGAGAGGTTAGAGAAAACTGCTTCAAGACTTGAAATTACGGCAATCTTAAAAGAACTTTTTAAAGAGACATCCAAGGATGAAATTAAAGAAGTTGTTTATTTATCTCTTGGAATTTTAGCTCCAAATTATGAAAGTGTTT
This sequence comes from uncultured Gammaproteobacteria bacterium, assembly GCA_964610395.1. Classification (GTDB taxonomy): domain Bacteria; phylum Patescibacteriota; class Microgenomatia; order UBA8517; family UBA8517; genus JAUYMM01. Next base: position 1,539 of record CAZSXP010000022.1, read on the forward strand.
TATTAAATCTTGCCGAAAAGATGGTGGCAAGAGCTATATCAATTGCCTATGATCAAAATTTAGAAGAAGTTACTAAAATATATAAACAAACAGGGGACTTGGGAAATGTAGCTGAGAGTTTGTCGGTTACGAGTGACGGGTTACGAGTTAAGAACATAACCGTTCACGAAGTTTTCTTAAAACTTGTTGCTATTGCAGATGATAATGGAGAAGGGTCACAAGATAGGAAAATTGAAAAGTTTGCAGAACTTTTAAAAAGTCTTGATCCTTTATCAGTTAGATACGTTGCAAGAATTCCCGTAGGAAAACTCCGATTGGGTTTCTCAGAAAAAACTGTTTTAGATGCCCTAGGTGTTGGCGATGAAGAATACAACATCCATCCAGACATAGGTTTTATTGCCGAGCAAGCCGTAAGCCATAAGCTGTATGCTGTAAGCCCTAAAATAGGTGTGCCTATTGTTCCAATGCTTGCAGCTCGTCTTAACTCTACAACTGAAATGATTGCCAAAATGGGGGAGGTTTCAGTTGAGCCGAAATTTGATGGACTTCGAATTTTTATTCACTACAAAAAACCAAACTTTGTAAAAATATTCACTAGAAATATGAATGCAATAGATATCAATACCTTTCCAGAACTCTTAGAAGTGGGGAAGTTTATTAAGGCAGATGAAGTAATTTTAGATACTGAGGCGGTAGGGTTAGATCCTAAAAGGCAAATGTTTGT